>DAIOSV010000026.1:6192-30124 GCA_036752345.1 Bacteroidales bacterium | reverse complement strand
AAATTATTTCACCGCAATTGCAGAAATTTCAACCTTAGCTCCTTTTGGTAACGCTGCCACTTGCACACACTCACGCGATGGTGCAATAGTTTTGAAGAACGAACCATACATTTCATTTACTTCAGCAAAATGAGCCAAATCGGAAACAAAAATTGTACAACGAACTACGTTGTCAAACGTCATTTCTGCGGCTTGCAATATTGCATCAAGATTGTTCATCACTTGTTTGGTAGCATTGGCAAACGTATCGGAAACCAACACGCCGTCGGTCGGATTAACGGGAATTTGTCCGGAAATATATAAAGTATTTCCTGCTAAAATTGCTTGTTCGTACGGACCAATAGGTGCCGGAGCGAGCGATGTGGTGATTACTTTATTCATATAGTGAAAATTAGAAATATTCCGAAGAACTCTTCATGTCTATTTTGATGTCGCTCAACATGCTTGCTTTAATTTTGAGCGTGAATTCCCAACGTTGACGGTCGCCAAAAGGAACCCAAGAGAATGACATATCCCAGCAATGCAAATCTCTATATACATTTAATGTGGTATATGAAATTCCTTTGTCTTGGAAATCCCAACCGGTTGAAAATCCTATGTTCCAATTTTTGGTAAGGCTCACCTTTCCACTAGCAGAAATAGTTTGTATTACATTGTTTGAGACTGAATCCAACTCATTGTTATAGTCATAATAATATTTACGAGGAATGCTCAAAGAATAAGACACATTCAAACTCCAAGGCACGTCCCAATATGCATAATATTCATCAAGCGGGACTTGTGTTTGCTCTTTTTTGTCTTTTATAGGACCAAACGTGTATGCCAAGGACGTTGCCCATTGATCCTGCGTTTTTCTCCAAATAGTTCCGTAACGATTTATCATATAATTATTTACACGCACTTGCGTACGTCCACTTGAAGTAGATTTTTCACCTATTGCGTAAGGGTCAAATGTAGCCGAATAGCGTAACGTCAAACGATTCAGTATGGTAGAATATCCCGATACGTTAATCAAACTCATACGCAACGAATCGGCAGCAAAGTTATACGAACCATTGATCGACAAATTTTCTATCAATTTAATTTTCTTTGTTCCCGTAATAGTATCGGTTTTGCTACGAACTTTTGCCTCTACATTGTTTCCCAATGAAAAAGATATTGAATTCTGTCGCTGCGACGAAGGTACACCATAGATTCCTTTTTCATAAAATGAATATGTTGCTGTTTCTCCTTTTGCATTTTTTACATACGACCCGTAATAGCCATATTTTTCTGCAGAAAAATCAGGCGTTAGCGAATAAGAAATACTTGGTGTAATCACGTGACGAATTGCTTTTATCACATCACTACGGAAGCGAAACATACCATATATTTTAGTACTTGCACTTACGCCGAAAGAATAATTATATACACGTGAGAACTCATTGGTGGTATCTATGCGAACGGCACCAATAATGGTATCGGTTGACGTATATTGCATATAATTTGGATCCCATTCTTTTGTGAGTTTTGAATTGTACCAACGTTCTTGATAATTAAACGATGGCGAAATCGTTAAATATTTAAACAACTTGAAACTCATTGTAACCGGAACAGTATGGTTTATGCCGGCTTGAAACAAATCAAGCGTTTCTTTTCTATAGAAAGTAGAATCAAGCTTTGCATTAACCAACTTATTTTGCATTTCACCGGTATAGGAAATGTTGATTTTTTCATAGAACCGCTCCTTACCTACTGCTTTTTTACGTTTAAAGGGAGCAAATGATGAAGCTGTCAAACGCAGTTGTGGCAATGTTAAAGTAATGGTACTATCGATATTGTTTTGCGAGTGCGACAACGAAGCAGAGAAAGATAACGGAGTGCCCGCAATTTTTTTACTGAAGTAAATATTTGATGAAACTTGATTATTCAAATATTCACTTGTATTATAGGTATTTTGTTTCGTATACCCAGCCGACCCATAGTTTACATTAGCACTAAAATTGGGGCTATATGGTGACTTCTGTATCTGTGTATGAGTCCATTTTACATTAAAAGTGGGCGTTTGACGAATTTCGTTGGTAACCAAACTTGCATATGTAAATGAAAAATTTCCACCAAACCTGTATCGCACCTTGTAATTAGAAGAAATTGATGTACGCCAACTTCCTAATGAATAGACATCAACAAGCCATTTATAATCAAAATATTCGCCCAAACCAAAATATATACCACCATTCCGTAGATAGTATCCTTTTGCTGTTTCTTCACCCACGGTTGGAATTATGATACCATTTGACCGCCCTTTAGTTATAGGGAAATAGCCAAATGGAATGATTAAAGGAATAGGGATTTCATCAACGACAACCCACGATGGTCCAAACACGATTTTATCATCAACAATGACTTTACCTTTCGTCATTTCTACATAAAAGTGAGGACATTTTTCATCACAGGTAGTGTATTTTCCATGCTCTATGTGAATCTCTTTATTATTATGTATCTTAGTTCTGCCACCATGAAGATATGCCTCGTCTTGTTTGGTATAAATACCAAACGCAAGACCTTGTTTTGAATCAAAATTGTAGCGCATAGAGTCGGCATCAAACGAATCCGAAGCATCTTTATACACGGGTGTTCCTACCATTTGTTTGGTAGAATCGTCAATCATTCCTTTGGCAAAAACTTCACGTTTCACCACATCTAATTCAATAAATTCCGATTCTAAATCAATGTTTTCATACTTTACTTTCCCATCTCCATAAGTCTGAACTTCATTGTCAGAAACTTTAAAAATTATGGAATCTTGAGAAGAATACACTACCGGATTCGTAAATCCACTTCTCTTTTTTTGGTTTGGTTTTTGTTGTGTACGAGTTGTAGTAGTGTCGGTCTGCCTAACGACTGTAGTATCTTGCGCTACGACAACATTACATATCACACTTGTAAAAAGTGTTAGAAAAAAATATTTGAAACTTTGTCTTTGCAAGTCGTTAAAATGCTATTTTTGTGTCTATAACGCATACACGTTATTTTTCGTCAAAAATAACTAGAAATTTTTAATCTTAACGAAAAACTCATAGGAATACTTTATAACACAATGCAAACAACAAAACACATAGTACTATTGTCTGCTTTTTGCTTGATACTTTTTTACTCAACAAGCGCATTAGCACAAACAGCTCCTTATACAGTAAAAACGGTTGTAATTGACGCCGGACACGGAGGGAAAGACCCTGGAGCTTGTGGAAAAATATCAAAAGAAAAAGATCTCACACTTTCTATGGCACTTAAGGCTGGTTCGCTTATTGCTGGCGGTTGTCCTGATGTGAAAGTAATTTATACCAGAAAAACTGACGAATTCATAGAATTACATAAACGTGCCGAAATTGCGAACAAAGCAAAAGCAGACTTATTCATTTCTATACACGTAAATGCGAATCCAAATCAAGATGCTACCGGTACCGACTCGTGGACTATGGGTTTGGCAAAAAACGAAGCAAATCTTACCGTTGCCAAAATGGAAAACGATGTTATCTCGTTAGAATCTGACGCTTCACAATACCAAGGAATGTCGGCAAATGATAATGAAGCTATTATTTTGCACAAACTGCAACAAGGTGCCTTTTGCGACAATAGTCTTGCCCTAGCCGGCATGATTCAATCGGAATTGCAAAACCTAGGACGCAAAGACAGAAGCGTTCATCAAGCACCTTTTCTTGTCCTTTGGAAAACAGCCATGCCAAGTGTTCTTATAGAGACTGGTTTTATCTCAAATGCAGAAGAAGAAAAATGGTTGAATAAACAAGAAAATCAAGCAGAAATGGCATATGCCATATATCAAGCATTTTTGAATTACAAAAAATATATAGAAACTCGGTCTGTTGGACAAATACAAAAAGCTCAAACACCTGAGACCCCTGAAATACAGGCAAAACAAGAAAATGTACCAACAGAAACACAACAACAATCAAAGCCACAGACCAAAGTAACTATACAAGAACAAAATAAAGAAGTTGCACAACCACAAAAAGACACGCTCGAAATTTATTACGGAATTCAAATTGGTGCCGGGAAAGAAAAAATTGATTTGATACCATCAAATTTCAATGGCCTAACAGACGTATACTACGTGCAAGAAGATGGTTTATATAAATATTACTATGGCAAAACTGCTACATACAAAGAAATATCTGTATTTTTACAAAATGTAAAACGGAAATATCCAGCAGCATATGTTGTTGCAAGAAATAAAGAAAATAAAAAACTACAACTAACAGAAGTAAGAAAAAAAACTAATTAATACATGGAAAAAGATAAAGCAATTAAAATAGGACTTATTCTAGTAATTGTAGCTGGTATTTTAATTTGGGGAATTAATTTTTTTAAAGGCAGAAACCTTTTTACGAATGAGAATGTATACTACACTACCTATTCTCAAGTAGAAGGATTACAAGTAAATTCTGCTGTTTTGCTTCGCGGACATAAAATTGGACACGTAAAAGATATCTATTTTACATCGTCAAAATACGACCAATTAACGGTTGAATTAAGCATTTTTTCTGACATAGAACTTCCGAAAGCATCTATTGCAAAAATCTTTAGCTCGGATATCTTAGGTTCCAAAGCTATTGACATTATTATCCCTCAAAACTTTAACAGAGAAGATGGATATGTTCAAAACTATGACACACTTAATACCGAGATAGAAGCCTCAATTACGGACCAAGTACGTATAGAAGTAGCTCCTCTTAAAGCACAAGCTGAGAAATTACTTGAAAGTGCTGCTATTGCGATTGATCAAGTAAAATACGTTGTGAACGAATCAAACGGACAGGAACTTCGCCGTTGTTTCATAAAATTACAAGATGCAATAGATGCTATACACCATTCCGGTGTTACCCTAGACACTATGCTCACCAATGGTAGCGGGAACATTCAAAACATTCTAGAAAACGTTGATAGCATTAGCTATACTATAAATAACCATTCAGACGAAATTGGAACTATTATCAATAATTTCTCAAATATGAGTGATTCGCTTTCAAAAGCAAACATTACCCAAACACTCCATAAGACAGAAGATGCAGTTACACAACTTCAAACGATATTAAAACAAGTAAATAGTGGTCAAAGTTCTTTGGGTGCACTCATTGACGACAAATCGCTCTACAATAATCTTGATAATGCATTAAAACAATTAAATACATTATTAATAGATGTACAAGAACACCCTAAACGCTATGTATCGTTCCCTATATTTAGTTCAGGTAAAGAGAAATCTAAGGATACCAAAAACAAAAAGGAATAGTACAACACCATCATATTCTCTATAATATATTTACCCCAAAATTGTATCATAAATCTTACTTTTTATGATACATAAAAACTATCTTAAAAAATGTAGATTTAAGTAAACGACACAACTTCAAACAAATCAACAAAATAGCCATAAGTAATTGTTTATTAGCGAGTTATAAAAAGTCCGAAAAAGCAAAAAATTTAAAACGTTGAAAGACAAATACCTATACAAAAAATGAAAAAAGCAAGATTAAAACTAATTTTTTTATTGAATATTTATTAGCACATTTGTATAAAAGAAAGAAAGGCATAAATAAAAAAATGGAAATAGTGGAGAATATGATTTGTTTAGAGGAAAAATGGGAAGAATGTCTTACCATAATTAAAGACATTTTAGGGCAAGATCAATCTCAAAGCTACAGGACATGGTTTGAACCAATACAAGCCATCGATTGGAAAGAGAACATCATTACATTACAGGTTCCTAGTGAATTCTATTACACTTTTATTGAAGAGCATTATCTTGATTTACTTACACGCGTATTTCAACGTGTATTTGGACAAAAAATGAAACTACGCTATAGTGTTTTGGTAAAACCAAAATCATCAAGCGGAAAAGCAGTTACTACTATTCATGAAGGTGGACCAATAACAAACACAAAAATACAATCAGTCCCTCAGACTATTACAACTTATCCACAAAATGTTGGCATAAAGAATCCATTTTATGTACCAGGAATAAAAGAATTAGTTGATTCTCAGCTAAATCCAGCATACACGTTTGCAAATTTCATAGAAGGAGATTGTAATAAATTAGCTCGCACGGCAGGTCTTGCTGTAGCTAAAAACGCATACAAATCAACATACAACCCTTTACTTATTTATGGAAAATCTGGTTTGGGAAAAACACACCTTGTGCAAGCCATAGGAACGGAAATTAAAGAGTTGGATCCGAAAAAGAATGTTTTGTATGTTGACTCCGATACATTTGAAAGACAATTTTCTCAAGCTACCATTGATAATAAAAGAAATGATTTTCTCCATTTCTACCAAAACATTGATGTGCTTATAATAGAAGATGTTCAATTATTCGCAAAAAAAGAAGGTACACAAAATGCTTTCTTCCAAATATTCAATTATTTACATCAAAAAGGAAAACAAATTATTCTTACCTCAGACTGCCCTCCTGTAGAAATGCAAGGATTAAGCGAGAGACTCCTTTCTCGCTTCAAATGGGGACTTTCTGCAGAATTAACTGTTCCTAATTTTGAAACTCGTTTGGCAATCCTTAAACAAAAAATTCAAAAAGAAGGAATTGCTATTGAAGAAGAAGTAATTGAATATATTGCAAACCATATTACAACTAATATACGTGAACTTGAAGGAGTACTCATTTCAATACTTGCTCAAGCTACCATATACAAAAAACAATTAACTCTTGATCTAGCAAAAGATGTTGTTGAGAAATTAGTAAAAAGTACCCAACAAGATATCTCTATTGACTTTATTAAGAAAACCGTTTGTGACTATTTCAATATAGGCATAGAGCAATTGAAATCAAAAACAAGAAAACGTGAAATTGTACAATCACGCCAAGTTGCTATGTATTTTGCCAAAATTTACACAAAAAATTCATTGGCTTCAATTGGTTCTCAAATAGGAGGAAAAGACCACGCAACCGTACTACATGCTTGCAAAACGGTCAACAATCTTATGGAAACTGACAAACGATTTAAACGGTATATTCTCGATTTAGAGAAACGATTTAAACTTCAATAAAAGACGGTTACTACCGTCTTTTTTTTCTCCTTAGTTTTCATATATTTACATCATTAAAAAACTAAGAGAAATGAAGATTGCAATTTTCGGTATAAACATAGCTTCTGAATACAAAACAAAAGTAGAAGAAATTATTCATAGCTTCATTGCATCTGGTTTTGAAGTATCTATAGATAAATCATTCAAAGAAAAGTTGCAATCACAAAGCTACAGCATTATACAATTAGAAGAATTTGAGGAACTAAAGGCGAACGATGCTGAAATAATCATCAGTTTGGGAGGCGATGGTACATTCCTAAAATGTGCACAAAATTGTTATAAGACCAATATACCTATCTTAGGAATCAATTTTGGCAAATTAGGGTTCCTTGCGCAAGCCAATCCAAACGATATTGATGAAATAATACATAACATAACACAAGGGAATTACTCCATTAAACACCGTTCGCTACTCGATTTCTCCTTCTACAACGGAAAACGGAAATGCAATGGTGTTGGCATAAATGAAATTACTCTTCAAAAAAGTAATGCCGTTAAACTTATAAAAATCAATGTATATATTGGAAATGAATTTTCCTGTTCATTTTGGGCCGATGGTATTGCGGTAAGTACGCCAACAGGTTCTACAGGATATTCCCTCAGCCTTGGTTCTCCTATATTGACACCAGAAAATCATTCTCTTATAATCACCCCAATTGCTCCACACACACTAAGCGTCCGCCCAATTATAGTACCAGACTCTGAACGAATTACAATTGAAGCAACCGGCGAGTTTACTGAATTTCTTATCTCTAATGACTATTTAAGCCAAACCGTTAAAATACAACCGACAATAAAAATAAAGAAGTCTAAATACAAAATAGCTCTTATTGAATTCTCCAACATGACGTTTTTTGAAACATTGAGAGAAAAACTAAAATTAGGTATTGATATACGGAAATAATTGATTTGTACATTTTGACTTCAATATGTATTTTTCGCAAAAAAAACTTTTATATTTGCATAGCTAAATAGTAACTGTGAAAATTAAGACCAAAATACTATCAATTGTAGCCATAATAAGTCTATGGTCATCTGTATCTTTCGGACAAGATTACATGTGGAGAAAATATCCCTATGAAATTATAGGTGGATTTGGTCCATCGTTTATGCTAGGTGAACTTGGTGGTGGCCCTGGTATTGGCCGAAATTCCATTGTTGATTTGGATTTTCTTTCTACACGATTTGGCGCAAATATTGGTTTACGCAAAACATTCCGTGAACGTTTATCATGGCAATTTACATTCACTGTAGGTATGTTGTCTGGCAATGATAACAAAACCACTGAATATTTTAGATCGGATAGAAATATTTCATTTAGAGCACCAATTCAAGAATTTAGTGGAAGATTGGAATACAAAATTCGAAAAGAAAGAGGCGGTCACATTTATGATTTACGTGGTGTTCGTGGAGAACGTGGTATTAAATTGGCTACCTATTGCTATGTTGGATTAGGAGTATACCATTTTAACCCCAAAGCATACATTGACGGAGAATGGGTTGAATTACAACCAATAGGAACAGAAGGGCAAAATTATATAGAAACAAGACATCCATATTCTCTATATCAAGTGTGTATTCCATTGGGATTATTAGCAAAATACACCATCAATAGTAAGTGGGCTGTTTCAGCAGAAGTAGGTCTTCGTTTCTTATTCACTGACTATCTTGATGATGTGAGTACAACGTATGCAAATCCTGATTTAGTTGCAGAATATGACAATACCGTTTCTGACACTCAAGCAAAATTAGCAGCCGACCCTGCGTATTCCGAACATTGCTATGAAAACAACGGACTATACCACTATTACAATGAACAACGTGGTGACCCGTACGATAGAGATTTCTATATGTTCATGATGGTATCAGCTCACTACAAATTAAAACAAAATAAATCAGGTTTGCCTACATTCAAAGACCTGAAGAAGAAAAGATAATAATTATGGCATTTTTTCGTTTTCTACTCATTGTGTCATAATATAATGAAATACCATACTCTCGTTTCCATAGTATTTGCTTTGTGTATATCTCTCAATGTTCATGCACAAAAAAGGAGTTATGATTATGGATTTCTGATAGGTACGGCGCAATACAATGGTGATGTTAACATGACTCGCCCCTATTATTCCCCACAACCTGCGGCAAGCATTATTTTTAGGAAAAACTTTAACCCTCATTATTCATTACGTTTCAATGGAACATATGGTCTTTTGAGAGCTGATGATGCTGATTTTTCTAATCGATATCAACAAAATCGTAACTACTATTTCGACAAAACACAAATAATAGAACTCACAAGTATGCTTGAGTTCAACTTTTTTGAAGTTACCAATAACAAAAAAGAAAAAAACTTTTCGCCGTATGTAGTATTTGGGCTTGGTGTTATGTATATAGAGAATAGTAAATGGTACGAAGCTTTCAATATTCCTATGGGATTGGGGCTCAAATACAAATTGCTTCCACGATTGGAATTACGAGGAGAATGGGTATTTCGTAAAACATTCACCGACAACTTAGACCAACTTGCATATCAAGCTAATGATGGATACTTACAGTACCAACAAATTTCTTTTAAAGAAACGAATGATTGGTTTTCTATTTTAGGAGTCTCTTTGCTATTTAATATTAGTCAGGATCAAATTCCTTGTCCTACATACAACGTAAGGACATATAACTACAAAAGAAAATAACCCTATATAAATGGTAAACGGAATGTGCAGCCAGACTTCCATTCCGAACAACCATAGGCAGTTTTCCCTTTTACTACCAAACCTTTACCACACTTCGGACAGGTTGTTCCTATTATTGAATCATCAGCTTTTATAAAGGTCTCCGGAGAATTCTTTTTTGCCTTTGAAGGTTTCGATTTTACAGATTTTTTCTCTTCTGATGTTTTTGTTTTTTTCTTTTCAACTTCTGTAATCGTTATACGTCTATTCGAATTATCCTTTAACACTGTAGATACGATGTCTGTAACCATTGTTTTGAGTTCCTCCAAAAAGAATTTTGCATCATATTTATGTTGCTCAATTTCTCTCAACTTTTTCTCCCAAACACCAGTTAGTTCAGCACTTTTAAGAGATTCTTCATGTATTAAATTTATAAGTTCAACTCCAGTAGGCGTTGCTATAAGATTCTTTTTTTCTTTTAAAATATAACGACGTTTAAACAGTGTTTCAATGATGGCGGCACGAGTTGACGGACGACCTATACCGTTTTCTTTTAAAGCATCGCGTAGTTCATCATTATCAACCATTTTCCCCGCGGTTTCCATGGCTCTCAGCAAAGTTGCTTCGGTATACGGTTTTGGCGGCTGAGTCCATTTTTCTGCTAATTCCGGTTTATGCGGACCTGACTCTCCTTTTTCAAAGGTTGGCAAAATCTTCTCTTCATCATCTTTCTTTTCGTCATCATCTTGCACTTTATTTCCAAAAACAATACGCCATCCCTGCTCTAATATTTGCTTTCCTGTTACTTTAAATTCAGTATCTTGAACCTTGCCCAACACCGTTGTTGTTGAAAACTGGCAGTCGGGATAGAACACGGCAATAAACCGTAATGCAATGAGATTGAACACGTTTTCTTCATCATCCGATAGATTGTGTGGCTCAACTCCGGTTGGAATTATGGCATGGTGATCGGTTACTTTTGAAGAATCAAATACCTTTTTGCTTTTGAGCAACTTCTTTCCTTTGAATACTTCCAACAATGGTGCATATTTTGATATCTGACCCAAGCCGCCCATTATTTGTGGACATTTGGGATAAATATCATCGCTCAAAAACGTAGTATCAACACGAGGATATGTAGTAAATTTCTTTTCATACAAACTTTGAATGAGTTGCAATGTTTTGTCTGCCGAGAAAGAAAATTTCTTATTACAATCAACTTGGAGTGAAGTCAAATCATACAAACGTGGTGGCGCTTCAGTTCCTTTTTTCGATGAAGAATCAACTATTTCAAAAGGAAAACCTTCTATGGATTGTATGTTTTTCTGCCCCTCTTCTAATGATGTAATTTTTCCGGCAGTAGCTGTAAATGTTGTCTCTCGGTATATTGTAGACAATACCCAATACTGTTCAGGGGTGAAATTTTCAATCTGCTGTTGCCGATTCACAATCATAGCCAAAGTTGGCGTTTGCACTCGTCCTATGGACAATATCTGCCGATTTTGGCCATATTTTAATGTATATAATCGAGTTGCATTCATTCCAAGCAGCCAATCACCTATGGCTCTGACCAATCCTGCTTCGTACAACGATTTATATTCTTCTTGGTCTTTTAAACGATTAAAGCCATCTTTTATAGCCTCCTCGGTCAATGAAGAAATCCAAAGACGTTTCACAGGACAATTTACTCGGGCTTTTTGCATCACCCAACGCTGTATCAATTCTCCTTCTTGACCGGCATCACCGCAGTTTATAATCTCATCGGCTTTTCCCATAAGCGATTCAATTATCTTAAACTGTTTAATTACGCCCCTGTCGTCTATCAACTTTATACCAAATTGTGGCGGAATCATTGGCAATCGGGTAAGTGACCACGATTTCCATACGTCGGTGTAGTCGCTTGGTTCTTTTAAAGTGCACAAATGACCAAAGGTCCATGTAACCTGATACCCGTTTCCTTCCATATACCCGTCGTGAGCTACTGTAGCACCTATCACATGTGCTATATCGCGTGCTACGCTTGGTTTTTCGGCTATACAAACCTTCATTCTTTTGTCATTTTACTATGATTTTGACTCTCTAACTGCATAAAGTCAAAGTTAGATTTGATTTGAGACAAGATTGCTTCTACAATTTTATAAATCTCACCACCATCACTGTAATCAGCAGAACAAGCAAAATTAACTCGTCCTTCATGGATAAGTTTTTTTGCCAATTCTTTTTTCTGCTTATTACGAGGTCTATATACCGCTATGGAATTTCCACCAGACTGTTTGACCATTCGCATACACGGCACGTCGGTTTCCCCATCGCCAAAGTATATCATATGTTTAAACGGAATTGGTCGTTCGTCTTCCGGCTTATATTCATTGACCTTACGATTTTCGCTAATTTTTACAATTCCTTTGTTTATCATAAACAAAAACTGAGTTTTTGCCGTAAAATCTACCGCAACTGCCGGCCATTCTGCAACGCCATCAACATTGTAAAGAAAAGAACAGGCATAAATATGTTTGAATTTCGAAGCAATTTTCGTCCCTTCAATCATTTCTTTTAATCCCGAAGAATTAATATAGTGCTCAACAGTTACATTGTATTTCTTTGCTAATGCGTCAACCAAATCAAACCACTGTTCTACACCATTATATAATTCAACACTCTTTCCGTAATCTACAAAGGCTTGCCGTTTTACACTTTTAGCCGCTGCACGGGCTTTGTCTATCATTAACTTCATGTAACAGAGTATATTGCTCGCATCATGGTCTTTGACCATTTCTTCCACTTCATTCCAGAAATCAGCGGTATTACGCACACCAATGTCTTTTAGAAAATCATATTCTTGCATGTTACACGGAGATAATGTTCCGTCAAAATCATAAATCAATGCTACCGTTGGTTTTGCCATGTATCTATACTATTACTACTACAAAGGTAACAAATTCAAGAAAAATTTTCCGTATATCTTATTACTATGTTATAAACTATCCGGCCCAATTTTCTCTGTCTAGACTTCTGTATTGAATGGCTTCGGCCAAATGTTCTGCTTCAATTTGTTCCGATTGCGACAAATCTGCTATAGTACGCGATACTTTTATGATTCGGTCATAGGCACGAGCCGATAATCCCAATTTTTCCATGGCGGTTTTAAGTATGGTTTTACATTCGCCATTAAGAACGCAATATTTTTGTAACATTTTTGTTGTCATTTGTGCGTTGCAATAGATTGACGAATTTTCAAAACGTTTTTGTTGTATCTCACGACAGCGAACTACTCGTTCACGAATGGTATGACTTGACTCTACTACAACATTTTTTGATAATTCTTCAAACGGAACCGGAACAACTTCTATATGAATATCAATTCTATCGAGTAAAGGACCAGAAATTCGATTCAAATATTTCTGTACCGAACCGGGACTACAAACGCATTGTTTTTCGGGGTGATTATAATATCCGCAAGGACAAGGGTTCATCGCCGCTATAAGCATAAAACTTGCAGGATAATCTACGGTAAATTTTGCTCTTGAAATATTGATATGACGGTCTTCTAACGGCTGACGCATTACTTCCAAAACTTGACGTTTAAATTCGGGTAATTCATCAAGAAACAATACTCCATTATGTGCCAACGATATTTCTCCTGGTTGCGGATACGTTCCTCCGCCTACTAGTGCGACGTCGCTAATCGTATGATGTGGCGAACGAAAAGGACGCTCTGTCATCAACGAAACGTGACCACCTAATTTTCCGGCTACCGAATGGATTTTGGTAGTTTCCAAAGCTTCTTGCAATGTGAGTGGTGGCAAAATTGAGACAATTCGTTTTGCCATCATTGTTTTTCCAGAACCCGGAGAACCAATCATGATAATATTATGCCCACCCGCAGCAGCAATCTCCAATGCTCTTTTTACATTTTCCTGCCCTTTTACATCAGCAAAATCAAATGTGTAATTATCAACATGCTTGAAAAATTCCTCTCTAGTATTTATTATCGTTTTTTCAAGTTCCCTTTTGCCTTCAAAAAACTCAATAACCTCTTGTATGTTTTCTACACCGAAAACATCTAAGTCGTTTACCACCGCAGCTTCACGCGCATTTTCTTTGGGAAGAATAAACCCTTTGAATCCAAATTTACGTGCTTCAATAGCCATAGACAACGCACCTTTAATTCTATGCACGCCTCCATCCAAGGAGAGTTCGCCCATAATGATATACTTGTCTACATTCTCTGACTGTATCTGTTTTGACGCGGCTAAAATACCTATTGCCAACGTTAAATCGTAGGCAGTTCCTTCTTTTCGAAGATCTGCCGGTGCCATATTTATGGTAATTTTGCGCCCCGGCAACTGGTAGCCAACGGTTCGCAATGCTGATTCTATTCGTTGCTGACTTTCTTTTACTGCGCTATCCGGTAATCCAACCAAATAAAAATTCACCCCGCTGACTATATCTGTTTCAACGGTAATAATACGGGCATCAATGCCATTGACTGCACCGCCAAATGTTTTTACTAACATATGCTTTTTCCATTTTTGATGTTATATGACACTCTTCTGTGTCATGGCTTTAACACGTCAAAAATAGAAAAAACTTAGCAGTTGCAAAAGACATCTACTATCTTTTTGCTGATAATGCTCGTTTTATAATTGAGGAGAATACTTTTGCTTCTTCTAACCCTTCGGCACGCATTTGTTTTGGCACAATGCTCGCCTTGCTCATTCCCGGATTGGTATTGATTTCCAAGAAATTCATATCACCGTTTTGAGAAATTATGAAATCAACACGACAAATACCAAAACAATTTAAGTATTTATAGATTTTGCCGGTTGTTTCTTTGCAAACAGCCGTGATTTTCTCGGGCAATTCGGCAGGTGTTATTTCACGGCTATGCCCTTCCTCGTATTTTGCTTGATAGTCAAAAAATTCATTTTCAGTTTGAATTTCAGTAATTGGCAACACATGTACGCCGTTAGAAACTTCATACACACCAACCGAAACTTCAATTCCTTTCACAAAACGTTCGATAATAACTTCTGTATCTTCTTCGAAGGCTTTCTTGATAGCAGGAATCATTGCTTCGTCGGTTTTTACTTTTGAAACGCCAAAACTTGAGCCACCATTGTTTGGTTTTACGAAACAAGGCAAACCTACTTTTTCTATAATTGCAGCAACATCTATTTTATCGTTCGGACGCAAGAGCACCGCATCGGCAGTTTTTATGCCAAATGAACGTAAGAATGTTTTTGTTGCATATTTATTGAAGGTTAAAGATCCGGCAAATACACCACAACTTGTATATGGAATGCCAACTAACTCCCAATATGCAGGCATTTTGCCATCTTCGCCGGGAGTCCCATGAATGGAATTGTACACGCAATCAAATTTCACCTTCTTGTTATTATACATAAATGAAAAATCGCTTTTATCAATAGGAATCTCGCCTTCCGCTGTTTGTACTGTCCATTCTCCACGAGAAATGAACACAGGATATACGTCATATTGATTTTTGTCAATCATGCCACATACTTGAAGAGCACTATTTTTTGAAATATCAGATTCGGAAGAGAAACTTCCACCAACAACTGCAATTTTCTGTTTCATTATTAAATTATTTATGTGATTGTATATATTCTGCTATTTGTGTATCATAGGCTTGCGCCAATCTTGCTATTACCGAGTTTCCTACGTTATATTGCACAGATTCTATTTGGCGAATAGGAAGCACTTTGGGCGATGTGCCTGAAACAAATGCGGCATCAAAATCTTTCAATTCTGCCAATGAAATTTTGCGTTCTTCTAAAGGAATGTGCAATTCGTGTATCAAATCTATAATTTGCAAACGAGTTATGCCACAAAGTACGTCTTGCGCCATTGCGGTGACGATAGTATCTCCTTTTACAAAAAACGTGTTCGACTTGCTTCCTTCCGTTACGTTGTTCTGAGAATCAACAAGCAACACTTCGTACACGCCGGTTTCGGCTATTTTTTTGTATGCATTGGTTTTTACCGCAGCTTCTTGTTTTACATTAGGATTTTTTCGCTCGCCAATAAACGTTCCGCATACTACCCCTTTTTCGTACATGTCTTTGGTAGGATACGAATGTTTTATTTCATACACCAAAAACTGTGAACTCTCGGCCATGCTGTACACGCAACGAATATTTCCATTTTGTAATCCAGACAATTGAATATAGCGTTTTATTGAATCCGCAAATACTTGTTCAGGAAAGGGATTTTGCTTTTGAGATAAACTAAATGATTTAAAAAAACGTGCAGAATGGTCTTCAACATACAATGGCACGAAATCCATTACACGAAGAACGTCGTAGAAAACCGTAGCACCATGAGGTATTTCAACGGATTCTGCGGGAACCATTGAATTATCCTTCAATACATTTGCTGAGACACAATCGGCTATCATCGTTTTCTTTTTAATTGTCAGTAAAAGTATTAAAAAACACTATTGACTAGTATCACCAGCCTAAATTTTATTAACCAATTATTTACAAAAAAAAAGGCGACTCTTTTGAAGGAATCGCCTCTGGATTAGTAGTTTTTAGTGAGCTCTAAAATTTCAAACCCACTGTAAATGTTACATAATCTCGTTTTATTGTAGAATGAGACTGTACAAGATCTCCATCAAAATTGCTATACAAATCAGTATATTGTTTTGATTTTGCACGCAACCATGACAAATCACAGTACATTACATTTGTAGCAAGACCAACACCACCTGAAATATCATTTCTATAGAAATTATCACCTGTTACGTTCTTGTATGGATTACCATACATTGCATATCCTGCTCTGAATGTAAATGGTCCGTAACGGAACTCACCACCACATTTTAAGTTGTTCACGTTGGTTAATTCTGATTCAATTTGTGAATTTTGATCAGACATTGATACTAAATCAGATTGTAATGAACATTGTGAATAATTCATTGTTTCCAAATCAACACCAACGTTCAATACATTTTTATACACAAAGCCCAATGAACCTATGAATTTTGCAGGTTGAGCTATTTTATAATCGTTTGATGCAGCATAGCTATCGCGACACGATGTAGTACCCGTACCATTTATATCTTGATCATACGTAGCACCTAGTTGTGCTTCATAATCTTCACTGATGCTATACATAACCGGAGTATGTGCTGCCAAACCAATCCGAACATATTCTATAGGACGAAGTATCACACCGAATTTTCCTCCCACGCCATTACCATTCACATCTAATTGTGTTGAATATGAGTAATTATTCAAAAATGGCTTTGTTTGTGCTCTATCTTTTTCTGTAAATATCTTATTCTCTGTGTAATACAAGTTTATAATTGATAAATCAGCACCAAAGTATACATATTCAGAAAAATCAACACCAAAGTTGAACAAGTATTCTCGTTTTTGCCCATCTCTGTTATATTCTATATTTTGATATTCACCATAGCTTGATGTTCCATCTTGATTAATAAAATCAGAAAAATAGGTATTGTTTACTGTATCAAAATCAATTAAGTAGGTTTCCCAAGCTAATCGTTCATATGAACCATCCATATTATCTGTAGTTCCACTATTATTTGGATCTCCTACTTGATTTGCTAATCTTACGAAATCATCGGTCAATGAAGAAGAAGTATTGATTCCGGAAAATGTCAAATTTTGGTCATAATGATTTTGAGCATTCATACTAAAGCCAAAAGAAAGTCCTGATGCAAACACATCATTTTGTTTCAAAGCTTTGTACAATACAAATCCCCAACTAGGAATAGCTATAGAACTTACGAACGAACGATCGTATCCTAAATAATAGTTCTCTGATTTGGTGTACAAATAGGTGGGCGAAAATTCCAAAACACTCTTTTTATACACAGCCGAACCAGCAGGATTCACACTCATGACACTAAGATTTCCTCCTAACGACGACAACGCACCACCCATTGCCATATATCGTGCATCACCTTCTACCATTGATTCACTATAGCGCAACGCATCAGTATAATCTTGTGCTTGCAATGAAATAGCAGTGACAAAACTTACAATTAGTAAACTTATTTTTTTCATAACCCTAAATTTTTACAAATATAACTAAACTTTTAAATTATCTTCTTGAAGAATGTGATGAACTTGAACTGCTTCGACTCGATGAACTAGAACCATGTGATTCACTGCTACTTGGACGACTGCTTCCTGACGGAGATGAATAACTCTCTGAACGAGAAGAAGAACTACTTGGACGATAGCTATTTGAAGACGAACTAGACGAACGTTGTGGCGCTACTTGTTCACTGCGTAACGAAGATCCACTTCCTACTGACGAAGAACTACGTGTACTGCCCGATTGAGAACTATATGATCGCGAAGGACTATTATTGTACACTCTCGGTGCCGGTGTAGTACTTTGACGATTGTCCGAAGAAGAGCGAACATTATTATACGATTCAGAACTACTCCGTGAAGATGAATTCATATCTGATTTTTGAGTTACTGATTCACTTCGCGTAGTTGCTGGTCTTGAATCGTTTGTCATTGAACGTGTTGATGAACTTGAACGAGTTGTATTTTCGCTATATGCACGTGTTGTTGCACTAGGTTCTACTTTGGTCGTTGTAGCCGAACGGGTTGTTGGTACTGTTGATCGTGTTGTTACTGACGAACGAGTTGTCGGCTCAGCAGAACGAGTTGTTTGATCAGCTGAACCAGCTGTTACGGCTGCTGAACGTGTTTTTGGAGCATAAGAACGAGTGGAAACAGATGAACGACTCGAATTCGTAGTTACTCCTGACGCTCTTGATTGTGTTGCATCTCCACGAGTAGCAACTGTTGAACGAGATGAATATCCATTAGAACGAGTTGATGGTGTAGAACGTGAAGACATTACACGACCATCACGATAGTCACTATGTCCATAATAAGAGGAATGATGGTTGTAACCATGGTCATAATGGTATGGACGATAATACGAATGATAGTATGGATGTGAATAATATGGCGAGTAATAATATGGGTAAACATACCAATAACTATAAGAAGGACGCCAATAGTATGAATCATATACATATGGACGTGAATAATAGTAATCATTATAATAATGATATCCAAATGGATAGTATCCAACTGACCACCATGGTCCACCTATTCTAAACGACACATCCCACGTTGGGTCGTAGGAAGTCATTAAACGACGAGAATAGTAATAATCATCATCGTAAAAATCACTTGTTGAAGGTTCACTAACTACCGTTTCGGCATCATTAGTTACCGTTTCTGTATCACTTGTAACCACTTGTGATTCTTCTGCGGGAGCTTCAGCTACTACCGATGACTTTGGAGCAGCGTATGTAACTTCCGGCTCTGTAACATCGGTATTATATTGAGCGTTGAAAGCGACCAACGATGCGCATGACGACATCAGAAGTGATCCTAAAACTGCTATTGGTAAAATCGTTTTCATAGTTAAATCCTCCGAAAAATTAAATGTATCATTTTTTTTTCTTTCTTTGTATAAATTAATCAGTATAATATCGTAAGCAAATATCGTTCCAAAATTTTAGATATGAATTTAACAAGCAGAAGCACAAATTATTCACAATGGTACAACGAATTAGTTGTACAAGCAAATTTGGCCGAGGCATCGGCTGTACGCGGTTGCATGGTAATAAAACCATACGGCTACGCTATTTGGGAAAAAATGCAAGCACAACTTGACTCCATGTTCAAAGCAACAGGTCACGTAAATGCATACTTTCCACTTTTCATACCAAAATCTTTTTTCAGTCGCGAAGCGAGTCACGTTGAAGGTTTTGCGAAAGAATGCGCAGTGGTTACCCATTATAGATTAAAAAATGACCCTGACGGCAAGGGTGTTGTGGTTGATCCTGAAGCAAAATTGGAAGAAGAATTGATTGTTCGTCCTACTTCAGAAACAATTATTTGGAATACCTATAAAAAATGGATTCACTCATATCGTGACCTCCCTATTCTTTGTAATCAATGGGCAAACGTAGTTCGTTGGGAAATGCGTACCCGTTTGTTTTTGCGTACCGCAGAATTTCTTTGGCAAGAAGGACACACTGCTCATGCCACAGCAGAAGATGCTCGCGAAGAAGCTGAAAAAATGATTAATGTATATGCTGAATTTGCCGAAAATTTCTTAGCTATGCCGGTTATTAAAGGCGTGAAATCAGCAAACGAACGTTTTGCAGGTGCCGTTGATACCTATACTATAGAAGCAATGATGCAAGACGGAAAGGCTTTACAATCTGGAACGTCTCACTTTTTAGGACAAAATTTTGCAAAAGCATTTGACGTTACTTTCACCCAAAAAGATGGAACTTCGGACTACGTTTGGGCAACATCTTGGGGTGTTTCTACCCGATTGATGGGAGCTCTTATCATGACTCACTCCGATGACAACGGATTGGTTCTTCCTCCAAAACTTGCTCCTATTCAAGTTGTAATTGTTCCTATTTATAAAAACGAAGAACAACTTGCAGCCATTAAAGAAAAAGTTCTTTCAATAAAACAAAACTTGGAAAAACGTGGCATTACCGTAAAATTTGACGACGACGACACACAAAAACCAGGTTGGAAATTTGCCGAATATGAATTAAAAGGCGTTCCTGTTCGTTTGGCAATGGGTACTCGCGATTTGGAAAACGGAACTATTGAAGTTGCTCGCCGTGATACGTTGACAAAAGAAACATTGCCGGTTGCTAATATTGAATATCATATAGCAACGCTTCTTAACGACATTCAAACGAATTTGTTCAATAAAGCACGTGATTTCAGAACGACTCACACCTATAAAGCCAACACATACGAGGAGTTCAAAGAACTTATCAAGAAAGGGTTTGTATTGGCACATTGGGATGGTACAACTGAAACTGAAGAAAGAATCAAAGACGAAACAAAAGCAACCATTCGTTGCATTCCATTTGATGCTCCAGATGAAGAAGGAACCTGTATTTATTCAGGAAAACCATCACATAAACGTGCATTATTTGCAATCGCGTACTAAAAGATTTGAAAAAACAGGCAGATTGCCTTTGTCTTTAAAGACGAATTGTTATATTTGCCACACGAAAAAACGGAGGTCCGGTAGCTCAGCTGGATAGAGCAACAGCCTTCTAAGCTGTGGGTCACGCGTTCGAATCGCGTCCGGATCACATTAGAAATGAAGCACTTACAATTACAGTAAGTGCTTTTTTTATGTATCAAATTTGGGGACACAAGCTATACAATTGTTGTCTTTTCTAGACATATACAAACAAAAAACGGCTCACATCCCCAAGATATGAGCCGTTTTGATTGTAATAAGAAAAATACTATTTCTTGTTAACTACTTCAGAAAGAGCTTTTCCTGCTTTGAATTTAGCAACTTTCTTAGCTGCGATTTTGATTTCTTTACCTGTTTGTGGGTTTCTACCTGTTCTAGCTGCACGTTTGCTAACTGAGAATGTACCGAAACCGATTAATTGTACGGCATTACCTTTTTTCAATGAACCAGACACTGCTTTTACCAAAGCATTTACTGATTTTTCTGCTGCTACTTTTGTCAAGCCAGCTTCTTTTGCAATTGCTGATACTAATTCTTGTTTGTTCATGATTTTAAATTTTTAAAATTATATTTCAAATATACATTTTTTTTTATAAACCACATTGGAAGCCATAAAAAAATAGACGATTGAGACATTATTTTAAAATTTTACTCAAAATTTCTTACTTCTGAGCTATTACTTCATGGTACTGTTTATGGAACATATCAAGATTAAGACGACTACTCTTTAGACTATCCGATTTGGTTCGGTACAGCAAATACAAATAATTGTAATTCTGAAATTTTGTATAATGCGATGAATCAACTACTCCTATATTCATTGCATTATCGTATTTAATATCCACATCGACTCCTACATAGGTTGCATTCCCATTTTTTATATCGTTATCCGATGAATTTGTAAACGACAATTTTCCCACAGTACCAGCATCATCAGGAAATACTACCATGAAATTATGTGTTTGCCCCTGATTGTCATATGGCAAATAAATAGAAAAACAATCTTCTTCGCATACAATTTCCTGAACAAACATATTATCACTCTTTGAGAGATACCATTGATTACATACGGTATCACTTTCTAGAACCAGATTACGAAAAGCATCGTCTTCTTTTGAAACTAACGTATCGTGCATTGCAGCAAGCACAAGCATTGATGCCATTCTCTTGGCATCAAAACGCTCTGTTACATCATCACTTTGTACCATCATGCGACAAGAGTCCATAATCCTTATGTACGAGTTCACGATAGCATTTTCTTGTTGTTCCTTTTTCTGACTATTGCATGCAACACACGCAATACTAAAGTACACAATAATTTCCATAAAAACCACTGGCGTTTTATGGTTTTGTAAAGATCTAAATACAAATTCTATCAAAGGAAGTGAGTAAAAACTATTTCAAATGGATTAATGGTACTTTAAAAGGAAAAAGGGAGCACAACACTCCCTTTCCATTTAATCACACTAGAAATAGTTTATTTTTGTTTGTCTTGCTCTATCCAAAGTAAATCTGAAGTATTGTAACCACTTTCTTGTGCTATTTTTAGATACTTCTCTTTTACATCATCTGGAATAGTTGTAGTGCGTGAAAGTATCCATAAATACTTATGGTTTTTACCGGCAACTAATGCATACGTATAGTCAGGGTCAATTGCAATCACATTGTATCCTGCATAAAAAGGTCCGAAAAATGAAACTTTAAGCATGGCAATGGTATCGCTTCCGATGAATTTCGCTTTACCAATTGCTTGTTGCCATTCGTTGGTTTTTGTGTTATAACCCTGATTATTAACTTTAATGGAACCATCTGGATTTACAGTATATTCGGCAGTTGT
Source organism: Bacteroidales bacterium (assembly GCA_036752345.1). Lineage (GTDB taxonomy): Bacteria > Bacteroidota > Bacteroidia > Bacteroidales > UBA1715 > UBA1715. The sequence continues at coordinate 7,465 of DAIOSV010000026.1, read as the reverse complement.
ATTATTCAAATCTTTCTCGTATTTAAAATCTATTCTGGCTATTTCATACCATTTGCCGAGATATCGCTCTTTTTCAAAAGGTTTATACGCCGTTACTCCTTTAGGAATTGAAGAACAAGAAGATAGAAAACCAAGGGAAGCTACAATTGCTAGTGCTTGTAATAATTTTGATGTTTTCATGTTGAATAGGTTTTAATTGTTTCTGGTAAATTATTTCTATTTGTATTCCGCATTATTTTATTACGCACGCAAACAAATATAAACAATTAAAAGATATGTTGTTAGGTTTATACCAAAACACTTATTGCAATTAAATTGCACACAAAAAACAACTACGTGTATTATTGGCAATTTTCACTAACATCAACATCACCGGAACTTCTACCAACACGCCCACAACCGTTGCTAAAGCTGCACCAGATTGCAAGCCAAAAAGTGAAATAGCCACAGCAACCGCCAATTCAAAGAAATTACTTGCTCCTATCATTCCGGCAGGTGCAGCAATATTGTGAGGCAATTTCCACCATTTAGCCTAACCATAGGCCACAAAAAAGATTAAAACGGTTTGCAGTATAAGCGGAACAGCGATTAGAAGAATATGAAGCGGGTTTTGTAATATTGTTTCTCCTTGAAATGAAAATAAAATAATAAGCGTGAGCAATAAACCACCAATAGTGTAATTGTCAAACGCTTTTATAAATACGTTATTAAAGTATTCCACTCCCTTGCGTCGAATTACAAGCACACGGGTAATAACTCCGGCAGCAAGCGGAAATACAACAAACAACAACACGGAAAGCAATAACGTATCCCACGGAATAGAGACACCACCGACTCCTAAAAGAAACGCGACAATGGGCGCAAAAGCGACAAGTATGATTAAATCGTTCACCGCAACTTGCACCAACGTATATGCCGCATCGCCTTTGGTGAGATAGCTCCACACAAATACCATTGCCGTGCAAGGAGCGGCTCCCAACAATACGGCTCCGGCTAAATATTCTTCGGCTAATCCATCTGGTATAAATGCTTTAAAAATAACAAAAAAGAATAGATACGCTATTCCAAACATGGTAAATGGTTTTATCAGCCAATTTGTTACACAGGTAACTACTATCCCTTTCGGGCGTTTCCCTACGTTTTTAACACTCTGAAAATCGACTTTTAACATCATTGGGTAAATCATTACCCAAATCAAAACAGCGACCGGTATGGACACATTTGCGTATTCAAATTTACTTAATGTTTGTGGAATTGCAGGAAGCCACTGGCC
>DAIOSV010000026.1:1495-6092 GCA_036752345.1 Bacteroidales bacterium | reverse complement strand
TCATCACTTTTTTCAACATGGTAGCCTCTGGTATTGATAAACCAACAACGCCCATCATAAAAGCAATTGCTGTTCCAATTGGTATGCCTTTGGCGACAAAAACCTGTATTATCGGCACTACTCCTGCAGCGTTAGCATACATTGGTACACCAATTATGACCGACAACGGCACTGCATACCAATTTTCACTACTCATATATTTCTCAAAAAATCCATCAGGAATATAGCCGTGCATTGCTGCACCTATAGCTATACCAATGATGATATAAAGTAATACTCCCCGAACGATGCCCCACGAATCGCGCAAAATTTGTGGAAGACGATCGAAAAATGATGTTTTGTTTTTTTCAAATGCTTCTTGTGTAACTGATACGTTTTTCTGAATTTCTTTTACCCAATCTGTCAAATACTGATCAAGATTAAATTTGCCAAGAATCCAACCTCCGACGGTACCGAAAAACAAACCACTAATTACATAAGCCAAAGTCACTTCCCAGCCAAATGTACCAAGAAACATGGCCACCGCCACTTCGTTTATGAGCGGAGATGTAATTAAAAATGAAAGCGTTACACCAAGTGGTATGCCTCCTTTTACAAAACCAATAAAGAGCGGTATCGATGAACAAGAACAAAATGGCGTAATGGCACCAAATAATGAAGCTAAAAAATATTGCAGACCAAATAGTTTTTTTGAAGTCAAAAAGTTACGCAAACGCTCAATCGGCATATAAGCGTTGATAATTCCCATTAATGAACTTATCAAGAAAAGAAGTATCAAAATCTTAATCGTATCATAGAAAAAGAAATTGACAGCAGCACCTAAACGACTATCGGCAACGAGACCGAAAATATCATAAACAAGCCAATTGGCAAAAGACTGAATCATTTTATATCGAGATTAAAATTTAGAATAAAAGAACTATTGCATAATAAACGCCAATAAGGAGGCACAAACCGCCAACGATTCTATTGAACCATTTTTGAAAAATCTGCATTTTGCCATAAAACTTTCCAATACTTCCCACGCTGTAAGCAAGAATCCACGCAACAATTACAACCGGCAAACCTGTTGCCAGGGCAAAAATTACGGGCAGAAAATAGCCTTCAACTGCAGTTACAGACATTGGAATGAGCATTCCAAAATAGAATACTCCACTGGATGGACAAAACGCGAGTGCGAACAAAAAGCCAAGCAGAAATGCACCCCAAGCGCCACGCTGTTTGAGATTTTCGCCGTTACCTTTGAAGCCAAACGATGGTAGTTTTATTTTATCGAAAAACAAAATAAACAAACCAAGCAAAATAAGTGTAAAAGGTAATAGCATTTCACCGTATTTGCTTACTGCTTTTTGTATTCCGAAAATGCTTGATCCTTGTCGTAGCAAATAAATGAGAACAACACCAAGCAAAGAATAGGAAACAATACGTCCGAGTGTGTAGAGCAAACCGTTCCACAAAACACGATTTTTGTTTTCTATATCTTTGCTTATGAAGCCTACGGCGGTTATGTTGGTTGCAAGCGGACACGGACTAACGGCCGTGAGCAAACCTAGCAGAAACGCTGCCAAAATAGGAACCGTCGTGCTGTCAAGCAAGTTCTGAATCCATTCCATTACTTGAGATTATTATTTATTTCTTCTTTCAATTTTGCCTTAAACACTTCTGGTTGACTTCTGGCATAACTAAATGCCATATCGGTTAAATTCACCGCTTTACCATTTTTATCAAGAATCAATGAAGACCATGTAACTTCATAACGGTCCGCAATTTTTTCGCCTTCTTCGGTTGATATATCAATCACTTTGTAAACAATTTTACCATTATTTACTTGTTGTGCATAATCAGCATTTAAAACTTCAGTTGTCAACGATTCAATAGCAAGACAAGTCATACAGCGCTGTTTTCCATGGAAATACATCACTTCCAAAACATCACTATTGTTTGAACTCTGCGATTGCTTGTTTTGTGCGTTGCTGCAACTCACAAGCGACAACAACAAACTGAATAGAAGAATTATTTTTTTCATTTTTGATTCTCCTTTATTTTTGTTAATACTTCTTTTACTTCGGATAGGTTCATGGCTCCTTTTGCCACGACTTTCTCATCAACCACAAGGGCCGGCAAAGACATCACATTGTAATTCATAATGTTTGTCAAATCTTCTTCTTTAATGACTTCGGCATCAATGCCAAGTTCAGCGACCGCTTTTTCAACGGTTTGAAACAGTGTTTTGCACCTAGGGCAACCTGTTCCGAGAATTTTAATTACCATTTTATTACTTTTAGGTTATACATATTATTTGTTATTCGCAAAACAACAAACATTCTCTTGAAAAAAAATGTTATTTACAACATCCTTCTTTTTTACAATTGCAATCACTGAAAAAATCAGCAAAGAGGCTTTTAGCAACACACCAGTTTTCGCGATTTATACAATACTTGACTTTAGGTGCTTCTATTTCTCCTTGGATTAATCCTGCTTCTTTTAATTCCTTCAAATGTTGCGAAACGGTTGCTTTCGCTATAGGCAATTCTTCATAAATTTCACCAAAATAGCAGGTATCGCGATGGGCTAAAAACTGAAGTATGGCAATCCGCGTTGGATGTCCCATGGCTTTTGCAAATCGGGCAATTTGTTCATTATCAATGTTTTTAATCTCCATCTTGCTGTGATTTATTGTTCGTAAAAATACGAACAACTTTTAAATTACCAAAAGAAAATTATTTTTTTTTCAATTAACAATAAATTCTCAATGGAGAATACTTCTTTAATACTAATGGTAATGCTTGGGAAGGACTATTTGGCATGCTAAAAAAAAATCTCCATTGTAAAAAAACACAATGGAGATTATAGAAAAAACGAGTAACCAGAAAAGAAGAAATTAATAAAGATTAACTTTAATTAATTCCAAACACCACATAACCAATCATGAAAAAGCCGCAACACCATGAAAAAAAGAGAAGACCTGGTTACTCGTTTAGAAATTTATTCAATGAACTGATACAAACAACTGCATGATTTTTACATTGTTGTATCATGCAAATATAATATTCTTTTTTACTTAATCAAGTATTTTGAGTAAATATTTGATTAAAAAATTAATTGATTTTACTCGTATTAAAAATTAAAATTACATAAACATTATTGTAAAAGTAAAAAATTGATAAAATATTGATTTTCAACACATAATAACATCTTTTTTTAAAACCATCACTAAAAATCAAACGAGCTTTGTACTTTTAGGAAACAGACTAAATGTCATTTTTTTTGATGTACCGCAAGATGAATCATATTTTTTCCATACTTGCTGTTGATGGCATCAATGTTCTTCATTAGATTGCGTTTTTTCTCATCGTTGGTATAGGTAAACAAATCAAGTTGCACCGAAGTACTGTCGGTAATATTTGTCAAAACTACTCCAGCACGTTTATACTGGTATCCTTGTTTAAAAATGGCATCAAGCCCCTGGTATGCAAACTTAGTTATGAGGAGCGTATCGGCAGTTGGTTTCTCAAGCCTGACACAAACGTCATTACTATATTGTGGTAAATCATCCCTATGCCGATTGGTGTTGATAAACACGATAATATTGCTGCATACACTTTTTTGCTCTCGGAGTTTTTCGCAACAAACTGAAACGAAACTCTCTATATAACGTTGAAGTTCCTTTTTTTCGGTTTCCATATAAGCAAACGTACGACTTTGCATTATGCTTTTTTGTTGGCCGTTACGCTCCATTTTTACTGCGGAAATGCCATTGAGTTCTTTCCACGTGTTCAGTCCAGACGTTCCCAACATTTTTGCAACAAAATTTTCGGCAAAATTCATAAAATCAAAAGCTGACAATTCTCCATAGAATGCCAATTTCTTCTGATGTGCTCGTCCTATGCCCCACACTTCCGAAATGGGGATACGCGACAATGCATTTTTTCGTTTTTCTTGTGTCAATACACAAATACCTTTGTAGCCTTCATAGCGCTTTGCAAAATAGGTAGCTACTTTTGCCAATGTATAGGTTTGCGAACAACCGCAACTCACCGGAATTTTTGTGTTTTGCTCTATCGCATCTTTCACCTTTTGAATATAGAATCGTAGCTCTTTAGGATCTTCTAGTGGTAATGCTCCAAAAAATTCGTCTACTGAATATTGTACAAAATCTATCACCAAATCTTGCTCTATCACTGTTTGCATAATCTGCTGGGAAATACGATGATATTTTTCATGATCAACCGGAAACACAACAACATTATGTTTCTCGATAATCGTTTTCACTTGAAACATAGGATTTCCACGATGCAATCCGACCTTCTTCGCTCGTTTGTTGAGTGCAAGAATAATTCCCCCACCTGTCTCGTTTACATTTGCTACAATAACAGGTTTGTCTTCACACCCTTCGTGCGTGGCTATTTCGCAACTAGCAAAGAAAGAATTACAATCTATGTGAATGATGGATTTCATACACCAAAGATACATTAGATTGGTTTGGAATTTTACTTTTAGGATATTGCAAACCGAATTAAACTACAATACACTACTATTCAATACATTACCATTGTATTGAAAGAGCCGAATTGGTTTTTATATAGTATCCACTACC
>DAIOSV010000026.1:0-1395 GCA_036752345.1 Bacteroidales bacterium | reverse complement strand
AGCAGCATTTCCGAATTTATAAAAACCGTCATTGTTTTTCACTATGTCAACATCAAGGCCACTAAAAATACTTGCAATACTATTGTCGGTAGGAGTTACATACAACGAAATCATATTCCAACCTTGTACTAAATCAATAGACTGCGTCTCTGTAAGAACAGGGCACACCATATTGGCATCAACTACCGCCGTAACTGGCGTACGTACACATGAAGAACCAATTTTTATAGTGTAGTTATAAAAACAGCCTTGCACCGCCCAACTTTGATTATTGTTCGCTATGGAGACATATCCATCTTGAGTTACCGTTGCCATTGCGGTGCTACCAAAGTAGCATCCTGCCGTTGTTCCAACCAAGTCGAGTAAATATGATCCTGTTTGTAATGGGAAATTTAACGTAATAGTTTGTGCCCCTGTTGCTGTTAATATGGTAGAATAGGATTCCACAACAGCAGAAGTCGAAGCATTTAACAAGCGAATTACCAAACCTGTGGCACTATTATCCATATTTGTTGCTGACCAAAAATTATCAACTTTAATGTCGACAGAAGTCAAAGTACAAGGTTGAGAAACGGTTAAAGCCATAACAGTTCCTGAATAATCCGTAGTTGACCATCCACTTGTGCCTGTAGATGTTGGGCCAAAGGTATAAACCGTGCCACCATTATCTTGAACATATAAGGTTTTTGTACTCGTAATTGTCGGTTGATACGTTGCACCCTCTGACAATGCACTACCGCCCGTTACTGCAGAATACCATCCAAAAGGTCCACCGGTAGAGTTTACAGTCAACGTTGCTACTCCACCATCCTGACAAACGGTGTCGGGAGTTACACTAAGCAAACTAGACGTTACGGTGATATCGTCGGACTTAGAAGTACAACTTGTAGCAGCAATGGTACAAGTATATACGCCCGCTTCTGAAACCACCAACGAAGCTGTTGTTTTACCACTCAACACTGAACCATCTTTTTTCCACTGATACGTCATATTAGTACCAGTAGCATCCGTCTTGAGCGTTTCGGTTAATGCGGTGCAAATGTCAACATCACTGCCAAGTGCGACATCAGGCAATTCGGCCGTTACAGTAATTGATGCATTGTGTGAACACGTGGCACTATCTCGAACAACCTTATACACACCAGCTTGGGTTGCTGCATATGTTGGAGAAGTTGCTGCTGAAATTTTTACATCGTCTTTGTACCAAGAATAGGTCACATTCGTATTTGTTGTGGTATTTGAATTCAAAGTTACTGATGTATATCCACAAACAGAAAGAGATGTTTCGGTGAATTTTGGCGTTGCACATTGAGCAGCGGCTTGTTTTCCATAAATAACACCACGACCAACAGTTCCCATATATACAATGCCGTATGCGCCCATATCACCTACAAC
>DAIOSV010000025.1:0-30238 GCA_036752345.1 Bacteroidales bacterium | reverse complement strand
CTAACGTCGGATTCGCATCCGTACTCGTGAAGGATGGACCCGTCCAACTATATGTCGTCCCTGTTGTTACACTAAATGTCAACTTCGATCCTATTGATATATTATCCCCTTCACACACTTCCGGTAATGCCGATGATGTTATTAATGAAAAATTCTTCACCTGGATTGTCTTCGTCGTTGTATACGCATCTGCTACACATCCATTTCCGTCTGCTAACGATTTTACCGAATAGGTATACGTTTTTCCTCCTTTCAAATCTACCGTCGGAGTTGAAAATGTCGTCCCTGATGATATTATCTCTGTCACATCTGTATTCGTCGTTCCATCATTTACCGTATATACCAACGTGAACGGTGCCGTTCCTGTGAATGTGTACGTTACCGGTGTTATGGTCTCATTCTTACAGAAACTGCCTCCTCCTGATATCACTACCGTCGGCTTCGGATTTACTGTCACGGCCAACGAGGCCTCTTTCTTACATGACGTCGTTGCTAAATTTTGCGTCTTATCATAAAATACTACCTTGTACGTTCCTGCCGTATTTATTCCTGTCTGCGTCGCCGTTGCTCCGGTTGTCGCTGCAGTTGTTGCTGTGCCGTCTTTATACCATATATAATCAAACAACGTGGTACTCGGCTGCGTATTCGTCGTTATTGACAAACTCGTACCATTACATATTGCTAATGGATTAGCTGTCAATGTATTCGTCCCATCACTCACCGTTAACGTTATATCATCCGGCTTGTTACACGGACAACTTTCGGTAACATTGATTGGAATTCTATCACAATAATGTTGGGCTGTATGGAAATAAACATTCGTTATTGGGGATTGCAGTCCTGTGCTACTTCCATATCTGGAATGTTGGGTAAGCCAGAGACTTTTTCCGTCAAGATTATCGACATTTGGATATGTTCCTGTTACAGATGGTAGTAATGCGGTTTGACTCATTGACACAAATCCTAACCAATATATTTCACCACCTGAAGAACCAGTCAATGTAACATTGACCGGAACCGTTATCAATTTAGCCGCTGTATATGCAGCAGAAGTTGATGTTTCTCCTTGATACAAAAGACTTCCAGGAGAATTAGCTCCTCCATATATTCCCATAGTTACGGTATTTTGTACTCCGCTACCATAGTAATTAGAAGCAGTGTAAAAGCTCAAACTATCTATCGTTAAATCTTTATACACTTGTATTTTGATGTATCCCATGTTCCCAGCACCATTCACACCACCCGAAGCTAATCCCATTGACGTTGAATATGGATTAGTAATTCCTGCTTTATTTCCCTTTTCTTCTACATACACGGTATACGTACTGCCTGATATTTGGGTAACTTTATTTGAAGCAAAAGTTGTAGAATTACTTTTGTAGCTGGTTCCCAAATAGAACCCACCAGATTTTGCCGTGTAATAATCATACACACCATTTCCTGTAACATTTACGGTAAAATTTGGGGGACAAAATTTCAAATTGGTTGGTACGGTAAAATCTGGAGTGTATGCAGAAATTGTAACATCACCTTCTGCCGGGTCCATTCCACAAGGAGAATTTAAACCAATATAAGAAAGAACTACTTTATAGGTGCCGGTTTCGGTAACCGTGATCGATTCGCTTGTTGTTCCAAATTGAGTTAACAAAGTTCCATCTTTATACCATTGATATTTATAATTGTTGTTTACATTCTTAAAATTAGAATTAATAGTGAATTCAAAAGGAACGCACGTATAGAAATCTTCAGGCATTGTTACTACCGGTTTTGGATCTGGCACATCGCAACCAGCAAGAGATCCCATTGCTACAGCATATTCCTTCCGAACTGTAGAACCGATACCTAATTGTCCAACGCTATTATCACCCCATGTATAGATTGAGTTGTTTGACAAGGTAACAAATCCCCAGGTATCACCATCGGAAATAGAAACACAGCCTTCTATAGGAGTTGTTGCGCTTAATTTAATGTACACAGGTGTTGGAGAACTTGTTCCATTTCCATTTCCAAGATTACCTCCACTTAAGTTAGTGGCTCCATTATTTCCCCATGCTACAGCCTTACCATCAAGTGTGATAGCCATACCAAAACCTTGTCCGGCTGAAACTGCTTTTGCTTTCAAATAAGGATCTCCAGTTTCTCCTCCAAGAACTTGGTTTGCATAACAACAATCACATCCCCAAGCCCAGTTTCCACACATACCTCCCCAAGCTCCATGTCCCCATGACCACACATAGCCATCTTCATCTATAACAAGAGCCATACAATCACCGGCAGTTAAAGACACTATATTATTGAGAAGCGCACCTTTGACAGGTGATGTAGGATCGCTTGCGTTTTTATAACAAGGAGCAGCATAGGTTTTAGGTTCTGCAGCTGTTGCAACACGACCTAATTGAGATGCATCATCGGCACCCCATGAGTAAATTGTACCTACACCATCGCCATCTTCATCAACTAAAGCATATCCGGTAGCATCACCGGCTTCAACCATAATAACGCCTGTCAAATGCGTTCCATCAGCCTTGCAGACATATCGAGGAGTTGTTTCATAGGTACTCGTAGTTCCACAACCAAGTTGTCCTACATCATTTTGTCCCCAGGCTACTAACTCGCCGGTTTCCAAAATTGCGTAGTTTTCATCATTACCTCCTGAAATATAGGAAACTCCTTCCAAAAAGCCGGAGGCAGAAGGAACCTGTCCTGCCATTACTTGATATGGCGTTGTTGCATACAAACCGGTACAATTGGTGTTGCCAACTTGTTTTGTACCATTGTTTCCCCAACACCACACAGTACCATTACAACCCATGGCGATAATGTGCCCACCAGAACCGGCATCTACTTGTTTGATTGGTTTTGCCGCAGCTGGAAGAGTTACCAATGTCGGCTTATTAATAATTGCGTCAGTAGTGTTCCCGGTACCCAAAGAGCCATAGTATGTTTGACTATTATTTACCGTCCATGAGTTGCTTCCCCACGCAAAAACATTCCCGTTTGCACATATCATGGTGGAGATACAGTTGCCTCCTGATATCGTTAAATCCTGCGCTTTTACATCTATTGAACTTGCAATTCCTGCAAATAACAATATTGAAAGAAAAAACTTTCTCATAGCAGTAAGTTTAAGTTAATACAAAAACGATAACTACAAATTTATGCCAAAAATGTGTACATTTTACACTAAGACACAAATTTTATTGTGAAAGTTTCACAAAATGAGATATTTATAATTGTATTTTTTGTGAAGAAATTGATTCTTGCATGAATGTACCGCCGATTGAATCGAACGAATCGCAAGAATCTGTTGTGTAAAAAATAATTGAAGATTGTTTTTTGAGCGAGAGCTCTATATCGCTATGATGCGATAAATATTGTTTTAAACTTTCAGCAACAATGTTTCCCTGCTCTACAATGGCTATGTGCTGAGGCAAATATTTACGAATTTTTGGAAGCAACAACGGATAATGGGTACAACCGAGCAAAAGGGCGTCAATATTAGGATTTTCAAGTAAAAGAGCATCAAGTTCTTTTTTTACAAAAAAATCTGCGCCATCTGATGCGTATTCGCCGTTCTCTACAAGTGGAACCCACATTGGGCAGGCATGAGAGGTGATTTTTATGTCAGGGTAAAATTTTTGTATCTCTATCTCGTACGAATGCGAAGTTACGGTTCCCTTGGTAGCAACAATTCCCAAATTTTTGTTTTTGGTAAATGTATTTGCCAACTCGGTACAAGGACGAATAATACCAAGCACGCGCTTGTCTGGTCCGAAATGTGTCAAATCTTTTTGCTGAATTGTTCGCAAAGCCTTTGCTGAAGCTGTATTGCATGCAATAATAACCAAATTGCAGTCCATTTCGAACAATTTGGTTACTGCCTGCAAGGTATATTTGTAAACCGTTTCAAACGAACGCGTACCATAGGGTGCACGTGCATTATCGCCAAGATAGATATACGAATATTCCGGTAGAGTTCGACGGATTTCCTTCAAAATGGATAATCCTCCGAAACCGGAATCAAAAATCCCTATATTGTATTGACGTTCAGTCATTTATTTCATTTCCATTGGTTGCCCGGTAGCTTCTACCACACTCCACCATAATTCACCTTCAAGGTTGACCATCTTACGTTGTGATGTAGCGACATCAATTGGGAGCAAGGTAAATGAATCGTTCCAATTTCCTACCACAAAATCGGTACGACCAGCCATTGCAGCATGAACTGCATTTTGCGTAAGTTGTTCGCAGAATTTGCTGTCGTTTGCATTGGCCGGAATACTACGAATAATATAACTTGGGTCAATATACTTTACATTGATAGGAATTTGTTTCTTTTTGAAATACTCAATCATTTCATTTTTCAAATACACACCAATATCTTCGTGAAGCACATTGCCCGAAGCATCACGTTTTTGTTCTTTTACATCAAACAAATTTTGTCCGGCACCTTCTGCAACTACCACAACGGCATGCTTTTTCCGTTCCAATCGTTTTTCCAAAAAGTTCAAAAATCCGTGTCCCGTTTCATCATTAACCAAACTAAAATCGAGTTCTGGAATAAGACAAAAATTCACGTCGGGAACGGCCAAAGCAACGTTTGCAGCAATAAAACCAGAATCGCGTCCCATGAGTTTTATAAGTGCTACACCATTTTGTGCGCCTTTGGCTTCATAGTGTGCATTAAGAATTATGCTCTGCGCTGCCGCAAATGCCGACTCAAAACCAAATGATTTTTCTATATAACTAATGTCATTATCAATTGTTTTGGGAATGCCTGCAACAACTATCTTCAACTCACGACGAGTTATTTCTTGGTATATAGAGTGAGCTCCTCTCAAAGTCCCGTCACCACCTACGCAAAACAGTATGTTGATATTATTTCGCTCCAACGTGTCAACGATAACATCTGCGGGTTGGTCGCCACGTGACGAACCAAGCATGGAACCACCATCTTTGTGAATGTCGTCAACCAAATCAGGATCAAGATTTATAAACGGAATCTTATTTTCCGGATTCAAGCCGGCAAAACCATATTGAATTCCTACAATGTTGGTAACCCCGTATTGACGCCACAAGTGCGTGACAACTCCACGAATAACGTTGTTCAATCCCGGACAAAGTCCACCACACGTTACTATAGCAACCTTAGTTTTAGCCGGTTCAAAATAAATACTTTCTTTTGGACCAGGTTTTTCAAACGAAGCCAACGGTTGCCCATTTTTTATACAATGTCCTACCTCAGTAAACGAAGAGGAATATAGCACACGTTCACTATCTTCAACAAAATCATAAATACCATCACCCTTGACATTTGACAAACGAAGCGGTGATTTAATTTTACATTTCCCTAATTTTTTTACCGTGAAATCCAACATACAAATCTATTTAATACATTCATCACACAAATATTCATTGCGAGCAGCTGACGAGCGAGAAATCATTTCTGCCATGAAACCTGAAAGGAATAATTGCACTCCCAAAATTAAGCACACTATACCTAAGAAAAATAATGGTCGTTGCGTCATATTATATTGTAACATAACGAGTTTCATGTACGATAGGTAAATCAATATCACAAAACCCACCAAGAAACAAAACATACCCAAAGCTCCAAAAAAGTGCATAGGCCGTTTCCCGAATCTTGAGATAAACATGACCGACATCAAGTCGAGCGGACCGCGAACGAAGCGTTCTATGCCAAATTTTGATACACCATATTTGCGTTCTTGATGCGCAACTACTTTTTCGCCTATTTTCTTATAGCCTGCCCATTTTGCAAGCACCGGAATATAACGGTGCATTTCGCCATACACCTCTATACTTTTGATTACCTGGCGTTTATATGCTTTGAGTCCGCAGTTGAAGTCGTGCAACTTTATGCCCGACATCATACGCACCGTGGCGTTGTACAATTTACTTGGCAAATTTTTGGTAAGCACCGGATCGTAGCGTTTTTTCTTCCAACCCGAAACCAAGTCGTACCCATCCTCGGTAATCATGCGATATAGTTCAGGAATTTCATCGGGACAATCTTGCAAGTCGGCATCCATGGTGATAACCACGTCGCCTTGTGCTTTCTCAAATCCTTTGTACAACCCGGCAGATTTGCCATAGTTGCGACGAAATTTTATTGCTTTAATCTGCTCGTATTTTTGTGACAATTCAGTTATTATCTTCCATGAATTGTCGGTACTTCCATCATCAATGAAAATTACTTCGTACGAAAAATTATGAGCAGTCATAACCTTATGAATCCACTCTGTGAGCTCTTGTAGAGATTCTTCTTCGTTTAACAAAGAAACGACTATTGAAATTTGCATTATCGTAATTGTTTGTAAACAAAAGTAAGAAAATAATTATGAATTATGAGTTCTAGTGACGATTTATTGCTTTTTGCCGTTTCATTGTTTCAGAGAAAAACATTTTGTAAAACCGAAAAATATAGTACTTTTGCAGTGGGGTAAGTCTTGTACGACCAGCTCCTGCTGAACCCCCCCAGATCCGGAAGGAAGCAAGGGTAGGCGGTTGTAGCGGTGCGATACAAGGAGCTTACCCTTTTTCTATGAAACTCTATGGCAACGTATTTCAAGTTATATAACGAAAATCCTGACGAGCGACTCATCAAACAAATTGTTGAAATTTTGCGCAATGGTGGCGTTATTATCTATCCCACCGACACTGTGTATGGTTTCGGCTGCGACATCTCCAACCAGAAAGCTGTGGAACGCGTTGCTCGCATTAAAGGCGTTAAACTTGAAAAATCAAATTTTTCGTTTATTTGTTATGATTTGAGCAACTTGTCGGAATTCTCACGCGTCACAAGCAATCACGTGTTCAAGGTGATGAAGCACAACTTGCCGGGACCGTTTACATTCATTTTGAATGCAAACTCAAACGTGCCAAAATTGTTTAAAAGCAAGAAAAAAACGGTTGGTATTAGAATTCCCGACAATAATATTTGTCGCCAGATTGTAAAAATGCTTGGGAACCCAATTCTCACTACATCGGTAAAAAATAAAGATGCAATCGTAGAATATCACACCGACCCCGAAATTATTAAGGAAGAATATGACAAACTTGTTGATGCAGTAATAGACGGCGGCATGGGACACAACGTTCCGTCAACGGTTATAGATTGCTCCAACGATGACATTGTGATTGTCCGCCAAGGTGCAGGACAACTTGAATTGTAACTCTGTTTATTTCTGCAATTTGCTGTCGTAGAACGGAGAAACGTTCCATTTTCCCTTGAAAATCAACGACATATCACCGGCTGTTTTTTCAAAATAACGTGAACCCACATATTTTTCAAAATCTTTACTTTGGTATTCACCCAATATAATCTTCATGAGAGAATCATTGGTTCCAATTGAAATATCAAATTCCGGGATTTCTTTTACTGTTGGAAACAACACCGTTTTGCCTTTATAATTCATAATGAGCGAAGTATCGTTTCGCAATGGTATTTCATAACAGTTATGATCGTAACTCTGAAACTGGAAACGCAAAATCAATAAAGAATCTTCAATAGTGTAGGTTCCTTTTTCGTTAAACGCGGCTCCTTGAGTACTGTGAGCTACATAGTCAAACGTGCCGTTTGTGTCGAGTGTTAATTGTATATCACTCGTCTCTGATTTTTTTGAAAAAACGATAGGATTTTTTTTGCCACACGATGCGAACGCAAAAACTGCGACTGCCAACAAAATCAAACTCTTTTTCATATTCTGATTTTTTTGTAAAAATACTATTTTTTCATTAGCAATGCGCATTTGTATTAACATTTACGATTAGTATATAATGGTAAATCGCTGATGACCAAAAGTAACCATTCTTGCAATTAATTTTAGCTTTCATCGTTTTACAAAATGCTTTTGCATATTTTTGCATGATGAAACAATTCATACTTATACTTTTTGTGTGTATTGCGCAAACTCTTTGTGCGCAAGAAATGAGTATGCTGCAAGGAAAGATTATTGACAATCAAGGACTTGCTGTTTCGTTTGCTACCGTTTCCTACAAAAACAATTCTGTTTTAAGCAACGAAAATGGTTCATACCAAATACAAATTCCTCGCAATCAGAAAATTACCGTTTACTTTAGCAAACTTGGCTACATTGAGCAATCTAAAGATTTTACCCTTACCGAAGCAAAATTCACATACTCGCCTGTACTTCAGATAAATAGCGTGGATATTCCAAAAGTAAAAATCAACTATAATCGCGAAGCCGAAGAAAACGTCTCACATCTTTCGGCAGACAATACCGCTGCACTTTCGGGCATCAGTCTTTCAGGCATTGAAGGCGGACTTAAAACCTTTGCCGGCGTGAGCACCAAGTCGGAATTGAGTTCTCAATATTCGGTGCGTGGCGGAAGCTACGACGAAAATTTAGTGTACGTAAACGGCATTCCTGCATTTAAACCTTCCATGGCTCGCTCTGACAAACAAGAAGGGCTGAGTATCATAAATCCATATATGGTTGATAATGTGGAGTTTTCAAGCGGTGGATTTGATATTTGCTATGGCGACAAAATGTCGAGCGTGCTCAATGTTACCTACAAAGATGTAGAGCAGTTTCAACTCGAAGCCGATGCCAGCCTTATGGACGCAAACGTGACAGTACAAGGTACCGATAAGTCAAAGAAATTCAGCATTATAACCGGAGTTCGATACAAAAACACATCGCTCATTCTGAAAACGCTTGACGAAACTGGCGAATACAAACCAATTTTCTACGATGTGCAAAGTTTAATGAAATACAAAATTTCACCCAAACTCACACTTTCGTATTGGATTTACGGAGCAAACAATACCTATTCGTTCTTACCCGAAAAACGCATTACCGACTTTGGCAGTCAAGTGAAATCGTACCGCATGACTATCTACTTTGAGGGAGAAGAAAAATATATGTATCGGAATTTGGGAAATTCGCTTGCGCTCCAATATAAACCTGATGACCGCACCTCTCTTGATTTTAAAGCACTCTACTACAATGCGAGTGAAGATGAAAATTTTGATGTATTGAGTCAATATCGCTTGAGCGAAAGCTATAGCAATGGTGAATCGCTCGTTGAAGATTCGTCCGCCATATTGGCTGTTGGAAGTTTTTTGGAACATGGACGCAACAAACTGCGAAACAACAACGTCACCATTATGCACGACGGAAAGCATTTGTTTAACGGCTTTGCGGTAACCTGGGGCGCATCGGTGAGCTCATCAGCCTACGATGCCACGTACAACGAATGGACCTATATTGATTCTGCCAACTATGCGCTTCCCTATTGCGATACGGCAATTATTCTGAAAAAAAACGCAAACTCTACTATTTCGCACACGCAAACAATTAGCGCGGGATATGCCGGAATTACCAAACGTTTTTATTGTAACAACAACGCACAAACGACGTTGAAACTTAACATAGGCGTTCGTGGCACGTATGATACCTATTCGGGCGAAATATTGATGAATCCGCGAATGCGCCTGCTTGTGAAACCAAATGCAGAAAAAGGTGCTCAAATTTCTTTCGCTTCGGGAGTCTATTATCAACCCGCTGATTTTAAAGAACTTATAGACAAGAACGGAATATTTTACAAAAATGTTGCTCCACAAAAATCTATTCATTTTGTGTTAGGCTATTCACAAGATCTGAAGATTTGGGGACGGCCATTTGTCTTGAATTCAGAGATTTACACGAAACTTTTGCATAATGTAATTCCTTACACGATTGACAATGTTTCTACGGTTTACTATCCGCAATATAGCGCAAACGGATACGTTTCGGGCATTGATACAAAACTGAACGGAGAATTCGTTCCGGGTGTGGAATCGTGGATAAGTCTCTCTATTATGCAAGCACGTGAACATTTAGCCAATGGTACAAGTGGAACCATTCGTCGAGCAAACGACCAACTTGTGAACTATAGCATGTTCTTCCAAGACTTTTTGCCGGGGAGCGAACGATTGAAGATGAATCTTACATTTATGGCAGGCACAAAAATTCCAACTGCCACTCCAAATGCGACGTATGAAGAATTTGACGACTACTCTATTTCGTCGTACACACGTCTTGATATTGGTTTTCTGGTTGTTATTGTTGACCCAAAAATTCAAGCAAAACGGCCAATCAAGAACATCAAAAACATGACGCTTGGACTTGAAATTTTCAACCTCTTTGACAATGCAAACAAAATTTCATATTTCTGGATTGAAGATGTTTCGAGCAAATACTATGCTGTTCCTAACTATCTGACATCAAGAAGGTTAAACCTTAAACTATCAATAAAACTATGAGTATAGCCTTCAAACATCCGGAATTTTTATTTTTCCTATTTGCTATTGCAATTCCAATCATTATACACTTGTTTTCGTTTCGGAAATACAAGAAAGTGTATTTTCACAACTTGCAGTTTATCAAAGCAATACAAGTTGAGCAAAATAGCACAAAATCGAAATTGAAGGAGATTTTGATTTTGGCCTCACGCATAGGCCTCATTACCTTTTTGACCTTTGCCTTTGCACAACCATACATTCCGCTGAACAACAAAACGCAACAGAAAGGAAAACAAGCCGTTGCAATATACATAGATAACTCTTTCAGCACACAATCTGAAACAAGCAATGGTACCGTTTTGGAAATAGAAAAAGCCAAAGCTCAACAAATTGCCGATGCATATTCTGCTGAAACCAAGTTTTTCCTATTTACCAACGCTATAAGCCCAACTGAACTCTATCCCAAAACACGCGATGAAGTCAAAAATGCAATAACAGAAATCACGCTTTGCCCCACAAAAATGATGTTCTCCAATGTTTGTACGCGAATTTCAACTTGCGCAATGAAAAATGAAATGTCATGCGCAAGCCACATTATCACAGATTTGCAGAAAAATTCATTTGACCTCAACGCCGTAACTCCTGATTCGACTTCGCAAGTGTTTGTGCATTATATTGAAAACCAAACGGTTAACAATATCTCAATTGATAGTTGCTATTTTGAAAACCATCATCACGTTAACGGACAAACCGAAAAAATTTATGTGCGAATTTCAAACAATTCCGAAGATGCGGTAGCTAATTTGCCTGTAAAACTCTACATAAAGGATTCACTCAAAGCAATTGCTCCAGCAACAATAAAACCACACGCAACGGTCTCTGTTCCAATAGAATACAGTACAAAAGAGACCGGGATTATTTCATGTAGGTTGGCTATTGAGGACTATCCAATTTTATATGACAATACCTACTACTTCTCGTATTTCATTGACAATCAGATAAATATTCTCAACGTTTATGAAAAAATGCCCAATCAATACATCAACGCACTTTGCAAAGGCAAGAAAAATTTTACCATTGAAAACAGCGCTATTTCTGCGGTTGATTATTCAAACCTCAATGCCTATTCGGTGATTATTCTTGACCAATTGCACACAATTCCTACCGGTTTGACCGATGCCATTGCGAAACTTGCAAACTTCGGAAAATCAATACTTTGCATTCCTGCAGAAACTATTGACATTGATTCTTACAATCAATTTTTTGCGAATTTTGGGAGACAACAAATTTCGGCAAAAGACTCTGCCGCCACCAAAATTGCTGACATTGACCAGAACAACAGCATTTTTAAATTCGTTTTTGAGAAAAAACAACAAAATACCAACTATCCTGATGTCCTTTTGCATTACCCGCTCTCTTCGCACCAAAACAATGCGCTCATAACCTTGCAAGATGGACAGCCGTTTGTAACGCAACTTTCAAAGGGCAAAAACACCTTGTTTACGTTTAGTGCACCATTTTCAGACAAAGCAGGTTCGTTTGTCACTTCGCCTCTATTTGTAGGCATTTACAATATGTTGCTGTTTGTTTCAAATTCCAACGAACTACAAACGACATTGGGGCAACAAAGCCAACTATATTTAGCAAACTTCAACAACGACGAGGCGCTTCATATTGAAAATCGTCAAAAAAATATCGATGTCATTCCCCAACTACGGATTGATTTGCAGTCGTCAAAAATCAACATCAACCCGATGCAACAAATTCCCGAAGCAGGAAACTACACCATTACGGAAAAAGGAAAGCCAATTGCAGGGCTTTCGTATAACTACGACCGAAGCGAATCACAACTCAACTTTTACACACTTGACGATATTTCGGAACAACTCAGTACAATTTTTCCTCATAGCAAGATTATAGAACCAACCGACAATATTACCGCTAAAGTCAAAGAGCAAACCGAAGGAATTCCTTTGTGGCGCATAGCTCTGATTACTGCTATTATTTTTATTTTGCTTGAAGTATTTGTAATTGTATGGTATGATAAACTCTTTTTGAAAGACAAAACGAGTAAAATTACCCCATAAAATTTGTATAACCACAACAAAAAATTATTTTTGTATATAAATTTTGAAAAATGAAAAAATTAATCGCAATCATATTTTTGTTATCGACCGCTTTTCAGGTTTCTGCACAGTTGACTGCATCGTTTAAACTACGTGAGTCAAAATACATGTGCTACACCGGTGACGCTTCGAGAAACACAACGGCTACGTTCAAAAACAACTCATCCGTTGGTTCATACTGGTATGTGTGGAATTACGGTGATAGTTCGGCCGACTCAATGAACGTTACCTATGACCTTGCTGATTACGGCAGACACGAATACAAGACTGACGGTTTGTACACGGTAAGCCTTTTGGTTATTGACCCAATAAACCTTGCCGACAGCATTAAAACCGGAACAACTATTAAAGCCGTAAAATACGTTTCGGAAACGAGTACCGATGTTACAATCAACATTTCGTACAAAACGATAGACAATGCTGACAGAAATGTTACAACTACGGTTGCTCAAAATAAATTTGCAAAAACTCGTTTAACAAATTGCATTGAAGTGTACAGCCCGTTTGTAAATGGAGCAAATTTCACGTACGAGATTGACGACCCAAGTTCTGACGAAAACAAAGCAGGATTGGAATCTTTTGTTTACATTCTATCAGTAAATCAAGAAACATTTAAACCACACGACTCTAAAGTATGGAAATACTATTGGAGCATTTACGATAATACGACCCTCGTTAAAGAACTAGAATTGGATTCTAGCGAATATCGCTTTACGTTTCCTAAAGAAAACTATAATCCGGGCTATACTGTTTCACTCAAAATTGCACTTGATAGTACCAAAATTGATGCATACAACATCATTGATGGCGAACTACAATCGTGTGTTGCGAGCCAATCTGTGAACATCAAAGTTACCGACTATTTTTTCACTGATAGCACAAGAACAAAAAGCGATATAGATGACCGCGAAAGTTCTATTCCAAACGTGTTCACGCCAGGTGGAAACGACGAAAATGACGTTTTTTATTTTAATACGAATGGTGTGGACGTCTTTACAATTTGGATATATAACAACAACGGCAGCTTAGTATACAAACAAAAAGCCAAAAACATTTCTTGGACGGGAGCTGACAATTCAGGATACGATTGCCCTTCGGGAACATATTACTACGTTGTACATTCAGGAAGTAAAGACAATCGTCATAACACGACAGGACATATACAATTGTTCCGTCAAAACTAGTATTACATGGGGACCTTGTTGGGGAAGCGCTCCGCTTCGGTTTATTTTTATGTGCTGATTTTATGCACCACACTTATTCTATGGGGAAACTTTACCATTACACTTTGCAGTATACTTCTCGCCACCTTTTGGACGTTAAACGGTAATTTCCGTTCAGGTTTCAAAACCTTAATACAACGGAAAACATCTTTACTCTACCTTGTTATTTGCGCCCTCATACTTGGCCGTGTAGCAATACAACTTCTACAAGACGAAGCCGTGCTCATTTTTACCGCATACCTTCCTTTACTTATTTTTATTGTTGCTATTGGTTCTCAAAAAGAATTACCCCACGGAAAATTCAACTCAATCATGCTTGTGTTTGTAGCTGCAATTGTGATAAATACCGTTTATTGTTCTATCTCGTACCTCATCAATTATACTGACACACTGAATTTCCGGAGAATAGGCTTGTTTATGTCGCACATTCGTTTGTCGCTCTTTGCCGTAATGGGAATTGCTACCTGTACGCATTATTTGTTTTTTAACAGAGAGCTTGAAACAAAACGAGAACGGATTTTCTTGTGGATATCACTCTCTTGGTTGGTAATTTTCATTGTACTTTCTAAGGTTATTATTGCCTACACTATTTTAGGATTTCTCCTACTGATTTTTATTTTTCTGCAACTCAAAAAGCATAATTCAATGAAAGTAAAAGCTCTCATTGTTGCACTCTTTTTTCTTGGTATTGCAGGCATTGCAGCCGTGCTCTATGGAGAAGCACGTTATTTTATTTCACGTGATGTTTATCCCTCCAAAATCACTGAAAAAACACGCAACGGCAATGAGTATAATACTCTTCTAAACAAACAAACAATAGAAAACGGACACTATGCGGGAATTTATATTTGCAAAAAAGAAATTGACAGTTGTTGGCTTGCTGCTACAGGCATCTCGCTTTATGAGGTGAACAAACAAGGATATCCGCTATATACAACATTATACCGCTACATGGCATCGAAAAATCTGCGTAAAGATGCAGAAGGGTTTGCTCAACTCACAAACGATGACATTACCAACGTTATAGATGGTT
Source organism: Bacteroidales bacterium (assembly GCA_036752345.1). Lineage (GTDB taxonomy): Bacteria > Bacteroidota > Bacteroidia > Bacteroidales > UBA1715 > UBA1715. The sequence goes on along the minus strand of DAIOSV010000025.1, from coordinate 15,586 downwards.
TTACAAATTACCGATTTACCTCAAATTTTTCTATCCGAAAACGAATTTACGAAGCATTTTGGGAAATATATGAATATGCCAACAATGGCGATGCAAACGACCACTCTATAACACAACGCATTGAGTTTCTTAAATGCGCCACCAAAACTATTCAAAAATACCCTTGGTTCGGAGTTGGCGCTATGGCGAAAAAGGAAATGGCAATAACCTATCACGAAACCAATAGCCCTCTTTCTAAAAGTCACTGGAACTTACCTCACAATCAATTCATGCTCATGGGCGTAATGACTGGGATTGTAGGACTTGTCATATTCATTGCCTGTCTTGTTGGTCTTATCGTTTATTCACGAAAAAAATGGAATGCAATCACTATTAGTTGGTTTGCTGCAATGATACTCTCCTTTTTCAGTGAAGATACCATGAACACACACGCCGGACTTGCTTTCTGTGCTTATTTTGGCGCACTCGTATTATTCGCACAACCAGAAAAAGAGCAATAAAAAGTCCCAACATTGCTGCCGGGACTTTCTATATTTCGCTATTGAAAATATCTCCTCGTTATTCAGGAACCTGTATCGTTTCCAATGCACGGCGTACACGAGCAATTGACTCGTCTTTGCCTATCATTTCAAAAATGTCAAACAAATGCGCACCTACACCTGCCCCAACAAGTGCAAGACGCAAACAGTTGCATACTTGTCCTACATTCCATCCATTTTGTTCTATAAGTGCCATTGATTTCGCTTCAAGTGGTGCTGACGTATAATCAGTCTCGGTTTCCATGAATTTCAAAAATTCTGCTATCTGAGCCGGTGCATCTGGTTTCCAACGCTTCTTAATAACTTTTTCATCGTAGCTTGCTGGACCTTCAAAGAAATAGTAACCATTCTCCCACAAATCTTGTACAAACACAATACGTTCTTTTATCATGCCACACACTTTGGCCACGTACTCGCGCGATGCCGTAATATGTTTTTCGGTAAGAATTGGTGCAAACATATCGGCAAGTTCTTCATCAGATTTGCGACGCATCCATTGTTGGTTGAACCATTTTGTTTTTTCAGGATCGAATTTAGAACCTGATTTTCCTACTCGCTCCAAACTGAAGTTTTGAATCAATTCGTCCATGGTGAATATTTCTTGGTCAGTGCCGGGATTCCATCCAAGTAATGCAAGCATATTCACAAATGCCTCAGGCAAATAGCCGTTTTCACGATAGCCAGAAGCAGTTTCGCCGTCATCGCCAACCCAGAAAAGTGGGAATACCGGAAAACCTAACTTGTCGCCATCGCGCTTGCTTAATTTGCCATGACCAATCGGTTTCAAAATAAGAGGAAGGTGTGCAAATTTCGGCATCACATTTTCCCAACCGAAAGCACGGTACAAAAGCACGTGCAACGGCATACTCGAAAGCCATTCTTCGCCACGAATTACATGCGAAATCTTCATCAAATAGTCGTCAACCACGTTTGCCAAATGGTATGTTGGCATTCCGTCTGATTTGTACAACACTTTGTCGTCGAGTTCGTTGGTATTGAAACGAACTTCTTTACGAATTTCATCGTATAAATCAATATCTTGATTTTCAGGCATTTTGAAACGAATTACAAAATGTTCACCCGAAGCAAGACGTTGTTCAACTTCTTTCTTACTCAATGTCAATGAGTTGCAAAGTTGTGTACGAGTCTTGAAATTATACACAAACGGATTTTTTTCTTGTTCGCCTTTCTCGCGTAGAGCAGTCAACGCTTCAGGAGTATCGAACGCGAAATACGCATTCCCTGAATCTATCAACTGATAAGCGTATTGTTTATAGATTGGTTTACGGTCACTTTGGCGGTAAGGTCCATACGGGCCTTCGGGAGTTACCCCAATTCCTTCATCGGGATTTATGCCACACCACTGCAATGACTCTACTATGTAGGCCTCAGCGTTTTTTACAAAACGTGTTTGGTCGGTATCTTCTATACGAAGCAAAAAGTCTCCGCCATTTTTCTTTGCAAACAAATAATTGAACAATGCTGTGCGAACGCCTCCCATGTGCAATGGTCCGGTTGGACTTGGAGCAAAACGTACGCGAACTCTTCTTTCTGCCATTTCTGTAAATTTTTGTGTGACAAAGATAACAAACTCACCGTTTTTAAAAATTTTTATAGGAATTTTTGTACTCTTAGGCTGACAGACACTACACGAAACAGGGAACATAACCGCATTAAGATTTTACAGGAACAAAATACAGACGAATTCCTTTGATATATAGAGAATTCTCACTTCAGTAGAAATGAAATTTTTCTATCTTTACAAAAATTTTTTGCGTGTTATTCGAAATCCAACATACCGACCCGTCAACAAATGCCCGTGCGGGGAAAATTACAACAGACCATGGAGAAATCCTTACACCAATTTTTATGCCGGTGGGTACCGTTGGCTCTGTAAAGGGTGTGCATGTAACAGAATTACAACAGGAAATCAAGGCGCAAATTATTTTGGGAAACACATACCACTTATATCTCCGCCCGGGATTGCAGATACTGAAACAAGCAGGTGGATTGCACAAATTCAACAGCTGGAACAAACCAATTCTCACCGATAGCGGCGGGTTTCAAGTATTTTCATTGGCAGAAAACCGCAAACTCACCGAAGAAGGTGCACAATTTCGGTCGCACATTGATGGTTCAAAACATTTGTTCACGCCTGAAAATGTTGTTGATACACAACGCATTATTGGTGCCGACATTATGATGGCTCTTGATGAATGCCCTCCGGGAAATTCTGAATATCAATATGCGAAAAACTCGCTCGACCTCACTCATCGCTGGCTTGACCGCGGACTGCAACATTTCAAAGAAACAGAACCACTCTACGGCTACAATCAAACATTTTTTCCTATAGTGCAAGGCTGCACGTACAAAGATTTACGCATGAAATCGGCAGAATACATTGCTGCTAAAAACTGCGATGGCAATGCCATTGGTGGTTTGGCGGTTGGTGAACCCGAAGATGTGATGTACGAAATGATTGAAGTGGTTAATGACATACTACCTAAAGACAAACCACGTTATCTTATGGGCGTAGGGACGCCAATGAACATTCTCGAAGCCATTTCCCGCGGCGTTGATATGTTCGACTGCGTAATGCCTACACGAAATGGACGAAATGGTATGCTGTTTACTTGGGAAGGAATTATTAATATAAAAAACAAAAAATGGGAAGACGATTTTTCTCCCATTGAAGCGAATGGTGCTACATTTGTAGACACTACATACTCCAAAGCATATTTACACCACCTTATAAAATGTGGCGAAATGCTTGGTGCTCAAATTGCAAGCATACACAATCTCGGATTCTATTTGGCGTTGGTTACAGAGGCTCGCAAGCAAATTACTGCCGGTACTTTCAGTGAATGGAAAAATAAAATGGTTATTCAACTTGCCCAACGAATATGATAAAAAAACTTGATTGGTATATCATCAAAAAATTCTTGGGGACGTTTCTCCTTGCCATGACACTCATTATGGCCATAGCCATTGTATTTGACTTTCAAGAACACTACGATGATTTTGTTGCAAACAAAGCTCCTCTCAATGACATCATATTCAAATACTATCTGAACTTTATACCGTACTATGCCAACTTGTTTTCGTCAATGTTTGTGTTTATTTCGGTCATTTTCTTTACTTCAAAAATGGCGGCAAACAGCGAAATTATTGCCATACACTCAGGAGGTGTCAGTTTCCGACGATTTTTAGTTCCTTATATGATTACGGCAACCATCATTGCTCTAACGTCGTGGCTTTTGTTGCTCTATATAATTCCTGAATCAAATAAAACCCGCTTGGATTTTGAGGATAGATATATTCGCAATAAGTACCAAAACTGGGAAAAAGATATTCACCGCCAAGTGCGCCCCGGAATGTTCGTGTATATGGAAAGTTTCAACGTAGATACCGACAATGCGTTCCGTTTTTCTATTGAAAAATATAACGACGGCAAACTACAATCAAAACTCACCAGCGACTATGCATGCTGGGATTCGGTAAAATCTCAGTGGGTAGTTTATAATTATTTTATTCGTGAACTACGACCCGACGGATCTGAAAAACATATATCGGGAAGCAGATTAGACACAGCCTGCTACCTCGAAACTAAGGATTTGCGCATGCGCGACTCCTATGTTGAGAAAATGAACATTGTGGAACTCAATAATTTTATTGATAACCAAAAATTACAAGGGACTAACAACATTGAAAAACTTAAAATAGAGAAATACCAACGTTGGGCATTACCATTTTCTACATTCATTCTCTCCCTTATGGGCGTATGCTTGTCGAACAAAAAGAAACGTGGTGGCACGGTCATAAACATTGTAGTGGGCACGGCACTCTGTTTTACCTACATTTTACTCATGCAAGTCAGCACTACATTCACGCTCAATCTAGGATTTAGCCCACTAATATCGGTGTGGTTGCCCAATATGTTATACGGAATATTGTGTGTATTCTTATATCGACGGGCAACTATCTAGCTACGCACATCAAATCGTTCGGCCGAATGCACACCTCTGATTGCCATAATTTTTGCAATCACCTTGTCTAGGTGATAAATATCGCGAATTGACAACGTAAGCATTCCTTCAAAATTGCCATCTTTTGAGTTTAGATTAATGCCACGCAATTTTACTTCCGAATCTTTTGAGAGTATGTCGGTTATGTTACTCACAATGCTCACCTCATCGTTGCCCACTACACGCACACCTACATTAAAATCAACATGAGCATCGGCATTGCTCCAACGAGCTTTGATAATACGATACGGATAGTTTGTCATCATGTTGTGCGCATTTGAGCAATTCAAACGATGAATTTTAATTCCTCCACCGGCAGTCACAAAACCAAATATGTCATCGCCTTTGATGGGTGAACAGCATTTTGCCAACTTAAAATCTAAATTATCATTGCGGTCGTCAATCACTAAAAGATTGTCTGACGTATTGGAAATGCGTTTGTTAATTTTCCCCGCAAAATCTTCAAAATCAGTGGCAGTCGATTTCTTCTCCTCTGTCTTCTCTACAAAAGCTGAACGTATTTCCGACAAATCAACTTTGCCGGCAATAGTTGCCATATACAAGTCTATCGTTTCCTTGTAATCAAGTGCTTTAATCAATTTGCGGATATTTTCGTCGGAAAATTTAATATCTAATTGCGCGAATTTTCTAGAAAGCATTTCTTTCCCGGATTCTGCAGTTTTGTACTGCATTTCACGCAAATACTTCTTTATATGTTGGCGTGCCTTCGAAGTTTTCACAAACGACAACCAATCTTGTTTTGGTGACTGATTTTTTGAGGTAAGAATTTCAACCTTGTCACCATTTTTCAAAACTTGCTTAATTGGCACCACGCGGCCGTTTACCTTGCCACCCGTGCAGGTATCACCCAAAGTGGAGTGTATTTCGTATGCAAAATCAAGCAAGGTAGCATTTGCCGAAAGTTTGCGCAAATCTCCCTGCGGCGTGAAAATAAACATCTCATCGGTGTAAAGCTCCATGCGGGAGTTGTTGTCGTTTTCAAGACTTTCATACTCCGGATTTTCCAAAATTTCACGTATGTGTCCCAACCAATGCACCGACCCCGAAGCTTTGTTACCATCTTTGTATATCCAATGTGCAGCCTGACCTTTTTCAGCAACCTCATCCATTCGGCGTGTGCGTATTTGCACCTCAACCCAGCGATTTTCAGGTCCTAAAACGGTGGTGTGCAACGACTCATATCCACTCGATTTTGGCGATGAAATCCAATCGCGCAAACGGTTTGGATTTGGACGATACAAGTCGGAAATGATGGAATAAATGTTCCAGCAATCTCGTTTCTCGTTTTCCGGCTCCGAGTCAACAATGATACGGATGGCAAACAAGTCGTAGATATGCTCAAAGGTTACCTTCCCTTTTTGCAATTTATTCCAAATAGAATGAATAGACTTGGGGCGACCTTTAATTTCAAATGGAGGAACATCTTTTGACGAGAGTAATTCGTGCAATGGTTCTATGAAACTGGCAATGTACGCATCTCTATCTTTTTTCTTCTCCGACAATTTCTTTGCAATGGTTTTGTATGCGTCGTTGTGAAGATATTTCATGGCAATTTCTTCCATCTCAGTCTTAATACTATACAGACCAAGACGGTGAGCCAACGGTGCATAGAGCGAATCCAGTTCCTCGCTTAACGCAAGACGCGAAGATTCGTCCATCTCTTGTATATGATGAGCAAGATGCAACTTACATCCAATCATGATAAGCACCACGCGTACATCGTCGGCTTGACTTAAGATAAGGCGAATGAAATTTTCGGACTGCAACTTTGAACGTGACGTGTCAATTTTTGCCACCTTAACCAATCCGGATGTGATGCCAAAAACTTTGTCGCCATAATTTTGACGAATGTCTTTTTCGGAAATGTATTGCTGCTCAAAACAAGGACGCAAAAAAATACTCATAACGGCTTTAGCGCCAAGACCAATAAGCGTTACCGACAGTTCTGCTTGTTCAAGCAACCCTGCAACTTCATGGGGCTTTAAAAATTTTTCAGCCGTTTCGTGTGCCTTGTGAATATTGGGAATATCACGTTCCGGCTCATAGATAAAAGGCTTTGCTAAATCTAAGATTGTTTGTATAGAACGTTCTGAATGCATCTCCGTATGTATTAAAAGACCAATTGTAATTATATAAAAAAACGATTGTCAAAAGAATTGACAATCGTTTTCTTTTAGACTGTCATCCTACTATTAATGGCAACTTCCGCAACAACCGCAATCACTCTCGTCTTCGCCACAGCTTCCGGTACCACAACTTCCACTTTCGCAACTTCCACCGCAACTATCACAACTATGGTTCATGCCTTGTGTTAATTCTTCTTCAGTAGCCTCGCGAACCGATTCCACTTTTCCGGTAAAATATAAATTAATGCCTGCCAATGGATGATTGAAATCCATAATCACTACGGCATTTGGTTCATCAACACGAACAACTACGCCCGTAATTGGACGGCCGGTATTGTCACGCATAGGAATTTGGCTTCCCGGGAATAAAATATCTTTTTGTACCACACCATTCATAGTAAACACTTCCAAAGGAACGTCTACTATTGCATCATCAACATGTTCGCCATAGGCTTCTTTCGATTCCAAAACGAAATCAAAATCGTCGCCTCCTTCAAGATTGGCTATATTTTCTTCAAACTTTGGAAGCAATTGTTCTTTTGCAAACACAAATTGTAATGGTTTGTCGGCAGTACATACTTCCAACACTTCACCTTTCTCGTCATTTTTGTACAACGTGTACGACAATGCTACCACTCTGTTCTTTTCAATCTTCATATCTGTATCATTTTGTTTATGCGAAAATAGGAAAAAATTAATTATCTACCTTTGTGGTTTATCAAAATATATATCCGTTACATCAAAAGTTTTTACCCCAATTCTTACAATAATTCTTCTACCTTTGTAGGTAGAATTTGAAAACAATGAAAAAAATTCTTCTCATCTCCGATACGCACAATTCACTTGACGATGCCGTTGTGAAACACGCCAAACAAGTTGACGAAGTGTGGCACGCAGGAGACATTGGTTCGCTGGCATTGCTGGAAAAACTGCAGAGCATCACCACCGTGCGTGCCGTGTATGGGAATATTGACGGACAAGACCTTCGGATACGCATACCCCAAGTGGCAGTGTTTGAGTGCGAAGGGCTCAAAGTAATGATGACGCACATTGGCGGCTATCCCAAACACTATGAGCAATCTATTTACGCACAGCTTTTGACAGAGAAACCAAAACTCTTTATCAGCGGTCATTCGCATATACTCAAAGTAATGAACGACCCTGTTCTTGGACTTCTCCACATGAATCCGGGAGCGATGGGCACAACCGGATTCCATAAAAAACGAACTATGCTCACGTTTGAAATTGAAAACGGAACACCCCGAAATCTTGCTGTTATAGAACTTGACCGATGGTAACGAATTACAACATCACAACCATTCACTCGCTCACAACTGACCTTGTTCCGCTCTTGCGCAAGCAGTCATTGCTTCACTATACCAATTTTCCCTTATACACCAACGAAACTGCCTCGACACTCGAAGCATGGTTCTCCGACCAAAATCGGCAGACGTGGTGCTTGTACACGAATTCAAGCTTTGCTGGATTTCTCTCAGCTCATTTGGTGCCAAAACACCTTACTGCTTCAATAACTATTGTGATTGATGAACCATTTCAACGTCAGGGGGTGGGAACTATTCTGCTACAAAATGCAATTTCTTCTTTGCAACAACAAGGCTACGTACGCATAGAAGCACAAATTTGCACCGAAAACACTGCATCGGTACGATTGCTTGAATCGCAAGGATTTGAAATAGAAGGTGTACTTCGCAAAAACTTTATGATAGACGGCACACTACGCGATTCGTATATGCTCGCTCGCATCAATCCTACTGTATAGTATTTGGAGTTCTCTTGTTTACAATATCATCAATGACTGACAATAGAATGTAACTAATCATGATGTACGTAAGTGCTGATAATTGTAAAAGAAGAAGAAGCACTATGGCTAACGCCAAAAAGATGAAGCGAATTTTGTTGTCAGCCCACGAGAAATTTTGGAATTTCAACGAAAACATAGGAATCTCTACTATCAACATGATAGAGAATAGCAAACACAATACATCAATTAACTCAACCGGAATTTCGTCTAAGCTTGGAATAAATGCAAAACTTGCAAAGAAGATTGCATTTGCCGGTGTAGGTAAGCCGATAAACGAGTGAGACTGACGAGTGTCCAAATTGAATTTTGCCAATCGCAATGCCGAAAAGGCGACAATAATATATGGGAAGAATATTAAAATATATTCATAAGCCGAAAGTGATTCGTTTTCGAATAGCATTCCGGGGAAAAGAATATGTTGTACAATTCCCGAGGTAATAGCTGCAGGAGCAAAACCAAACGTGATAAGGTCTGCCAACGAATCTAATTCTTTGCCAATAGGCGAAGCAACATGAAGTAAACGTGCAGAAAAACCATCAAAAAAGTCGAATACTGCACCACAAAATATCAATACCACAGCCCATTCCAACGAAACAAATTGACTCGTTGAAACTACAACTGAAAATACCCCACAAAGCAAGTTGCAGAGGGTAAGAATGTTTGGGATTTGTTTTTTCATAGTTCCTTATTTTTTTGGGCGAATTTACTTGAATTTTGTTTACTCTATTCGTTGTTATAGAATTTTTTGCATTAATACCACATCTTCGTAGCCAGAGCCGTTAAGCAACCAATCTTTTTTTGTCCCGATTTTTTCAAATCCGGCATGTTCAAAGAGTCGTTTGCTTATCTCATTGTGCTCTTGCATTTCTGCAAATACCTGATGCAGCAACAACAAATCACGGCAGTAACGCAACAATATAGCGAGAGCCTTGGTAGCCGCATGATTGTTGCGAGAGTTTTCTTCCAAAAAAATCCCAACTCCTGCCCGACGATTGTGTGCATCGAAATCAAACAAATCAATGGTGCCAATGGTCTTGCCAGATTTTTTGTCGGCTATCATAAAACGAAGTTGCTTAGCCTCGTATATATCTTGAACATCTTCAATATAACGACGCAATGTTTCCTTTGAAAATGGCGCAATGGTAGTACTCACACCCCAAATTGTTGTGTCATTTTCCCACCGGTACAGCACATCCACATCGCTTGGCTCAAGTGCCCGCAACAGAATTTCGCCATCGTCCAACAATTGTTCGTATCTCATTGACCTGTTTTTATTCGCCGAAATGTAGCAATTTTTCTTTGTGAATAGCGTAATGTAGATTAGTTTTGTTACGAAATTATTTACATTTGCGAGTATGAAAAAAGTGTTCAAATATATTGGTATAATAATTTCTATTTTCCTTTTTGGACTTCTCGTTGCAGCCATTGCTATCCCATATCTATACAAAGATGAGATTGCCATGTTTGCCACCGAAAAATTGGGAAAACAAATCAAAGCAGATATTTCAATCAGCAAAATTGATTTATCGTTTTTGGGAAGCATTCCAAATATCTCCATCCAGCTCCATAATGTATGCGCTAAATCTACCAAAACATTCAATGAGGGAGAATTTAAAGAATGTTCTACCGACACTGCCTTGTACGCCGAACGAGTACTTCTTTCTTTCAACGTGCTCGATTTTTTGTTCAAAAACTACGTAGTTCATGAGGTTACAATACGCGATGCCAATGTGAACGTGTTTCTTGACTCGCAGTCACATCACAACTGGGATTTCTCAATAGAATCGGACAGCAACAACACCGACATTTTTGTAGAATTGTCAAAAATTCGTCTCCGAAACACTACGGTGAATTACCACGATATCAAAGCAAATATCTCGGCCAAAGAGGTGTTTCATAAAATTAATTTTTCAGGGAAATTTCGTGGCGATGATTTCAATGTTGATGTGTTAGCCGATTTTGAAAACGAAAAATTTTCTCTCAAAAAGAAAAACTATTTCACCGAGTCACCATTCCGATGCAATGTTTCAATATTCCGCGACAAATCAACCTACTCCATTCGTAAAATGAAACTTGTTTCTCCTATAGGTACGTTCATTTCCAATGGCGAAGTAGCGCTTTTGCCCAAAAATGAATATTACCTCAACCTGAATGTGAATATAGAAACGACCATTTCTGATATATACACAGTGCTGCCACAAGCCACTGTTGACAGCCTTGCTTCATATAAACTGAAAGCTAATCTAGTTTTAGACGGTTACTTGAAAGGGAAACTTGGGAAAAAGACAATGCCGTCACTTGTGTGCAATGTAGCATGCACCAAAGGAAGTGTACTTTATGACGATGTAACCTATTCTTTTGCAACAAAAGGTGTTGTAAAAACGAAAAATCTCTCATTACTGAAATCCTACCAATACACCTCACAAGCCACCTCTGCTAACACTGGAGATTCAAAACTAGAACTCAGTTCGCTTTCGGTGTCCAATTTTGAGGCACCACAATATGGCGTGAATGGCACCGTAGATCTGACAATTGCTGATATACCATACCTTACCGATATAGAAGGATATAAACTTGGTGGACACATTGTAGGCGGCTTTTCGAGCAAAGGAAGCACCGAAACATTCAATTCTTTCACAAAAGAATTCTTCCGCGACATACAATTGCAAGCAAACTTGCACTGCAACGACATCAAAATAGATGCTCCAGAAAATTCTCCATACAATCTTGAAAATGTGTCGGGACATATTGTTTTTGCCGACGGAAATGTTACCGCCGACAGTGTTTCTGGATTATTGCAATCACAGCCGTTTACCTTGAAAGGCGAAGCATCCGACTTCATCTCATATTTGTTCCTCAACGATGTAAACACATTCTGCGATATCAATTGTGGCATTGACAAAATTGATTTGTTGCCATTTTATCAGCATTACCTATCGTTAGGAGAATCTGACGCCATTGGCGAACTGCTTGGTTCCATTCATTTTGAAGCAAAGGTACTTGACTACGCACCATACCACTTAGAGAATGCTTCTACAACAATCATCTTTACACATAGTAGTATTGAAGTTGCCGACATTAATGCAAAGACGCTCAACGGCAAACTTAAAGACACGAAAGTAGTTCTTACCGATTTGCCAAACAACCAAACCAAATGCACAGTACAAGGAGAGATTGCGCACATGTCGGCTAAAAAGATTTTTTCTACGTTCAACAACTTTGAACAAACCATTATCACCGATAAGCAACTAGAAGGCTCACTTTCGGGCAAAGTTCAATTCTCCTCTACGATGGATGCCAACTACAATCCAATATACCCAACCATCAATGCACTTGCCAATATCACCATTGACAGTGGTTCGGTGAAAAACGTAGAAGTACTTACCGAGATTGGGAAAAAAATGAAAATGCAAGAAGAATTTACAAAAGTTTGGTTTTCTACCCTCAAAAATACAATCTCAATCAAAAACGATACGTTATATATACCACAAATGACGATTCTTTCTAATGCATTTGAAATGGAATTTGCCGGAAAACATAATATTGAAAGCAATGAGTTTAACTACTATATGACTATATTCCTCAAGAAAACATTGTCGGCAAAATTCCACAACCAAAACAAGGAAGTTGAAGATTTTGGTGAGATTGAGAAAAATAAAGATGGTAATTTAAAAGTTCCTTTAAAAATATATGGGAACCCTGACAAATTTAACGTTGACTATGATTTTCGGAAATCACGAAAAAATGTGGTTGAAGAATTAAATAAACAAAAAACAGAATGGAACGAGATTCTTAATAATAAAACCGAAGAACAAAAGCAAGAACAACAAGAAAAAGAGAAACCAATAGAATCAGGATTTCAAATAGAATATTAATATGAGCCTCAGCTATCGTAGCCGTAATCGCATTAAGCTTGCGTTTTTTATCCTCGCTATTGTTATCATTGCGAGTCTATTCGGAGTCTTAAATCATACCGTACAAGATATTCGGCACGAAGAACGAAAAAAAATACTCCTTTGGGCCGATGCCGTACAACAACGGAATACTTTACTTGAATATACTGCCCAACTATTTGAGAAACTTGAACAAGACGAATTACAAAAAGTAGAGTTATGGCGCGAATCGCAACAGCTCATTATGGAGGTTGACGACCCACAGTTTCTTTCCTTTTTGCTTAAAATTATTAGCACCAATCAAAACATTCCTATCATTTTGACTGATGCTCAAAAAAGAGTAATTAGCACCATGAACGTAGGAGAAAACATAGCCATAGGTAAAACCTTGGCACCGTCTATGGCTGAACAATTTTCAAAATACGAGCCATTGCTCGTTACCTACCAAGGGAAACTCATTAATTACCTCTACTATTCTGACTCACAACTATTTAACGAGCTGCAATTGATGCTCAATGAGTTGATTCACTCGTTTGTGGTAGAAGTTGTGCAAAACTCCGCTTCCGTTCCCGTTATTATTACGAATAGTGACACTACCGAAATTCTTGCTTGTGGTAATATTCCTGAACGAAAAATCAATAAAGCTAGAAATGAATCAGTAAAAAAATTCATACAAGAAAATCTATCAGAAAACCCGCCTATCAAAATCATACTTAATCAAAAAAATGAAGGCTATATTTTTTACAATAATTCCCCTATCATTACACAACTAACCTACTATCCACCATTCCTGCTTCTTGTCTCTATTCTCTTGGGATTTATTGCCTATTACACTCTGCGTTCGTTCGAGAAAAACGAGAAAGACCAACTGTGGGTTGGAATGTCTAAAGAAACTGCGCACCAACTTGGTACACCAATATCATCACTAATGGCGTGGATTGAGATTCTCAAAATGAACAATGTTGACTCGAATACGCTTGAAGAAATAAACAAAGACGTGAACCGCTTAGAAACAATTGCGTGCCGTTTCTCAAAAATTGGTTCTACGCCCGACTTTTCTCGTGAAAATGTAGGCACCGTGGTGGAAAATGCAGTGAACTATATGCGTAACCGCACTTCTCAAAACATTGAATCTTCAATTCACATAGCCGACAACGACATATACGCCATGGTAAATATTTCACTGCTCGGCTGGGTAATAGAAAACCTTTGGAAAAATGCCGTTGATGCTATGCAAGGCAAAGGCACACTCACCATCAATGTTTCAAAAGAAAACAACCACGTCTGTATTGATGTGAGCGATACCGGTAAAGGACTGCCTCGCAACAAATTCAAAACGATATTTCAGCCGGGATATACTACAAAATCTCGCGGTTGGGGTTTGGGACTCAGCCTTGCACAACGTATAGTTAAGGAATATCATCATGGCAAAATCATGGTAAAATCTTCGGAAATTGATAAAGGAACTACGTTCCGTATCTGTTTACCTTTGGTCAAATAAAAAACATAAAAAATTATTTTGCTGTCTCAAAAAGATTCTTTTTCTTTGCTAAAGTGTAATAAAAAAGATAGTGATTACTAGTGTTGTAAATAATCGTTTATGGTGGCTCTCCTAGAGGTAGGAGAGGTTAACGATTTATTTGCAACAATGCAAAAAATGACCGCAGGCCTCAAGGAGACTTGCGGTTTTATATTTTAAATAACAAGACTATAAATTAAAAATACTAGTATAATGGAAAAACAAAAAAGATTTTTTCTTCCTGAAAATGAAATCCCAACAGCTTGGTACAACATCGCTGCTGATATGAAAACGAAGCCTCAACCAATGTTGAATCCGGCTACTAAACAACCTCTTACGCTTGACGAAATGGCTGGAATATTTAACCGTGCTTGCTCTGAACAAGAATTAGATACAACAAACGCATGGATTGAAATTCCGGAACAAGTACGCGACATGTACAAATTATACCGCTCTACTCCGTTGGTTCGCGCGTATGGATTGGAAAAAGCATTAGGTACTCCAGCCCATATCTATTTCAAAAACGAAAGTGTAAGTCCACTTGGTTCACACAAACTTAATTCTGCATTAGCACAAGCATATTATTGCAAACAAGAAGGAGTAACAAACATTACCACGGAAACCGGTGCCGGTCAGTGGGGAGCTGCTCTTTCATATGCTGCTAAAGTATTTGGTCTTGAATTGGCGGTATTCATGGTAAAAGTAAGTTACCACCAAAAACCATATCGCCGCTCTATTATGCAAACATTTGGAGCACAAGTAATTGCCTCTCCAAGTATGTCAACCAAGGCAGGGCGCAAAATTATAACTGAAACTCCTAACTATCAGGGAAGTCTTGGTACTGCCATTTCCGAAGCGGTTGAGTTGGCTATGCAAACACCTAACTGCAAATATGTATTGGGTAGTGTGCTTAACCACGTTACGTTGCACCAAACCGTTATCGGTCTTGAGGCTGAGAAACAAATGGCTATGGCTGGTGAATATCCCGATATGGTAATTGGTTGCTTTGGTGGTGGTTCTAATTTTGGTGGAATTTCATTCCCATTCTTGCGACACAACATTCTTGAAGGAAAAACAACTAAGTTCCTTGCTGCTGAACCGGCATCTTGTCCGAAACTTACACGTGGTGTATTCCACTATGACTATGGCGACGAAGCAGGCTACACTCCACTAATTCCTATGTACACCTTAGGACATAATTTCGCTCCGGCTCATATTCACGCAGGAGGTCTCCGTTTCCATGGAGCTGGTTCTATTGTGAGCCAACTTATCAAAGACGGGCTTGTAGAAGGAGTTGATATTCCTCAATTGGAGTCATTCGAAGCTGCTACATTGTTTGCACAAACCGAAGGTATTATTCCTGCTCCAGAATCAGCACATGCTATTGCAGCAACAATTCGCGAAGCAAAGAAATGCAAAGAAGAAGGTACTCAAAAAACTATCCTCTTCAATCTTTCAGGTCATGGCTTAATTGATATGACGGCTTATGACCAATATCTTTCTGGTGACCTTACAAACTATGAACTTCCTGACGAGGTAATCAAAGAAAATGTTTCTACACTTGATAAACTTATTTAACAGATTGTCATAGAATAAAAAAGCCCGGCAATATACTATTGTCGGGCTTTTTTTGTTTAATTC
>DAIOSV010000024.1:0-31924 GCA_036752345.1 Bacteroidales bacterium | reverse complement strand
GTTCCTTGCATATGCATACAAATGTAGGGCAACTTTTGTTTAGCTGAGTAGGCAATCATGTCAGCATCATATTCTCCGCCTGATATGTCGTTAATAATTACATCACCGAAAAAATCCACCACCGTTTTGATTACATCTAATCGAAATGTGTCAATAGATACGATGGTTTCAGGGAAATGCGTGCGAATAATTTCTAACGCCACTTTGAGCCGATTAAATTCTTCTTGTGGCGAAACATCTTCCGCTCCCGAGCGCGACGAATATGCTCCGATATCAATAATACCTGCACCGGCTTTCAGCATTGCCTCAATATGGTTGCGAATAGCCGTTGGAGAATCGTTGGAACCTCCATCATAAAAAGAGTCGGGAGTTACGTTCAAAATCCCCATAACGAGAGGGGAGGATAAGTCTATTGATTCCAAATTCATTGCCTATAGAATGATTTTTCCAAATATACTATTTCGTTTTTTCAGCGGCAAGATTATTTATTATATTTGCACAATAATTCTTGCGAAATGAGTAATACAAACGAAGAATTTGATGCAGTAAAGAAGATTTGCTTCGAGATTTTTGAAAAAAAATATGATGATTATGGTACCGCATGGCGTATCATGAGGCCGGAATCGCTTACCGATCAAATTTTCATAAAAGCACAACGAATTAAAAGTATTGGAGAAAAAGGAGTTTCCTTAGTTCACGAAGGAATCGTTCCTGAGTTTATAGGCATTGTGAATTATGGCATTATGGCATTGATTCAGTTGGAATTGCTTGACAAAGATGCTTCAATTGATTTGCCTCGCGAACAAACCATGGCGTTGTACTCAAAGTATTATGATGCTGCCAAAAATCTCATGACAAACAAAAATCATGACTATGGAGAGGCGTGGCGTTCAATGCGCGTGAGTTCCTACACTGATTTGATTTTGATGAAAATTCATCGCACAAAACAAATAGAGGATAACAAAGGGCAGACAAAAATTTCGGAAGGAGTGGATGCGAATTACTACGATATGATAAATTATTCAGTGTTTGCACTTATTAAATTAGTAATTGAAAAAAACGACTAATATGGAGAAAAAACGAATAGTTTTCTTTATCGGATTGATTTTCATGTTTTTATCGTTGTCGATATTTGCAAATTTCGGAACGTTTGAAGATGCTTCATGGACAAAATTGTGGGTACTTATTGCTATGATTTTGTCTGCGTCAGTAGGCCTTACATTTGTATTCAATCCGCAACAATTTTGGTTGAACATGTGTCGCTATTTTGCAGGAATATTATTTGTTTTTTCCGGTTTTGTAAAAGCCGACGACCCGCTTGGCTCTAAATACAAATTCATAGACTATTTTGAAGCATGGGGCATCGACCATATATTTGGTCAAGCTGCGCTTACGTTAGGCATACTTTTGAGCACTATAGAACTTTTGGTAGGTCTTGCGTTGTTGTTTAAGATATTCCCAAAATGGTCATCGTTGGGAGCCTTGATTTTTATGATAGTGTTTGTTCCTATCACCTTGTATCTTGCATTGCAGCAAAATATTTCGGGAAAAGAACTTGTACATGATTGCGGCTGTTTTGGTGACGCATTGGTGCTCACAAATTGGCAAACATTCGTCAAAAACATCATTATCGTTGTGCCGGTGCTTATCACGTTTATTTTCCATAAACGTTTTGATGATTTAATTGCCGATAAATTCTCCTACATTATTCTTGGAGTCTTTACAATAGCTATTTTGGGGCTATCAGTTTATGCATTGCGCCATTTACCTCCTATTGATTTTCGTCCGTATAAAATTGGAGTTCAATTAGTCTGTGACAAATGCAGTGCCGATGGCGCTACAAGTCCCGACAACGTAATTGTTCGCCAGTATGCAGATTTTAAGAATTTAAAGACGGGAGAACATAAAGAATTTGACATAGTAAATAATTATCCTGACACTACGTGGGAATATAATCCTGACGTGCCGGTACGAGAAGAACGTGAAAAAATTGCTTCTACTGAGCTTGATACGTTACCTTTACAAAACACCTACGCAGTTGAATCGATGATGTTTATGAATGGAAGTGAAGACGAAACGTGTCGCATCATTACGGACACGTCGTATGTAATCATGGTAATTCACTACGATATTACGAAATCTGATCCGAAAAACCAGGCAAACATTAATGCCGTATACAAGTGGGCTCAAAGTAAAGGATATGCTTTCTATGGAGCAACGTCAAGCCTTGATAATGCAATTGCTAAGTATAGTCAAGAAACAGGAGCTGCCTATCCATTCGTTTCGGCAGACGATATTTTATTGAAAACCATAGTCCGTGCAAATCCGGGAGTTGTGTTGTTGAAGAACGGAAAAATAATCAACAAATGGCATAACAACGATGTGCCTACAGTAGAAGAGTTTAACGCAATGTGTAAATAATCATACTAAATCATATATAACAATGAGAAAAAAAATTGTAGCAGGAAACTGGAAATGTAATACCACTTTGCAAGAGGGTATAGCATTGGCAAAAGAAGTAAATAACGTTGTAAATACTTCTAATGTTCAGGTAATTTTAGGAACACCATTTATTCATTTGACCGAAGTAGTTAAACTTACAACAAACAAAGCAATTGCAGTAGCAGCTCAAAACTGTGCAGCTGAAGCAAAAGGAGCTTTCACAGGTGAAGTTTCAGCAGCGATGGTAAAATCAACTGGTGCAACATATGTAATTCTTGGACACAGCGAACGTCGTGGTTACTATGGCGAAACAAGCGAAATACTTAACAAGAAAGTTGCATTGGCAATAGAAAACGGTTTAACTCCTATTTATTGTTGTGGTGAAGCTCTTGACATAAGAGAAAAAGGTGAAGAAAACGCTTTCGTTATCAATCAATTGAAAGAAACTGTATTCAATTTGTCAGAAGAAGATTTCAAGAAAATTGTAATTGCATACGAACCAATTTGGGCTATTGGAACAGGTAAAACTGCAACTTCTGACCAAGCTGAAGATATGTTGAAAACAATCCGTGAAGCAATTGCTGCTAAATTCGGAAAAGCTGTAGCAGAAGAAACTTCTATCCTTTATGGTGGAAGCTGTAATGCAAAGAATGCTCAAGAATTGTTTGCAAAACCAAACATCGATGGTGGTTTGATTGGTGGAGCTTCATTAAAAGCTGAAGATTTCAACGCAATTGTAAAATCTTTCTAATCAACAAATTAAAAAAATAAAAAAAGCTATCTGATTTTTCAGATAGCTTTTTTTATGCTCCTTAGGGGTTAAATATCAACCACACTTGCTTGAACCGCAATCTTTACATATCAAGCAACCTTCTTGATAAATAAGGTTGGTACTTCCACATGCTTCACATTTCTTGCCTGAAGTTACTTTTGTTCCATCAGGAATGTATTTCTTCAATGCACGTTCAATACCATTTTTCCAAGTATTGATAGAATCTTCTTCAACGTGAAGCGAAGCAATCAAACTTACTATTGTTTCAATAGGCATACGGTGGCGAAGAACGCCTGAAATTAATTTTGCATAGTTCCAGAATTCTTCATTAAACATACGATTCAATCCATAGAAACGAACCGGATATCCTTGTTTGTCGGTGTATTCAAAGTCGTAGCGTGAACGTCCGGTAGATTTTATTTTCACCTTGATAATTCTTCCTTTCTTGATAGATTTTGGAATAGGAAGCACGTCCTCATCAACTTTACCGGTGAATATTTCGTAAGGTTGATTGTCCATCAAACCAACAACGGCTATCCAACACTCTTCGCCATTTTTAAAGCGAACAACATCAGCATCTAATACTTCAGGACGTTCACTTGGGAAGTATGCTACACCAGCTTGTTTGTTTGTTTCTTTTGATGATTCAGAAACAAGCACACCGGTACGGCAGCCATCACGATATACGGTAACACCCTTGCATCCAACCTGCCATGCTTTTAAGTAAAGTTCACCAACTAATTCTTCAGTAGCGGTGCTTGGTAAATTGATAGTTACACTGATTGAGTGGTCTACCCATTTTTGAATTTCGCCTTGCATGGTAACTTTTCCCATCCAATCCACATCGTTTGCGGTAGCTTTGTAGTATGGTGATTTTTCAAGGATATCATCGAGTTCTTTTTGAGGGCAGTCTTTTACTGCTTCAACATCATATCCGTTGATTTCAAGCCATGTAATGAATTTTTTATGGAAAACTCTGTATTCCTCAAATGCATCGCCTTTTTCGTCGGTAAACGCAACTTTAACCGATTTATCGTTAGGATTTACCTTTCTTCTGCGAGTGTAAACCGGCAAAAATAATGGTTCAATACCTGAAGTGGTTTGCGACAATAAGCTTGTTGATCCAGTAGGTGCAATGGTAAGCATGGAGATATTTCTTCTGCCATACGTCATAATGTCGTCGTAGAGCTTAGCATCTGCGTTTTTGATACGAAGTAAGAATGGATTATTTTTTTCTTTTTCGGCACTGAAAATAGTGAAAGGACCACGAAGTTTTGCCATTTCCATTGAGGCACGATATACTTCAATAGCAAGCGTTTTGTGAATCTCAGTTGCAAATTTGATAGCTTCTGGAGAACCATAACGATAATCTAGAGCTGCAAGCATATCGCCTTCTGCTGTAATTCCAATACCGGTACGGCGTCCGTCAAGTGCTTTTTGTTTGATTTTCAACCACAATTCTTTTTCAACGCGTTTGATGTCGAAACTTTCTGGATCGGAGTTGATTTTTGCTAAAATGGTATCGATTTTTTCAAGTTCCAAATCAATAATGTTGTCCATCATGCGTTGAGCATATTTTGCATGTTTTTTGAATTTTTCAAAATTGAAAGATGCTTTTGAGGAATAAGGATTGTCAACGTAGCTATAAAGATTGATGGCGAGCAGGCGGCAACTATCGTATGGGCAAAGAGGAATTTCGCCGCATGGATTGGTTGATACGGTTTTAAAGCCTTTATCGGCATAGCAGTCAGGAATAGCTTCGTGGCTAATGGTGTCCCAGAAAAGAACTCCCGGTTCTGCTGATTTCCATGCATTATGTACAATTTTGCTCCACAATTGGCGTGCATCAATTTCATGAGTAGCAATAGGATTGTCAGAGTCAATTGGGTATTTTTGAACGTAGGTAGTTCCTTCTTTTACCGCATTCATAAATTCATCATCAATACGGACAGAAATATTTGCACCAGTGATTTTTCCTTGTTCCAATTTGGCATCAATAAATCTTTCTGCATCAGGGTGCTTGATTGAGATACTCAGCATAAGAGCACCGCGGCGACCATCTTGTGCTACTTCGCGAGTTGAGTTTGAATAGCGTTCCATAAACGACACAACACCCGTTGAAGTAAGTGCACTATTGTTAACCGGAGAACCAACCGGACGTAAGTGCGACAAATCATGTCCAACACCACCTCTTCGTTTCATCAATTGAACTTGTTCTTCATCGGTACGCATGATAGCACCGTAAGAATCGGCTGCTTGATCTTGGCCAATAACGAAGCAATTTGAAAGAGACGAAATCTGGAAATGGTTGCCAATACCTGCCATTGGGCTACCTTGAGGAATAATGTAGGTAAAATTTTTCATTAAATCGAAAAATTCTTGTTCTGACATTGGTTCCGGATAGTTCAAGTCTATGCGAGCAAGTTCGCTTGCTATGCGGTGGTGCATATCATCAGGAGTCTTTTCGTAAAGATTTCCGAAAGAATCCTTCAATGCATACTTGTTAATCCATACGGTTGCCGCAAGGTCGTCTCCATTGAAATACTTTTTTGTGCTTTCAAGAGCCTCATCAAACGAATACGTTTTCTGTTCTGCCATTTCTTTTAGTCTATCTATTTTACAATCAATTTCTTGCTACATTTCACAACAATATCAAATCTTGGGAGTGAAGAGCATTGCTAAATTATGGACTTATTCCTTACCGAAATGGAAAATAATTTTATAGTTGTCCTCATTTTTTTAACAAACTAAATATATGAAAATCAGCCTATTGCAAGAATGTTGACTTTTTTGTTAAAAGCGCTTCTTTTTCTTGTGTAATATGGCTTTTTCAAGTGCGAAGAGTGGTTTTTTTTATAGATTCACGTATATTTGTCTTATGAAGTTTTTTGATACTTTTTTTAAGAAAAAATCGTTATCACAGGTTGCTCGTGAAGAAGGATATGTCACTGATCAAAAAGGGATACAAAATCGTTTTGTGCGTGAACGTGAGCATTGGCAGTTGCATTTAGACAATACCAAACAATATATTTTGCAGTCGGCAAAGCGTAGTGCGTCAAAAAAATCAGTAGCGGTGCTTGGGAGTGGTTGGTTGCTTGATGTTCCTGTAGCTGAATTGGCGCAAGAGTTTGAGGAAGTCTATTTATATGACATTGTGCATCCCGAACAAATTGTGGTGAACATGAGAAAGTATCCCAATGTGCATCTTGTTGTTGCTGATTTAACTGACGGAGCAGTGGAATTGGCAGCGCAATCACATTCATTTGAAGAATTCTGCAATTCGTTGGCTCACATTTCGTTGACGCCAAATTTGCAGCAGTTTGATTTTGTTGTTTCGGTAAATTTGTTGAATCAACTTGATATTATTCTTTGTGATTATCTCAAAGAAAAATTTTCTATCACTGAGTCTGAATTAATAGAAATAAGAAAGCAAGTGCAGCAACATCATGTAGATAGTCTACCTAAAGGGAAAACCTGTCTTATTACTGATTTTTGCGAAGAAAATACGTCACTTAATGGTACTTCGGTGCAGAAGAAAAAATTGTTGTATTGTTCGTTGCCCACGGCCACAAATATGAAAGAATGGCAATGGATATTTGATACGAACCAAACGTATCATGAAGGACAAAATACAATTCTCAAAGTAAAAGCGATAGAATTTTAAATATATCGGTTTTTTTATATTTTTACGTAATAATATAGAAAGGAATCTTCAATATGAAGTTGCATAGAATAATCTTGATAGGCCTCTGTATGTTGGTTTCATCATGTTCGCAAGCCGAACAAAAAGAAATGAAAGCAAAAGATTTGCTCAAAGTTTTGGAGAAAGGAAAATCGCTTGAAATAGCCAATGTAATAATTCTTGACGATTTAGATTTCACCACACTTGAAAACGAGCAAATGTTGAGTGCCAACCAGGTACAAGTGGTAGTTCCGGAAAACGTATTTTTCTACAATTGCATTTTTATGGGCAAAGTAACAACGTCGGGAACTAAAGCTATTTCGTCAAAAGAAGTCCAAAAACAGATGAAATTTGAGCAGAATTTTGTGTTCCAAAATTGTGATTTTCGGGGAGAAGTGAATTTCGATAATTTGATAGTCAAAGGTCAATTTAGTTTGGAAAAATCAAAGTTCCGTCAGTTTGCATCATGCAACAACATGATGATTTGGTCAAAAGACACATATTTATCGGAGATAGAGGCAGAACAGCCCTTTAACATGATTTACTCCACATTTTTGGGAAGTGTGTACATGAGTGACGCAATTTTCCATGAAAAATTCGCAATGCAAGAATCAACAATTCAAGGGAAATTTGTGGCAAACAATTTGAAGGCAAACAAGATGGCCTCATTTGATATGCTTTCAGTACGAGGCAGAGCAATGTTTAACTATGCAGAAATGAAGGAATTCGCATTATTTTCAGAAGCTCGTTTTCATGACGATGCAGAATTTATAAAGACAGATTTTGGAACCCAATCTCTTGACACAATTTTCAAGGGAACACATTTTTATGGGAAGAATATGAGAGATGAAGTCAAGGGAAATTGTTGCAACATCAAAAAAAACTAAACTTAAACGCTATGATACAAGGAATTAAGCAAAAATGTATAAAGATATGTTTGCCATTGGCAGTAGGAAGTTGCTTTTTGTTTCAAAGTTGTCAAAACGAAGCACTTAATGATTTATTAGTCAACATATTAGTAACGGCAGCCAATGGTTGGCTTGTTGATGATGAAAATATGGACGACATTCCTCAAGATGTTGACGTTGTTGATGTTGACGAAAATGGGTTACCAAGTAAAGTAGACCTTGAAAGTAAATTTCCTCCAATAGGCGACCAAGGAAGTTATGGTACCTGTGTGGTTTGGGCTTCGGGTTATAATTTAAAAACGGCATTAGATGGCATTGACAAAAATTTGACAACGGCTCAATTGGCTAGTCCGTCATATCAAACGAGCCCTGCCGATTTATGGTATGCAATTCCTTCTGCTTCAAAAGGAACCGATTGCAATGGAACAAATTTTGAACCTGCTCTCACCGCATTAATTTCATCGGGTGCTGCATCGTTGTCTGAAGTGCCCTATAGTCGTGTTGATGTAAGTTGTTCCGGTTCAGCAAAAGGAAATTCTTCGGCAAAATTGGCAAACTTCAGAAAAATTGCCGATGGTGAAAGTAATCAAGGTATGACGGTGGCAAACTTTAAATATTACTTGAGCCAACGTCGTCCTATTGTTATTGGTGCTCGTTTAGGTGATCGTTTTATGGCATGGAATAGTTCGTCAGTAATAAATTATGACACGTATGTAAAAGAGGGAATGCAACATGCATATCATGCAATGGTACTTTCCGGATACGACGACAGCAAACATGCTTTTCGTGTTCGCAACTCTTGGGGCACTTCGTGGGGCGACAACGGAAGTATTTGGGTTGATTATGATTTTTTCTTAAGTAGTTTTGTATTTGCAGCATTTGTCGCACAAAATACTAATAGCGTTTCGGTTTCAACAACCGGAATTGCAGCATCAGATTTAACTTCAGGCTATGATTTATTGGCATATTATGCTGAAGATTATGTAGACACAACAGGTACGTCGGAGTTAGACAGAGTATTTTCTTATACTATTTACAATTCAGGAACGAATAATATTTTGGCTAGTCAAAAATGGAGAGTTGTCTATATGTATTATAACGCAACCAATGCCGATGATTATCAAGTAATATTTGAGGATTATTATACAAACGAATATGGCGCACCTGGAGATCTTAATATACTAGAAACTTCGGATGCTCTCTGTGGAGGATATTGGAACAACATCAATGCACCGGCAGGAAAGTCAGTGGGTGGTGATTTTGAAATTCAATATACAATGCCAAACATTACCGGCAAGTATTATTTAGTTGTGTATGCCGATGCGTACGATGCAATAGCAGAAGGCAATGAGGACAACAATTTCTATTTTATAACGGCAGAAAACGGGAAACCGCTTGAATTTGTAAATGGTATTATCCAAAATACAATGGTTTCATCTGTTTTGAAGGCAAATAAAATACCAACCGCATTTGAAAATACAAAGACGCAAACAACCGTGCGTAGTGGAAACTTGAATGCATACACACCAAATGAGGTAGCAACAATTCTCCATCGCGATAAGGAATCAGGAAAACTTGATGCAAAGGTTGCTCAATTAAAGTCTTCAAAAATTAAAGCAGAAAAGGTTAGAAAATAGCCTATACGATTGAGGGGAAATCCGAGAAATAAAAAACCTCATTATGCTGGAAATCAGTGTAATGAGGTTTTTTTTTGTGGACCCTATTGGGCTTGAACCAATGACCACCTGATTATGAGTCAGGTGCTCTAACCAGCTGAGCTAAGGGTCCAACTCTTATTGCTAAAAGTTTTCGTATGCAAAAATAGACAAATTGTAGTATTTTGCAAGGGTAAAAAAAAAAATCTCATGAAGGATACAATAAAGAACATAATTTTTGATTTTGGCGGGGTCGTTTTCCAAATTGATGAAAAGAGAACATTAAAGGCTTTTTCTCAACTACTAGGAATCTCAACCGATGAGGTAGCGCGTTATTGCTTTGGCGATCAAACCTTTTTAGACTTAGAGTGCGGGAAAATTTCGGGCGAAGATTTCATACAATACATTTGTTCCAAATCAACAAAGCCAATCACAAAAGAACAAGCTTTGGAAGCGTGGAATGCCATATTGATAGGCTATAAACCAGAGCATGTACCTTTGCTCTTGGCACTCAAGAAGAAATATCGTACGTTTTTGTTGAGCAATACCAACGAAATACATACAAACTTGTTTCCCGAAATAGCGCGTCGGCAAGATTTACCTATAAACTCAAACTTTGATTTGTTTGAAAAAGTATGGTATTCAAATGAGGTGGGAATGCGAAAGCCCAATCTCGAAATTTTCGAATTTGCCTTGCGTGATGCCGGACTTAAACCAGGCGAAACGCTCTTCGTCGATGATTTGGAGGTGAACATAGCAGCAGCTGCCACATTAGGAATTAGAGTTCAACAAATTACCCCGCAAAGAGGCATTCTCGAACTTTTCTCGGAGTGGGTGTAGAACGAAAAAGATTGCTTTTCTCAAAGGCATATTCAAAAAAAGATTGTAATTTTCGCAAAACAAATAATTTCAGTATGGATTTTAATACAACAATAGCAATTATTGGCGGCGGGAATATAGGCATGTCTATAGCCCAAGGGTTGGTAAATGCAGGAAAATACAAGCCCGAACAAATTATTATTACAAGAAAAAAATCAGATTTGCCGAAAGATAAACGAGAGGGTGGTTTTTTCTTCCAAGATGATAATGCCGAAGCTGTTTCAAAAGCAAGAATAATAGTACTTTCAGTAGTACCTCACATTTATAAAGGAATATTAGATGGCATAAAAGATTCATTTACCGAAAAACACACACTAATAACTGTGGTTACCGGTGTTGAGATAAGTAATTTTCAAAATGCTATCAAAAAAGATATCTGTATTGCACGTGTAATGCCAAATACAGCCATTAAAATTCGTCAATCAATGACGTGTATAGCAACTAATAAACCTGACTCTAACGAATTTACTGAGGTTGTAGACATTTTCAATATGCTTGGCAAGACATTACTCATTGATGAAGATTTAATGTTGTCGGCAACGGCATTGGGCTCTTGCGGTATAGCATATTTCTTACGTGCTATCCGTGCAGCTTCTCAAGGAGGCACGCAAATTGGTTTCCATGCAGATGAGGCACAGCTTATAGCTGCACAAACTGCAAAAGGAGCAGCTGATTTATTGCTTCAACTTAATTCGCATCCTGAAGATGAGATTGATAAGGTAACAACTCCGCGAGGAATAACTATCGCAGGATTGAACGAAATGGAGCACAATGGCTTAAGTTCAGCATTAATTAAAGGAATTGTAAAATCGTATGATATAGCAGCAAATAAAGAGGAATAGCATGGGAAAAAGAATTTGGAGAAATATAGTATTAATCGGGTTTGTATGTATGGCGGCTTCGTGTGGCAATAAAAAAACTACCGTTTCGCTAGCAAAATATGCTGATACAGCAAATTTCTTTGCAGAGAAAATTGCCGACTATGAGGCAAAACAAGACATGAGCGACATTGATTTATTCATGAAAATGTCGGATTCGGCAGCATCAGAACGAAAGGCCGCCGATGAGGTTTTGTCACAAATGTTTGTAAAAGTTACAGACACATTGTTTTTGCCATTTGAACAAATCAAAAATGATGAAAAAATAAAGATTTTAAGCGTGTGGGCAGTTGGAATGAGGTTTGATGAGGTCATTTTGGAAGCTCGCGTAAAAGCTATGGATAATAGTAGTTTTATGGGACCTCATGCCGGATTGGTGGTGAAGGATAAGAATAAAAATTTATTGGAAGTTGGTGGTGGAATACAAGGTCCAACCGATGAAAAACTTGATGCCGGGAAAACATACATATTCACCGGGAAAATTGAACATCTACATTTACTTACCAATTTTAAATCAATCGTGTTCAACGAAGATATAAAGAAATGGTAATTAGTCCGTGGTGACTATCCATAAAAAAGGATTGCTACGTTGTGGCAATCCTTTTTTGTTTTTCGGTAAGTTCTAGATGAATTAGAAATCGTAGTAGAAATTATTTAATGAAGTTCTAAATCCAATAAGGAACAACCATTGATTATTGTCGTCGTATAGTTGTGATTTTGTAGTACGATTTGAAACACCTAAGGATATAGTCATATTCGATTTTGGATTAATCATATATGAAACATTTAGGTCTTTGTAGGTTATAATTTCTTGGTTTCCGCCTTGACCTATAATATTATCATACTCGTTTGTTCTTGTTTGGTATAGTTTGAAGATGTCTCCTCCATAATTTGAACCTGTCGTATCTCGCCCATATACCAAGTATTCATATTTTGCTTCAAAGAAAAATCGTTTCACATTATAGCGCAAGAAAGAAACAGATTCGTAAAAATTAGCTCCTCGTGGGTGTGCTAATGGTTGTCCTGCGTGGGCATAGTTTTGCGAGTATGTAAAATGCGAATAGGTAAATGGTCGTACATAATTGACTTCGGTTTGGAAATCGAGATTTTTAATGCCTGCAATGTCAAACGTCTTGTATCCCGCTTGGACCCCGTATTTACTGCCCCACCAACCACTATGTTTTTTGAACTCACTAAACTTGAATTCGTCAAGAATGGCTTGTCCGTAAAATACATGTTTTTTCCATAGGGTCAATTTCCCTGTTACTCCCATAAGGCAGTTGTCAGGAGAGCCAAGTGAAAATTCAACAGGGCGAAGGAATATACATGGATTGATGTAATTAAATTCAAAACCACGGTGTGTACCAAGAGTGTCTTCTCCCCAGTTGATTGTTTCAAAGAATGCTACATTAAGCCATTTGGTTACCGACCAATCAAGGTAGTGCATTACGTTCCATTTCTTTGGCCAACGGGTATTTCCCAAATGGTCCTGTTCAAGGTAATATTGTTGTGACCACATCATGATGTATTTCAAATTCCACACGTTAGTGGTAATTTTGAAATACGGATAGTTTTGGGCATTGTCTGAGAGTAAAAGGGAGCGATAGCCATCGCCAATAAAGTTTTTGCCGTGTCCCAATTGAAAGCGGAAGTACTGACTAGGAAGGTACGTTACATATCCTTCTGCATACGCATAGTCAAGTCCGCCATTGTCCTTGAACGGCTTTGCTCTGCTAATTCCGGGAACTGTACCGTATCCGAGTTCTTTTATGCGGTCGTACCGATAGTCGGAGAAATTAGATTGTATTTCATGAAAAGCGGTATAAAACCAAACTTTGTCGGTTATATTGCCATTTACAAAAACCCCACGGTCGTTTATCCAGCCAATCTTATCGCTGTTTTCGCCATTGTGTTTTGATACTTCAAAGTTGAATGTAGGATTGATATTGAAGTTAAAGTCTTTTGAACGATAACGGATTATGTCATTGTTTAACAAGTGTTTAACGTACTTGTTTTTGCAGTCTTTGGTATAGAGACTATCAATATTTACGATCTGCCATACTTCGCCCATATCATATGGTTTTACCGAAGTATGAAATCTATTGTCAGCATTGTATAGGTACCTATCATACGGCTGGAATGACGCATTTTGATATATGGAATTTATTTGCGCATGCCCGAAAATAGAAAAAAGGAGTACAACACCAAGGAGTACAATTTTTTTATTGTCCATCATGTTGGATGACAGTTTTTATGGTTTTGAGAATGATTATAAAATCAAGAGAAAGTGACCATGTGTCAATATATTGTAAGTCAAGTTTCATCCAACGTTCAAATGGTATATTGTTGCGACCTGAGACTTGCCAAATGCAGGTGAGTCCTGGACGAACAGAGAGTCTGCGCAGTTGCCAAGGTTTATATTTAGCAACCTCTTCGGGTAGTGGTGGGCGTGGACCTACTATTGACATATCGCCTTTGAGTACGTTGAAGAACTGAGGTAGTTCGTCAATACTTGTTTTGCGAATAAATCGACCTACCCGTGTTATTCGTTTGTCATCTTTAATTTTGAATACCGGGCCTTCCATTTCGTTCTCGTCTTTAAGAGAATCAAGCAAATCCTCGGCATTGTCGCACATACTTCTGAATTTGTAGAGAGTAAAGTTGCGCCCATGCAGTCCGCAACGGGTCTGTTTGAAGAGTATAGGTCCTTTAGAGTCTATTTTTATACAAATAGCTGTAATTAAAAATACCGGTGATAAGCAAACAAGTGCAACGAATGAGAATGCCTTGTCAAATAAGGTTTTTATTCTCAAGTTGATTATTTGGTGTGGCGTATTTTGAAATGTAAAAAATGGAGTTTCGCCGAAGTAATATATTTTTGATTTTGTAGAGGTCAATGATAATACGTCTGATGTAACGCGGAATATAATACCAAGGTTTAAGCATGCGTATACAAAATCACTAATAACTTTAGGTTCAAGAGTAGGAATGCAGTAGAGTATTTCATCTATAAGAGATTCTTTTCCAAGTTTTGATTTAAGTTCTTCTATTGAGCAGGTTGAGTATGAGTCTTTATATTTTTCAAGTACTTCGGGGTCATTACTTGCTATACCTTTTATCTTGTATCCCCAAAAGGTATTTGACTCCAACTTATTAATAAATCCGCCAACGTTTTTATCTCCAATAATATAGACATAGCTTGCCATTGTGCCGTTTTCCCTTCGAATTTTTGCAACAACATAAAGAGCTATAATAAAGAGATACAGAAAAACGAAATCAATAATGATGTATGTGAGAAGGAAAAAACGTTGTATGTCAAGGTCAAGAATGTATGAGAAGAATGCTAATCCAAGCAATCCCGCTGAAAGGGCAATGATATGCCGAATAAGAATAAAGGAGTAGGGATTGGTATGGTAAATTTTTGAAATGTCAAGTCGTTTGAATATGTATGGCCACAGAAACAAAATACATACAAGCATCACAAGGTAGTGGGGAGTTATTATCCACGAACCTGATGAAAAAACATAGACAAGATAAAAAATGGCACAACTAATAAGCAGTTCAATGAATGCTATAGAGTTATTGAGGTATGCGTTTTTAGAGTGTGTCATCACGATAAGTTATGGTATAAAAAAAGCGGGAATTATTGCCAATTCCCGCCTTTTTATATTGGGATATGTTATTTAGAAATAACACGTGCCATTTCACATACTTTGTTTGAATATCCCCATTCGTTATCGTACCAAGAAATAACTTTAACGAAAGTTGGATCCAATTGAATACCAGCTTTAGCGTCGAAGATAGAAGTACGAGCATCGTTACGGAAGTCAGTTGAAACAACTGCATCTTCTGTGTAGCCAAGGATACCTTTCAATTCGCCTTCAGCAGCAGCCTTCATAGCAGCACAAATTTCATCGTATGTGCAAGCTTTGTTTAATTCAACTGTTAAGTCAACAACTGAAACGTCAGAAGTAGGAACACGCATTGACATACCTGTCAATTTGCCGTTCAATTCTGGAAGAACTTTACCTACTGCTTTAGCAGCACCTGTTGATGAAGGGATGATATTTTCAAGAATACCGCGACCGCCTCTCCAATCTTTCTTAGAAGGACCGTCAACAGTTTTTTGAGTTGCAGTTGCAGCGTGAACTGTAGTCATCAAACCTCTCTTGATACCGAATTTGTCATTCAATACTTTAGAAATAGGAGCTAAACAGTTTGTTGTACAAGATGCGTTAGAGATAATTTTTTGACCAGCGTATGCTTTGTCGTTTACACCATAAACGAACATTGGAGTAGCATCTTTTGAAGGAGCTGACATGATAACTTTCTTTGCACCAGCAGTTAAGTGAGCAGCAGCCAATTCTTCAGTTAAGAAGAAACCAGTAGATTCAACAACTACATCAACACCAAGTGCGCCCCATGTAATTTGAGAAGGATCTTTTTCTGCAAAAATTTGAATTTTATTACCATCAACGATTAAAAAGTTACCATCAACTTTAATTTCGTGATTGAAGATACCATGAACTGAATCGTATTTAAGCATGTATGCTAAATAGTCAGCGTCCAAAAGGTCGTTGATACCTACTACTTGGATGTCTTTAGAGAAATTCTCTACAGCGGCACGGAATACCATACGTCCGATACGGCCAAATCCATTAATTCCAACTTTAATTGCCATAATTTGTTAATTTATAAATTATTGTTAATAAACGTGTTTTATTTGCCCACAAATTTACACTAAAAATAAAAAAAACAAAATCTTTCTTTTTTGTTTTTTACTGATTTGAAAAATTAGTTACAACTCATAGAAAATATTATGTATTTATTTGAAAATCAATATTTTTAAGAGGGGAACTCTTCTCTTCAATTATATGAGAAAATAGGACTATTTTGCACGAGGAATCTTATAGCAATATATAATGGTACAGCAAGTCATTTTTAATTATTATTTTTGCAAAAACATTTACAATGGACGAAGATATTGACCTTGATGACCGTGAATTATACGAGCACTATCGTTTTGTGGCCGACAAAGGTCAGTCGTTGCTACGCGTTGATAAATTCTTGAATGATAGAGTAGAAGGCATTTCGCGTACAAAAATTCAAGATGCGGCGGAAGGTGGTTTCTTATTTGCCAATGGTACCCCAATCAAAGCGAATTACAAAGTAAAGCCCGACGACGTTATTACCATAGCTTTTGATACACCGAAACAGGAACTGAAGATTATCCCCGAAGATATTCCTCTTGAAATAGTATACGAGGATGACCAGTTAATGGTGATAAACAAAAAGCCTGGTATGGTTGTTCATCCCGGTTGTGGAAACTACACCGGAACTATGGTAAATGCTATAGCATGGCATTTGAAAGGAAATATTGAATTTGCCGAAGATGATCCTCGTCCCGGATTAGTCCATAGAATTGACAAGGACACGTCGGGGTTGTTGGTTGTTGCAAAAAACGAACAGGCAAAGACGTTTCTCGCAGACCAATTTTTTCACAAAACCTCACAACGAACATACATTGCGCTTGCGTGGGGAGTACCCAAAGACCCTGAAGGAACAATTTCCGGATATATTGGGCGAAGTCTGAAAGACCGAAAAGTGATGGCATTGTTTCCTGATGAAACATATGGTAAGTGGTCGGTTACGCATTACAAAGTGATTGAAGATTTGGGATATGTTTCGGTTGTTGAATGTCATTTGGAAACAGGCAGAACGCATCAAATTCGTTGCCATTTCAAGTCAATTGGTCATCCATTGTTTAATGACGAAACATATGGTGGCGATCAAATAGTTCGAGGAACCACTTTTACCAAGTACAAACAGTTTGTGCAAAATTGTTTTGAAGTGTGTCCGCGCCAGGCTCTACACGCCAAAACGCTAGGTTTCACTCACCCAACAACAGGAGAATTTATGTCATTTGATTCGCCACTGCCTAACGATATGGAAGCCTTAATTGAAAAGTGGCGAAATTACAGATTACAAGGCAATTAGGCAAAATTTTGTCATGATAAATGACTTAATTACAAATCTTTTAATAATTTTGACATCGAAATATAACTCAAAAAACACAAAACAATGAAAACAAAAGTTTTGGCGTTATGCCTTTTGCTGTCATCGACTTTGTCCGTTTTTTCGCAAGAAAACGAGGTAAACACACTAGTCGTAGAAGCAAATCAAGAAGCAGAAATCGCCTACAATCAAGGTATCACTTTTATGGATGCCAAACAGTATCAAGATGCTATAACTCAATTTGAGAAAGCATTGCAGTATAACAATGAATTTCGTCAGGCATATGTAAATTTGGGAAGCGCCAAGTCTGCAATGCAAGATTATGATGGTGCAATTGCTGCTTTTGGAAAAGCTTTGGCTCTTGATTCGACACAAGGTCAAGTGTGGTATTCAAAAGGTGTGGCATTGTATTATAAAAATATGTATAGCGATTCCTTCAATGATTTAATGCGCGCAATCAATTTGGGATATAAAACAGCCGAAACATATTATTATGCAGGAGTAGACAAGTTTTTCTTAAAAGAATATGAATCAGCTATTACACAATATAATAGTGCAATCAGTGTAGATCCTTCGTATGCATTTGCATACAATGATTTGGGAAGTAGCTATAAAATGTTAGGAAAGTATGACGAAGCCATCCGCAACTATAATTTAGCTGTAATTTATGACCCACAAATGGCTAATGCTTATGACAATTTAGGTTCGGCATATGTGAAAAAAGGTGATTTACAAGCAGCCATCAAAAACTTTAATCTTGCAATTGCAAAGAAACCTGATTTTTACTCCGCATACAATAATCGTGGCGAAGCGTACTATTTGCAGGGTGATGTTAAATCTGCTTTTAATGATTTTAAAAAAGCTGTAGAATTGAATCGTCAGTATGCGTTGGCCTACAACAACTTAGGAATAATTTATGCAAATCAAAAAAAATATGATGAGGCTCTGAAAATGTATGCGAATGCAATTAAGTTGAACCCTAATTTTGGTTTGGCATATTATCATCAGGCAGCTGCACAAGAAATGCTTAGACAGTTTGACGAATGCTGTATGTCACTTGTAAAAGCACGAGAATTGGGAGTAGATGTCCCCGCAGCATTAACATCAAATTGTAATTAATTACCAAGAACTATTCCGAAATGAAACATATAGTAAGATATATAAACCTTGTAACTCTCATGTTAGTTACCTCGTTTGCGTTTGGTCAAAACGTAGAATTTGAAGCAAAAAATTTCACTGATAGGTCAGGTTTAAAAACTGCGTTAAGAAACCTTGATGAAGGTGACGCCTATGCTGAAATCAATGACAATGCAACAGCATTGGATCTTTATTTAAAGGCACAAGCATTCAACCCAAACAATGCCGATTTAAATTATAAAATAGGTA
Source organism: Bacteroidales bacterium (assembly GCA_036752345.1). GTDB lineage: Bacteria > Bacteroidota > Bacteroidia > Bacteroidales > UBA1715 > UBA1715. The sequence goes on along the minus strand of DAIOSV010000024.1, from coordinate 13,307 downwards.
AAAGTTATTGGTTGCTTGATGAAGCAGCACAATCAATTCCTTATTTCTCAAAAGCAATTGAATTGGATCCGGTTGGTTCTGGGTTTGTATATGGTGTGTTGGGTATGGCATATCAGGCAACTTACCAATTTGATGAAGCAATCAGTGCATTCCAAAAAGCTCGCGCACGATTGACTCCGGAAGAAAAGAAAGATAAAGGAAAAGATTTATCAGACCATATAGACCAATGCAATGTAGGTAAAACAATGATGACAGATACAGCTCGAGTGTTTATAGACAACATGGGTGCTGCTATAAATTCAAAATATACCGATTATGCACCAGTTATCTCAGCTGACCAATCTATATTGATGTTTACTTCAACTCGTGAGAATCCGTATAACAAAAAGGTGTACGATGACGGAGAATATGATGAAAACCTTTGGATATCAGAGAGAACGGGAACAACATGGTCTCAAGCCGTTGAAATGGGAGAGCCTATAAATACTAAAGATAATGATGCGACCATTGGTTTGTCGGCTGATGGACAAAAATTATTCATTTTCTATGGGAAAAATGGTGGGGATATAAAGTATTCAGAAAAGAAAGGAGACAAGTGGTCTAAACCAGTACTTTTTGATGCAATTAATTCACCTAACGGACACGAGAATTCAGCGAGTTTCTCATATGACGGGAATACCGTATATTTTTCTTCTGACAATACGGAGAGAGTCACAAATTACGGAAACCATGACATTTTCATGTGTCAAAAGAATGAAAAAGGGAATTGGGGAAAACCAATCAATTTAGGGCCAACAATCAACACAGAAAAAGATGAAATAGGAGTATTTATGCACCCAGATGGCAGAACATTGATTTTTGCATCAAACGGACACAAAACCATGGGTGGATATGATATTTTCAAAACAGTAATGCAAGATGATGGAACTTGGTCAGAACCTGAAAACTTAGGGTATCCAGTCAATACTCCGGGCGATGAACGATTCTTAGTGTTGGATGCGAGTGGAATGCACGCATATTATTCATCATCAAGAAAAGGTGGATTTGGCGGTTCTGATGTGTATATGATTACATTCCTTGGTCCAGAGAAAAAACTCAACATGACTACGGAAAACAATTTGATTGCAGTGCGTGCTAATCCTATTGAACAAGAAGTTGTTATGGAAAAATCAGTTGAAATTAAAACATCTCGTTTGACGGTGGTAAAAGGTGTTGTGTCCGATGCATTTGCAACTCCAACAAAATACTTGGATGCACAGATTGAAATTACCGATAACAGCACCGGAAAAATTCTTTTCACCAGTACCGCAAACTCAGCAACGGGAAAATTCTTGATCCCTCTTCCTTCTGGAAAGAACTATGGTATTGCCGTGAAGAAAGATGGCTATTTGTTCCACTCAGAAAACTTTGATGTGCCGCAAACAACAGATTATCAAGAAGTCAATCTTGACATTAAGTTGATGCCAATTCAGAAAGATGCGAAAATCGTATTGCGTAACGTATTCTTCGATACGGACAAGGCTACATTAAAACCAATGTCATATACAGAGTTGGATAAGTTAGTTGAGATTATGAATAAGAATCCTAAGATAAAAATAGAAATAGGTGGACATACCGATAATGTTGGCTCTAAGGCATATAACCAAAGATTATCACAGTCACGTGCAGAATCGGTTGTTAATTATTTAATATCAAAAGGATTTTCTTCAGACCGTATGACATATAAAGGATATGGCTTTGACGATCCAATTGCAACCAACAATACAGAAGAAGGACGTGCACAAAACCGTCGTGTAGAGTTCAAAATTCTAAGTAACGAATAAAGTAGAATTAAATCTCTCATAAAAGAAAGAGACACTGATTTTTCAGTGTCTCTTTCTTTTTTCTAATGCGACTAATTCTTTGTCCTTGAACCATAAATTGAAACTAAAAAAAAGACTACTTTTGTCGCGCAATAGGAGAGATGTCCGAGTGGTTTAAGGAGCGCGCCTGGAAAGTGCGTATACTCCAAAAGGGTATCCGGGGTTCGAATCCCCGTCTCTCCGCAATATGTATGGCTTTTGCAAAGAATTAAATGCAGAAAAAGTTTTTTAAAAACATTTCTGAGAAAAGATTTGAAGATATATGTAAAAAAACTACTTTTGTGCAGTGACAAAAGAGCGTATTAATTTTAGCTTATAGTTAGAAATAATTTTAAACAAAACAATAAAAACGAAAGTATTAATAAAAGTAAAATTATGAAGAAAGTATTTGCATTAGTGATGGCGTTTGGGTTATTCAGCCTAACTTCATTTTCACAAGAACAAGTTGCTGCAAGCAAAGATTCTGCTAAAGCAACACAAACAGTTGCAAAAGCAGATTCTGCGAAAACAGTAGAAGCTACAACTCAAGCAGCAGCGGAAGAGCAGGTAATGGAACCAGAAGAAAAAGGTTTCCACCAAATGATTAAGGAAAAATTCATTGAAGGTGGTGCCGGATTTATGGCTCTTGTATTAATGTGCTTGATAGTTGGTCTTGCTATATCAATTGAAAGGATTCTTTATTTAAACTTAGCATCAACAAACACAAAAAAATTGCTAGGAAATATTGAAGCTGCGTTGAACGAAAAAGATGAAGCAAAGGCGTTAGAAATTTGCCGTAATACTCCTGGACCTGTAGCAAGTATTTTCTATCAAGGTTTGACTCGTTTGCAAGACGGACCAGATATGGTAGAAAAAACAGTTGGCTCATATGGTAGTGTTCAAATGGGACTTTTGGAAAAAGGTTTAACATGGATTTCACTTTGTATCGGTTTGGCTCCATCTCTAGGATTCTTGGGAACAGTTGTCGGTATGATTCAAGCATTCGATGCTATCGCAATTGCCGGTGAAATGTCTCCAACAGTCGTAGCAGGTGGTATCAAGGTTGCCCTTATTACTACCGTAGGTGGTTTGATTGTTGCCATGATTCTACAAGTGTTCTATAACTATTTATTGTCAAAAGTTGATGACTTAACTACAGATATGGAAGATTCTTCTATTTCTTTGGTTGACCTTGTTGTTAAGTACAACGCTAAAAACTAATAACTGATGGATAATCAAAAGTTTAACAAAACATTTAAAGTCGGTTATGTATCATTGCTTGTGTTATCATTATTGGTAACCATATGGTACTGGGCCGCTGCTGCTGGGAAGGACTGCTTAGCATGTACTCTACCAGTGTGCGAGGCAATGGGTCCCGATGGGGAATCCTATTTTATGCCCGCTGATTCTTGTGCTCTTTCATATTCTGAAATACAACAAAAACAAAAAATGCAGGGTATTTCTATACAAGAATGTAGTCAAGAATGTATGAATTACGCAGACATTTATCTAATTTTCTCAATTGGATTGGTTGTGATAGCTGTGATATTGATGTTCATGATGGTATTTTATGCCCCATTTGTGGTTCACAAAAAGAGGTCAAAAACAGTTGTGGGCGTAGGAATATTCATAGTCTTGTCAGCAATATTAGGATATATCTTGGCTTCGCCAGAAATTCCAGACATATTGGGGTATCAAGGTGTTATCACTAAGTTTGAAATCCTTATGACTGATACATTGTTGCACGGAACGTACATATTGCTTGGTGGAGCTGTATTGGCAATACTTTCCCCTGTTATAATTAAATATTTAAGAAGATAAAAAACAAGAGGGGGATGAAAATTCCCCTCTTTAAAAGTAAAAATATGGGTAAGAAAAAAGTTCCTGAAATAAACGGATCATCAATGGCCGATATCTCATTCATGTTGTTGATATTTTTCCTTACAGCAACGACAATGGAGACAGATAAAGGTTTGTTCCGTATGTTGCCGCCATATCAAGATCCATCAAAACAACAAGAGGACGTTAAGGTCTTAGACAAAGATTTGTTTGTGGTTCTTGTAAATAAAGACGACAAGTTGATGGTGGAGAAAAAACCTATGCATTCTCGTGAGTTGCGCAAAACCCTCAAGGATTTCTTGATGAATATGAATAATGATTTGGAAGACAAACAATATCCCGGTTATACAGAGGAAAACATCCCCGGTATTGGAAGAGTAAAGGTCACCAAGGCTATTGTAAGTATTCAGAATGACCGTGGAACGTCTTACCAGAAATTCATTGAAATCCAAAATGAGATAGTTGGCGCATACAATGAGGTCAAAGATTATTATTCTTTAAAATACTTTAAAAGAAATTTTAATGATTTGAAAGAAAGTCAACAAGACCTTATTAAGCAAATCATTCCGCAAAAGATTTCTGAAGCAGAACCTAAAAATATTGGAGGAAAATAATCATGGCACAGTTTAGAAGTAAAGAGAAAAAAGAACCTCCTGCAATATCAACGCAGTCACTACCTGATATTATTTTCATGTTGATATTCTTCTTCATGGTTTCTACAACAATTCGTGAAAACACGTTGTTGATTAAAAAACCTCAGTTACCAAAGGCGACGGAATATGTGAAGCTTGAAAAGAAATCGGTGGTAAGTAGCATATACATATCTGCTCCTTCAATTCCATTGCAGAAGATTTATGGAACGCAACCGGTTATTCAGTTGAATGAGTCAATCGAAGATATTTCAAAGATTGCTCAGTTTATTGAAACAGAGCGTGGATCAATGCCAGCAAACGACCGTTCACAACTTACGGTATCGCTTAAGGTTGATTCAAAAGCAAAAATGGGTATTGTAACCGATGTTAAAATGGAATTGCGTAAAGCAAATGCATTGAAAATAAGTTATGCGGTAATACCTAAACATTAATTTCTTCATAGTTTAAAGAAGCCCGAAATGATTCAGTTCGTTTCGGGCTTTTTGTTTATTTCGTTTTCCCGAAATACTCTTTCACAATTTTTGTCTTGCTGAGGCCTATAACCGCGCTCAATTCTGTTTCGGAAGCATCGCGAATGGCAGAGATTGTTTTGAAATTTTTGAACAACAATTCTATGGTTTTGGGGCCAAGTCCTTTAATGTTGTCGAGCTCGGAGGTGGTAAAGTTTTTTGAACGTTGATTGCGGTGGAAAGTGATAGCAAACCTATGCACCTCGTCTTGTATGCGTTCCATAAGGCGGAAAAGCGGGTCGGTTGGTTTCATTCCAATGGTTTTGGGAGGAAATCCAAACAGCATTTCGCGTGTGCGGTGCTTGTCGTCTTTGGCAAGTCCCGCAATGGGAATATCAAGCTGCAACTGGTCTTGTATTACCTGCCGCGCCACTTCCATTTGCCCTTCGCCGCCATCAACTATGAGCAATTGCGGCAACGCTTCGCCTTCTTCGCTAAGGCGTTTGTATCGACGGTAAATAACTTCCGCCATGCTCGCGTAATCGTCGGGGCCTTCCACCGTTTTTATGTTGAATTTGCGGTATTCTGCCTTGTTCGGTTTGCCATCGGTAAAGCGCACCATGCCCGCTACTGCATAGGCTCCTTGTATGTTGCTATTGTCAAAGCACTCTATGTTGCGCGGAAGTTCCTTGAGTTGTAAGGTTTTTTGTATGGTTTCTAATATTCTCTGGGTGTGCCGTTCGGGGTCGAGGTGTTTCATTTGTTTGAGTTTCTCAACCTTATAGAGCTGTGCGTTTTGTTCCGAAAGGTGCAGCAAACTCGCTTTGTCTCCTCGTTGGGGAACGTGAAACGTGATGCCGTCTAATTGAAAATCGGGTTCAAAAGGAACAATGATTTCTTTTGCCGTGCTCGGAATGGTTTGCCGTATTTCTGTAATGGCAATGCCTAAAAGTTCTTCCGGAGTTTCGTCAAGTTGCTTTTTCAGTTCCAAGGTGTGCAGTTGCACAATTGCGCCATTCACAACTTTGAGGAAGTTTACATAGGCAGAATCTATATCATCAAGAATTGAATATACGTCAACATTGGTAATCGTAGGATTCACAATGGTAGAATGGCTTTGGTAGCGTTCCAGTTCGTCAAGCTGTTCTTTAATGGTGCCGGCTTCTTCGTATCGCATTTCCGAGGAATATTTCTGCATGCGGTTTTTCAGAACTTTGATAACCTCGCTAATGTTTCCTTTGAGAATGTTGCGAATGTCGGCTACGGCGTTGTCATATTCTTCAGCCGATTGTTTTGCCACGCAGGGAGCATTGCAGTTTTTAATGTGATATTCCAAGCACACGTTGAACTTGCCTTTTGCTATGTCGCCATTGTTGAGCGCAAGCGAACAAGTGCGTGGTTTGTACAGTTGCTTAACCAGCGAGAGCAAGTTTTTGGCCATGCGCACGTTTGAGTATGGACCAAAATATAGCGAACCGTTCTTAATCATGTGGCGCGTGAGAAAAATGCGCGGAAACGGCTCGTTTTTGATAACAATCCACGGATAGGTCTTGTCGTCCTTGAGCAAAACGTTGTATCGTGGTTTGTGTTTCTTTATGAGGTTGTTTTCAAGAAGCAGCGCATCTTGTTCGGTTTTCACAATAAAATGTTTGATGGTAACAATTTTGCTTACCAACATTTTCGTTTTGGGATGCGTTTGTTCTTTGTTGAAGTACGACGAAACGCGGCGTTTCAGGTTTTTTGCCTTACCTACATAGATAAGCGTTCCGTGCGCATCAAAATATTGATACACGCCGGGATTGGTGGGCAACGTGGCAAGTTGCTCTCGAATTGAAACGATTCGTTGTTCTTCGTAAGAACTCACATGACTATTTTATAATATTTCCCAAAATACTTCTTGTAATCTCTCTTGTAATAGTTCGGGTTGCTGCTGATGTAGCATTCTTGGCAACACGTCCGGCAACGTCTTTCGTAGTTATTCCTTTTGTGGATTTCTTTCCCGAGATTTTGTTGTTAATTGCAGTACCAACCATAGTTCCAAGAGCCGCAGTTGCTGCGGTAAATATCGCTTTCCCAACTTTTCCCAATATCCCGCTGCCTTGTTTTGTTTTCGTTGCGTCTTCTCCAACCTGCTCTTCTTCTGTCTGAGTTTCAGCTTGAGTTTGTTGCGATTGCGCAAGCAACACTTCAAATGCACTTTCGCGGTCAATCATAGTATCGTATTTCCCTTTGAGAATAGAGCGATTAATTATTTCGCCACGTTGTTGTGGTGTAATAGCACCAATTTGACTGAGTGGGAATAAGATTTTTGCTCGTTCTACAACGCTAGGAGCACCTTTTTCATCAAGAAAAGAAACAAGAGCTTCGCCGGTTTCCAAGTTCATAATGGCTTCATCAGTTTTGAAGTCTGGATTGGCGCGGAACGTTTCGGCTGCGGTTTTTACAGCTTTTTGGTCTTTTGGAGTATAGGCACGAAGTGCGTGCTGAACGCGGTTACCTAATTGTCCTAATATAGTTTCAGGAATGTCGGTTGGACTTTGAGAAATAAAATAAATTCCAACTCCTTTGCTTCGGATAAGGCGGATAACTTGCTCAATTTTATCAGTAAGAGCTTTCGGAGTTTCGTCAAAAAGCATGTGCGCCTCATCAAAGAAGAACACGAGTTTTGGCAATTCCATGTCTCCAATTTCCGGTAGTTGAGCATACAATTCGCTCATAAGCCAGAGCAGGAATGTAGAATATAATTTTGGCTGCATCATCAATTTATCTGCTGCCAAAACATTCATTACGCCTTTGCCACCTTTGGTTTGCAACAAATCGTAGATATTAAATGATGGTTCTCCAAAAAATTGATTTGCTCCTTGGCTTTCAAGGGCGAGAAGAGCACGTTGAATTGTACCAATAGTTTGTTTGGTAATATTTCCATAAGCCGAAGTAAACTCTGAGGCATTGTTTCCAACGTAGTCAAGTATAGAACGAAGGTCTTTAAGGTCGAGTATCAGCAACCCTTTATCATCGGCAATGCGAAACACGATGTTGAGAACACCACTTTGTGTCTCGTTAAGGTCCATAAGTCGGCTAAGAAGTTGCGGTCCCATATTGGAAATGGTGGTGCGCATAGGATGACCTTGTTCGCCAAAAACATCAAAAAATCGTACCGGGCACGCTTGGAATTGTGGATTTGGAACGCCAAATTGGTCTTTTCGTTTTTCAATAAAACCATTCATGCTGCCCATTTGGCTAATACCCGATAAGTCACCTTTCATATCGGCCATAAAACACGGAACTCCGGCTTGACAAAATGTTTCAGCCATAACTTGTAGAGTAACAGTTTTTCCCGTTCCTGTTGCACCCGCAATAAGTCCATGGCGGTTTGCCATTCTGCCAACAATACTTATTGGCCCTTTTTCGCTGTGGGCAATGTATAAACCTTGTTCTTGTGTGTACATAATTCGTGATTTTTATAGTTTCAATACAAAGTAACAGAAAGTTTTGAAAATAGAGGAATTAAGAAGGAAAATTCCTGTATTTTTACCAAAAATTATAATGATGGCACAGGGAATACAATATTTTTCTACAAACCACAAAGCTGCCGAAGTTTCTTTCGGAGAAGCATTATTGAAAGGATTGGCACCAGATAAAGGTTTATACATGCCTAAATCAATTCCAACGTTCACTTCTGCTGAATTGAATGCGTTGAAAGGCAAAGAATATTACGAAATAGCAGCAATAGTTTTCTCAAAATTCTTAGGCAACGACGTTCCTATGGACGATTTGCTTGCCATGACTAAGGATGCATACAACTTTGCAGTGCCATTAGAAAACGTTGTTGACAGAAAATATATAATGCGCCTTGACCAAGGTCCTACCGCATCGTTCAAGGACTTTGCCGGACGTATGATGGGCCGAATGATGCAATATTATTTGAAACGTAGCAATGTGCAGAAACTCATCCTTACTGCTACTTCGGGCGACACCGGAAGTGCTATGGCTCATGCGTTTTACGGTTTAAATAACATACGCATAGCGGTACTTTTCCCAAAAGATGAAGTAAGCGAACGACAACGCCGCCAAATGACAACCTTGCAAAAGAACGTACAAACTATCGCTATTGATGGCAAGTTCGACGATGCGCAAGCTATGGTTAAGCAAGCGTTTTCAGACCCTGACTTGGAGTGTTTGAACTTTACAAGCGCAAACTCAATCAACATTGGTCGTTTGATTCCACAAATAGTGTACTACATTTATTCATACACCAAACTTCGCAATCAAAATACAGAAGCATTGGAAGATGTGATTTTCTGCATTCCTTCGGGAAATTTCGGCGACATGATGGGTTGCGTGTTGGCAACAAAAATGGGTTTGCCGGTAAAGAAAATTTTGGTTGCAACCAACGAAAACAACGAGTTTGAGCAATTGATGCAAACGCACAAATACAGCAAAATAGAACCATCAAAGAATTGTCTTTCAAATGCCATGAATGTTGGACATCCAAGCAATTTGGCTCGTTTGATAGAACTCTATGGTGGAAATATGGACGAGAAAGGAAACATCACGAAAGAGCCAGATTTTGCAGCAATGGACAAGATGTTTTATCCGATGAGTGTGACTGATGCTGAAACTCGTGCGTCAATCAAGCAAGCGTGGGATGCATATCAAGTGATGTTGGAGCCTCATGGTGCTGTGGGATGGTATTGCGTAGAACAATATCTTTCTGAGAACGAAGTACCGGAATCTCAATTACTTATTTCGTTAGAAACGGCTCATCCTGCCAAATTCCCGAACGCAATCATTGACACTATCGGCGTAGAACCACAATTACCGCCAAGTTTGGAAGGGTTGGAAAATAAAGAAGAACATTACGATCACATAGAAGGAAATTATTCTGCATTCAAAGAATATTTGGACAAAAAATATCAATGGAGAAAATAATTCTCGGCATCGATCCCGGCACGAACGTTATGGGCTACGGCTTAATAAAAGTCGTGGGCAAGCAGTTGTCGGTGATTGAGATTGGTGTGATTGAAATGCAAAAACTCAACGACCCGTATGTGAAGTTGCAGAAAATCTGTAAAAAGCTTACCGAGATTATTGAGAAATATTGTCCCGACGAGATGGCGCTTGAAGCCCCATTTTATGGAAAAAATGTGCAGTCAATGTTGAAGCTCGGACGGGCGCAGGGAGTTGCAATGGCGGTAGGCTTGGCTCGCGATATTGTGATACATGAATACGCACCGCGAAAAATCAAATTGTCCATAACGGGAACGGGTGCTGCTTCAAAAGAGCAAGTAGCGTCTATTCTTTCCAAAATGATGAAATACGAGAACAATCAAAAATACCTTGATGCCACCGATGCGTTGGCGGTTGCTGTGTGTCATTATTTTCAATTGTCGAAACCACAAATAGCAGAAGCAAAAACGAAAGCCTCTGCTGCCACCAAAACACCGAAATCAAAACAATCGTGGGCGCAGTTTGTTTCTCAAAATACCGACAGAGTTATTAAATAAAATCCTTGAAAATCAAACGCTTACCACGTTTTAGCACGTCCTTGCTTTTTACGTTTCGTTGCATCTTCTTTCTTTTCGCGAATCACGAGTTTGGCAAATGTTTCTTGGAAATCGTCGGCAGGAGTAGGAGCCGAAATCATCTCAATTTTACCATTGCGGTCAAGTAGCATATAAGTAGGCATTCCGCGAAGTTTATATTGGCGGCCTATTTCAGGATTGTCGCCCGCGTAGAGGAACGTCCAGTTATATTGTGGATTGGCCTTTTTGAACGAACGAAAATCATCAAAGGTTTTTTCATAACTCAATGTTACAACATTCAAGTCACGTTTCGTTTTTTCATTCATTTTCCTGAGTACCTTGTAATCTTTGATACACGCATAATTCTCTGATCTACAGAAGTTAAGGTACACATACTTGCCTTTGAATTTATCGAGAGTATAGAGTACGCTATCTTGGTTGTAAAGTTCAAAATAGGGCGCTTCGTCGTGGAATTCCAACGAAGTATATTTTTTCTTAATGTTCTCCGCAATCTTTTTATGTTCCGGGATTTTTGTAATAAGAATTACAGAGTCAAGTGTTTGATACACTGGTGCCGGAGGGAAATCATCACGATCTTTGAGGCAGTCGTCCAAGCATTGAAGCAAAAATAATTCCTTGAGCGTGTCGTTCCGAAAAGGAATGTTTTTTTCTAGCGTTTTCTTAAACATGGCAGGGCTTTTCCCATAGATAATGTCAATTTTCAGGTTTTTTCCCATGTCGTGTGTATTGTTATAAACAATGTAGTCTTTCCACATCATTTTGAACAAATTCATATACGCCGGATTGTAATAATAGAACGGCTGATTGAGGTAATGTTTGCGCGTAATGCTCATTTTGTCACGCTGATAGGCCATGTAGCGAAGCGAATAGAGGCGGTAATTTTTGTACACATTAAAAAATTCTTCGTCTTTGCAATCGGCGAAAACACTATCAACGTAGGCTTCAAATTTTTCAACTTTTGCCTTGTCGCGTTTAATATATATTTCTTGGAAATTATCGCTTATAAAATTCTCATAAATTGAGTTAAACGAAAGGATAAGAATATTTACATCGTGGTCCGAAACGCTATTTATCACGCCCAAACTAATGTCCACAGGCTCAAAATACGGATTGAGCTCTTCAGCCAACGTTTTTTCTTGGCGTGGAGGCATTGCTATCTCGTACTCCTTATTGGGAGAAACAAACAAGTATGCTTTGTACACCCCAAGATACATATATATTTCGCGCGTTGTAGAACAATTAAACGAGAATGAGAATTTACCCATTGCATCAGTTTTGAATGACCCAATCAGTTCCTCGTTTTTGGTGAAGTAATCGGAATATTGATATACACTAATAGTTTGGTTTGCATATTCCTCAGAAGCCCCAGAAATAGTAGCAGTCTGACCAGAAACAGCCAACGAAATTAAAAATGCTATGTAAAAAGCGAGTTGTTTTCGCATGAAAACCTTCATATGAGATTTTATACGGAGCAAAAGTAATAAATTAACTTAATCAATGGTAAGTAACGATGCAAAAAACGTATATTTGCCCTTGTTGGCTTCGTAGTTCAATGGATAGAATAGTAGTTTCCGGAACTATTGATTAGGGTTCGATTCCCTACGAGGCTACTTTTTCAAAACGCTCTATGAATGCTGCAATCGATTATTCCGCAATTATTCGTCTAGGTTGGCAGGAATACAATCCTGACCGCAAAATAGCCGAAATCACTGATTTGAGTGTAAATGTTTCGACAAACAAAGTGTTTCGTCTCTCCTTTGACGACGGAAGTTTTGTGATGGCGAAAGTTTCAAACTTTGGCAAGTACGAAAATTTCAAAGAAGACCACACGATTATCAACGTATTGGCAAACAATCTGGAGTATCCCTATGATATGTTTTTGTCGAGTTCATTGATGAAAGGCGATGAATTGTTTTTGTATAAATACGAAGACACGACAATTGAAGTGTGGATGGTTTTCTATCGCGTGGTGCGCATTGCCGAACGCTTACCTAAGCGCTTGGACGAGAATCAAATCAGAATACTTGGTTCGGAAATGGCAAAATTCCACAAGGTGTGTGATACCATGGCGCCGGTGTTGCCGCGTTCGTCCAAAAATCTTCAAAAAGACGTAATGCAATTGATGCGTAATCTTGACAATCCCGAACACACACAACATTTTGGTGGTTGCATTGATTTAATTCGTCGTCATTGCGATTTGTTTTTGAAAAACATTGATATAGTTGGATTTAATTCGTTCAAAAAAATTCCCGTTTTTGTTGACTGGAATAGCGGTAATTTCTCTGTTCGCAACGATGGCACATTGTTTTCCCGTTGGGACTACGATTGGTTTCGCATGAGTTCGCGCATCATGGATTTTTATATGTTCAGCCGCGTGGTGTCTGACATTGGCGACAAAACCGATTTTAGTTATACCGCTACGCAACTCAAAGAAGACCGGTTTTTGTTGTTTTTGGAAGAATATCACAAAGTGTTTCCATTGACCGAAAACGAGGTGCGTTTTCTCAAAGAAGCCTACCGTTTCTTTATTTTGCACTACGTGATAAGCAATGGCATTTATTTTTTCTCAAACGCATACGCGCAAAAATTACAGCGCGAGGCGTGCGAAATTTATCTTCCTCAGTTGGATAGCGTGTTCAACCCTGAGGTTATTTTGAAACATTTGCATATATAAACTATGGAACTGCCAACGTCGAAAAAGGAAATGGAGCGTTTGGGCTGGGATTACGTTGATGTAATTCTCATTACCGGTGATGCCTATATTGACCATCCGGCGTTTGGTACCGCGATTATAGCGCGCGTGTTGGAACATGCGGGATTGCGAGTAGCAATCGTTCCGCAACCCAACTGGCGTGACGATTTGCGCGATTTCAGAAAAATGGGTGCGCCACGATTGTTTTTCGGCGTCAATGCCGGGAGTATGGATTCCATGGTGAACCATTACACCGCAACCAAACGACTTCGCTCCAACGATGCCTA
>DAIOSV010000023.1:2022-33655 GCA_036752345.1 Bacteroidales bacterium | reverse complement strand
TTTTCAATATATTCTGCCGTACGCTGATCATTAGTAAGGCGGAAAACATTGTTGCGCGAAGCTGCTACAAATTTGTCATACTCAATTTTCACCATCGAAATACGAGGGTTTGTCATACTTGAACCTCCGGTGGAAGTTCTTTTTGCTTCGCCGTCGATAATTTTTTTACCCCATTCAATAATACTTTCGGTCGTTTCAAGATCTGGCAACTTTCTGTCTGTCAGGCCATAGTATTCACGAACGCAGGGTTTCATTTCTTCACGCGCAATAGCCATATTCAGCACCTGAATAAAGTGCGAAATGTACATTTTGGCTTTTTTTTGGAGCTGCATGAAATTAGCACCTTTCTCTACCGACTGCGAATAGGACGATCGACATTGTTTAATTCCACTTCGCAATGAAGGTAAATAAAATTTGGCCTTTAACAACAAGTCATACGGAATCGGTAACTCGTTCATAGGTAAACTAGAGGCTTTGTCAATGGCGGTTTGTAAAGCTCTCACTCTTGCAGCATCAGTGTTTGGAAGTCTTCTATATGGCATAATAAATTTTTATTATTACAAAAAATAGCGTATTCTTCAAATCTATTTGCAAGTAAGAGAGAATTTTACACATTTCAAAGAAAAAATACGAATATTTATTTTTTTGTTTGATATGTGTATTCGCAAACCCAAATTCATTACATTGTGAAAAAATAAACGCCCTCCTCTCCTACAACTACGTGACATTGGGCATATCAATTCCATTTTTTATTGTATTTACTTAAAAAAAAGATTTGTTTTTTTCTACCGAATTTATTTATGTTTGTCGCCGAAGGAAAAAAAAACGAAAACATGGAAGTTATACGAATATTTGATTTACTAGAAAAATTCAAAGAAGCACAAACTGCCAATCCCAATGCAATTGGGAATGTAGCTTTGGCGCACAAGGTACAAGGAGAATGGAAAACTTACTCTGTTGATGAATATATAGAATACTCAAACTACGTAAGTTATGGTTTGTTGCAGTTGGGTGTAAAGCCCGGCGACAAAATTGGTATTGTAAGTGGAAACCGTCCGGAATGGAATTTTTTAGATATGGGAACCATGCAAATCGGTGCCATTCCCATTCCTATCTATCCAACGATAAGCCAAGAAGACTATCGTTACATATTGAATCATGCCGAAATGAAGATTCTTTTCATAGAAGGCAAAGAGTTACGAAACAAAATAACTCCGATTCTCGGCGATTGTCCTACCTTGCAAGAGGTATTTACCTTTGTTGACCAACAATGTGATTACCGATATTTCCAAAACCTTGTTGATTTAGGAAAACAAAATCCTAATCCGGAGAAAGTAGCAGAGCTAAAGGCAATGATAAAACCGGACGACTTGGCTACAATTATTTATACTTCGGGAACAACAGGCAACCCCAAAGGCGTGATGTTGTCACACAACAATATATTGGGCAACGTGCGCAATCTATTCCATCTCATTCACCCTAACAGCAACACAATGTTGAGTTTCTTGCCATTGTGCCATGCCTATGAGCGCATGATGAACTACATGTACCAAAGAAAAGGTTGTTCTATTTATTACTCAGATTTGGCTCTAATCAACGAGAACATGAAGGAGGTTAAACCAACCACAATGTGCGTTGTGCCTCGTTTGTTGGAAAAAATCTACGATAAACTCTATGTTGCCGGCAAAAAATTACCGTTCATTAAACGGAAAATTTACTATTGGTCTATTGGGTTGGCTATAAAATATCGTCTTGACCCGAAAGAACGCTCATGGTGGTATAATCTTCGTCATGCATTTGCCGACAAGATGGTGTATTCGCAATGGCGTGAAGCATTGGGAGCACAACGCATTAACGAAGTAGTTTCGGGCGGTTCGGCCTTACAGCCACGATTGGCAGCTTTTTTCCAAGCTATAGGCATGACCATTTACGAAGGCTACGGACTATCTGAGACATCTCCTGTAATTTCGGTTGCAAACGACGAACCATATACTCACGAACCAGGAACCGTAGGAGTTCCATTGCATGGCATTGAAGTGAAAATTGCCGACAATGGCGAACTTCTTTGTCGCGGACACAATGTAATGCTGGGGTACTACAAAGACCCTGAAAAGACAAAAGAAGTAATTGATGCCGATGGTTGGTTCCACAGCGGAGATACTGCAACTATCACATCAAAAGGCTTGGTAAAAATCACCGGTCGATTGAAGAGTTTATTCAAAACGTCTTTCGGAAAATATGTAAACCCTGAATTAATTGAAGCCACCTTTATGACATCGCCTTTCATCAATGCCATAGTGGTTTGCGGTGAAAACCGTCAATATCCGGTGGCAGTTATTTCTCCCGATTTTTCTTGCCTCAAAACATGGTGCGCTTCGCACAAAGTACCATACACGTCAGACGCAGAAGTAATCAAAGAACCTCAAGTGGTTGCTCGAATACAAAAAGAGGTCAAAAGACTTAATGAGAAATATGCCGACCACGAACAGGTAAAACGATTTTTACTTGTGCCAGACGAATGGACTCCACAAAATGGAATTTTATCTCCGACATTGAAAGTGAAACGTAATGTGGCTCAAGCACGTTATGCAGAAGAGATAGAAAAATTATTTAAATAAATTGCTCCTCCTTATAAGTTGGCATACATCTACAATAGTAGGTGTATGCCATTTTTTTGTGTGGTAATTTTTATGGGCATTCAAAGAGGATACCATTTAATTTCATATATTTGCCAAAATCCAAAGTGTGTATGGAAGTAACTCGATTATTTGATTTATTAGACCGATATAAAGCAGAATTACCAAAAGTTAAAGAGGTAAATAAAGAGGTAGCACTAGCCCACAACGTAAATGGTGAATGGATAACTTACAGCATTGATGATTATATTGAGAATGCAAACAATGTCAGCTATGGATTGTTAGCATTGGGATTGAAACCCGGCGACAAAGTTGGAATTGTAAGCGGCAACAGACCCGAATGGAATTTTCTTGATATGGGTTCTATGCAAATTGGCGTTACACCAATTCCTATTTATCCAACCATCAGCCAAGAAGACTATCGATACATTTTGAATCATGCAGAAGTAAAAATTCTATTTATAGAAGGAAAAGAACTTCGCAAGAAAATAGAACCAATTTTACCCGAATTGCGTGAAAAATATCTTCAAGAAGTATTTACCTTCGTTGACCAACAAAGTGGCTATCGCTATTTCCAAAGTCTTGTTGATTTAGGGAAACAAAATGCTCAACCGGAAAAACTTGCTGAATTGAAAGCAGCAGTAAAACCGAGCGACATGGCTACAATCATATACACTTCGGGGACAACCGGGAATCCTAAAGGTGTAATGCTTTCACATAGCAACATACTTGAGAACGTGAAGAACGTTCACGATTTAATGCACCCGTGGAGCCATACGGCACTTAGTTTCTTGCCATTGTGCCATGCATATGAACGTATGATGGTGTATGTATATCATTACAATGTTTGCTCTATCTATTATTCGAACATTGCATTGGTCAACGACAACATGAGATATGTACAACCAACAATTATGTGCGTTGTACCTCGTTTGCTCGAAAAAATCTACGACAAATTATTTACTGCCGGGAAAAATCTTCCTTTCTTCAAAAAGAAAATATACTATTGGGCTATTGATTTGGCCAAGAAATACAAGACTGACCCAAAAGAACGCAGTTGGTGGTACAACGTTCGTCACAAACTTGCCGATAAGTTAATCTACGCACAATGGCGCGAAGCGATTGGCGCACAACGAATTAGCGAAGCTGTTTCCGGAGGTTCTGCCTTACAAGCCAAACTTTGCGCATTTTTCCAAGCAATAGGAATGTATATCTATGAAGGATATGGTTTGTCGGAAACATCACCGGTTATTGCCGTAGCAAGCTATGAACCATTTACCCACGAACCCGGAACGGTTGGTTTGCCCTTGCCAGGCATTGAAGTAAAGATTGCGAGCAATGATGAACTTCTTTGTCGTGGACATAATGTAATGCTCGGATACTACAAAGACCCGGAAAAGACAAAAGAAGTAATAGATGAAGATGGTTGGTTTCACACAGGCGACACTGCCGTTATTACATCAAAAGGCTTGGTAAAAATTACCGGACGATTGAAGAGTTTATTCAAAACATCCTTCGGAAAATATATAAATCCTGATCTCATTGAATCGAAATTAGCAATATCGCCATTCATCAATGCTGTTGTGGTTTGTGGCGAAAACCGTCAATATGCGGTGGCAATTATTTCTCCCGACTTTTCATCTCTTAAAACATGGTGCGCTTCACACAAAGTACCATATACCTCAGATGCTGAAGTAATTAATCAACCTGAAGTAATTGCTCGCATACAAAAAGAAGTAAAAAAATACAATGCATCATTTGCCGACTATGAACAAGTAAAACGATTCGTGCTTACTGCAGATGAATGGAATCCACAAAATGGCATGTTGTCTCCTACATTGAAAGTAAAACGCAAAGCGGTGCAAGCAAAATATGCTGAAGAACTTGAGAAATTATTTCATTAATTGAGATATGAAAATAAGCAAAAAATTCTCGCTCCCTATGCAAGCATTAGTGTTCCTAATGTTTTTGGTGCAAGCCTTGGTCTTCGTGACCCTTTTGTATTTGCGGAAAGATTTTCATGTTAACCTTTCGGATGCTACCGGCTTGCTTGGATGGCTTATATTGATAGCTGCTGTAGTACTTTCAATATGGAATATTATTGTACTCATTAATCGAAATCGCCGTATAAAACAAGCTACAGACGAAGAAAGCAAAAAAGATATTTATCAATCGGCAACCTATGGCCGCTATTTTATGCTTATAGCAATTCTATTGCTCGCAACTATTTTGATATTCCGTACCGGTAATTTATATTATCTTTTATTCGTGGCAATCTCTGCAATATGGCAAGTTGGAATGTTTCCCTCAAGAAACAAAATTTCACATGTCGTAGGGTATGCTGATGATGTAAAAAAAGAAAATACCGAAGCTTCAACACCGGTAGCTGAATCTACAACAGAATCGACCATAACAGAGTCGAAATAACAACGTTCTAAATAATGGCTATATGAAATTGGGATTTGACAACGATAAGTACGTAAAAATACAATCAGAATGTATTAAGGAACGTATCACCCATTTCGGGAACAAATTGTATCTCGAATTTGGGGGGAAATTATTCGATGATTATCACGCAAGCAGAGTGCTTCCGGGATTTCAACCGGACAGTAAACTCAAAATGTTGATGCAATTGAGCGATTATGCAGAAATCGTAATTGTGATAAGTGCGGTAGACATTGAAACAAACAAAGTGCGTGCCGACATAGGCATTACCTACGATGAAGACGTGCTACGCCTCCGCAACGAATTCCTCAACCGCGGTTTGATGGTGAGCTCCGTGGTTATAACTCACTACAAAGGACAAGAAAGCGTAAAACGCTTCCGCAACCGACTCAAACGCTTAAACATTAAAAGCTATATTCACTACAATATTGATGGCTATCCGTCAAATGTAGCCTTGATTGATTCTGATGAAGGTTTTGGGAAAAATGATTACATAGAAACCACTCGCCCACTCGTTGTAGTTACGGCTCCCGGACCTGGTAGTGGTAAAATGGCTACCTGCTTGAGCCAACTATATCAAGACAATAAAAAAGGAATCAAAGCCGGATATGCAAAATTTGAGACTTTCCCTATATGGAATTTGCCTCTCAAACATCCGGTAAACATCGCATACGAAGCGGCTACTGCCGATTTGAACGATGTAAATATGATTGATCCCTTCCACTTGGAAGCATACGGCAAAACGACCATAAACTACAACCGCGACATAGAAATTTTCCCCGTATTGAATGCTATTTTTGAAGGCATTTACGGCGAAAATCCATATAAATCGCCAACTGATATGGGTGTAAACATGACCGGAAATTGCATCATTGATGATGCGGTTTGCCGTGAGGCGTCAAATCAAGAAATTATACGTCGCTACTATTCTACCAAAAACAAATTCCTTGAAGGTAATTGTGATGAGTCAGAAGTGAATAAAATAGCGTTGCTCATGCAACAAGCTAAGATTAGCACAGCCGACCGCAAAACAACAATAGCAGCAAAAGAACGCAGCGAGAAAACAAAGACTCCTGCAGCAGCAATAGAACTCTCTGATGGCACAATTATTACATCAAAGACGACTCCACTGCTTGGAACGAGCGCAGCACTTCTTTTGAATGCAACAAAACATCTTGCAAATATTGACCATAAAGTAAAACTTATCCCTGCCAACATGATAGAACCAATACAAAACATGAAGGTATCGTGTTTGCATGGAACTAACCCTCGACTTCATACCGACGAAGTTTTGGTGGCTCTTGCCATGTTGAGTTTGAACGATGAAAATTGCAAAAAAGCTCTTGCCGAATTACCTAATTTGCGCGGTTGCCAAGTACACACAACCGTTATAGTAAGTGAGGTTGACAGAAAAATCTTTCAGAAACTTGGTGTAGATCTTACCTCCGATCCGGTTAAGAAGAAATAAGGAGCACTACATTGCCAGCGCAATTGAGGCGATACTGATTGCTTTTACGTTTGATTCTTTTAGCACCGTTTCGGCACACGAAAGGCAGGTTGCGCCCGTGGTAATTACATCATCGAGAATGAGCACATGTTTGTTTTCCAACAATGCCGGATTGGCTACTGAAAAGATTCCCTGCACGTTCTGTAATCGTCCTTCTTTATTTTTCTTTGTCTGCGTTTTGGTATAGACACGACGAATCACCGCACCATCAAGAACCTCAATGTGTGTAATATTTGCTATTCCATGCGCCAACACACTACTTTGATTGTAGCCACGTTTGCGCTCACGTCGTGGATGAAGCGGAACGGGAACAATGGCATCAACACCGTCAAGAAAGCCAGAGTTCTGTAACGCTATTGCAAACATTTCTCCCAACCAAACACCAATATCATCGCGATGCTGATATTTCAGTTTATGCACCAAATGGGCATATTTCGTGTGTTTTTGATAATTGAAAAACGACGTGGCGTGGACAAACGGCACCTGTCCTACAAAATGTTTTTCGGTAGGATTATGCTCTTTGTTATGCAAATAAATCTTCGGAAGATCGAGCATACAATCCGTACAAATCAAATACTCTCCTTGTCGGAGACTATTGTTGCAGACTTCGCACGTTTCGGGAAAGAATAGTTGAAAAAGTTCTCGAAGGCGCGAAAAAAGGCGCACTAGCATTATTTTACTGTGCCCTGTATTTGCAAATAGCGGGCAATATATTTCCCAATAATGTCAAACTCCAAATTCACTCGAGTTCCTACTTGTATTGTGTGGAAATTGGTGTTGTCGTATGTATAGGGAATTATTGATACCTGAAACGATTTCAACTGCGAATTGACAACCGTCAAACTCACGCCGTTTACCGTAACCGAGCCTTTTTCTACCGTATAGTAATCTTTTTGTGCTGGTTCGTATTCAAACGTAAAATACCAACTGCCGTCCATGCTTTCTACCTTGGTGCACACTGCAGTTTGGTCAACGTGACCTTGCACAATGTGACCGTCAAGACGACCATTCATGTTCATACTGCGCTCTACATTCACTTCGCTCCCAACAGCCAAATCACCCAAATTCGACTTGATAAGCGTTTCCTGCATGGCAGTTACGGTGTAGGTTGTGCCAGTTTTTTTCACAACAGTAAGGCACACACCATTGTGCGAAATACTTTGGTCAATTCCCAATTCTTTCACAAAACTACAGGTCAACGTAAAGTGAATGTTTGTTTTGTCTTTCTCTATGCCAACTACTTTGGCGCATTCTTCAACTATTCCGGAAAACATTTCGATAGGTTTTTATGTTGCTCAAAAGTACAAATATTTTCAAAAAACAGACATTGTTATTTGTGTTTCCAACGATTAACGGCTTCATAATCGGGACGAAGCAATAAAATCTTGTCATACACCTGGTTTGCCTTGCCATACTGCTTGCCGTCTTCGTAACTTTTGGCAAGAAACAAGAGCGTATTGATGTAGTACCAATTGCATTTGGTGTTTTGGCCTTTGGCTTCAAATTGAGAAATTGCTTTTTGAAACGACGAAATAGCGTCGGCAAAATCTCCACCAACAAACAATGCGTAGCAATACTGCAAATTGCCATATTCTGCCCAACTGTAGGGCGATTCCGGAGCTTCTTCTATTGCAGTTTTTGCGGCAGAAAAACTCAGCGGCAAGCGATACATAGCCGTTACCGGATTGTTGAGCGCCGAATACGCCAAATAGGGCGATTCAAACGCAAGACTTATCTTAGCATATTTCTGCGTTTTTTTCAGCGCATCAATGTCGGCTTTTAATCCTTCAAGTTGTACATCAATTTGTTTTGATTCAGGAACATTAAACAAAAGATACGCAAGATATAAATGCCTCACTACCATTCGTTTAAATCGCATGTCAATAGATTTCGTAGCATCGTATTCGCGAGAAAGTTCATCAACATACACATTCCATTCTTTCATATTTTGATTCACGAACGATGTAGCAAGACGACAATCAATAGAATTTGACTGCGCATTGGCTCCTAAAGAAACGCTTAAAAGAAGAAACACCAACATTCTTTTCATATCCCAAAAATACTCTAAAAATAGTAGGACATACTAATTTATCGGGTAAAATTTGTATCTTGCTCGGAATTTAGCGAACAACTATGGCATGCGATTATAAAACTCTGGCTAATAAGCAATTACAGCTTGATAAACGGTACTTGCGCATGGCAAAAATTTGGGCGGAAAACTCCTATTGCATCCGTCGTCAAGTTGGCGCCTTGCTCGTAAAAGATAAGATGATTATTTCCGATGGCTACAACGGAACCCCAGCAGGTTTTGAAAATATTTGTGAAGACGAAGACGGGAAAACGAAACCGTATGTGCTTCATGCTGAAGCAAATGCTATTTCAAAAATTGCAAAATCGGGAAACAGTAGCAACGGAGCCACTCTATATGTTACTACTTCGCCATGCATAGAATGCGCAAAACTCATTATCCAAGCCGGGATAAAAAAAGTTGTGTATGCAGAACCGTATCGCATTGACGACGGAATTCAACTTCTAAAACGTGCCAACATAGAACTTTTACAACTTTCAATTGATGAATAACAAATTTTCTATACTCATGCCACTGCTACTTGCTGTGGCTATTGTTGGTGGAATGTTTATACAACGGCAATTCAACACCAAAACGGAAAACGTAGAAAACACGATATCGCTTTCAAAATTTGACGAAATAGCCGAATACATCTCTTTAAACTACGTTGACAATATTGATATTGACTCGCTTACCAACGAATTATTACCGCAACTTTTCGAAAAACTCGATCCTCACTCATCGTATATTACCACCTCGGAATACCGCGACATGATAGACCCGATACTCGGTTCGTTCGATGGCATTGGCGTGCAGTTTGAAATTCAAAACGATACGGTGGTTATTATTCAAGTAATTCCCGGCGGTCCGTCAGAAAAACTCAACATAAAACCCGGCGACCGAATTGTAACCGTGAACGACTCCACCATTGCGGGCAAAGGCATTACCAACGAAAAAACTATTGCACTGCTCAAAGGTCCACGAGGAACAAAAGTAAAAATTGGAATTAAACGTCACAACATCAAGAACTTGATTCCGATAGAAATAAAACGTGGCCAAGTCCCAATTACAAGCGTAAATGCGTCGTACATGATTGACGACAAAACCGGCTACATTGGATTGGATTGTTTCTCACAAGCCACACACGATGAGTTTATGGCAGCAATGTCAAAACTTACCGCCCAACACATGCAAAACCTCATCATAGACTTGCGCGAAAACGGAGGCGGGCTTTTGTTTACTGCAATTGACTTAGCCAACGAATTTCTCAACGAAGGCGATACCATTGTGTTCACCAAAGGCAGAAATACAATGCCGGAATATTACGTAGCAGAAAGTCTTGGGAAATACCACAAAATGAACCTCTGCGTACTGATAAATGAATACTCGGCTTCTGCCAGCGAAATTTTTGCCGGAGCCATGCAAGACAACGGACGCGCCGTGATTGTTGGCCGTCGCTCATACGGCAAAGGCGTTGTAAACGAGGATTTCGTCCTTAGAGATAGCTCGGTTATTCGTTTAACTACAAAAAAATTCTATACTCCTTCGGGACGTTGTATTCAAAAGCCATACAACGGCAAACTAGCCGATTACGACAATGAATTGACCAAACGATTTGCACACGGCGAAATGTACGAGGCCGACAGCATTAACTTCCCCGATTCGTTGAAATACACTACCAAAACAGGCAAAACTGTCTATGGCGGTGGTGGCATTATGCCCGACATTTTTGTCCCGCTCGACACGACAAAATACTCAAAAGATTTTTCAACTATCACCGAAAAATCAATCATCTACGATATGTCATTTCAATTTACCGACAAATATCGAGACCAAATGACGAAGATGAATTCAAAAGAAATTCAAGCATTTTGCGACAAGAATTTTTCTTTGCAAAACGTATATAAAGCAGCCGGTTGCCAATGCAAAATCACACAACAAGAAAAAGATTTGGCGAAAAAATTATTCCGTTGCTACGTGGTTCGCAACATACTTGGCTACAATGCGTTTAGCGAGGCATACAATTCCGACGACAAAACCATTCAAGCGGCTCTTCACCAGTTAGAAAAATAATATGATTATTTCTTCCGACGACTTCACTCTTCAAGTTCTTGACAAACCCAAAGTCATTACTGACAATGATTTGCAAAAACTCTCAGAACAGGAGCGAGAAGCATTCGGTGGTTTTTCAAATGAGAAGAAGAAGATAGAATTTGCCTTGTCACGACTCATGTTTCGCGACCTGCTTGGCAACAACTATTCTGAGATACAATATGAATCCTGCGGAAAACCAACTATGGCTGATTTTTCAATCTCGCTCAGTCACTCCCGCTCGTATGTGGCAGTCATTTACAGCAAGTACAAGGTTGCCATTGATATAGAAGAATATCGCCAGCAGATTTTGAAAATTACTCCGAAATTTGTGCGCGACGATGAAAAATCTATTTTCACAAGTTTGGAAGACCTTACCGTGCTTTGGTCGGCAAAGGAAACGATGTTCAAACTCACCAATGCCTCGCAGAATTTATTAGACTTCTGCATCACTCGAATTTCCGACAAGACATTGGAAGGTCGTGTGATAATTGATGGAAAAATATCGAATATTACAAATTTATCGTACATTCGTAACGATAACTATAGCCTTGTTTGGGCTTGCGAGAAAAACGAGAGATTATGATTTACCAGTCATTTGAAAAAAAACAAAAGCAATTAGCTCTTCTCATCGATCCTGACAAACACTCTGATGAGACTCTTTTGAAACTTTCGCGTACAGCTCAACAAGAAGCAATTGACTTTGTGTTTGTTGGCGGCAGTTTGGTTATTCAGAGCGTAGAGCACGCTATTGCAAAAATAAAAGAAGTGTACACCGGTCCGGTTGTATTATTTCCCGGCAATGCATGTCAGGTGGCTCCAAACGCAGATGCTATCTTATTTCTCTCGCTTATTTCGGGCAGAAATGCCGAGTTTTTGATTGGCAACCACGTTCTTTCCGCTCCTGTTATTAAACAAACGAAACTTGAGGTAATTCCAACGGGCTACATTTTGATAGATTGCGGAAGTGCAACTTCAGTAGAATACATGAGCAACACACGCGCAATTCCGTACAACAAACCCGACATTGCCGAAGCAACGGCTCTTGCGGGCGAAATGCTCGGGCTTAAAGCGCTCTACTTGGAAGGCGGAAGCGGAGCAAAAACAACGGCCAATCCGGAAACAATTGCACGAGTAAAGAAAGCGTGTTCCATTCCGTTGATTGTAGGTGGTGGCATCAAAACTCCCGAAGATATGCGCCAAGTATATAAAAGCGGTGCTGACATTGCCGTTATTGGCACTATCATTGAAAAACAGCCCGAAATTTTAGTGGAAATGAAAAAGGTGGCGAAAGAATTTTAACTCTTTACCTACGAATTCTTTCGATAACTCACCACTGCCCACGCTCCCATTACGAGAGAGAAAGCAGTTAATCCACCAAATTGTAATAGAATCCCTGAGAAACCGGTTCCTTGCACAAATACTGCGCGCATCAAGTCTATAAAATACCGCACCGGATTGAAGTACGTAAGGATATACGACCAATCGGGCATACTGCGTATAGGCGTAAACAAACCGCTGAGCAACATAAGGCACACCAACACAAACCACATGATAAACATTGCTTGCTGCATGGTGTCGCTATAGTTTGAGATTATAATTCCTATACTACTGAACGTAATAGCGAGCAAAATGGCTCCTAAGAAAATGAGCCCAACATTTCCCGAAGGCGCAATGTCGTATATCAGCCACGAAAGCACAAGGCTTACCGACAAATCAATAGCGGCAAAAATCCAATACGGAATCAGTTTTGCAAGTATAAAATCCCACTTTGTGACGGGCGTTACGTTTATTTGCTCAATGGTGCCAACCTCTTTTTCGCCCACTATATTGAGCGAAGGCAAAAAACCGCAAATCATGATGATAATCATGGTCATAAGAGCAGGAATCATGTACACCTTGAAATTCCTATACGGATTGTACAGCACTTTTTCTTCAACGCTCACAATAGCCGTTTGCGAAGCCACATGCATTTCTTCGGATAAATTCTGCATAATAATATTTGTGACATACGCTGAGCCCAGACTCCCTTTAGTACCGTTTACACTGTTTGCGGCAATAAATATCTGAGGAAGTTTGCCCATGGCAACATCACGTCCATAGTTTTGGGGAATAACCGCCACAAGGTCGGCTTTACCTTTTTCTATATCCCTCAAACCTTCAGCGTACGTATCGGCCATGCCAAGAAAGTTGAAATACGTTGACGACTCAATGCGATGCGTCAAACGGGTTGAAAGCGAACTATGGTCGTTGTCAACTATGCAGACATTGATACCCGTAACCTCCATATTTGCTACCCATGGGAAAATACAGATTATGCCTATAGGCAAAGCAAATATCACACGAGGCAAAAACGCATTTCGGCGAATTTGCGTAAATTCTTTCCAAAGAAGCGTTTTTAGCGTCATTCCAAACGAGTTTTAAATTTCTTTAATGCAACCGTCACAAGAACTATAGTCATAGTTGTAAGTATGGAAAGTTCTTGTACTATAGTGTCTATTCCTACACCCATTATCATCATTTTTTTGACTGCGGAAATGTACCAACGTGCGGGCACTATGGCTGAAATATACTGCAAGATGGTTGGGATACTCTCAATAGGATATATCATGCCCGAAAGCATAATACACGGCAAGAGCAACACCATGCCCGAAAAGAGTAAGGCCACCAGTTGCGTGTCAGCAATCACACTTATGAGCAATCCCAACGCAAGCGAAAGCAGAACATAAAGCATTGACAATGCCATAATTGCACCAATATTTCCTTCCATGGGAACACCAAGTATAAAGTGCGACATAAGCATTATGGCAATCAAAATAATGAACGACAACACAAAATACGGCACTGCCTTGGAAATGATTATCATTATTGGTTTTATAGGCGAAACCAACAACACTTCCATCGTTCCACGCTCTTTTTCTTTCACTATGCTCACCGAGGTCATCATGGCGCAAATAAGCATGAGCAACATTCCCATAATTCCGGGCACAAAATTGAACGCGCTCTTAATCTGCGGATTATACAAATTTCTCGTTGAAGCAACGGAAATGGCTGCTGCGCCTAATTCTTGCATAATAATTGCCCGAGCATAATTCACTTGTTGCTGACTGGTATTGGGGTCAGTGCCATTCACCATAATTTGAACTTTTGCCGAACCGTTGGCACTATTTGCCGCAAAATGTTCGGAGAACACTATTGCCATTTCTGCCTTCTGATTCCGAATCATTTCTTCAGCCTCAGCGGATGAATGAGCGATACGTTCTACCGTAAAATACTCCGAAGCATTCAACCGACTGATGATTGCTTGCGTTTTTTGGTCAATATTTTGTTGCACCAAAACGATGCGGACATTTTTTACATCGGTGGAAATAGCGAAACCGAAAAGCAACATCATAATGAGCGGAATACCGAACAAAATGACCATAGTTCGGGTATCACGGACAATGTGTTTTGTCTCCTTTATGATGAACGATATGAACGCATTATTTCCCATACTTTGTAATTTAATCGCCACGTTTTGCTCCTCGCGCCAAGAGACGGAAGACTTCTCCCATATCGGTGGCGGCATATTGTTGTTTCAGTTCTGCCGGTGAGCCCAGAGCCTTTATTTTTCCATCAACCATTATTGAAATTCTATCGCAATATTCAGCCTCGTCCATGTAGTGCGTAGTCACAAAAACAGTAATGCCGCGGCCCGCAGCCTCGTATATGAGGTTCCAAAATTGTTTTCGCGTTGCAGGATCAACGCCACCGGTTGGTTCGTCAAGAAAAACCACATCGGGTTCGTGAAAAATGCTCACACTAAACGCCAACTTTTGTTTCCGTCCGAGCGGCAAACTGCCAACAATCGTATTGGCCTCACCAACAAAATCCATACTCTCAAGCATATAGTTTGCTTTTTCGGCAATTTGCTTTTGACTCATGCCGTAAATACCGCCAAACAAGCGAATATTTTCCATCACCGTCATGTCTTCGTAGAGCGAAAAACGTTGGCTCATGTAGCCAATGTGTTTTTTTATTTCTTCGTATTCGGTACTTACGTCAAACCCGGCCACGGTTGCTTTTCCCGAGGTCGGCTGCGAAAGTCCGTTAAGCATTCGCATAGCGGTGGTTTTTCCTGCACCATTTGCGCCAAGAAAGCCGAAAATTTCACCTCGTTTTACTTCAAACGAAATGCCATCAACCGCATGGAACGTACCAAATGCTTTCACCAGATTTTCTACGGAAATGACAACCTCATTTTTGTTATTTTCTGCAGCTTTCTTTTGGGGCGCTTCAGGCATAAAAATCGCCTTGAATTGTTCCAAAATAGCATCGGGCTGACCAACGCCCATGATTTTACCTTTATCAATAAAGCCGATTTCGTCGCAACGACGAACCTCATCAAGATACGGCGTAGATGCTATGATTGTAATGCCTCGCTGTTTGAGTTTAGCAAGCATTTCCCAGAATTCGGTACGAGAAACAGGGTCAACGCCGGTAGTTGGCTCATCAAGAAACAAAATTTTAGGGTTGTGAATCAAGGCACAACTCAAGGCAAGTTTTTGTTTCATTCCACCCGAAAGCGCACCTGCACGGCGAGTTTTGAATTTTTCAATTTGGCTGTAAATATCCTTTATGCCTTCGTATCCTTCGGCAACGGTGGTGTTGAACAATGTGGCAAAAAACGTGAGATTCTCTTCAACACTCAAATCCTGATAAAGCGAGAATTTGCCGGGCATGTATCCCACGCATTTTCGAATTTCCAACATATCGGCAACGGTATCAAAACCCGCAACGGTCGCCGTTCCTTTATTTGGCAAAAGCAAGGTAGTGAGTATCCGAAACAAGGTGGTTTTGCCCGCGCCGTCAGGACCTATCAATCCGAAAATGCTTCCGCTTGGAATTGAGAGATTTACATCGTCCAATGCCACAACCGAACCATACGATTTGCTAATATGTTGAATCTCAATTGCGTTCATCTATTGCAAAGCAACTTCTCCGTACATTCCAATTTTAAGATATCCATCATTTTTTACCGCAATTTTCACCGCATATACTTGATCAGCGCGAGCGTCATCGGTAAGAATGGTTTTTGGTGTAAATTCACTTCGGCTCGAAATCCACGTAATCACACCATCGTATGACTGGCGATTATCGTCACCGCTGTCGCTCCACACTTTTACTTTTTGGCCCAATTTCACATCTTTGAGTTGCACCGAGGTAATGTAGGCACGTAAATACATGTTGCTAAGGTCAGCCACTTTGAAGAGCGGTTTTCCGGTTGCAGCAAATTCGCCTTGCTCGGCATATTTTTCAATGATTGTTCCCGCAATTGGCGATACAATATGGCATTTACCAAGTTGGTCAAGTATTTGCTCACGCTGAATTGCCGTGGCATTCATCTGCGAATTAAGCGCCTTTGTGCTGTTGTCGAGCGTTGACATTTGCGCTTTGAGTTGCTGTTTGAGCACCGAAACTTGATTGAGCGCATCATCAAGTTGCTTTTGCGTGCCGGCATTGTCGTTGAGCAAATTTTGCTGACGTTTTGCCTCTTTTTCAGCCTTGGCAATTTGTTGTTTCGTTGCCGCTATTTGTGCCTGAATATCAGGACGTTGGTTTGCGATACTTTCCTCCGTAGCCCCAAACTGACGAGCCTTGAGCGCAAGTTGTACCGTATCAATAAGCCCCACTTGCGTGCCGGCTGCTATCTGGTCTCCTTCTTCAAGCGTGAAACTCATGAGCCTGCCTGTTCCTTCGGCCGAAACAGTTACTTCTGTGGCTTCAAATGTGCCGGTTATATCGTATTTCCCATTCTCGTTGCTACATGCAGCCAGAGCGAGTGCACATGCAAAAATCACTGTCTTTTTCATAATCCTTTCGTGTATTGTAAGTTATACATTTCATTGAGTAACTCAACCTGATGAATGGCCTTGTTGTTGCGGGCGCTGTTCTCTTTCATAATTTGCTCCACAAGTTTGTTGGAGTCAACAACGCCATTGGCAAGTTTTTTTTCGGTGGCCTTGCGCACATTTTCGCGAAGCGTCACTATCTCATTATCCTGCTCAATCAACAAACGATATTTATCTATGGAACGTTGCGCATTGGTTTGTTCCAACGAGTTGTTAAACAAAAACGTTTCTCGTTGATTTTCATTCATTTGCCGTTGCACCATAAGTTTACTTTTGTCGTTTTTATTCGTATAAAAATTAGAAATATTCCAGGAAATGCGTGCGCCAACAATGCCATTCAAACTATTTTCATGTTCCATAATTGACTCAAACATATTGTATCCCGGATAGCCATAATAGCCTGAAGCAAAAACACTTACCGTAGGCATCAAACCCGATTTTAGTTGTTTTTCCTGCATTTGAGCAAGACGATTGCTTGACTCAATCAATGCGAACTCAGGGCGAGCACCAACAGAATCTCCGCCGGTAGAAACTGACCAATTTTGCACATTAATGGTTGGTGCTTGTATGCTGTCAATTTGAGTTCCACAAAGTTGCGATAGCAAGTCCATAGCGATAGTTTTTGTGGCTAGCATTTCGGTCTCATTTTGGCGAGCATTTATAAGCTCAACTTTGAGCGCATCTACATCGCTTTGCATTGCCACGCCATTTGCTACCATCGATTGCATTTGCTCCACATTGCTTTGCAAAAGAGACTGCATATCGCGATTTACTTTGAGTCTTTCATCAATAAGCAACACACTGAAAAATAAATCGTTAACTCGTTTTTTTACGACATAAAGATTTACCTCATTTTGGGCTTGCAATACCTCTGTTTGCATTTTTGCGACCTTGCTTGTGGCAGCAATTCGGCCTCCTTCCCAAATAGTTTGGTTCACATCAACGCCAACTTTGTATTGGAATTTTGACATTCCGTCCATTTCGGCTCCCATGCCGGCCAACAAGGGTTGCATGGATTCCGGCCACGCCGACACATCGCTTTGATATGTAGCCTGCCCCAAAGCAGATACTTGCGGCAACCATTTCAGTTTAAGGTTGTTCACCGTGTATTGGTTGCTTTTTTCTATCAGCTCAAACTGTTTGGCAAGTGGATTGTTTTGTCGAGCCTTTTCTTGCAAATCTTCAATAGAAAACTGCGCCATGGCTGCCTGCCATCCACAAACCAAAAGAATTACCAAAACATTACATTTCTTCATACTCTAAACATTTTCGGTATCACAAAAATATACGTGAAATCGTAACCTCGCATTACCCGTATCGTTGGCAATATGTTCTATTTGTACTGAAATTCTCTTTTTTTGATTGCCAATTTAGATATTTTATGACCTTTGTGTTGGATTTCAAGGCAAAAAACAATGGAAAAAGAACAACCAAAAGAATTTCCTATCAGTAAAGTTATGAAGATTTTGAATAGCGACATTCCAAATCTTCCAAACAATTATACGTGTGATGATTTTACGGTTGTTTCCGACGCAACTCCGGCTATGGCAAGTTCGGTTATCAATTTTAACAATCCATACATCCTTGAACGGCCGAGATTCGGAATTTTATATAGCGGCATTGTTCACATTGAGCTCAACCTTGTCAATCATCACTTAGAAAGTCCACTCATCGTCTTTTCTTCGGATAAAACCATTATGAAAGCACAAGGTTTTTCGGGCGATGTCAAATTCGCGTTTCTGGTGCCGAGCAACGAATATGTAAATCGAATTTGCAACGGTCGCGTTCCAGAAACATTTTCAGGGATAGAGAAAGATTATCTCGTGCCTGCAACCAATGAAGATTGTTCGTTTTTGCTTGGAATTATCAATGCCATCATTGCACTGGCACAACGCGGTGGAGACTTTTCGGCAACAATAGACAGTTTGTTCCTCACTGGCGTAAACTATATAAATACGATTGTGCGCAATTATCAAAAGAGCCTCCCAACCACGGTGAGCCGTGAAAAGGATTTGTTTTCGCAATTTATTCGATTGGTAAATGAAAATTGCCACCAGCACCACGAGCTCAGTTTCTATGCCGACAAACTTTGCCTTACCGATCGCTACCTCAGCTCAATGATAAAGCAAGCGAGCGGGCAACCGGCAAAAAAATGGATAGACAAAGCGTTGATTGCCGAAGCCCAAGTAATGCTCCGCCACGGCAACGAAACCATCAATCGCATAGCCGACGTACTGAGTTTTCCCAACCCGAGTTTCTTCTGCAAATTTTTCAGAGAACGCGTGGGCGTTACTCCAAAAGAATATCGCGAGCAATAATTGTAGGCATGAGCACCGAATATATTCACATACGACACTATGAATCCCTGCTGGGCGAGATGATTCTTGGCTCGTTTCACGACAAAATCTGCCTCTGCGATTGGACACATTCAAAACACCGAAATCGTAACGATGCCCGCATTTGCAAAGCGCTCAATGCCGTGTATCAAGAAGGTTCATCTCCAATTCTTGAAAAAGGGAAAGCAGAACTCGACGAATATTTTCACCACCAACGCAGCACGTTTGACATTCCCATATTGTTTACCGGCACTGCGTTTCAAAACAAGGTGTGGCGTGCATTACTCGAAATTCCGTACGGAAAAACCATCTCGTACCGCGAACAAGCATCTCGCTTAGGAATGCCCACAAAAGTTAGAGCCGTGGCAAATGCAAATGGCGCAAACCCGATTTCGATTCTTGTCCCTTGCCATAGAGTTATTGGGAGCAACGGCACACTGAGCGGATACGCAGGAGGAATTGATGCAAAACAAACATTACTACAATTAGAAGCAGGAGAAACAAAAATACAATTTTGAATAAATTATACTAAATTTGTATAAAATATTGACATTCCAAAAATAAAAATGTATTTTTGTACGGGAAAAGTATAAAATCATGGAAACAGCATTAGTTACATTCGTAAAAGCAATGCGCAAGCAATTGCACATGACGCAAGAAGAACTTGCTACTAAATCAGGCGTGGGCATTCATTTCCTCCGCGATTTGGAACAAGGCAAGCAATCTTTGCGCATGGACAAAGTGAACCAAGTGCTTGCGGTTTTCAACACCAACCTCTATGCAGGATTGGTAAGCGAACCTGTGCCACGATACGGCGAGAGCAAAGAATTTCGCGCGCTTTTGAAACAAATAGCAGTACACAAAACTGCGCTCGAAAAACTTCGTCCGCTCACCGACGGCGAGCAAAACCGCTTGCACGAAGAATTCATTATAGAACACACGTACAATTCCAACGCCATAGAAGGCAACACGCTCACTCTGCGCGAAACCGACTTGGTGTTGCGCGGCTTGACTATTGACAAGAAACCGCTCAAAGATCATTTGGAAACGGTGGGCTACAAAGATGCGTACTATTTTGTGCTCGATTTGGTGAAAAATGTGCACGTGCTGGATGAGTTTACCATAAAACAAATTCACCAACTTGTGCTTGCCGACAAACCCAACGACCGTGGCGTGTATCGTACTATTCCAGTGCGAATTTTGGGCGCAGCTCATACTCCGGTTCAACCATATTTGATTGCACCAAAAATGGATCGTTTGCTTGAGACCTACAATGAGAGCAGTGCAAATATTGTCTCAAAATTGGCACAGTTTCATATTGAGTTCGAAGGAATTCACCCGTTTATTGACGGCAACGGTCGCACCGGACGATTGCTGGTAAACCTTGAGTTGATGAAAGCCGGCTATCCGCCCATCGACATCAAATTTACCGACCGCATGCGCTACTATTCTGCCTTTGACGAATATCACACCAAAGGCAGCCTCGAAGCTATGGAAATGCTTTTTGCGGAATATCTGCTCGGGCAAATAGAATCAAGAATAGAGATGGTGAAATAATTTTCACCATCTTCTATTTCTAGGTAAAAGGCCTTATAGTTTTATGGCCTTTTATTCCAGCTTGAATTGATTTTTATCACCGAATTCTTTCATCATACTGCACTCCATAATCTCACTTACTTTTTTATAACAGACTCACCAGCAACAGGATAAATGCGGATAGTTGTTTTAGTAGGTTTACAATTGTGTTTAATCATTTCTGTAAATGATAATTTGAATTTTTTGAGATTATGATATTCTTTAGATTGACCCAAATCCTGAAGGACAAGCTTAGTTAATAGTCGACCACACGGTGATTGCATAAATTCTTTAAAAGTATCTGGTCTAAATTCCTTTGAATTACGTTGAACTAGAACTACATATTTCCTTTTTTTATCTTCCCATGAAGAAAATATTCCATATGCTCCTTTTTCACAAATAAAAAAAATGACAACTTGGATTACTGTTATTATCCAATGAATTTTCCAAAAAGGCAAACACAATATACCAATACCCCCAAAAAAGAGGATAAAGGCATATGTGTTAAGATATAAATATCTTGTATATGTTGATATTGTCTGCTGTGGCATTATTTGTTTGCAGCACAAATCGCATTATAAAAAGCATCTACTATTTTTTGTGCTTCAGCTTCATCAGCTCCTTTTAACAAAACCATTGTACTTTGTGTAAATGATTCATAATACAAATGGTATGCTTGGCAAAAACATCCACAAAACGTAGAGGTTTTTGTATAACCAACTTCTTTTAAAGAACTTGGCAAAACATACTTTACATTTTTATCTGCATTTAAACACCAACATACAATATCTTGTCTGACCTCAATCACACGTTTATCAGTAATTACTATGACACCCTTTTTCTTTACACCCAAGATTAAATATATAAATTTAATCACCCATCCAAGAGCTTGAGCAATAGGGTTTGAACTTGTGGCCCATAATTCTGCCTCTATTTCCATTACAACTTTTTCGCCTTCAGATAAGGCTATTCCTGATTTTAAATTTGACATAACTATTAATTTTTATTTTACTCACTTCGCAATATGCACGGCTTTTCAAATACTCCGTTTCGTGAAGTCCTTGTTTAAATATATCTATAAAGAGAGAACTTCTCACCTACCCCTTTACCGTTTACTATTTAGAAAAAGTTTAGACATTAACTTTTCATATCTAACATTCAAGACTCGGTTTAACTCTTTAAAAAAACACTACACATCTTTTTTTCTCATAGGCAAAACTTTAGAGTTACTACACATTTTAATTATACAAATATAAAAATATATAATTAAAATATACTAACTTGAAGTTTTCGAGTATTTTTATTCCTTACTCATCTGATTCAGCACCATCCTACGATTGTATTCCTGAATGTGCGCTTTCATGCATTTTACTTGGGCGCTACCTGCTTGGGCAGGAATCGTTTCGGTTGGCGTTATGCGGAAACAGTCAAGAATCTTGTCGCCATCGAAGTTGATAACCGAAGCGGAATCAATATAAGTGTACGTTCCCGAACTATAGTAAAGAGCCTTGCCATTGGTTTCGTCAAAGGAATTAGTTCCAAACGAAATAAAGGGTTTGTCATATTTGAGTAGCCAGAGTATGCTCGGAAGAATATCCGTTTGCTGAGTAATGCGACTATCAATGCCGTGGAAGGTGCTGTCACCGGGGATGTAGTATGCTATTGGAATACGATGTTTGTCAACCGGCGAAACAAATTTACTTGTCACGTCGGGCTCAAAGGAATACGGCACGGTATGGTCGGCAACAAACACAAAAATTGTATTCTTGAACCAATCGGTTTTGCTGGCGGCTTCAAAGAATTTTCCTAACGAATAATCGGCATATCGCATAGCGTTCATTTCTTGTCGTTTTTCATGAAATAAATGCCGATATTCTTCGGGTACCACAAACGGATGATGCGACGAAATGGTAAAAATTGAAGCGAAAAATGGTTGCTGAAAATTGTCTATTTTTTCTTTCGCAAACATGAGAAAACGGTCGTCAAAAATGCCCCAATCGCCATCGTAGTTGCCTTCTTTCGGATATTCATCTAAGAATTCATTCATGCCGAAATATTCCGTAATTCCAATTGATCTGCAATAGGTATCGAACCCCATGGAACCATTAAATGCGCCATGGAAAAACGCAGAATGGTACCCTTTCTCGTTCAAAAGTCGTGGGAGCGCATCGGTTTTGTTTGCCACATATTTTGAACCTATCACCGTTTCGTCCATAAGTTGTGGCACCGACGAAAAAATTGCAGGAAGAGCTTGAATGCTTTTTGTGCCGTTGGCAAAGGCATTCGAGAACGAATAACTACGAGCAAGCAAACTATCAAATACCGGAGTAAATCCACCTTCCGTTCGGTTAAAATATCCGACACTTCGTTGCGAACAGCCTTCAAGAATAAGTATCACCACGTTTTTATTGGTAAATTCTTGTGCGGTAAACGGATATTGTTTCCGTGCAGAGTAGTAACGACGGCATTCTTCATCATATAGATAGGTGCGAAGTGTGACTCCTTTATTTTTTGCTGTTCGTAAGATGGTAAACGGCGTATTGAGCGTAATGGGCGCATAGTTTTGGGTAAACTGCATGGCATCAACCACGCCAAGCGGTTTCACTCCCAAACCACGATAAAACACGAAACTTGCAGCAGTAAACACAACCGCCACAAGCGTAGCAAGGGCTACATTTACCCACGCAGGTTGAAATTTCTTTTCTGCACAGCTACATTTACTCTGTTTGTAACGCGGAAACCAAAACTCACTCACAACGTATAGCGCAACAAACACAAGCACATGATACCAATAGTCGCGAAGATATTGCGGAAGCAAATTGACGGTATCGTTAGAAAACAGCACATTCTTTATGTAATCCATGCCGCTTCGTCCGTTTTGAAACGCAAAATAGCCGGTATCTATCAGGTTTAGCGAAATGCCAAGCATATTCACAAAAATGATAATTTGTCGTAAAATGGCTTGGTAACGATTATTTTCTACAAACCTAAACGGCAGAAAATGAAAAAGATAGAACGCAATATTGAGAAACAAAATAGCCGAAAAGTCAAAACGCACGCCATACCAAAAGGATTTTGCAAGTTCTGAAAAATGAAGAGGAGAAAATGCCGAAAGATTGCAAAGCAAAAAATACAATCGACAAAAAGAATACATCACCAACAAAAACGCGATTCGCTTGGTGAGTAGAAGTATGTTATTCGTAAAAATTCTCATTCCCTAAATCAATTTTCTACAAAAATACATATTCCGCCATATTTTTTACCTTTGCAATGATTTGAAAAGAAATACAATGGCTACGCAAATTTTTGCTGTTACGGGAAATCCAATCTTGCATAGCAAGAGTCCCAACATGTTTAATGCGATGTTTCAGCATAACGGCTACGATGCGGAATATGTATATTTTGGTGCCGAAACTGCCGAAGAAGCGCTGTTCCTTTTCAAAAACCTTGGCGCCAAAGGCATGAACGTGACCTCGCCGTTCAAAGAAACTATCGGTCGCTTGCTTGACGTGGTTCACGACGAAGCAAAGATTTTGGGCAGCGTAAATACGGTGGTACACGAAAACGGCGAACTTCACGGCTACAATACTGATTTTTATGGCGTTACACAAAGTTTTGCAGACGCAGGAATATCGCTTCAAGGCAAGAAATGTTTGGTGATTGGAGCCGGTGGTGCGGGAAAGGCTGCTGCTTACGGGCTTCATTCGCAAGGAGCAGAAGTGATTATGGTAAACAGAACTTTTGGCAAAGCACGCATAGCAGCAAATATCATTGGTTGTAAATATTCGGAGATAGAAGAATTACAACATTTGCTAGGCAAATGCGAGATAGTTATTTCCGCCTTGCAACAAAACGTGAATCCTATTGAAGAACAATGGCTTACGCCACAACATATTGTGTTTGATGCAAATTACAAAGGTTCTCCTTTGGTTGAGATGGCTCAACGCCGCGGTTGCACAATTGTGAGCGCCGAAGATTGGTTACTCAATCAAGCCGTTGCTTCGTATGCGCTGTTTCTTGGCGAACAGCCCAACAAAGAAGTTATGCGCAGCGGTTTGTTGCAGCCCACGCTTGCCGACCGCAATCATGTAATTTCAACTATTGGCATAATGGGTGCGGGGAAAAGTTCCCACGGTCATTTACTAGCCGAAATGCTCGGATATGAATTTCACGACATTGACGATGAAATTATAGAACAAGAAGGCATGACTATCACCGAGATTTTTGCACAAAAAGGCGAGGCGTATTTTCGCAATGCTGAAAAAGAGATGCTTTCGGAGAAATTCAATTCCAAAGCGGAGAGTTTACTTTCATGTGGCGGCGGCATTGTGCTAAACAAACCCAACCGCGAACTACTCAAACAAAACTCGCTCGTAATATGGTTCTACGCTACGCCGGAAGCAATCAGTAAGCGTATAAAAATTGAAAAACGACCACTCTTGCAAAACGGCAATCCAAAAGAAATTTTACAAAAAATTTTGGATGACAGAAAAGACCTCTATGCTCACACAGCACATGCGGTGTTTAGTACCGAAGAAAATTCAAAATACCACACGGCTCTTCGCCTGCAACACGAAATAATGCAAATATGGAAAACAAAACTATAACGCCATCAAAAGTACAAGGAACCATAGTTCCGCCAGCATCAAAAAGCGTAATGCAAAGAGCCATAGCCATCAGTGCGTTGGCACAGGGAACATCATACTTGCACGGATATTCTTCGAGCAACGACAGCGATGCCGCCTTGCACATTGCCGAAAATTTAGGAGCAACGGTCATTGTTTCGGGCGAAGATGTTACGATTTCGGGCGGTTTGCAACCCAAAACAAATGAATTGAATTGTGGCGAGGCCGGGCTTGGCATTCGTATGTTTACGCCGGTGGCTTCCTTGTGGCACAATCCTATCACGCTTCGTGGCGAAGGTTCGCTCAAAACACGTCCGGTTTCTGCCTTGGAAGAACCATTGCGCCAGCTTGGCATAGAAATTTCTACCACCAACGGATTTGTTCCGGTACAGGTATGCGGCCCCATGCGTGGCGGACTTGCTCACGTTGACGGCTCGCTTAGTTCGCAAATTCTCACGGGCTTGCTCATTGCATCACCATACGCAGAGCAAACGGTCACACTTTTGGTTACCGACCTCAAAAGCAAGCCGTACATTGACATCACCATAGACATGATGCAGAAATTCGGTGTCACGGTGAATCGCGAAGGATACGAAACGTTCAAAATTGAAGCAGGGCAAACATACACCGCTCGCGATTTTGTAGTTGAAGGAGATTGGAGCGGAGCCGCGTTTTTGCTTGTAGCAGGAGCGCTAAACGGCACCGTTACCGTAAAAAATATTTCGTTAGAATCGTGCCAAGCCGACAAGGCAATCATAGACGCGCTCCGCATGGTTGGCGCGCAGGTGAAAATTGGCGAAAACGAAATCACCGTTTCTCGTTCGGAACTCAAGGCGTTCACATTTGACGCTACCGAATGTCCCGATTTATTTCCGCCCTTAGTTTCGCTTGCAGCACACTGCACGGGCAACACGCACATTTTGGGCGTTTCGCGTTTGGCTCACAAAGAAAGCAACCGCGCGTTGGTTTTACAAAAAGAGTTCGCAAAAATTGGCACAAAAATAGACGTGCAAGGCGACGAAATGATAGTGTACGGAGGAACCGTGCAAGGAGGAACGCTCCACGCCAACAACGACCACCGCATTGCTATGGCAGGCGCAACGGCTGCATTATTGGCCAAAGAACCTATTACCATTGAAAATCCTGAATGTGTAGCCAAATCATACCCCGAATTTTGGGATGATTTTGCGATTCTTCAGAATAAATAGGTTAACTGGTTAGTTGGTTAATCGGTTAGTAATCAAAAGTATCCCAAACTAACCGATTCACCAGTTAACCGATTAACCATTTTCACAAACTAACTTTTTCAAGAAAAGAATTTTCAATAAGAATTATGTAATGTTTTGAGAATCCCTATTTTTGTAGTGAATTTAATAGTTGACACAATGGCAAAAACGCTTCCGTTCAATAAAGAACAAATCGAAAAAATCATAGAACAATTTCCTACGCCGTTCCATATTTACGACGAAAAAGCAATGTTAGACAATGCTGAAGAACTCAAAAAAGCATTTGCGTGGAACGAGGGATTTCATGAATATTTCGCAGTAAAAGCGGCGCCAAATCCATATCTTATAAAACTGCTTGCACAACGTGGTTTTGGATGCGACTGCAGTTCGTACCCGGAATTGTTGATTTCTGAAAAAGTTGGCAACGTGGGCGAAAACATTATGTTCACTTCAAACGACACTGGTGATTACGAATTTCAGAAAGCACGCGAGCTTGGTGGCATCATCAACCTTGACGATGTTTCGCACGTGGAATTTCTTGAAAAATGTGCAGGCTTGCCCGAATTAGTTTCGTTCCGTTACAATCCGGGAAATTTGAAAGAAGGAAACGCCATTATCGGTAACCCGGAAGAAGCAAAATACGGATGCATGGAAAACCAATTGTTTGACGGCTACAAACTCTTGAAAGAGAAAGGCGTAAAACGTTTTGGCATTCATACCATGGTGGCTTCCAACGAGTTAAACGAAGATTATTTTGCAGAAACTGCGCGCATAATTTTCAACGTGGCAGTAAAAATTCATAAAGAATTAGGAATCCGTTTTGATTTCATCAACCTTGGTGGCGGTTTGGGAATTCCGTATCGTCCTGAGCAAAAGAAACTTGACGTTTACAAAATAAGCGAAGGCATTCGCAAAGAATACGAACAAATTCTTGTTCCAAACGGACTTGCTCCGGTAAAAATTTACCTGGAATCAGGACGTTTCATCACCGGTCCTTACGGATATTTGGTGACGATGGTTCGCCACATTAAACGCACCTTCCGCGACTATGTAGGCGTTGATGCCAGCATGAACAACTTGATGCGTCCGGGAATGTACGGAGCGTATCATCACATTACCGTATTGGGCAAAGAAAACGCACCAAGCGACCATGTGTATGATGTAACGGGTTCACTCTGCGAAAACAATGATAAGTTTGCCATTCAACGTAATTTGCCGGAAATTGAAGAAGGCGATATTATTGCCATTCACGATGCCGGTGCGCACGGTCACGCAATGGGATTCAACTATAATGGAAAACTTCGTTCAGCTGAATTGTTGCTTCGCGCCGATGGCAGTGTGAAAGAAATTCGCCGTGCCGAAACAGTACAAGATTATTTTGCAACGTTGGATTTTGAAGGATTGAAGAATTTCAAGTAAGTTTTGAAAACGAAATAAAAAAAACCGCCAAGACGTTTCGACATCTTGGCGGTTACTATTTATAGGATGTTGAGCTTATTTTACAACTCCTTGTTTTATCAAATATTCTCCGATTTGTACTGCGTTAAGTGCGGCACCTTTCTTAATTTGGTCGCCTACCAACCACAAGGTCAAACCGTTTTCGTTTGCCAAATCCTTACGAACACGACCAACATATACATCGTCTTTTCCGGCAAGGAACAATGGCATTGGATATGTTTGTGTTTTTGGATCGTCCATAAGTTGAATGCCTTCGCCCTTAGCAATTGCATTTTGTGCTTCTTCTACAGAAATTGGTTTTTCAGTTTCAATCCAAACTGCTTCGGAGTGAGAACGCAATGAAGGAACGCGTACACACATTGCAGAGCATTGTACATCGCTGTGCATAATTTTGCGTGTTTCGTTAAACATCTTCATTTCCTCTTTCGTGTATCCATTTTCAGTAAATACGTCAATTTGAGGAATTACGTTGTATGCCAACTGATATGCAAATTTCTTTACTGTTGCGGGTTTGCCGTCAAGCACTTCGCGATATTGTTGTTCCAATTCTGCCATAGCTGCGGCACCTGCGCCACTTGCAGCTTGGTAGCTGGCAATGTGAATACGTTTGATGTGACTCAATTGTTCCAATGGTTGCAACACCACAACCATCATAATTGTGGTACAGTTCGGGTTTGCAATAATGCCACGCGGACGATTTAATGCGTCAGCGGCGTTGCATTCAGGAACAACCAATGGAACATCTGCATCCATACGGAATGCGCTTGAGTTATCAATCATGATAGCGCCGAATTTTGTAATGTCGGCAGCATATTCTTTAGAAATTCCTGCACCGGCTGATGTGAAAACGATATCAATTCCTTTAAAATCATCGCCGTGTTTTAACAATTGAACGGTGTATTCTTTGCCCTTGAACGGGTATTTTTTACCTGCACTACGTTCTGAACCAAATAATACCATTTCATCAAAAGGAAAATT
Source organism: Bacteroidales bacterium (assembly GCA_036752345.1). Classification (GTDB taxonomy): domain Bacteria; phylum Bacteroidota; class Bacteroidia; order Bacteroidales; family UBA1715; genus UBA1715. The sequence goes on along the minus strand of DAIOSV010000023.1, from coordinate 4,819 downwards.
CCTTTCTGCTAAAACTCTTAGGAACTCTTGTCCTACAGCGCCACTTGCGCCAACGATTGCAATTTTCATAGAATGTGTTATTTTTGTCGTAATTATTGCCGCAAATATACCAAAATATGAAGCATTTTTTCGCTCTCGTTGCATTTTTTTGTTATGCAACAAACATTCTATCACAAGTAGTTGAAGATTTTTCGACTGCCAACATTGGCGCAACGTATTCGTCAGGAAAATTCACAGGAAACGCAGGCAGAGTGTGGACTTACACAAACGCACGGGGAAATCAACAAGTGACGCAAAACGGCAACGCAGCCGTGAGTTTTAACAAAGCCGCCGATGCCTGCCTCTCGTCGGACACGATTCCCTACGGCATCACGTCGCTTTCGTTTTTGTACGAGCAAGCGCTCTCTACCAACTGCGAAATGCTCGTTGTAATAAACAACACCTGCGTTGACACAATTACCACCAGCAACGAAAAAGGAATAACGAAATCGTATTCCCTCGACACCATCATCAACGATACGGTTACCATAACGCTCAGGCAAGCATCGGCAAGTTCGGGGCAAATCACCATCGACGACATACGCATCACTTACGCCCGCACGCCGTTTATCTACACGCAGATTGTGCAACAAGAAACTGAGGTTTTGCTGAAATTCTCAAACAACCTAGCCACCGCCTCGGTTTCGTCCGTTCCCGAAGGAGCAATTGAAACTGCGATAATTCAAAAAGACTCCGTTTTCGTTACACTCAAGCAAAACCTCTGTGGTGCATACACAATGAACGTTTCCGACATAACTGACCTCAACGGAGAATCGGTGAGCGATACAAGTTTTCATTTTGCTTTTTACACAAAACCAACTACCAACCAAGTCGTTATTACGGAAATCATGGCTGACCCGTCACCTGTAGTTGGACTGCCGGAATATGAGTATATTGAGATTTACAATCGCAGCAATTGCGCCATACAATGTTCTGACTTACAACTTATTGTTGGTGAGAAACCGTACCCTTTGCCTGCAAAAATTCTCAACCCGAAAGAACATCTGTGCTTAGTTTCAGAAAAAGCAAGATTGCTGTTTTCGGACACGTTGCATTGTGCGTTTTTGCAATCATTCCCTTCTATTACAAATAGCGGGCAAACAATTGCTTTAGAATACGATACGCAAACTATTTCATCTGTTACTTTTAGTGAACAGTGGTATCAAGACAACTTTAAGGCTGACGGAGGCTGGGCGCTTGAGAAAATTGACGTAGATAACTTCTCCGAAAGCATTGAAAACTGGCGTGTTGCACAAAATCGTGTAGGCGGAACTCCGGGATCCATTAACTCCGTTGCATCCGGAAACGGTGATGAAATTTCTCCTCGAATTGAATCACTGCAAGTTATTGATGACAAGACTATTTCTCTACGTTTTTCTGAAAATATTGATTGTAATTCATTCATTCAAAATTGCAGTTTTTCAAATGATATCCAAATAGATAGCATTGCTTCATTAAATCATTCATTATCTCAATATATACTATTTACTTCACAATCTTTACAATCAAATCAAGAATATCGGTTAGTTTTATCGGAAGAATGTGCTGACTTTGCCGGGAATCAGTTTGCTGTAAACGACTACGTTTTTGCCAAAACCGACTCTGTTTTACAGCAAAATTCCATCGTTATAAACGAGATACTTTTCAATCCTGTTTCCAACGAATCCGATTTTGTTGAACTGTACAACAACTCTGATTCGTATTTCGACCTTTCACAAGTATATCTTTCTGACAATGAAGATTTTTATCAAGTCACCGAAAGTTTTTGTTTATTTCCTCCACACTCCTATGCCGTTATTTCTCCCGATGCCGAACTATACAAGCAACAAAGCAACTGCAATGGCAGTCTTTTCATATCCGCAACCCTTCCTTCCCTGCCCGATGATGCGGGGACAATTCTCGTCTTCAACCGCTGGGAAGAAGTGATAGACTCTCTTACCTATAATGCAGTCTGGCATTCGCCGTATCTTGCTGACGAAGAAGGTGTTTCGTTGGAACGAATGCAATTCGATTTGCCTTCACACGAAGCTTCTTCATGGTTTTCGGCAGCGACAAGCCAAGGCTCTGCCACGCCGGGGTGCGTCAATTCTCAGTCGTACGAATTGAAAAAAGCCGACACCTTTCGTCTTGAATCTGACGTAGTGACGCCCGACGGCGATGGCGAAAACGACGAAATGTTGCTTTGGTGTAACGAATCGGAAAGAGGCACGGTGTGCAATGTGCGTGTGTGTTCCACAAACGGGCTTCTTGTGGCGCAAATCGCCGACAATCTGTTGCTTGGGACCAATGATGTGATTCGCTGGAATTGCGCAAACGCACAAGGAAACCTTGTTCCCGCAGGAATTTATTTCATCAAAATTGAGCTCATTACAAACGGTAAAAAATCATTCTCGGAGAAAAAAACCTGTACCATTTTACACGAATAAATATTCGGAATCTCTCCTATCTTTGCCAACGTATGAGTATGCATATTTTCAACCCGGAACACGATTTGGCAATGGCCTCGGATTTTGACAACTTCGACGCTCCTTTGTCTGCCAAAGACTTTGCCCGCGATTTGGCATATCTGCCCATTTGGTACGCACAAGCGCACGACTTTGTTTTTGTGAAAGAACAAGACCAAGCATGGATGGCAGGCATCTGCAAACAGTTCCCAATACTTTCTGCACTCAGCATTTCAGATCGGTTTAACGCGACAGACTTGCCAGCACCTTGGGGCTGGGACAAAACCATACGCCGCACGTTTGAGAAGAACGGC
>DAIOSV010000023.1:0-1922 GCA_036752345.1 Bacteroidales bacterium | reverse complement strand
AAACTCAATCAATGGATTACAACCACTGACTTGAACAAAATACAAGAATCATTATTGGAATTCATTGACAAACAAGTTTCTCCGCACTATTCGGGATATTTGGGAGTTGATATGTTTATCTACGAAACCGAGCAAGGATTTGCCGTACACCCGTGCGTTGAAATCAATGTGAGAATGACAATGGGGTTGGTTGCCCGACTTTTTTACGACGCGTTTGTAGAAGAAGGCAAGACTGGAGTCTATTTCGTTGATTACTACAAAAATACCAACGACTTATTCAACAATGACTTAGAAAAAACTGAGGCAAATCCATTGATTATCAACAAAGAGAGAATACAAAAAGGGTATCTTTCGCTTACGCCAATTTCAAGAAACACACAATATCGAGCTCGAGTAGAGATTATATAATCTCAACGTCTTCCTCGTCATCAACCACTATAATTTCCTGCACGTTAATCTCCACATTTGAGTCGGTATTGGCATCGCTATTAACTTCGCCACGAACCTCAACCTTTGCTCCCATAGTAGGCGTGAAGGTATCAAGAATATCAGGATCAACCTGTAACACAATTTGCCCGGTTTCGTCTTCAAACCAGAACCGTTTTTTCGAAATTTGAGAAGCAATGGTACCGTTGAGCACAACATATACGTCATGACGGTCAAGCGTGGTAGCATTTTCTATCACATCTTTGACAGTTGATTTTTTCACATCTTTTGTATCCGAAAAGACAAAGAGTGCAGCTATTCCAAGCAGTGTTACTCCTATTATAAGTATAAATAACTTCTTCATTTTCCTTAATAAAAAAAGCATTTCATCACACAAATGTAAAGAAATATGCGAAACTATTTCGGAAAACATTTTTTATTCTCAAAAGCAAGAAAAGTTTCTGTATATCACATGGAATCTCTATATTTACCCACTGAGAATCAAATTTATAACGTAATGAATAAGAACGAGTTAATTTCAGAAATCAAGAAAAAACAAAGTTTTCTCTGTGTAGGATTAGATACCGACATCAAAAAAATTCCGGCACATTTACAGTCAGCCGACGACCCTATTTTTGCTTTCAACAAAGCAATTGTTGACGCGACAGCGGAATACACCGTAGCGTACAAGCCAAATATTGCGTTCTACGAATGCTACGGCATAGCAGGTTGGAAAAGCCTTGAAAAAACCGTGAACTACATTACGGCCAAATACCCTGAAATTTTCTTGATTGCCGATGCAAAGCGCGGCGATATTGGAAACACCTCAAAAATGTATGCGCAAGCGTTTTTTGAAAACCTTCCGTTTGATGCCGTTACCATTGCCCCATACATGGGCGAAGATTCTGTTTCGCCATTTTTGACGTACCCAGACAAATGGGCAATTTTGCTCGCGCTCACGTCAAACAAAGGCGCGTTCGATTTTCAGTTTTTGGAAAACGAAGGAAAGAGTTTGTACGAACATGTGCTTGCCACTTCTCAAAAATGGGGCAACGACGAAAATATGATGTACGTTGTAGGCGCCACTAAGGCCGAAATGCTTGGCAACGTGCGTGCTATTGCGCCAAATCATTTCTTGCTCGTGCCTGGCGTTGGTGCTCAAGGCGGCAGTTTGGAAGCCGTTGCACAATATGGCATGAACAAAGACTGCGGATTGCTTGTGAACTCATCACGAGGAATTATTTTTGCTGATGCGACAGAAAATTTTGCCAACGTTGCCGGAGAAAAAGCACGCGAACTCCAACAAGAAATGGCCGAATTAATGAAAACGTACATGAAATAATGATACAAAAGGTTGCACTCTACTGCATCTCGCTCCTACTGTTATTGGCTTGTAGCAATACAAAACAAAAAACTGCGGACCTCAAAACCGGGGGAAACATTTTTAAGTACGCCAAAAACATTTACTCTCGCCCGGGAAGTGACTCTGTAACAGT
>DAIOSV010000022.1:28273-35516 GCA_036752345.1 Bacteroidales bacterium | reverse complement strand
ACCGATGTGATGTCAAAGAAAATTCAAGACTCTGAAAAGGCGCGCAAAGCAATTGACATGGTGCGCAACAAAGTATTGACAAAACGCGCAAGTTTGCACAACAAAAAACTTCGCGACTGCCGTATTCATTACAATACCAACAACGATTTGCGTGAAGACACCAGCATTTTCATCACCGAGGGAGATTCGGCAAGCGGTTCTATCACAAAATCGCGGGACGCCTCTACACAAGCAGTTTTCAGTCTTCGCGGTAAACCGAAAAACGCATTCCAATCAAGTCAGAAAGATATTTACGAAAACGAAGAACTCAATCTGCTGTTGGCAGCGCTCAACATTGAAGAGTCGTTGGAAAACCTTCGTTACAACAAAGTAATTATCGCTACCGATGCCGACGTTGATGGTATGCACATTAGAATGCTCCTCGTAACGTTCTTTCTCATGTACTGCCCAAACTTAATTCGCGAAGGTCACGTGTATATATTGCAAACGCCGCTATTCCGCGTGCGCAACAAGAAAGAAACGCGCTACTGCTACAGCGACGAAGAACGAGTTGCTGCTATTAAAGCAATTTCAGAACCTGAAATCACACGATTCAAAGGTTTGGGAGAAATTTCACCAGACGAATTTTCTGTATTCATTGGAAAAGAAATTCGTTTGGAACCCGTTGTTTTGAGCCACGAAACATCTGTAAAAGAAATGTTGAATTTCTACATGGGCGACAACACTCCCGAACGTCAAAATTTCGTGATTGAAAATTTGCGCATTGATACCGACGAACTTCGCTAACGTTCGTACACCTGCAAAAGTTTTTCTTCTTGATTTTCCCAGCAAAGTTCTTGTGCTGCTTTTCTGCTATTCGCTTTATATGAATCAAGCAGCGAAGCGTCACTGCACATCCGCATTATTTGCGTAGCCAATGCTTGCGGCTCGCGATTCGTAACCACTTCCCCACAACCGTATTTTTGCACAATAGCAGCCATTTCCGGCACATTCGACACCAACACCGGTTTCTCTGCCTGAATATAATCGAACAACTTGTTTGGTAGCGCAAAATGGTAATTCGCGCACACATCATCTTCGAGCGAAACGCCAAGCGTTGCCAACTGCGTATACGCCGCAACCTCCTCTTTTGCAACCTGACCTATAAACAGCACACGCTGCTCCACGAGCAAATCGCGCGCTTGTTGTTCCAAGGCCGCCCTCCTTGGGCCATCACCAACTATGAGCAAGCAGAAATCAGGCAGGTGCACCATTGACGCAATAAGTATATCCAAGCCTCGATGTACGTTCAATGTGCCTTGATACAAAATAACCTTCCTACTTGGCAATTTGAAGTTTGCCAAGGGTGGCACTTGCTCCATTCGGAAAGGAAAATTTTGCACAACCTCTACCGAAACACGGTATTTTGCTGCGTATATTTCTGCAATAGAATTACAAACCGTCATGCAACGATTTAACTTGGGGAATATTCGTTTTTCAATGCCAAGCCACACGTTCTGCACACGAGGTCTGTTGACTAATTCGGGGACCTCTGTGAAATATTCGTGACTGTCGTACACGAGTTTTTTACGTCGAATTTTTGTGGCCAAATATGCTGCTGGCAACGTATCAAGATCGTTTGCAGTAGCAACGTCATAACGAGCAAACAGCAACAAGAAAAAAAAGCGCACATTCAATTCCGCATAAAAAAGAGCACCGGTATTACAAAGCAAGCACAAACGACGCGTTTGATACGGTTGTTCTGTCAATGGAGCACTTTGCGGCAACTTGCGACCAACAATCAACACGCGATAATTTGCTTTGACAAGCGTACATGCAACCTTGTGCACACGATTGTCGCCGACCAAATCATTGCTCACAACAAGTATTGCCCGTTTTTGTCGTTTGCCCATTGAAAATTTGTATTTTTGATAAAAATAAGGAAACAATGCAATACAACAATTTTTCTTTGCAAAAATTCAACACGTTTGGAATTGAAGCCAAAGCGCACGTGTTCTTTTCATACACCAACGACAACGACTTAACGGAATTTCTCAAGAATGATTTTCGAAAAGATGTGCAGTTTTTTATCCTTGGAGGCGGAAGCAACGTTCTTTTTACCAACGATTTCGAAGGAACAATTATTCATCCTGAAACAAAAGGAATTACCATACTCAAAGAGCAAGACAATGATGTTTTTGTAAAAGTCGCTGCCGGTGAGGTTTGGGACGACTTTGTACAATGGACTGTTTCACACAATTTGCACGGAGTGGAAAATTTGTCGTTTATTCCGGGATGCGTTGGTGCAAGCCCGGCACAAAACATTGGTGCTTATGGAGCCGAAGCTAAAGATGTTATTTCCGAAGTGCATTGCATTGCAATAGCAGACCAAAGCACACGAATTTTCACCAAAAACGAATGCAAGTTTGGCTACCGCGACAGCATTTTCAAGCACGAAGAAGCTGACAAATACATTGTAACAAGCGTTGTATACCAATTGCAGAAAGAGGCGCCATTTAACCTCAATTACGGCAGTTTGGCAAACGTGATAGATAAAGAACAGGCAACACTCCAAACCGTACGTAATGGCATCATTGCCGTACGTAAAGAGAAACTCCCCGATCCAAAAGAAATTGGTAGCGCCGGAAGTTTTTTCAAAAACCCTATTATTTCGGCAGAGAATGCCGACCAACTCAAGAAAACTTTTCCCAATATTATAATGTATCCTGCACCTAATGACACGGTAAAAGTTGCCGCCGGCTGGCTCATTGATTCGCTCGGACTCAAAGGATTCCAACTTGGCAATGCAAGAGTTCACCCGAAACAAGCACTTGTGCTAACCAATGCCGGGAATGCGACAGGGAACGACGTGGTAGAATTAGCAAAACACATTCAAAATGCCGTTTATAAAACCTATGGTATTGAGATTGTTCCGGAAGTTATTTTTCTATAAACCCGAACTATTAAAAACAAAAAATCCCGAAAGAATTGTTTCTTTCGAGATTTTCTTTTAAGAAAGGTTTTTTCTATATTTTCATTATATCAGCCTCTTTAGCTGCAGTTTTCTCATCTATTTTCGCAATTGCACCATCAATAATTTTTTGAATTTGTGCTTCACCATCTTTGGCAACATCTTCTGCTAAACCATCTTTTTGCAACTTCTTCAACATTTCGTTGGCATCACGGCGAATATTACGAACGACTACCTTTGAGGTTTCTGCCTCAGAACGAGCTTGCTTGCACAATTCCTTACGACGTTCCTCAGTTAAAACCGGGATATTGATACGAATCATAACGCCATCGTTGATTGGAGTCAAGCCCAAATTTGCAGCAAGAATTGCTTTTTCTATGGGGTCAATCATTTTTTTCTCCCAAGGCTGTACAAGCAAAGTGCGAGCATCTGGAGTATTTATGTTGGCTATTTGACTCAATGGAGACATGGTTCCATAATAATCAACTTTCACCGATTCCAACATGACAGGAGAAGCTTTGCCAGCACGAAGTTTAGACAATTCAGCATCTAAGCGCGATAGAGGCGCTTTCATTCGGTCATTCGTATCTTCTATAACTAATTCTAGTTCTTCCATAAAAATTATTTGCCTATTTTAAATTGAACGGGCAGATTGTAATATACCGGAACTTTTTCACCAGCTTGTTCTCCAGGTTCGAAAGTAGGGAGTTTTGCAACAACATCAAGCGCAGCTTGATCAAGCATAGGATTTACCGATTTAAGAATCTCCGGTTTTACAGCTTTCCCTGATTTATTTACAACAAACTTCACAACTACAAGACCTTCTATACCCATATCTGCAGCTTCTTGTGGATAAACTAACTTTTCACCAATGAATCTCATCAAGGCTTGCATACCACCAGGGAATACAGGCATTTTTTCAACGCGAATATGAGGAGTACCTTCGTCCTCACCTTCTGGACCTTGGATTGGTGATGGAGGAAGAAGTTTTTGGTGGATGTTTGTATTTTCACCTGATATAGAACCCGTTTTTGCTGTAGTATCTGAAGTTTCAGTAATTGTAGGATCAGGCTGTGGTTCAGAAACAAGTTCCGGTTTGGGTTGTTCAGCCTCTGGTTGTTCTGGCTCACGGGTTACTTCAACCATTTCCATGTCATCCTCAGAAATAGGGCCTCCGGTTGCACGTTCCGTTTGGGTATCATATACGCCCAACTCAAATGCTCCCAAAATGAGTAAAAGCACTACAACAAAACCGATTTCTTTGAACAAAAATCGTTTGTTTTCAAGATTTGCTTTCTCGCTTTTCTTTACTTCCATAATCTTAAGTTCTATCTGTCAAAATTTTCGATAAAAGTAATAAAATCATTCGTAATTCGACACATAAGAGAAAAAAAAATTATTCGTTAGATGCATTCTTAAAAATTTCTCGAAATGTTTTGTCTATGCGAGCACAACGGACCACTTCACAATGTGAATTATTTTGAATATCACACGGAGGCACGAACATTTTTTCTATTCCTAATTTTGCGGCTTCTTTTATGCGTTTTTCCAATTGAGGAACAGAACGTACTTCTCCCGTTAAGCCTACTTCTCCAGCAAAACAATAACTGTTTGGTATATACAAATCAAATGTTGACGAAAGAATTGCGGCAACTACCGCCAAGTCCATTGCGGTATCTTGTACACGAATGCCTCCGGCTATGTTAACAAACACGTCTTTTGTATAAATTTTCACTCCTAACCGTTTTTCTATCACAGCCAAAAGCATATTAAGACGTTTGGCATCGTAACCATTTACCGAACGTTGCGGAGTTCCATACGCTGCAGTTGTTATCAATGCTTGCACTTCAATCATGAGAGAACGAATTCCTTCCATAACGGAAGCGATTGCCACGCCACTAAGTTTTTCAGGATTCCCACTCAACATTATTTCAGATGGATTTGTTACTTCGCGCAACCCACTTTGCATCATTTCAAAAATACCAATCTCGGCAGTTGAGCCAAAGCGGTTTTTATTGCTTCGCAAAATACGATATATATTTTGCATATCGCCCTCAAACTGCAACACAACATCAACCATGTGTTCCAAGATTTTTGGCCCGGCTATACTTCCTTCTTTATTAATATGCCCTATCAAAATCATTGGGATATGCGTCTGCTTCGCCAATTCTATTAAAAGATTTGACGTTTCACGAATTTGCGACACACTCCCCGGCGAAGCATCTATGTCAGGGTGTTTTAGGGTTTGCACTGAGTCTATAATTACCAGACCCGGTTGAAATTCTTTAATTTCTTGAATAACTGCAGCAACATTAGTCTCGCTGTATATATAGCAGTTTTTTGTAGGAACATTCAAACGTTGTGCGCGCAAATATATTTGTTGCGGACTTTCCTCACCTGATACATACAACACTTTTAAATCTAGCGAAACCGCAACTTGCAATAGTAATGTTGACTTTCCAATACCAGGTTCTCCACCAAGCAAAATAACAGAACCGGGAACGATTCCTCCTCCAACTACTTGATCTAATTCATGAATACCTGTTTTGATTCGAGCTATTTTATCGGTTTTGATTTCCGACAAAATCATAGGTTTTGAAGAAGATAGGACCTGTTTCCCTACAACAGCTGATGTTGATGCTTGAATAACTTCTTCTTGGAATGAGTTCCACGAACCACATGCGCCACACTTGCCCATCCATTTTGGGGATTGTGCACCGCAATTTTGACAAACAAAAACTACTTTTGATTTTGCCACAAAAAATTATTTTTTAACGAACTCTCTTCGCATGAAAGCGGCTGTAGTACTTCCATCAGCCCATTCTGTGCGATTCAATATAAGCTTGTTTGAATTGACTTTTTCTACTCTCCAATGTCCGTTTAAACCATACGTGCTATATCCGTCTATGTTTACATAGGAAGTTATTAGCGAACGAGTATATATCTCCCACGTTCCGTTTTGCGTCACATCACCGCCTACATTACGGTCACCATATATGGAAATTTCACCGCCTGAATAAAACGTCCAAGTAGCATTTTCATTCCAATCACAATCTCCAACTGAAACAACCCTCCACTCACCTACTAATTTCGACTCTGTGCGTTTTCCACAACTAGAAAATAGAAGCATTACGAGAGAAATACTGACTAATAGATATTTTTTCATAATCGTCGCTTTTTAATTGACAAATATACTTTATTTCGTATCAAATTCCTCTTTTGTTTGTCTAAAAAATAAATCTATACACCTACATTATGTATAGTTATTTATTAATGAGATACGGAATAATTGTAGGTTATTCTGGCATAACGTACATCTTTAGTATCGGGAGGGAATGTTATTTTTTTTGCGGCTTCTTTAGCTGCTTCTATACATGACTGTTCGGACAATGCGGTATTCACAAATTCTACTTTAACAACTGTTCCACTTGAATTAACACGCAAAACCAAATCGATTGGATTATTGCAATTGACTGTATTTTCTGGTTTCACAAAATGTACAGCATCGCCATTTCCCATTGGATTGCCAGGAGTTCCTTTTGTATTTTGAGCAGACGTACCATTTGGATTTCCGGGATCACCGCTATTTGCTCCAGTAGTAGAATTTCCAGCGGTTCCACTGGTTCCTGTTCCTCCACCTTGCGAAAGTTTTCCAGCCAACGCATCCATTTTTCTTTTAAATTCTTGTTCTTGGGTGATTTTTTGAGCCTCCTCAGGAGAAACGGTAGGTTTGGTTGTTTCTACTGTAGTTTTATTTTTCTTTATTGGAATCGATGGTTCTTCGGTTTGAGTCACCACACCATCGTCAACATCTTCAGCCTGTTGTGGATTATTCGGTGCCGCTTCGGGAGCAGTATTTGCTCCGGCATCATCTCCTATAACTAATTCACCAAAATCTACTAGAATTCCATCCGGTTCAGGATATACAACAGCGGGTTGAGCAAAACCAAAAAGAAAAAGTACGCCTATTACTATGCCGTGAAAGACGATAGTCCCTAGTATTCCATACTTTCTATCCCCATCAAATATTGACATTCCTTACGGTTTTGTTGCTAATGTAAATTTCCAACGATTACGATTTGCTATTTCCATAATCTTTACCGTCTCGCCTGTTGGCACATCTTTGTCAACACGCAATACGATAGCTGGTTCTTGTTTACCGGCAAGTTCTTGTTTCAAGCGTGGTTCAACTTGTTCAAATGGAACAATTTCAGTATTCACTCCAAACTGACCGGCCGCATTTATTGAAACCGACACATGAGGTATTAGTTTTACTTGTGAAGAACTTTGTGG
>DAIOSV010000022.1:6009-28173 GCA_036752345.1 Bacteroidales bacterium | reverse complement strand
TCTATTGCTTCACGCACATCACCAAGCGGCTTGCCAATACGAGAAATTCCTTTGTCAATCATACGAGCGACAGGAGAATTGTTACTCTGACAACGAATACGCGCTTCTTGAATTTTGCCTTGCGCCACGTAATTCTTCACCTCATTCATGAAGTTTACATCTTCTTTAGCAGCACGCGAAATTGCTATTGCACGTTCTGTAATAATGTAGACGGAAATAATAGAGAAAATCAAAAGGACAATCATAAGCCAACCGCCCTTTACTGCCATGTTCCATAACGTAAGTTCATCTGCAACGGCCTGAGTTGCTGCTGCACTTGCAGCTGCTTGTTCTACCGTAATGTCTGTTAGTATGCTCAACAACGATATCATATTTTTATGCTAATATTACTTTTTCTAAATAAATGCATCCTACACCGGCAAAATAGCCAATCAATGCCAACCAACTGATATGTTTTAAATACCAAATAAAGTCAATTTTCTCTAAACCCATTGCAGCTACTCCGGCAGCAGAACCAATAATCAAAATAGATCCACCGGTTCCAGCGCAGTATGCCAACATATGCCAAAATGCTCCATCAGATGCAAAGTCCATAATTGAAGGACCTATTGGATACATTCCCATTGCCGCAGCCACAAGAGGGACATTATCTATAACCGACGACAGCACACCGATAACGGTATTAATAATATAAATATTGCCTCCTGTTATATCTTTTAACCAAACAGATAAATAACCAAGTTGTCCAGCTGCACCAAGTGCGCCTACGGCGGTCAAAATACCTAAGAAGAAAAATATGGTAGAGGTTTCAACACGTTTCAAAACATTAACAACAGTAAGTTGTTTCTTTATGTCGTCATTTTTCTTTTTGTGCATCAACTCCGTCACAACCCACATAATTCCTAAACCTAATAACATACCCATAAATGGTGGCAAGTGAGTAACCGTTTTAAAAACAGGAACGAACAACAACAAACTAACGCCAAGAATCAATAATGCTTTTTGTTCTCCGGGAGTTGTTATAGAAGATTTTTCTGCCGATTCTTTCGGACGAATAACGTCTCCTTTTAATGTGAATGACAAAATAGCTAACGGAACCAACATTGACACCAAACTTGGTATAAAAATTCCTGTAATAATTTTCATGGCAGAAATTTGTCCACCAATCCACAACATGATAGTTGTAACATCACCAATTGGAGACCATGCACCACCTGCATTTGCAGCAATCACCACGATACTTGCATATGTCCAACGAGTGTGTTGGTCATCAATCAGTTTACGAAGTAATGATAAGATAACGATAGTTGTTGTAAGATTATCCAACACTGCCGACATGAAGAAAGTAAGAATACTGATGATCCACATCAATTTTACTTTGCTTTTCGCAGTAATTTTGTCTGTGATAATTTTGAAACCGTTGTGACGATCGACAATTTCGACAATTGTCATAGCAGCAAACAAGAAGAAAAGCGTTTGTGCTGTTTCGCCAAAGTTTTCAGCAAGTAATTCTCCTACCTCGTGAGATGGAGTGTTGCCGAACAAAATGAAAACCGTCCATGTTAATACACCAATCAACAAAGCTGAAGCTGCTTTGTCAACTTTAATTGGATGTTCCAATGCGATACAAAGATACCCTAGAACAAAGATTACGATCATTAATGTTGAATACATACCTTTTATTTTATTGTTAATAATTGCGACAAAAATAAAAGAAATATACGAGTAACCTAAATTCCTATAGTTTTTTTTCTTTTTTACCGATAAAATTGCATGACAACTTACAAGAATTAGCTAGCAAGGAAATTGAGCGCAATACAATTACAAGCAACAGTGGCCATGAAGCTGGAGGTATAAACTGTCCAATAAATAATGAAATAGGGACATATAACACAATCTCGATAGCTGCAAGATAAAAATACCATTGCGTGTATTCTCGCCATTTGGGGACGATGTACAAACTTGCAAAAATGAGATGGAAAGGATTAAGCCACAACATATTATAATTAGGGAACACCAATGAATGGACACTAAATAATGATATAAACCAAATTGTAATTCCAACCAATCCTATTGCGAAAAAGAATACAACATCGCACCATACACACCGTTTTTTGGTCACACATTCACGTATAGTTTGCGCAGCAAATAATATGGCCAAAATCCATAAAATGAGTGGCGAATTATCTAACCAAGCTTCTATTCCATCAGATTCTTCGGGATCTGCCAATACACCAGCAGAAATAAGAGCTTTTGCATATGGATCATCATATGAAAAGCTACCAAAGGTTTGTGGCGGCGTAATTCTTGTAGGAGAAAGACATACGTTTGTTCCATCGGCACGAGTTGCGGAAGCGCAGGACTGTCCAAACATTGCGGGCAAGTACATCATTTGCCATGCCGAAGCTAAGGTGTCTGCCGGGACTCCCAATCCAAGATTGATTCCGAAACTTGTCCACGAAGTAGTTCCAATTGCATCTATAACAGTTTGCCGCCAAGTTTGTCGTTCATACGACGTATTCCACCCGATTGTTGGGACTTCATCAACCATTATGTCACGTATACGAGTAGCACAATTGTCTTCAAAAAAGTTATACAAATAGGCTTTATTGCGAGGCTGCAAGTTTGTGATTAAGCGATCACATATATTTTCTTTTTCTTCTTTTGTCAGTAGCAACGTGTACTCCGTCATGGTGCGATGTTCCATTTCGTAGAATTTAACAGTTTCCCGAAACCCACGAGTATCAAGTAAATAGTACATTTCGCCGGTAAGAAAATTCCACACAAACGAAGGCACACTTGTAACCTCAAAAGTGCCGTAATCGAATACAGCATCTATATTTTGCGCAGTGTCACACAAACGCAAAGCGGCATGACCAAACCGAGAATAAAGCTCTTCACCAGGAGAACAAATGATCACTGAAATTTGCGCAGTTTCGGACGGAGTGTATGCAAACAAACGCCCTGTTAACAACGAAAACAACAACAAAACTTTCAAAAATCGTTTCACGTCTACCTCCTTTATAATAGAACAAAAATAGGAATTTCTATGGATTTCTTTTTCGCGAAACAAACATTACTAAATGCAATTTTAGTTTTCTTGAAAAACGAATTAAAAGAATTGCATTGTTAATAACTTTTTAATAACTATGAATCAAGGTGTTAAGACTATTTTATCTATACAATAAAAAAGAAGCAGATTTGGGCATAAGGTTTTTTTGTATTTTTGGGGTCTAATGCCAAAAATAAAATATAAAAAATGGGAAAAGTAATTGCTGTTGCAAATCAAAAGGGAGGCGTGGGAAAGACCACAACTAGCATCAATATAGGTGCAAGTTTAGCTGCTCTTGAATATTCAGTCCTCATAGTTGACTTCGACCCACAAGGGAATGCATCAACAGGATTGGGCATAGACATAAAAGACCCGAATTTACTAGGAATATACGAATGCTTGGCCGGGAAATGCTCCCCAAAAGAAGCCATTCATCATTATGAAGAAATTGACAAACTCGACATTCTTCCTGCAAATATTGACTTGGTAGGTTTAGAACTAGAATTGGCAAACGACGTTGACCGCAACATGTATTTGAAAAAAGTGATTGACAGCGTTCGTAACTTGTACGACTTCATTATCATTGACTGTACGCCTTCGTTAGGTATCTTGACAACTAACGCACTTGCAGCTGCCGATTCGATACTTGTAACAATACAATGTGAATATTTTGCACTCGAAGGTCTATCACAACTTTTAAACACAGTAAGATTGGTTCAGGACAATTTCAACCAATCGCTTGCTATTGAAGGATTCCTTATCACAATGTACGATGTTCGTTTAAGACTTTCGAACCAAGTTGTGGAAGAAGTTCACAAACATTTCCAAAATATGATGTTTGAAACCATTATACAAAGAAATGTAAAATTAGCCGAAGCCCCAAGTTTTGGAAAGCCTGTAATCACATACGATGCAGCGTCAATTGGAGCAAAAAATTACTTAAACTTGGCGCAAGAACTTTTGCGCAGAAATAATTTACCTGAAACGAAGCAATAATGACAAAACCAGTATTAGGGAAAGGTATAGAAGCCGTACTTGGAGGCTCAAAAACGGCGATCAACAATATGACTCGTTCCGGAGTTTCGGAGATAAACATTGCAACTATTAGTGCAAATCCCGACCAACCACGAAAAACATTCAACGACGAATCATTACAAGAACTTGCCGATTCCATTAAAGAATTAGGAGTTATTACACCTATTACCGTAAGGAAAACAGGAGTAAATGCATACCAAATAATTTCAGGGGAACGTCGTTTTCGTGCATCAAAACTAGCACAAAAAGAAACGATTCCTGCATACGTTCGCGACGAAGTTGACGACCAAAAAACTCTTATTATGGGTTTGGTTGAAAACATTCAACGCGAAGATCTTGACCCTATTGAAATAGCTATCACATACCAACGTCTTATAGAAGAAGGCAATTTAACGCAAGAACAATTGGGTCAGAAAGTTGGGAAAAGCAATACTACTATTGCCAATTCCATCCGATTGCTCAAATTGCCACCAGAAATTCAAGTAGGGCTTGCCAATGGTGATATTTCAGAAGGGCATGCAAAAGTGATTCTTTCTGTTTCCGACGAACACAAACAAAAAGAACTCTATACCGAAATTATAGACAAAGGTCTCTCGGTACGTGCACTCGAAGAACTCGTACGCAAAATCAAAGAGCCAAAAGATTCTCCAAAAAGTTCTGCTTCGAAACTTAATAATGAACAAAAAACATTACAAGAAAAGATTGCAACAAAACTAAAGTCAAAAGTTTCGCTCTCGGTAACACCAAAAGGGAATGGTAAAATCTCAATACCATTCAATAATACTGACGAACTGAACATGATAGTTGCATTGCTTGACCAAATTAAATAACGAATGCAAAAGTTCCTACTCTGCTGTTTGAGTTGCATATTGGCATATAGTGTTTTTGCTCAGCAAAACATTACTACTCTGCAAGGTTTGCCAAGCGATTCTGCATCATCAGTAGAGAAGAAGCACTCTCCCCGAACAGCGGCATTACTCTCAACCTTTATTCCGGGAAGTGGACAAATTTACAATGGCTCATGGTGGAAAACGCCCATTATTTATGCGGGATTTGGCGGCATAGGCTACGGATTGTATTTCTACCAAGATTATTATAAATCATTCAAAACGGCATACAACGATTATCGAGATCCGTTTTTGGAGCAAGGACTTACACCTCCAAACGATACCATTCTTACCGTTCGCAGCCAAACCGGATATTCTCCGTCGGCCGTGCAGCAAGGACGCGACTATTATCGTAAATACCGCGATTTATGCATTATTGGAATTGGTGTATGGTATCTGGCAAACATTCTCGATGCATACGTTGAAGCACAACTTTTTGAATTTGATGTTTCTGATGATTTAACCATACAATGGCAACCGGCATATTTTTCTCCGTATGGTGCAACGTCAGCACCACTGCCTTCGGGAGTTCGATTTTCTATGCAGTTTTAACGAACTATTTCATCTCCACCTTTGTAAGAACGAACTTCTAAACCCGTTTCGGAAAGCACCGCATAGGTTGAATTCGTAATCCAATTACCTAAATTAATGTATCGACTATTCGGGGCAATTTCTTTATCCACAGCCACATGCCTATGGCCAAAAATAAAATAGTCGTAGTGCTTCGTTTGTAGTTCTTGTTTTGCAAAAAGCAACAAAAATTCTTTGTCGTCGCCCATATAGTTTGACGACTCATATACTTTTACTTTACGATTGTGGGAAGACCATGCGTGCGCAAAGCCAAAAGCCCAGTTTACCGGCACTACACGGAAACACCATTGCAAAAATTTGCTGGAAAATATTTTATTTAGGAAATTCATTCCTTTGTCAAATCTTCCCAACGCATGACCATGATGGATGAAAAATTTCTTTCCAAAATATTCTCGTTCTTGCGGGTCGTTGAAAATTGTGATTCCGATTTCTTTCGTCAGGTAATCGCCATACCACAAATCGTGGTTGCCCGAAAATAGATTGACAGGAATGCCTGCATCAACAAATTCGGCCAATTTTGCCAACAAACGCACATAGCCTTTGGGCGCAACCCATTTGTATTCAAACCAAAAATCAAACACGTCTCCCAATAAATACAACTCGTCACACGAAGGTTTAATTCCGTCTAACCACTTGATTATAAGAGCCTCGCGCGTTTTACTTTCTTCCTCGTTGGGAAAGCCAAGATGAAAATCCGAAGCAAAATAAACATTCTTCATATCGGGGTTTTGTAGGGCAAAAATACAACTTTTTGCAATATACTAAAGTAACCAAACATGATTAGTCTATCATACTTTTATTTAAAATTCTATATTTGTAGAAACAATTCTTCACTATGCAGCAGTATTTAGATTTGGTTCAAAAAATTTTGGACGAAGGCGTTGATAAAGGCGACCGCACAGGCACAGGAACAAAGAGTATTTTCGGATATCAAATGCGTTTTGATTTGCAAAAAGGATTTCCACTGCTCACCACGAAAAAAGTTCACACTCGCTCCATAATCTATGAACTGCTCTGGTTGCTTCGCGGCGATACGAACATTAAATACCTGCACGACCACAATGTAAGTATATGGGACGAATGGGCTGATGCGAACGGAGATTTAGGTCCGGTGTACGGTGCGCAATGGCGCAATTGGAATAACGAAGGCATTGACCAAATTGCAAATGTCGTTAACGATATAAAAACAAATCCTAACAGCCGTCGTTTGATTGTTTCGGCATGGAACCCTTCGGTGCTTCCTGACGAGCATGAGAAAGACTTTGCGGCCAACGTTGCCGCCGGCAAAGCGGCGTTACCACCATGTCACGCATTTTTCCAATTCTACGTTACCAATGGTAAACTTTCGTGCCAACTATACCAACGCAGTGCAGACGTGTTCCTTGGCGTTCCGTTCAACATTGCATCGTACGCGCTGCTTACGCACATGATAGCACAAGTGTGCAACCTGCAAGTAGGCGATTTTGTGCACACTTTCGGCGATGTTCATATTTACAACAATCTTATTGACCAATGCAAATTACAATTATCACGCACTCCACGTCAATTGCCTAGACTGCGTCTCAACCCTGACGTCAAAAATCTATTTGACTTCACATACGAAGATATTGAAATACTGAATTACGACCCATACCCTGCAATCAAGGGCGAGGTGTCAATCTAAAATAATACCAATGAAACCATTTATTCACAAAGTACAATACTACGAGACTGACAGAATGAAAGTTACACATCATTCTAACTATATTCGTTTCATGGAAGAAGCTCGTGTTGATTTTATGGAACAGGCAGGCCTCGGCTACGAACGAATGGAAGCTGACGGCATAGTTTCTCCAGTGATTGCCGTAACGTGCGAATATAAACATCCAACCACTTTCTCAGACGAAATTTCTATTGTCGTCTCAGTTGTTCGCTGCACCGCAGTAAAACTTATATTAGGATACACCATGACATCCAATGGGAATCTTGTTGCCACAGCATCAAGCACCCACTGCTTTTTGAACGAAAACGGGAAACCTATTATCCTCGCAGATACATATCCGGAATTTTACAAACTACTCCAATCAGGAGAAGAAAAAAAATAATATGAAAACCGCCATCATTGTAGCCATATCAGACAATAATGTCATAGGCAAAGACAACGCACTATTGTGGCATTTGTCAGGAGATTTGCAATTTTTCAAACGCACTACCACCGGCCACCATATTATTATGGGACGCAAAACGTTTGAGTCGTTAGGCAAACGATTGTTACCAAACAGAACATCAATTGTTATTACCAGAAACAACGAGTACCAAGTGCCCGAAGGCGGAATTGTAGCAACCTCAATAGACGATGCTATAGCAAAGGTGCAGAACGAAACCGAAGCATTTTTCATCGGTGGAGAGCAAATCTACAAATCGGCCATCAATGTGGTTGATACACTGTACATTACTCGCGTACACCACAACTTTGAAGGCGATGCTTTTTTCCCCGAAATTGACACGAACATTTGGGAAAAAGTTTCTGAAGAGAAACACCAAGCCGATGAAAAAAACGAATACGACTACACATTTGTAGAATATCGAAGAAAATAGATGAACATACTTATAGTTTTCCCTTCAGAACTCGAAGCACGAGGATTTGAACCGTCAAATGCCAACGTAGAGGTACTCATATCAGGCATAGGTGGATTTGCAACCATGTATTCGCTTACAAAATATTGTAGCCAAAACCGACCAGATTTTATCATCCACGCGGGTATTTGTGGAGCATTTGACCCCACACTTCAACTAGGAGAAGTGGTTTCCGTTATGATTGACCATTTTGCAGATTTTGGTGCCGAAGAAAACGGAAAATGGAAGACAGGATTCGACCTCAAACTCATTAGTTCACACAAAACACCTTTCACGCAAGGCCAACTGGTAGCGCCACAAAACGATTTTGCAGAAGCGCCCAAAGTAATTGGGGTAACTTCGCTCACCATCACCTCAACCGAAGCGCAAAAGCAACGGCTCATAAAGCAGTTTGACCCATGCATTGAAAGTATGGAAGGAGCCTACGTTCACTATGTGTGTATCAAAGAAGAGATTCCATTTGTGCAGCTGCGCGCGGTTTCAAACTATGTGGGCGAACGCGACAAATCTAAATGGGAAATTCCTTTGGCTTTAAAAAATCTTCATGAACATATTCAACAAGTTATAGAAACGCTAAACTAAGTAAGAAGCAACTTTTTTAATATTCTTTTCTTCATGTAACGCATTAATAATACCTTTGGCACAAGTTATTGTAACCTATGAATCTAATCAACAGAACGCTCAACACTATTGCGCGAATTCCCTTTATAAAAAGACGATTCCCCATTCTTCATAAAGGAATCAAGCATTACGGCTCTGAGCTTTCGGTGTGCTATGCTATCACAGTTTGCGACGAAGATGATGAGTTGCGCAATTTACTTGATGCAATTATTCCATACAAAAGCGAACGCGACGAAATACTTATTCAAGGCGACAAAGGAAATACAACTGAAGAGGTACTTCGCGTGATTGCAGAGTATAAAGCGCATATTAAAAAATATATTGAATACCCTCTCAATCACAATTTTGGGGCTTTCAAAAGCAACTTAAAAAATTTCACAAAGTGCGACTACATCTTTCAACTTGATGCAGATGAAATTCCTTCACCATTCTTGATGAAGCACTTACACAACATTCTTTTTGACAATCCCTACGATTTGATTCGCCTTGCCCGCATCAATGTGATGATAAATGACGACGAGCCATTCCTTCTTTGGAAAACATACGACAAGCACGGGAAATGGCAAGTGCTCAATTATCCTGACTATCAGCGACGCATATATAAAAACGCACCGTCTATCTATTGGATTCACAACATTCACGAGAGACTTGTGGGCTACAAAACAGTTGCCTATTTGCCACCAAAGACCAAATATAGTTTGCTTCACTGCAAACACTGGCAAAAACAGATAGAGCGAGACGAACAAATTTTCGATGTCTACAGAAAAAAGCCAACACAACGGGTGCTAATTGACCTTTCAGTTCTTCGGAATTATAACTGCGGATTGGGGCAAGTTGCATACAATTACGGAATGTATTTTAAAGAACATCCAAACCGCAATTTGAATATATACTTATTGGTTCCCAAACAATATATTGGTGCATTCGGATATTCGGTAAAATACATCACGAGCAGAAAAATTTACCGGAGCATGCCTTGGCTTATGCCTAAATTTGATGTGTGGCATTCTATCCATCAATTAAATAGTTTTTCACCACCCAAATCTGTATTGAATTTGCTTACGATTCACGACCTTAACTTTGTGTACGAAAAGCAAGGGAAAAAGGTTAATAAGTACATGAAGAAAATTCTTCAGGAAATTAGACGTGCCAACAAAATCACTGCTATCTCGCAATATACGAAAAACGATATTCTTCGTCTTATCCATAATGGGCTTGACATTGATGTAATTTACAATGGGGTGGAAAAACTTTACGCAAAAGATGAAGTCGTGCCACAATACCCTGTTGATACTACAAAACCGTTCTTGTTCAGTATTGGAGAAATAAAGCCGAAAAAGAATTTTCACGTACTGCTTGACGCAATGAAACTCATGCCGGAATATAATTTTTATCTTGCCGGAAAAGACAACACGCCGTATGCCGAAAGCATCAAGCAACGTATTGTAGATGAAAACATCACTAACGTTTTTGTTACCGGCATTATCAGTCAGGGAGAAAAAATATGGTTTTATAGTCACTGCTACGCTTTTGTATTTCCATCGTTGTTTGAAGGATTTGGGTTACCAATTATTGAAGCTTTGTTTTTCAAGAAACCGGTAATTTCTTCGCAAGAAACTTCACTGAAAGAGATTGGAAACGAAGCGGTATTTTTCCTTGATAATTTCACACCGGAACACATTGCTCAAGTCACAAAAGAAAAGAGTGCATATTTCTACGAACATCCGGAACTTGCCGAACGCAATTTAGAATATGCAAACTCATTTTCTTACGAAAAGCATATGGAAAAATACATTGAGATTTACCAAGAAATGCTTTGTAGCGCTCGCCAAAGACAGAACTAACGGAGTTTCCCGTCTTCTACCAATTTGTCGTACAAATTTCCGGCTGCTGATGCAAGCACCGTTTTGCAGATAACCTGATGATGTTGACGCTTTTCTACGGCTTCACGTGTTGCATATTTTGTAAGTAATTCGCTACAATTTACGGTTCCAAATTCTTCTTCTAATGCTTTGTTAAGTTCACGCACTTTCCGATACGAAAGCAATTTGTTGTCCATATCTTTTGGATCTTCGGAAGCGTATGCCAAACCACATACCATAAAACTTCCCGTTGCTGCGCCGCACTTATCGCGCAAACGTCCCATGCCACCGCCAAATGTTGCTGAAAGGAGTCTGGCTGTTTTTTCATCATAGCCAAACGCATCGCCAAATGCCAACAAAATAGATTGAGAACAGGCATACCCTTCGTCAAACAACGCCATTACCTTGTCTATTGCTTCTTGTCTTGTCATCATAATTAGTTCTTTTTAAAATGTTTTGTAAATATATTTGGTACTGGTAATTCAAACACCATTTCTTTATTCGTTACCGGATGTATTAATACTAAACGATTATTATGAAGCATTAGTCTATGTTCGGGGTCAGATTTTGCACCATATTTTCTGTCACCCGCAATACACCACCCATGTTCTGAAAGTTGTACGCGAATTTGATTTTTACGTCCGGTGCATATTTGAATGTCAAGAAGAGCCATAGTTCCATTCTGAGCAACCACTTTGTACCGCGTAATTGCCAATTTCCCTACATGAGGATTTCGTGTGGAATATACCTGCATAGCAGCATTTTCGGCCAAATATGAACGAAGTTCGGCTTTTGGAGGAGTTGGCACGACTTCGGTAACCGCAGCATAGCGTCGGTCGAGCACATAATCGTTCCAAGAATCACGCAACGCCATTTGCACGTCTTTGTCTTTGGCAAATAGCAAAATGCCCGAGGTGTATTGGTCTAAGCGGTGACACACATATACGTCGGACTTTGCATCATGTTCACGGACGTATTGGCGTAAGATGTGCCATGCGTTTTCTTCCTTAGTTGTAGGGTTTCCCACCGAAAGCAATCCCGAAGGCTTTTCAATCACTATAATCCATTGATCTTCATAAAGAATATGCAATGGAGCATTCTTTGGTTTTGTTCGCTCTCCTATTTCCACAACAGAGCCAGCATTCAAGGCAAAGTCGTGTTTGGTTTGCACGGTTCCGTCAACCGAAACACTTCCTTGCACGAGTGCTGTTTTAATTTTTGTTCGACTTTGCGGAGCAAGTTTTTCCAACAAAAACGGAAGCAACAATGTAGGTTGCGTCACTGTATATGTCTCTGAGTGAGAGTTAGTTCCCATAGTTATAATTCCACTACCACCGGACAATGATCGGAAAAAGAAACTTCCGGAATAATTCGAGCAGACTTCAATTGAGCTGCAAGCGGAGTGCTCACCATGTGATAATCGATACGCCAGCCCAGATTTTTAAATTTTGCGCCACCGCGATAACTCCACCACGAATATTGTTCGGGTTGTGTATTAAATTGTCGGAAACTATCAACGAAACCGCTTTCTACAAAGCGATCCATCCACGCGCGTTCTTGCGGAAGGAAACCCGACATGGTTTCATGTTTCTCAGGATGATTGATGTCAATAGCTTTATGACAAATATTATAATCACCCGAAATAATGATATTCGGGTGCGTTTTGCGTAATTCGTTGGTGTAGTTGAGCACCAACTCAAGATATTCTTCTTTTTTCTCTTGACGCGCATCGCCCGACGTTCCCGATGGAAAATACGAGTTTATCAACGTAAAATCGTCAAAATCAAGACGAAGGAAACGACCTTCTTTATCAAAAAATTCATTTCCAATGCCTTTTATTACATGTTTTGGACGAATTTTAGTGAACGTAGCCACGCCGCTATAACCGCGTTGTTCGGCTGCAAACCAATGAATTTCATAGCCATACATGCGCAACATATCCACATCAACCTGCTCTTGCAAAGCTTTCGTTTCTTGAATGTGAATAACATCGGGCATTTCTGTTTCAAACCAATCCATGAACCCCTTTGACAGAGCGGCACGAATACCATTTACGTTGTAAGAAATTACTTTCATGTGTATTATTGTTTCTACAAAAATAGAATATTATGCGAGAAATTTCGGGCTCTCCTAGCGCAAATTTGCTTCGAGCGTTTTGATTTCATCGGTAAAATCAAGGCAAGGATTTTGGGCCTGCAAATGCGCACATTCGGCTATGGTATTCTGCACAAACGTCACATATTCCTGACTTTTTGCATTAAACGGACGATGCTCCACTGCTCTGCGTACCGACACGAGTTTCTGCACAAGCGTTTTGGTTGCTTCGGAGAAATAGTAATCGGCAAATTTTTGCCAGATGTATTCCACGGCTTGTTTGTTAGGATGCAGCATATCGTCGTCGTAAAAACGATAGTCGCGCAAGTCGTCCATGAGCAACTCGTAGGCCGGGAAATAACCAACCGAAGATTGTTGTTTTTGTAGTTCTTCTATGGCCAAAAGCAAGGTTGCCTTGCTCACCTGATTTTCATGCGCACCGTCTTTCCAATGGCGAATAGGACTCACGGTAAAGAGTATTTCCACCTTTGGATTCAAGGCCTTCAACGATTCCACCATCGCCTGCAATACCGACACGCACTCCGCTACCGCCAATCGCTTTCTGCGGAACTGGTTGGCGGGCATTTTGTGGCAATTGCACACAATTTGATTCGTTGCCACCAACTCATACACCCACGCGGTGCCAAGCGTAAAAAACGCATAGTCAAGGTTCTTGAACTGTTCTTGAAACAAGGCAATTTTTTCGTTACAACGAGCAAGCACCTCTTCTTTGCTGAGTCCCGAAAAATCGGTATGCAATAGGAAAGACTGCCACACACCGTTTGCAAAGAACACATCGGATTCGGTGAATTGTCTTTTTCCCGTCAAAATATCGACTACGGTGGCTACAGAAACCGGATTATAGACCGTTCCTAAGGGGTTTACCATCACAGGAAATTTTGCCTCCGCCAAACGAGTACCGATATTGGTGGTAAAACACGAACCTACAAGCAACCCGCTCTGCGTGTGCGAGAGCTCAATGGAAGCATGAGGAACGGGTATTTCGGTACGGAACTGCATCTTGATTTTATTCTTCACAAAAATATGAAATTACAACGGATGTTGCGAATAAATCGGGGGCACATTTTTAAGCCTCAAACGCGTAATGCAAATGTTTTTTTATTGCCAAATAGGCGAATTTCTGAGATAAATAGTACATTTGTAACCAAAGTTATTTTTTTATGAAAGTTGATATTTTCATTCCTTGTTTTGTTGACCAGATTGCGCCTGAAATAGGACAAAACCTCATCAAAATACTTGAACACGTGGGATGCACCATACATTACAATCCTGAGCAGACTTGTTGTGGACAACCACAATTCAATAGTGGCTATATGCCGCAAGCAAAGGAGCTTGCCGAAAAATTCCTCAAAGATTTTGAGAGCGACCGCGTGATAGTAAGTCCGGGCGGATCATGTACAGGATTTATTAAATGTCGCTATGCTTCGTTGTTTCAAGGCGAACCTGAAAAGCAACAAAAAGCGGAAGCATTGGCAAATCGCACATACGACATCTGCGACTTTTTGGTAAACGTGATGCACATCACCAACTTGGGTGCTACGTTTAACGGAAAAGTTACCGTTCACGATTCTTGCTCGGCTTTGCGCGAATATGGACTCACGACCGAACCGCGCATATTGTTGAAAAACGTGAAAGGATTGGAAATTGTAGAAATGGAAGAAAGCACGACCTGCTGCGGATTTGGAGGAACATTTTCCGTGAAACAAAAAGATATTTCATCGGCAATGGTTGAACAAAAAGTTCGCTTTGCGCAAGCGTCAGGTGCTGAATATGTTACAGGAACGGAATATTCATGCTTAATGAACATGAAAGCATACATTGACCGCAACAACATGAGCATTAAACCGATTCATATTGTAAACATCTTAGCTAATTTCTAACATGCTTAAAATAGGGTTCGACGCGAAACGATTATTTCACAATACAACGGGGTTAGGAAACTATAGCAGAAGCCTTGTTCGAAGTTTAAAGGAATATTATCCGGAAAACAATTACGTGCTATTCTCACCATCGATTACCTACAACGAAGAGAGTTATTATTTTACCAAAAACTTTGAGGTTATCACTCCTGGAATACTTTTGTCGAAAGCTCTTTGGCGAACAAATTTCATGATTAAGTCATTGATGGATAAAGAAATAGACATCTATCACGGACTTAGCCACGAACTTCCTATTGGTTTGGGAGAGACGGGAATCAAATCGGTAGTGACCATACACGACCTTATTTACAAATTGTTTCCGCATGATTTTCCACTGATAGACAAAAAAATATACGACATAAAATGGCACAACGCCTGTATGAATGCTGACGCTATCATTGCTACCAGCGAAGCCACCAAACGTGATATTATTGCGCACTTCAACATTGATCCTCAAAAAATTCACGTGGTATATCAAACATGCAGCGACATTTTTGATCAAAGATATTCCGACGAAGCAAAACGCGAAACGCTTGAAAAGAATGGCATTCCAAAGCAATACATGTTGTACGTTGGTGCTATTATGGAGCGAAAAAATGTATTGAACATTGTAAAAGCATACGAACGAATTCGCGACAAAATCAATATTCCTCTCCTCATTGTTGGAAAAGGAAGAAATTACCACAAACAAATTGTCGCGTATATAGAAAAGAAGCATTTGCAAGACCAGATAATCATTCGTTCCGATATTGGCAACGACATATTACCTATTGTGTATCAATGCGCGGAGATGTTTTTGTACCCGTCGCAATACGAAGGGTTTGGCATTCCAATTCTTGAAGCTTTTAAAAGCGGCACTCCGGCCATTATAAGCAACACGTCATCGTTGCCCGAAGTTGGTGGAAATGCCGGTTACTACGTTGACCCTTACAAAGTTGAAAGTATAGCGCAAGCCATGCTCGACATTCATGGAAACCCTAATTTACGCAACCACATGATAAACGAAGGGTATGAGCAGGTAAAAAAATTTACACTCGAGAACTTTGCAAAGCAGACCTATGACGTGTATTCTACTTTGATATAAAAGGAGAATGCCCCTTTTTAGAAATTAAACCAAGATTTATATATCTTTGCTGAATCAAACGAAATTCATATGGAAACATTCTTGCTAATATTGGGTATCACGATAGCATTGGTCATTGTGGCTCTTCTCGTATTTTTTATGATAAAAATCACCGACGAACAAAAAAAGCAAAACAATGAGTTAACCAATCTTGTAAAGACATTTTTTGTAAACGAAGAAAACAAACGTAAAGAATCGTTTAAAATAGAAAACGTAAAAATCACCATTCCATTGCGTATTCAAGCATACGAGCGCCTTGTGTTGCTTTTGGAACGAATCAATCCCGAATCATTATTGCTTCGCTTGCAAACGCCACAAATGACTGCCGGCTTGCTCCACGAAGAATTGTTGATTACCATTCGTGCAGAGTTCGAACATAATTTGTCACAACAGATATACGTATCACAATCCTCATGGGAAGCAGTGAAACACGCCAAAGATACGTTGGTACGAATTATAAATGAAGCTTCAGAGAAAATAGCACCGGTTGCTCCTGCTACGGCATTGAGCGAAGCCATTCTCTCTATTATGATGACACAGCAAGACAATCAAATTCAAAAGGCGCTGAATTTGCTCAAAAGAGATGCTGAAAATTACATGTAACAGTGAATTTTTCTGATTTTGCACAATTATTTGCCAAACACCCTCAATACAAAGATATTCAGGGCGCTCTATCAGAGCCAAAATTCAAAGGATTATGGAAAGGAATTAACGGCTCTGAACCATATTTCTTTATAGCACAACTCTTCAAAGACCTACACAAAAACATTGTGGTAGTGATGCCCGATGCCGACGAAGCTTCCGATGCTTTAGACGATTTGTCGAGCATTGTGGGCGCAAAATATTCATTGGCATTTCCATCATCGTACAAGCGCTCAATTCAATACGAGCAAATTGATAAATCGAACAAACTACAGCGCACCGAAGCTCTCGAGCAACTTGCCGATGATAGTTTTCCACACATTTTGGTAACCTACCCCGATGCCTTGCTCGAGCAAGTCATTTCTCGCAAGGAATTCAAAACCAAAGTGCATGTATTGAATGTTGGTGACAAAGTTGACACACAATTTATAAACGACATATTATACGAATTCGGGTTCGAACGTGTTGATTTTGTGAACGTTCCCGGACAGTTTTCTGTGCGTGGTAGCATTATTGACATATTCAGTTTCTCAAACGATTTGCCCTATCGCGTTGACTTTTTTGGAGACGAAATAGAGAGCATTCGCACATTCAACGTTGAAGACCAATTGTCGGTAGAGAAAGTCACGAAATTCAATATCATTCCCGACGTGCACAACGTGGCAGACAAAAAAACATATTGCCCTATTTTTGATTACATCGATAGTCCGATTGTATTTAGCAAAAGCTGCTCTTTAGATGTATCAACCATAGAGACGCGCGAAGAACAGGCCAAGAAAGTATTTAAAGCTGATGCAGAAAAACTCAAAGTACTTGCGCAAATAATGATGCCTGCCGAAAAGTTGCACGCATTTTATGAAACAGCGCACGTATTCGAAATCAATACCTCGTCGTCATTCGACAATGCCAAGGTATTTGAATTCCATACCTCACCGCATCCAATAATCAACAAGAAATTTGATATTTTTGGAGAGCAACTAGTTCACAATCAAGAAGAAGGGTACGTAAATTATTTTGTAAGCCAAACGCAAAATCAGTATGAACGCATACATGAAATTTTTGCGGAAGTAAATCCAAAGGTTTCGCTTACATCCATCATCACATCATTGTCGCATGGTTTTATCGACGACGACTTGCGTGTGTGTTGCTACACCGACCATGAAACTTTTGATCGCTACCATGCACACAAACGACAGAAGAAAGTAATTTCTTCGGAAAGCCTTTCTATTCAAGACCTAAAAGAATTGAATCCCGGCGATTACGTGGTGCACATTGATTTTGGTATAGGTAAATTTGCCGGCCTTGAGCGAATTGCCAATAATGGCGTGGTACAAGAGGCGGTGAAATTGGTGTACCGCGACAACGATTTAGTGTACGTCAACATAAACGGACTACACAAAATTTCGAAGTACAAAGGGAAAGACGGCATAGCACCGTCACTCCACAAGTTGGGGTCGTCGGTATGGCAAAACACCAAACAAAAGACCAAAAAGAAAGTAAAAGACATCGCCAAAGAATTGATAGCACTCTATGCAGAGCGGCGAGCACAAAGCGGATACCAATTTTCTCCCGACTCATATTTGCAACAAGAGTTAGAGGCTTCATTTTTTTACGAAGATACGCCCGACCAAGCAGTTGCTACCGAAAAAGTCAAAGCAGCAATGGAAGCTGCATACCCAATGGATATGCTCGTATGCGGTGATGTTGGTTTCGGCAAAACCGAGATAGCCATTCGCGCAGCGTTCAAAGCGGTAACCGATGGTAAACAAGTGGCGGTGCTGGTTCCTACCACTATTTTGGCGTTACAACACTACAAAACCTTTTCGACACGGTTAAAAGACTTCCCTTGCACGGTTGACTACATCTGCCGTTTGCGCTCTGCCAAACAGCAAAAAGAGACATTGGAGGATCTTGCTTCTGGCAAGACCGACATCATAATAGGCACACATCGGCTTGTAGGGAAAGATGTAAAATTCAAAGACTTAGGATTCCTTGTTATAGACGAAGAGCAGAAATTCGGCGTCAGCATAAAAGAGAAACTGAAAAAAATCAAAGTAAATGTTGACACACTTACCTTGACGGCTACGCCAATTCCACGAACATTGCAGTTTTCACTCCTTGGTGCTCGCGACTTGGCTGTAATAAATACACCTCCACCAAACCGACATCCTATCAACACAGAACTCCATACCTATAGCGATGACCTAATTCGCGAAGCTATTATGTTTGAAGTGGAGCGCGGCGGACAAGTGTTTGTCATAAACAACAGGGTTTCGAACATATACGACCTTGAGGCTCGAATTAGAAAACTGTGCCCAAAAGTTCGCACTATCGTCGGTCACGGACAAATGGAAGGCCCAAAACTCGAACAAATTATGCTCGATTTCATCAATAACGAATACGACGTATTGATAGCCACCACCATTATTGAATCGGGGTTGGACATTCCGAATGCCAACACCATGATAGTGATAGATGCGCACCACTTCGGATTGAGCGATTTGCACCAACTTCGCGGCCGTGTGGGACGCTCAAACAAGAAAGCATATTGCTACTTAATAGCACCACCACTCAGCGGATTGCCTGACGACGCTCGGCGGCGTTTGCAAGCAATTGAAGACTTCTCGGGTTTGGGAAGCGGCTTCAATATTGCCATGCAAGATTTGGACATTCGCGGAGCAGGAAACATGCTCGGTGCTGAACAGAGCGGTTTCATTTCCGATATTGGATACGAAACCTATCAAAAGATTCTTGACGAGGCATTACTCGAATTGAAAGAAAACGAATATCGCGACATGTTTGCCGGCTCTGAAGAAGAGAAACAGCAAGCTGCGATGCAGTTGGGAAGCATACAGTTTGTGTCCGATTGCCATATTGATACCGATTTGGGCATTTTGCTTCCAACGTATTACATTGAAAACACCGGTGAACGCGTGAAATTGTATCGTGAACTTGATACAATTAGCAATGAGGAAGGATTGCGCACGTTTGAGAAGCAGTTGATTGACCGTTTCGGTGAAATTCCTCAGGAGAGCACCGATTTGCTCAACATTGTACGCTTGCGATGGATAGCTATTTCATTGGGAATCGAGAAGATTACATTGAAAAACAGCATCATGATAAATTACTTTATCTCGAACCAAAATTCATTGTACTACCAATCGCCAATATTCACTGATGTATTGAATTTTGTACAACAAAACCCACGCAGTTGCACGTTCAAAGAAACGCAAGGGAAACTCATGCTCACGTTCCGCAACGTAACCTCAGTAACCCAAGCTATTCAAGTGTTAACTGCAATACAAGGAAAAGTTTAGGGAATTTTTCTCGCAATTTGTTTGGCAACGACAGACAAATACTGGTCACAAATTTGGTCTATGTCGTTTACTTTGGCAGAGAATGTCGTGGTAGCAATTTCTCCAGAAACAAACTTACCCATAGCATTGTAAATCACGTAATGCACTTTGATAGTTCGTTCATACGATTTGTCGGCCACGGTGTATGGGTTTGAATAATCGCCTAAAAGTTCAAATTGCGTGATGTAGACAACATACTGTGCTTTGTAGTTTTGAACCAAGTCGCTATAGAGTTGTGGGTCTTTAATTTTCACCGCAACTAATTTCTGACTGTTATCGGTCTTTAGGCTTGTAATTTCGCCTATCGTAACGTTCTCATTCGGCTTAAATTTACCGGGCTTATTGATGTCTTGCTTTTTACCTTCGTCAAAATAATACTGAGAATTTTCATGCACTATTTGCATATCAGAAGAAGCATCGGTAGTATAGGAACGAAGTAGGCTCGAAACCGTCATGGAATCTTTGAGTGCAGCATATATCTGCAAGTCTAACTCGTTGCGAAATCTTTCCACCGACTTGTCATACGAAATGCCCGAATATTCGCAAATGCTCTGTGATTCCTGATTGTTGAACATTTTCGTATCAAACGGAATGATAAGCACACTTTTTTGAGCAAACGCAACGCTTGCAAAAAGAAATGAAACGAAAAGGATTGTACATTTTCTCATTATTACCTTACATAATTGTTGGGTGAAAATTTACGAATTTTTACGTGAATGTAGCCGTTGGCGAATAACTTTTTTAAAAATATCCTCTGCGCTCAATGCTATGCATGCTTATTCTTACAATTCATTCTCATTGTTGCTAGTGCAGCTTTCATTTTTATTCCACACTTGATGCACCAAATTGATAGCGCACTGTATTTGTGAGCAAAATGTCGGTCCACGAAAATCAACATTGATGAATAGAAGGCACGAAGGCTTTCTTCGTATTTTTTTTGCGTACTCAAGCCTTTGTAGTGGGTTATGCGAGTCAAGGGGAAATAGTAGTTTTTGTACCCGGCTTGAATTATTCGATATGAAATATCAATGTCTTCGCCGTACAAGAAATACTCTTCATCGAGAAGCCCAATGCGATCTAGAACGCTTTTTCTCAGCAACATACACGCACCGGCAAGAATTTCAATCTCGTGAATTTCATTGTTTGACAATGAACCTAAATAATAGTGATTGAAGAAATCTGATGTAGGAAATAACTTACCCAAGCCGAATAGCTTACAAAATGCAGTCCAAGGCGTTGGAATGCCTCGTTTTGATTCGGGAAGATACACGCCATTTGCATCATACATAGCCACACCAAGACCACCGCCGCCAAGATGCTGATCCATGAAAGCAAGCGTTTTCTGAAACATATCTGGTTGCACCACCGTGTCTGGATTGAGCAGAAGCATATATTCACCCGAAGCACGCTGTATAGCTTGATTGTTTGCCTTTGCAAATCCTACGTTCTCTCTGTTTTCAATGAGTATAACTTTAGGAAACTGGGAGCGCACCATTTGGCACGAATCATCGGTAGAATTATTATCGACCACAAAGACCTCGCTCTCAATACTTTGCACTGCAATTTGAACAGAGTTAAGGCACTGTTCCAATTTATCTTTAACATTGTAGTTGACTATGAGTACCGATAATTTCATTGCTAAAATCGTATGGGAGCAAAGGTATAATTTTCTTTTTGTAAATACTCAATGGTTTTAGGCAATGCGTACAATAAGTTTTTTTCGGTCTTGGGGGAATCGTGAAATACGATAATAGAGCCATTGCGAACATAGTCTTTTACGCTCTTGAAACAATCCTCGCCGGTAAGGTTGTGGTCGTAATCCATGGTAATAATGTCCCACATGATAATGTGCAACTCTTTGCCCAGTACGCGAGCCTGACTCGGTTTTATTTTTCCATAAGGAGGACGGAACAAGTTACTTTGTACTATTTCCGCACCTTTGCGAACATTTTCAATATAATCTGAATTGTTGGTAATCCATCCTTTCAGATGATTGTAGGTATGAGAGCCAACGGCATGGCCGGCTTCTTTGACTGCCTGATACATGTCGGGAAATTTGAACACATTTTCGCCCACCATAAAAAAGGTAGCCGGCACATTGTATTCTTGTAAAAGCTTGATTACCTGCGGCGTATAGGTTGGCACCGGACCATCGTCGAACGTAAGATATACGGTTTTTTCTTTTTGAGGGATTCTGAAATGAGCTTTCGGGAACGCAAGTTCTCCAATTATAGGCGGTTGGGCCTTCGTCAAGTCAAAGATGGGTTGTCTCATGCCATTCAATCTATTTACCAACCACAAAGGTACACTCTATTTTTGTTGTTGAAAATCTATAGCCAAAAAAA
>DAIOSV010000022.1:0-5909 GCA_036752345.1 Bacteroidales bacterium | reverse complement strand
ACCAACCACAAAGGTACACTCTATTTTTGTTGTTGAAAATCTATAGCCAAAAAAAGATGATACTATTCCTCCTTTGTAGCACAAAAATTAGTGGAGATTCCTCCGTCGCTTCGCTCCTGCGGAATGACGAAATTCGTACTAGGGAGAAGGGGGAGAGAAGAAAAATGGCTCTGCCATTTTTCTTCTCTCCCCCCCCGTGTGTCCCATCCAAGCGCGTCATTCCGAACGTAGTGAGGAATCTCCTTGTTTCAAAAACGAGGATAGCCAAAAAAAGTGAGTTATGATTTTTCAACCATAACCCACCACACAGACTTATTATTGACCAACCAGTCTATTCCCTATTGATTTTAGACAAAAGTCTAAGCATCTCTAAGTATAACCATACCAATGTCATCATCATACCGAAAGCGCAGTACCACTCCATGTATTCAGGAGCACCTTGGCTCACGCCATCTTCTACGTTTTTAAAATCCAAAATAAAGTTTAACGCAGCAACTACAACAATTACAAGGCTTATAATAATTCCTAGCGGACCTGAACTATGTATGAATCCTACTGATGAACCGAAGAATCCCATGACCATGTCTATCAAATATACGATAGCAATTGCACCCATGGCTACCATCAATCCCATTGCTAACTTTCGTGTAGGTTTAATGATTTGTTGTCTGTATAAATACAACATCAAGAAAAAGACACCGATTGTAAGCATTACGGCATTGAACACGATACCAGAACCTGCGCCCGTTTCAGGGTTAACCATTGACATTTCGTATGTAGCCGAAACACCGCCAAGTACCAAACCTTCTGCTAATGCATACACAATTGAAGTGAATTTTGCCTTTTCCGGTTTGAAAATAGTAATGAATGAAAAAATAGTTCCTACTATCAATCCACCTATCATAAGTGGCATAACCATTGCGTTTCCTGCAAATGCCATTTTCCAAGTAACCAATGCAGAAACCAAAATGAGACCTAACAAAGTAAGACTTTTATTGGCAGTGCCTTTTATTGTCATCGTGTTTTGCTGCGTGTATGATTGCGCTTGACTGTTGAACACGTTCCCTGAAAATGCGGGGTTTGAAGATTTTTCTAACATATCTAATTTTTAGTTAATACTACGTAA
Source organism: Bacteroidales bacterium (assembly GCA_036752345.1). Classification (GTDB taxonomy): domain Bacteria; phylum Bacteroidota; class Bacteroidia; order Bacteroidales; family UBA1715; genus UBA1715. Next base: position 4,783 of record DAIOSV010000022.1, on the reverse strand, counting down.
CATCTCTTGTAATTGTAACGATAGTTCTTGAGATTTATTTTGTGTACAAATATATTTCGTTTTTTCTAATATCAAAGGATATAAATCCTGACGGCGGTATGCTATTTCCTGAAATGCTTTTTCTACTGCTTGAAATACAAAGTAATCCGTCGAAAGTATATCACGCTCGTAATCGGTCAAAATTGATACCAAATCTTGCACTGTGCCAAAATTTCCGGTAATGGCTACACGAGCTATGACCAAATATCCCAACATTTTTTCATAACGCATAGGTGACGAAATCCATTTTCGCGCCCACTGAAAGGCATTGGGCAACTGCGAGAACAAATGCATTGCCGCTATTTCTACCATCTCGTTGTTGGCACATCCTGCCACATAGTCAGCTATGCGAGTTTCGGTAATAGTTTGCGGGTCGGCAAGCATAAATGTCATGAGTTTTGCTTCGCGAAAGTTTTCGTTCCACAGCAAGTCGGCCAACTCCTGATCGCGTCCGTGCGTTTTGGCATAATTTGAAAGAAGCAATGAAGACACGCCATAATTCATATTGTACTGCAGTCCGCTGTTGCGGAGTTTTTCTGCAATCTCACCGTCTTGATGATGACGTATAAATATGAGTGCGTCGGCTAATGGTGTTCTCATTGTTATAATTGAATTCCTACCACGAGAATGTCGTCAATTTGCTTTTCACTTCCTTTCCATGCGTCAAATTGGCGTGAAATGTTGAGGAATTGTTCCGGCATGTCTAACGGCTGCATTGTGGTGAGCATTTCGGTAAACCTACCTGTTGAGAAACGTTGTTTCTTCTCGCTTCCGAATTGGTCTATATAGCCATCGCTGAACAAGTAGATTGTAGAACCCGGAGCCACAGGGAACGTAGTTTCCTCGAACGTGATATTCTTTGATTGTTTGAACACGTGCATGCCGCCTATTGAGCAGAATGAGGTAGCCACCGTTTGTGGTTCACCATTGGTAAATGCTATAATTTTTTGTCCCGCACCGGCAAATGCTATCTCCGATTTGTTTTTATCGTAGCGTATCAATGAAATTGCCATGCCGTCTTCTTGCGTGTCATTTCCTTCGTCTTGACGGAGTGTTTTTATTACTTCGCGGTCTAATTGATTCAAAATCTCACCCGGGTCGTATATCTTCGACTCGTTTACTATTTGGTTGAGCAGGGTTGTGCCCATCATAGACATACACGCCCCCGGAACGCCATGACCAGTGCAATCTACTACCGCAAAAAAGACATAGTCGTCAGCCTGTGAAAGCCAATAAAAATCGCCACTTACAATTTCTTTTGGCAGATAGAGTATGAAATTTCTCGGGAACACCGAAGAAAGTTCATCATTTGAAGGCAACATGGCTTTTTGTATGTGTTTGGCATACATAAGGCTATCTGTTATCTGCTTATTTTTCTTATGCAAGGTTGCATTTATAACTTTCACCTCGCCATAGGCAAGTTCTACTTCCGTCTGTTTTTGCACGAGCAACGCATACGCATTTTTTTTCTGTGTATATTGTCTGTATAGTAGAAATGCAAAACCCGTTATAGCAAGCAACAAGACACTCAAAAAGATTATTATAATGTGAATTTGTTTACTCTCCAACGCATCTTCTTGCAGTTTCAATTTTTGATTTTCATTGACGTGCTCCAACAATTTAATATCGTTTTCAAACTCTAACTCAGCTATTCGTTCTCGGTTTTTATCACTCTCAATGGAATCTTTCAACGAAACATAGCGTTCGTAATAACGCAACGCTGCTGCTTGGTTCTTTTGTTTATTGTATGAATACAACGCATAGAACACATCGCGCATCAACGGTTTTTCTTTGCTTTTTTCGGCATATTGCAACGCATTGGTGTAGAATTCTTCGGTGGCATTGCTTCCAATCTGTTCCGCAAGTTTTCCTTGATTGAAGTTGACGTAGGCTATTCCTAATGTATTATTTCGGTAAAACTTGATGGCGCTTTCATAACATTGTTTGGCACCTTGCACATTACCACGGTCTTTGTTTAAATTTCCATAAAAATTATACATACGGCCCACGTTGAGCGAATCGCCTATGGCTTGATATTCTTCAATAGCTTTTGCATAGTATTGGGCTGCCTTGTCGTACAACAAAGTATCACGATATACCATACCTAGGCGTTCGTAGGAGCTTGCAATATTTTTTCTTCCACCAATTTTCTCATTGAGAGCCAAAGCACTTTGATACGTTTCAATAGCTTTTGCGTAATTCTTCTGGTTCTTATACGTACCGCCTATGGCATTTAAAATAAGAGCCTGAGCCTCTTTGTTGTCGGTCTGCCGACGAAAATCCAATGCCTGTAGGTAGTATTTGAGCGCATCTTTGTAATTCCCCAAATCGCGATGCACGGTGGCTATATTGAACTGCGAAGCTGCTATATCATTTTTGTCGCCCAACAACACACGCAACTCCAATGACTTGGTATAATACTCTTGCGCCTTGTCATATACATGCAAACGGAAATAGAAATTTCCAATTCCGTTCAAAGTGTAGGCCTCGCCCGTTTTGTCACCAATTTCAGACTGTATATCAACAGCTTGCATGGCATACGACAATGCTTTGGAATATTGCGTAAGTCCCACATAGGCAGCACTCATGCTGTTATACAATGTTGCGATAGCTTTTTTATTATTACCGCCGATGCTGTACTCATCGTGGGATTTGGTATAAAAATCAAGTGCGTCATCGTATTTTGCCATCTGCATATACACATTGCCAATGTTTTTGTAGCAAACCGCAACAGCCTCACGGTTGCCCATCATTTGTTGCAAATTAAGCGCCTGATTGTGATAGACTATGGCCGAATCATATCGGCTCAAATCTTTGTACAGTACGCCCAAATTGTCAAGGATTTCTGCGGTGAGCGAATTGGTCTCGCATACTTTCAATGCTCGGTTCATGTACACCTGTGCAGAATCGAAGGAACTCGTGCGAAAATGCAGCACTCCCAACGTAAAATAGGACTTTGCAAGCGGCTCTGCAGTATTCATAAAGGTTGCATAATACAAGGCTTTATATCCGGCATCGAATGCTTTTTTAGGCGATTCGTTCAGGTATAGCAATGAGAGTTTGCTCAATGCCTCTACTTTTTCGGTACCTTTAGCTTTTTTGAGCTTTGTTTCCAAACTGTCGATTGTTTTCGAAGATTCTGCAAAAGCGAAACAGGAAACTAATACGAAGGAAATCGTTATCAACGTTCTTCTTTTCATACCGTGTAAATATTTTTTCAATATGTCAAAAATACACTTTTATACCGAATACCGATACAATTTTCTTTGCGATGTTTGGGTTTTATGTTGAACGGCTAACGGTTAATTGGTTAGGCGGTTAATCGGTTAGTAATTGGCGATTGGTTGTTGGCTTTTGGCAAAATACTAATAAACCACAGATTGCACCGATTTGCACAGAAATTACATACAAATTGTACGGATAACGGAAAATTGGTGAATCGGTTAGGCGATTAACCCGTTTCACGGAAAACGTAAAACGAATAACGTTCAACAACTCATAATTCCTAACTCATAACCCATAACTAACTACATTTTCCTATCTTTGATAAAAAAAACAAGGCATGGATTCTCTTGTGTATATCGGATTAATGTCGGGAACGTCGGCTGACGGGCTTGACGTGTGTGCAGCCACATTCAACGGCAACGCGTTTCACATACTGCATGCCGAAACATACTGCTACACTCCTGAGCAACAACACACATTGCTCAACGCGCACAAACTTTCTGCGCTTGAGTTGGCACAACTCGACATAGATTTTGGAAAATTCTGCGGACAACGAGTACATGAGTTTACCGAGAAATATCAGATTAAGGCGCACTATGTGGCTTCGCACGGACAAACGGTGTTTCACACGCCCAACACCGGGCTCACGCTCCAAATAGGTTCGGGTGCATACATTGCCGCTCAAAGTGGCATTACCACCATCTGCGACTTTCGTTCGCTCGACGTAGCTCACGGTGGGCAAGGTGCTCCGCTTGTTCCCATTGGAGACGAACTTTTGTTTCCCCAATATACCTACTGCCTCAACATTGGCGGCTTTGCCAACGTGTCTACGCTGCACAACGGAAAACGAATCGCATGGGACGTGTGTCCTTCGAATATTGTACTCAATAAATTTGCCGAACACTGCGGGCAAGCATACGACTGCAACGGTACCCTCGGGCGACAAGGCTCAGTATATCAAGCATTGCTCCGCGACCTCAACGCCATAGCGTATTATGCCAAAACCTATCCCAAATCGTTAGGTCGCGAATGGGTTGACGACAACATTACTCCGCTCTTTGCCAAATACGACATTCCCAATGCCGACAAAATGCGCACGTACTACGAACACTGCGCGCTGCAAATAGGAAACACGCTCAAAGGAAAGGGCACCACACTCTGCACCGGTGGTGGCGCACACAATGCCTTCCTTATGGAATTGATACAATCACATGCTGAATCAACCATAGTAATTCCCGAAGCCTTACTTATTGACTACAAAGAAGCGTTGCTTTTTTCCTACCTCGGCTATCTGCGCACACAAGGCAAACCCAATTGTTTGGCATCGGTAACGGGAGCCGACAAGGACGTTTGCGGTGGAGCAATTTACTGCGCATAAGAGAAAAAGAAACCTCCCACGCTTGTATGCGAAGGAGGTTTTGAATAGCGAGCTACGCCTTTCGGAAGCTCATAGATGAAGAATTATCTTGCGTTATTTCTTCAAGATTTTCTTCAAAATAGTGTCTTTGTCTAACCTTTT
>DAIOSV010000021.1:29159-35555 GCA_036752345.1 Bacteroidales bacterium | reverse complement strand
TAAGCGAATGATTCATGGTTGAAGAAAAGTATAAATTAATCATACTAAATCCAAAAACAGCAGCAGCAATAGTAGCCAATGTACTTCCTTCTTTTGAACAAACAATAATCATTAAAACTGTAGCTACAATGCCGAATATCATACCTAAGCCATGCGAAATGGCATTTGAAATTTCTTCTCCCTTTGAAAATCTTACCGAACTTGCTTTTGACATACTTAAATTTATAATACTTCACAAAGATAAATTAATATTTAAAATACTTCACAAAGATAAATTAATATTTAAAATAGATGTTTGTAAACAAAGCTATATTTATCACTCAAAAAAATATTCAAACTCAGCGGTTTTCTCATCAGCATTTGCTTTTTCACAAGAATGCAGCTCCTATTGGGTCAATGCTGATAGGATAACTGTACATGAGCTATTTTATAGAGTTTTACAAAAGAATATTAAATATTCATTTAAAACTTGGAGACAGTTATCAATAAAATAAAATAGCAACTTTCGCTAATACACGCCATGTAAAATTGTCGAAAAAGTGCTAATTTTGATTTCGGCTGACAGAATGCAGTTCACGAAATCGGCAAAAATTACAGAGCGGCAGGCGTTGGGCGCAAGTGAACAAGATACCACGGAACTAATGATTGGTCTTGATTATCTATATTTTGATAAAGTAAATGAAAAGTAATATCTGAAATAATGAGAAAAATTGATGAGAATAAGCTGTTGAATTTATTCGGTTGTAAACTCAAACATTTAGTTAAAACTGCATTTTGCGTAAGTATTTTAATTTTTAGCGGTTGTGAAAAAATTAATGATTCCTCTGATAAAGGGAATGTTACTTTTGGAGTAAATACTCATGTTATTAATTGTCCAGCAACTGCAGAAGTATTTGTGGATAATAAATCGATAGGTATTATTCCCGGTTTTTGTGATTCAATAGTTGATTGCATATCTTCAACAACATTGAATAAGGAATTATCAATTGGGAAACACACATACAAGATTGAGGTAAATTGCTCAGGCTCATACTTGGTAAAGGAAGGAGACTTTGAGTTAAAAAAAGGCGATTGTGTAAAGATTTTTATGGATTTAAGAAAACAAGAATAAATAAACACCAACGCCCAACATCAAATATAAAACACTTGTCAATAGAGTTTTTTATGAAGAACTAAATAAACAAAATAACAATATTTTAATAGGACTTGTTGTTTTACCAGGTTTACAAAAGCAAATTTCAGAAGAACGAAAATGCTATAATATTCAGGATTTGAGAGAGTTGTTGAAATCTTTTATAAAGATATTATGAAAAATCAATTGCTGTTTTTTTGTTTTATTGTATTCCCTTATTGGTGTGTGGCAGAACCTAGTTGCTATATATCATTTTGCGATATTTCTAGCGAGTGGAATGAATGTCATGATAAAACTGGAGGCAGACTTTTTTTTGTTCATGAAAGTGGCGATTTTGAGTTGGAAATAAGTCATACTGGAATTGGTCCGCATGTTTTTTATTTTAAAACGGATGAAAAATGTGCTGACGATTTTTTTCTTCCTTATATTGAACGGGATGATACAATAATGATTAAACTTAAAAGATTAAAGGAGCCACAAGGGATAATGAAAATTGTGTGTGTGGTTTTGGAAGATAAGACTTTTGTGTTGAATATAGAACATTTTTTGAAAGGAGATTTTTTTGTTGAATTAAATAGGAGAAAGCTCATACATTTCTTTCCAAATGCAAGTTTTCTGAATGATTGTCCGGGTTGTAGATGGTCGTTCGAATGTACTCCCGAAGTTTTGGAAATGTTAACAAACATTCATAAGCGAAAAACAACGATTGGTAAAAATCTGCTCTATAGAAGATATGGCAGGCGGTATCACAAAACCGGAAAGTTGACATAGTATAGAGGAAAAAGAGAATGCAGATGCTACATAAGTGTAGCATCTTTTTTTATGCCATATTGAAAAATGTTTGAGTAAAGTTTTAGTAAAATTAAAAGAAAAACCCGTAAGTCGTTTGTTTTATTTGACTTACGGGTTTTTCTATGTTGTCCTATAAGGATTCGAACCTTAAATGACTGGACCAAAACCAGTTGTGTTACCATTACACCATAGGACAATTCCATTCCCATTTGGGTGTGCAAATATACATTTTTTTGTTTTCCAACAAATAGTTTTAAAAATAAATTTTTCGTGGTGGCACAATTCTAGGTTGTTGAGAACCTTTTTCGCTTTCAGAAAAAGCAATTTAACGTGTTCTTTTTCAAAAAATAACTGCTACTAATCGAGAGAATAGTAATAAACATGAAGCCCAAAAGAATTTTTCTAGAAAAACGAAAATGAATACCTAAAACTCAAGAAAATTCATTCTAATTTTTTAATTTTGTCCGCTTAGAGAAAAGAAATAAAATAGTATTCATTACAAATAAAAAAGTATCAATATGGTTTATTCAAACGAGGTACAACACATGTGCGTTGTACAAAAAGGTCCAAAACACGGACCGGCTCCAATTCCTGAAGAAGGAAAATGGGTAAAAGCCACAGAAATAAAAGACATTTCAGGTTTTACTCATGGTATTGGTTGGTGTGCTCCACAACAAGGTGCGTGCAAACTTTCATTGAACGTGAAAGACGGTGTAATTGTAGAGGCTCTTGTTGAAACAATCGGTTGCTCTGGTATGACACACTCTGCTGCTATGGCTGCAGAAATTCTTCAAGGCAAAACATTATTGGAAGCATTAAATACTGACTTAGTTTGCGATGCTATCAATACTGCTATGCGTGAATTGTTCTTACAAATTGTGTATGGTCGTACACAATCTGCTTTCTCTGAAGGTGGTTTGGTAATTGGTGCCGGCTTGGAAGATCTTGGAAAAGGACTTCGTAGCCAAGTAGGTACGTTATACGCTACAAAAGAAAAAGGTGTTCGCTATTTGGAAATGGCTGAGGGATACATCAAAACTCTTGCTCTTGACAAAGACGATCAAGTTTGCGGATACGAATTTGTAAACCTTGGCAAATTCATGGATGAAATTAAGAAAGGTACCGATGCAAACGAAGCGTTGAAGAAAGTTACAAGTTCTTATGGACGTTTCTCTAAAGAAGACGGTGCAGTTAAATTTATTGACCCACGTAAAGAATAGGAGATAGAGTTATGATAAGAGAAGTAAAATTCGAATCGGCAGAACGTCGTATTAAACAAATCAATGCAGCATTAAATGCAAATGGTATCAAAGATTTGGCTGAAGCTAATGCTATTTGTGATAAATACGGATTGGATCCTTACAAAACTTGTGAGGAAACACAACCAATCTGTTTTGAGAACGCAAAATGGGGTTATGTAGCCGGATGTGCTATTGCACTTAAGAGAGGCGAACAATCAGGTGACAAATCAGCTGTGAAAGCTGCTGAAAATATCGGTATTGGTTTGCAAGCATTCTGTATCCCTGGATCAGTTGCTGATGATCGTAAAGTAGGTATTGGTCACGGAAACTTGGCTGCTCGTTTGTTGAGCGAAGAAACTCAATGTTTCGCTTTCTTGGCAGGTCACGAATCATTCGCTGCTGCCGAAGGTGCAATCAAAATTGCTGCTAAAGCTGACAAAGTTCGTAAACAACCATTACGCGTTATTTTGAACGGTCTTGGAAAAGACGCTGCTCAAATTATCAGTCGTATCAATGGTTTCACATACGTACAAACTCAATTCGATTACTATACAAGCGATTTGAAAGTTGTACAAGAAGTTGCATACAGCAACGGACCTCGTGCTAAAGTAAAATGCTATGGCGCTGATGATGTTCGCGAAGGTGTAGCAATTATGTGGAAAGAAGGCGTTGACGTTTCTATTACCGGTAATTCAACTAACCCAACTCGTTTCCAACACCCTGTTGCCGGAACATATAAGAAAGAAAGAGTATTGGCTGGAAAACCATATTTCTCAGTAGCTTCAGGTGGTGGAACAGGCCGTACATTGCACCCAGATAACATGGCTGCAGGCCCTGCTTCATATGGTATGACAGATACTATGGGACGTATGCACTCTGATGCTCAGTTTGCAGGTTCATCTTCAGTTCCGGCTCACGTTGAAATGATGGGATTCCTTGGAATTGGTAACAACCCAATGGTTGGTTGTACTGTAGCTTGTGCTGTTGACGTTGCAACTGCTCTTGCAAAATAATTTCAAGCAATTATAATGAATAGGTCGCTTTGGTTTTCAAGGCGACCTTTTCTATTTTTTATGAGTTCTGTGTGAATGAGTGGACGAATGTCGCTAATCGCATTTGTAATAAACTGCCGGTAATTCTCTGCCATCGTTGTAGTTGTCCATTCCGCAGCCGGCAAGCCATAAGCCTTTTTGTACAATGTATGGTGTATTGATTGTTTTGAAGTCTTGATTTGTCACTCGTTTGAGCAATACGCAGGCTTGTGCTTGTGACGCCTTGCCTTGTTCGGTTAAATAGGCAAGAACTTTTTTCATCGTTGTGCCCGAATCAATAATATCGTCAATCACAACAACCTCTTTCCCGGCAACATTCGTTGGCAAAGTGTTGAGCGAGAGTTCGCCACGTGTTTCACCGTTGTATGATTGCACCGAGATTCGTTGCACATGTATCGGTTGCCCAATGTTTGCAAACAAATGTTCTGCAAACCAATTACCACCATTCATGAGCACAATAAACTCCACCGAAGAGAGATTGTTGGAGAAATAGTCCAATATCTGCTTTTGGGCGGTATTTACATACGTAAGCACTTCATTTTCAGAAAGAAGCAATTTAAATGTATCTCCGTGAATCTGAACTGTGTCCGTAGTCATGTTGTTTGTTACTCCTCTTTTTTCTGTTTTGAGAAATCTTTTTTCAATTCAAAGTTGGTACCCAAATATACACGGCGAACTTCAGGGTCATCAGCGAGTTCTTGTGCTGTTCCTGCTTTAAAAATAGTTCCTTCAAACAAAATATATGCTTTGTCCGTAATAGAAAGCGTTTCGTCAACATTGTGGTCGGTTATAAGGATACCGATATTTCTATTTTTTAGTTCGCGTACAATTCTTTGAATTTCTTCTACGGCAATTGGGTCAACACCGGCAAAAGGTTCGTCAAGCAATATAAACTTAGGGTTGCTTGCAAGTGCTCTAGCTATCTCGGTACGGCGGCGTTCACCACCCGAAAGTTGGATACCAAGGTTTTTGCGTATGTGAAGCAAATTGAAATCGGTAAGTAATTCCTCTAACTTTTCTTTCTGTTCTTTTTTGTTGAGCGTAGTCATTTCAAGAATCGACATAATGTTGTTCTCCACAGAAAGAGTTCTAAAAACTGAAGCTTCTTGAGCTAAGTAGCCAATACCATATCGCGCACGTTTGTACACGGGTTCGGAGGTGATGTTTCTATCGTCAAGAAAAATATTTCCACCATCGGGGTTTATGAGGCCCATAACCATGTAAAACGAGGTGGTTTTGCCGGCACCGTTTGGACCGAGCAAACCAACAATTTCGCCTTGCTCAACTTGGATTGATACATTTTGTACGACAGTTCTATTGCCGTACTTTTTCATTATGTTATCTGTCTTAAGAATCGACATATTTGAAAGTTTAGTTGACGAAGGTAGATATTTTTTAAAAACTAATGGCAAAAGATGTAAAAATATCTGCAAAAAACCTTTACTTTGCAAGTAGGCTAGTTTGAATTCTGAAAAAATGAATATGGTTCGTAAATTATTTCGTAAAACAATTATATCGCTATCACTTGTGATTTGTGCATTAGGCGCGTACTCACAGATGCCTAACGGTTGTTCTATTGTGGTCAAAAATCCAACTTGCCCTGTTCCATCAAACGCTGCTATTACTTTTAATTTTAAGAACTTAGATGCCGGAGGAAATCCTATTTATACTTCAGATTCGTTGAAAGTGAGGTTGCAGCAAACAAAGACAGGAACGTATGCCTTGGACACTGCCTTCAAGATAGTGAGCGGTGTTACAGAGTACTCGTGTATCGTTGATAGTTTGCCATACGACTACAATGATGCAGGCGTAAAGAAACAACATGAATATTTTGCGACATTTGTGTACGGAGGAAAAACGGTCTTTTATGAATTTGTTTATTTTGATAAACCGGAATACTCTGCTGCACTTTCTCTCGTACGTGGTGCAGGCTGTACAGGCCAACCTATTGGAGAGGCTGGTGTTACATTCAATCAAGGTGTGCCTCCATATACATGGGATTGGTATAAAGTGGGTGATGCTACGCCAACAAAACATAATCTAGATGCTGTCAATGGTCTTGCCTTAGGAAATTATTTTGTGCGTGTAAGTGATTCTGAAGGTTGTACTATAAATTCCGATACTGTTCAAATAAAACCGGAAGATATGCATGTGATTGCTTCGGTTGATCAAAATATTA
>DAIOSV010000021.1:12331-29059 GCA_036752345.1 Bacteroidales bacterium | reverse complement strand
GTTCAAATAAAACCGGAAGATATGCATGTGATTGCTTCGGTTGATCAAAATATTACTTGTAAAGGCGAGGCAACGGGCAAAATTTCGTTCTCTCCAATTAAGAATGCTGGTGATTACACAACAAAAATTAATTCAGTTCCCGAAGCAGGGATTAACCTTACATCAAAATCATCATTGTTGGCTGGTCCGTACACAATTACTTTAACCGATACTCTTGGATGTAGCGCTGATACGACTATTACTATTACTGAACCGGCACTGAAACTAACATTACAAGAAGATTCTCGTGTAAATTTACTTTGTCGAGAAATTCCTACCGGGTCGGTGTCGTATTCACCCCTCAACGCAGTAGGTGCCGTAACGTATGAATGGGCAGATGCTCCTACTATAACAGTACCTTCACGTTCAAGTTTGGAGGCTGACGTACCCTACACTATTACTGCAAGAGATGAAGCGGGATGTGTGACAACAGAAGGTGTAACACTTACCCAACCGGCAAGCAAAGTGAAAGTTACCGTTGTAACAGAGAAACAGCCAACCTGCTTCGGCGGTACTGATGGTTCTATTACCGTAAGTGCAACTGGAGGAACGGGCAGTAGTTATTCGTATTTCTGGAATGGCTTTGTAGGAACGGCTACAAAGGCCGGTATTCCTGCCGGAGTATATACAATTGTGGCAATTGACATAAATGGATGTTCTGATACAATTGAATATACCTTGAGTCAACCGCAATCTATACAGCCACATCTTACTATTAATGGTAATGAGGTTGATAATCTTTCGTTGCCATGTAATGGACAAACAGCTGTTATGGCTGTTTCCGCTACAGGTGGCCAAGGTCAAAAAACATATAATTGGGGTGATGGAGTGTATGGCACTATTACCACAAAAACAGTGACCGCAGGCGATTATACAATAAAAGTAAAAGATGAGATAGGTTGCGAAGAAAGTGTGTCTGCTTCAATTACGCAACCAGAAAAGTTGACATTGGCAATTGTGGAAGACTCTACAATATATTGTAATGGAGAAAAAGGCAGACTCCGTGCAAATCCCGCTGGAGGTATTTCACCATACACATATAGTTGGTCAAGTGGTTCAACCAGTTCAAACACCGGTCTTGTTCTTGCAGGAACATATAATGTGGTTATAACCGATTCTCATGGTTGTTCTATCTCCGATTCTCATGCGTTGCCGCAGCCTACTGCGTTGCAATTACCGGTAACAGAGACACAACCAAGTTGCTTCGGTGCTACAGATGGTGCTCTTACTGTAACTGCAAGTGGAGGAACGGGAAGTAGTTACTCATATTTTTGGAATGGCTTTGTAGGAACCGCAACAAAGAGCGATATTCCTGCCGGAGTATATACTATCGTGGTAATTGATATAAATGGATGCTCTGATACCGTTGTGTATACATTAAATCAACCGCAATCAATACAACCACATTTAACCATTAATGGTAACGAAGTAGATTTTCTTTCATTACCATGTAATGGACAAACCGCAGCCATGGTCGTAACCGCAGCCGGAGGTATAGGTGTGAAATCGTATAACTGGGGTGATGGAGTGTATGGTTCTATTACCGCAAAGACAGTGCCTGCAGGTGATTACACAATAAAAGTAAGAGATGCGAAAGGTTGTGAAGAAAGTGTTTCAGCCTCAATTACACAACCCGAAAAGTTGACATTGGCAATTGAAGAAACTTCAATAATTCATTGTAATGGTGATAAAGGAATACTCAGCGCAAATGTAACCGGAGGAACTACCCCATATACATATAGTTGGTCAAGTGGTTCAACCAATTTAAGCACCGGTCTTGTTGGCCCGGGAACGTACAATGTAGTTGTAACCGATGCTAACGGTTGTACTACTTCCGATTCCCATACTTTGACCAAACCAAATGCATTGAATTTACTCATAACATTAGCAGAACAAACTTGTTCCAACCCAACTCTTGGTAGTCTATCCCCTCAAGTATCAGGTGGAACAACTCCATATTCGTATGCATGGTATAAAAAACTTACGGGAGGAACGTTGTCATTAGTAGCAACTACACCTTCCTTAACTAATATGGAACAAAAAGCAGAATACAAGCTTGTAATTACCGATAATAACGGTTGCCTTGCTGCTGATTCTGTTGACATGAAAAAAATCTCCTCATATCAAGTAAATCCAAAACAAGATATGCCGGTGTCGTGTCCTGTGACAATTGACAACAAAAGCACCGATCCAAATACTAATGATGGAAAATTGCTCGTAAATATTGTTGGAGGATTCATTCCATTTTACGTAAAAATTTCATCGACCGGAACATATAAAGATTTTACCAATATAAACGAAGGAGATGACACCCTCGGATATTGGAACAACAATGAAAAAGCAAGTGGGACTCGTCCTACCGAAGGAATAGCTCGTGTGCGTATTGATAGCTTACCAATAGGAACCTATACCATAGACGTGACTGATTATCGCGGTTGCGCTAAAACGAAAACTTTTTCTATCACAAATACGCCGGGAATGACCATTACGGAAATGAGTGTTACTCCTTCGGCATGTACTAAGTCAACAGGTACCGCAACTATAGCAGTAACAGGAGGAAAGGCATTCAATAATCTTGGCGTAAAATACTATGAATACGAATGGGACAATGGTGGTGATACTGCAGTGGTTACAGGATTGAGTATTGGAAAGCATATTGTGAAAGTTAATGACGTAAATGGTTGTATCAAACGCGATACGATAGAAATAGTTAAGAAATCTGCGTTACGTTTAACCGCAATTCCAATTTCCGATGTTGTCCATTGTATTGGTGGAGAAACCGGTTCGGCTAAAACAAATGTGTATTATGAGGGCGATACTTCTCCACATACCTATAGTTTTGTGTGGACTGATGGTGTTTATAATGCTTCCACAGGTAATGTGACGAATCTTCCGAAAGGTATTCATAAGGTAACCGTCACTGATGACGATGGTTGTACTCGCACCGATAGCGTTACCGTGATTGAAGCAGATATTCTACAAATGTCAAGTGTGAGTTCACAAAATCTTGTTTGTTATGGAGATAATAGTGGACAAATTGTTCTTGATACGATAAAAGGTGGCGTTTTACCATATTCTATTTTGTGGAACACAGGTGCAACTTCTACAATGTTAAATAATATTCCGGCAGCTACATACTCAGTCACGGTGAGTGATGCGAGTGGTTGCTCCGCCGATACTACGATAATAATTACAGAACCTCAAAAAGTAACTCTTACTAAAATTAGTCAAGCAGATGTAGTATGTCCGAGACTTTGTGATGGATCTGCAGAAATACAAGCTCAAGGAGGTACAGGTAGCTATTTGTACACATGGGATGGTGTAGAATCTACCGAAACGCAAAATACCAATCTCTGTTTGGGCGATCATTTTGTATCCGCTGTTGATGCAGAAGGTTGTTTGTCTGATACAATGCTCATTGCTATAGCCGGACAAACCGAAAAATTACGTGTAACGTCGGCTGCAATTGTTCAGCCAACTTGTGGAGAAACAACTCCATCCGGTTCAATAAGCGTGACAGCAGCTGGCTCTGCTAACGGGAGCTACAATTATTCTTGGTTGCGCAATGGTGCTCCATTCCCTGAAACAACCCCAGCTATTACCGGTTTAACGGTTGGCGTATACTCTGTGCATGTGACTGATGGCTTTTGCTCGTTTGATACTACATTCTCTTTAAGTAGTGTGATGTCAGCAACGAGTTCCTTAATGTATCAGAGTTCAGCTTGTAACGGTGATGCATATAAAATTGATATATCAAATGCTGCAACTGCAGGATATACTTCTTTCCGATGGTATAATGAACTAGGAACCTTAGTCTCTTCAGACACTACAGCATATGGTTTAAAGACAGGAACATACACAATTACCGCAGAAGATAATACCAGTTGTACATTCTCAGCATCATACTCTATAGTGCAGAAAGTTCTTTCGGTTACAGCAACAGGAACAGAACCTACTTGCTATGGCAGTATAGATGGACAACTAACAGCTACACCAGCGGGAAATTTTGCAGGTGCAATAACTTACACATGGTATGATGCCACCAATTCTCAAATAGGTGTAGGACAAGTGCATTCAAATGTTGGTGCCGGTTCTTATTATGTAACGGCATATGATTTGAGTCATGCAGCATGTCCAATAAAATCTAACATACTAAAAGTGTCACAACCAAAACTGATAAAAGCAGTTGCTTCGGTTGTAAAACCATCGTATTGTAATTTAAAGAATGGAGAAGTAAAAGTTGACATTTTGAATGGATTTTCTCCCTATACATATTCTTGGAAAACATCAACAGATGCTTTAGTTCAAACATCATCGGGCAAAACCGCACTTTCTGATACTTGCAAAGGAGTTTGGACAAATGAAATTTTTACAGTTCAGGTTGTTGACAAGAATGGTTGTATGGTATCAACAATGGTGCAAGTTCCAAATGTGTCGAATTTCTCATTAACAGGATTGCAACTAGAAACAGTTCATTGCCCTGGCGATTCAACAGCCTCATTGGAGGTATTTACAATCAACGGATATGCTCCATTCTCATATAAATGGTCTCATGATGCAACTATTAAAGATTCAATTGCCGTAGGTTTACCTGCAGGACTATACACAGCAGAGGTTACAGACAATAAGGGTTGCGTTGTTAAATATGACTTTGATTCGGTTACCGATGCCAAACCTTTGACGGTCACTGTTTTAGAAACACCTGAAATAATCTGTAAAGGCGGAACTGGTAATTTGTCTGCAAAAGCTAATGGAACAACTGCTCCTTTTACCTATAAATGGTATTCAAACGAGGGAGTTTTGCTTTCTCAAATGCAGCAATACTCAAATGTTTCTGCGGGAGTATATAAAGTAATGGCGACAGATAAATATGGTTGTGAAAGTAGTCTTGTACCATATACATTTGAGGAACCAACAATGATAGAAGCTGAATTCTCTATGCAAGTTACCGGTTGTGGTGCTAGTGATGCTACAGGGTATATATCATTGGATACTATATATGGAGGTCTTGAAGGGAATGAATATTATTTCCGTTGGACAACCGAGGCAAGCATAGGAGACTGGCAGCCATACGTTGACGGAAAAGATTGGCGTATAAATAACTTAAAGGCGGGAATGTATATATGTACTATATCAAATGCAACTGACTTTTTGAGTTGTAATATATCAAAGGAATTCCATACAAATCCGTCAATGCCTGTTTCAATAGAGACAGCAAAAACACCGACGCAGTGTAGCTATTATACAAGCCAACAACTAGATGAAAACAAACCTAGTGGAAGTATAGAAGTAACCAAATTGGTTGTTTCCGAAGGTGACTATACTGTACAGACAGAAGATTCTCCTGCCAACTATACGTACGAGTGGAATGATACAAGAAATCAAACCGGTGTAAAAGCAACAAATTTACCAATAGGTACGTATCAAGTCACCGTAACCGGTACTAATGGATGCATCAAATCATTCAGTGCCGGTGATATTGGTTCATTGGTTAATTTGGAGGCAAAAATATCTTCAGTTGGAGATTCTATTCTAAATAGAAAGCAAATATGTCTTGAAGATTCAGTACAGTTGAAAGCAAATACCATCACTACTTTTGCTGATGGATACTCTCCGGTAAATCCTATTCCTAATACATATGAATGGAGTTCAATTGAGCAAAATAAAACATCATTGATTTCTTCACCATATGCGCAAACTACATGGGTTACCCCCGAGACTACCGCATATACAGATAGTTCTCGAGTTTCTGTAATATATAGTTTTGACGGCTGTGTATCACGTCCGGGATATTATACTATAGCTCATTATGATTCGGTGGGTTTTGCTTTAGAGGTGATAGATTCTCTTGGTATGTACCTTGGCGTTGATTCGGTAACAGTGATGAAAGGTGTGCCATATCTTATTAATCCAGTACAAGAACCATGGTTCGTAAATCAACCAGAAGGAGAAGATGGTATTGTTTCAATAGCTTGGCACTCATATAAACCTGATTTTATAGAGAAGGGTGCAATACCAGACAAGGTTACCAATGAAACAACATATAAAAATACCGGATATTATGGTTTATATACACCGTTCATAGAGTCGAATTATTTTAGAGCTGTAGCAACAACAACGCACGGCTGTCGCGAACGAGCAGTTGTATATATTAATATATTCCTTGATGATTTTGTTCCTTCGGGTTTCTCTCCTAATGGCGATGGCATAAATGATACCTGGGTAATTCCAAAATTGGCAAATTGTCCGAAGGCAAAGGTTACTGTGTACAACCGTTGGGGAGCAAAAGTATATCAAAATAAATTGAATTATTCGGAATCTCCTTGGAACGGAGATTCTATGAATGGTAATGCATTGCCTATGGGTACATATTATTATGTAATAGAATTTAACGATCAAGATAATACCCCAGATGCAGTAGGTCCTATCTCTATATTACGATAAATGAAAAGATTGATTATATACATAGTGTTATTCCTTATGGCGTCAACGTCGTTTGCTCAGCAGACACCCTTGTATTCCATGTATATGTTTAATGAGTTTGCATACAACCCCGCAGTAGCAGGTAAAAACGATTACTACACGGCTCAAATAAACAATCGATACCAATTTGTAGGAATAAAAAATGCTCCGGTAACCGCAACTCTTACGTTAACAGGAAAGCATAGTTCGTTACCTATGGGCTGGGGAGGACTGATATATAATGATAGCCAAGGAGCTTTTAGTAAATTCGGAGTGTATGGCGCATATGCATATCACATTAGTCTTCCTAGAATTTCAAAATTGTCGTTTGGTTTTAATGTTGGGCTTGTCAAGTACGATATAGATATGACCAAAATTCATTTTCTTGATGATGAAACAAACTTGACAGAGTCAATGTACACCTCTATCCGCCCTGATGCTACATTTGGTATGTATTTCGATACGCAGCATTATTTCATTGGAGCTTCTCTTGATCAGCTGTTCAACAATAAAATAGAGGTGTATAATGACACGTTGGCGGTTGACAATACATTTAACCGTTTCAAAAGCCATCTAAACACAATGGCAGGAGCTCGTTTTAATATTGCAAAACAAGTAAAATCAGAAACGTCAGTTGTAGCTCGTAAAGTCTACGCTGCGCCTTGGCAAATAGAAGTATCTGAGTGTCTAACCTATGCGAATACGTTATGGGGAGGCTTGTCATATCGAACAGAGGATGCCGTAGTGCTATTCCTAGGCTATACATATAGACAATTATTATCTTTTGGCTATTCGTATGATATAACGTATTCTGCGTTGAAACAGAAATCACGCGGTGCGCACGAAGTCTTTCTTTCTATAAAATTCAATAAAAAATAATGAGATTCAAATATATACCCTTGTTATTTTTTTGTCTATTGCTTATAAGTTCTTGTACTCAAAAAAAACAAAAACTTAATAATAAAGGCTTGCTCACCCAAGAAGAACTGACCGCAGTTCTCTTTGATATACATATGCTTGATGCTATGGTGTATAACACCGAAATGGCCAATAAGACCAATATACATTTGCCGCAGGAATACTATGATTCAGTCATATTTGCAAAGCACGGATGTACCGATAGCATATTTGAAAAAAGTGTAGAGTATTATACGCTCGAAGGTGAAATTAAGTCAATTTACGATGCAGTAATTGATTCGTTGAACGTAGTGAATTTGTTGAACGAACGAAATCTGAAAAACAATCGTAAAGTAGAAAATAACAACAACTAATTCATGCGCCAGATTGCTGCTCATTACGTATTCGACGGCAAAACATTTCATAAATACTCCCTCATTACATTAGATGAATCAAATTGTTTTGTCTCATTAGCGCCTATGCCATCAGAAGAAACCGCAGGCGTAGAGTTTTATAGTGGAATAGTGATGTCGTTTCCCTTGTCCTACAAGAAGCACGAAAATCCGGAAAAAGAATTGAAGCAACAAATAGACATAGCCACATTGCAAGGTGTTGCCGTTTCTCGTCTTTCAGCGTTGATATCGCCCTTTTGTAAAGGAAATCAGAGCTCTGTGCTGTTGTTGGAAAATGTGGATTTAACAACATTAACGATGACTGAAAAGACAAAAATTCGTTGGTTGGTATAAATTCTAATGAACTTTGTATAGAGCTGTTGAAAACAGGGTAGTATTCTTGATTTCCATTATTGTAAATGTGTTTTTATTTTACAAAGAAAACTATACCTTTGCACTGCAAAAAAACGTCTTATGGCAGAAAAACAACGTACCCTAAAACAAAAGGTTAGTTTCTCCGGTAAAGGCTTGCATACGGGTAAAATGGTTACAGTTGTAATTAACCCTGCCGAGCCAAAAAGCGGTATTCAGTTTAAAAGAATTGATTTGGAGGGATGTCCTATTATTCCCGCTCTTGCTGAAAATGTCGTAGATACGGCTCGAGGAACCGTGATAGGAATTGGCGGTGCTGTTGTAAGTACCATAGAACACCTGATGGCATCGTTCCATGCCTTACACATCAACAACGCTCTAATTGAAGTAAACGGACCTGAAGTACCTATACTTGACGGAAGTGCAAAACCATATTTTGATGCGTTGGAGCAAGCTGGTACCGTCGAACAAAATGCCGATGTCGAGTATTTTGAGGTAAAAGAAAAAATAACGTATTCGGAGCCGGAACGTGGCGTTGAAATAATTGCCTATCCCTGCGATTCCTTGCGTATTGATGTGAAGATTAGTTATGATTCGTTCATGCTTCGTAACCAATTTGCCAGCATTAGCGATTT
This sequence comes from Bacteroidales bacterium, assembly GCA_036752345.1. GTDB lineage: Bacteria > Bacteroidota > Bacteroidia > Bacteroidales > UBA1715 > UBA1715. Next base: position 20,262 of record DAIOSV010000021.1, on the reverse strand, counting down.
AAATGATTTTGGCAAAGAAATAGCTTGCTGTAAGACATTTTGCTTCTTCCGCGAAATAGAAATGATGCTTAAAGCAAATTTGATAAAAGGTGGCGATTTGGATAACGCTATCGTTTTTGTTGATAGAAAAGTATCAGACGAAGAAGTAGCTCGATTGTCTAAAATCTTTAATCGCCCAGATATTAGAATTGAAAAAGAATGCGTGCTCAACAATACTCCATTGTCATTTGAAAACGAGCCTGCTCGCCATAAAATGCTAGATTTAATTGGTGATTTATGGTTAGTTGGAAAACCCATCAAAGGACATATTATAGCAACGATTCCAGGACATAAAGCCAATACAGAGTTTGCCAAAATAATTCGCAAACAATTACAATTAAAGAAATTAAAGAGGGTTCCTGCTCCTAAAATAGACTTAACTGCAACTCCGGTATATGATACTCAATCTCTTAAATCGTTGTTGCCATATAGTTATCCATTTCAATTGGTTGACAAAATCATGTCATTGACCGAAAACGAAGTTATAGGCATGAAAAATGTTACCATGGATGAACCATTTTTTCAAGGACATTTCCCTGCTGAACCGGTTATGCCGGGTGTATTGATGCTTGAAAGCATGGTGCAATGTGCCGGAGTATTTGCTTTGTCGCATGTCGAAAAATCATCTGATTATCTCGTGTATTTCTTGAGTGTTGACAATGTAAAATTCCGTAAAAAAGTATATCCCGGCGATACACTTGTTTTCCAATTGCAATTAATCTTGCCTGTGAGACGAGGCGTGGTTTATATGAAATGTTATTCCTTTGTTGGCGAAAATCTTGTTGCCGAAGGCGAAATTAAAGCTCAAATTATCAAAAAAAATAATTAGTATATGACAGAATCTTTATCATACATTCATCCTGAAGCAAAAATTGGCAAAAATGTTATAATCCGTCCTTTTTCATACATATATGAAGATGTTGAAATTGGTGAAGGAACTATTATTGAACCGAATGTTACCATAATGCCTGGTGCTCGAATTGGTAAAAATTGTCACATTTTCCCCGGTGCCGTTATTTCAGCTATTCCACAAGATTTGAAATTTGCAGGAGAACATACTACAACTGAAATTGGCGACAATACTGTTATTCGCGAATGCGTTACCATTCATCGGGGTACCGTTGACAAAATGAAAACTGCAATCGGGAAAAATTGCCTTTTGATGGGATATGTGCATATAGCCCACGATTGTATAGTTGGTGATAATTGCATTTTTGCAAACTATGCCGCTCTTTCGGGGCATTGCATTATAGGAAATCATGTAATAATTGAAGGCAAAGCCGGTGCTCAACAATTTATGCAAGTGGGCGACCATGCGTTTATTGGAGCCGGAACATTTATTCGTAAAAATGTTCCTCCTTTTGTAAAGGCTGCACAAGAACCTATTATGTATATTGGTGTGAATGCGGTTGGCTTGTCTCGTAGAGGGTATACAGAAGAAAAAATTCGTGAAATTCATGAAATATATCGTTTGATATTTTTACAAAATGGTGTGTTGATGAAAGAAGCATTGGAAATGGTTCGTCAACAAATACCACAATCTGTAGAACGCGATTATATTATTGATTTTATTGAGAATTCTCCGAATGGAATAATCAAAAAACCATAATGAAATCAATATCTTTAAAGTGCGTACTTATAGCATGCGTTGTCATGCTATTTTCGTGCGCAAAAGAAAAAAAGTACTTTGAGGTAACTGGTCTTGCACAAGGTACGTATTACCGTGTAGTATACGAAGGGAATGAAAATTTAAAACCTGTCTTTGATTCATTGTTGGCAGAGTTTGACACGGTGTTCAGCGTTTATTATGACCAATCAATGATTTCGCGCATCAATGCAAATGACTCTTCAGTGCGCATCAATGACGAGTTTCGCTATTTCTTCCAGAAATCACAATATATTTCAAAAATAACCGATGGCGCATTTGATATAACCGTTGCTCCGTTGGTGAACGCATGGCATTTCGGCCCCGATACTACAAAACATTCTATTCCAACCCAAGTACAAATTGATAGTATCCGTCAGTTTGTGGGAATGAACAAAATTTCATTACGAGGAAATCGTATGGTGAAAACCGATCCTCGTGTTACTATTATAGGAAATGCAATTGCTCAAGGATATTCATCGGATATTATTGCGCACTATCTTGATTCTTTGCAGGTAAAAAATTATTTGGTTGACGTAGGCTCCGAAATGCGTTCCAAAGGCAAAAATTCAGAAGGGAATGTGTGGACCATTGGCATTACTCGGCCTGAAGAAAATATTGATAGCATCCCTCTAGAAGATCGCTATGATATAGCTATTGAATTGGATAATAAATCGTTGGCAACATCAGGTAACTATCGTAAGTTTTTCTATGAAGGGAAACATAAATATGCTCATACTATCAATCCCAAAACCGGTCATTCCGAGCCTTCGAATTTGTTGAGTGCAACGGTTCTGGCTAATGAGTGTATTGAAGCCGACGCTATTGCCACTGCGTGTATGGTGGTGGGACTGGAGAAGTCCAAAGAATTCTTTGCAAAACACCCTGAGTATGATGCTCTTTTGCTCTACGCACAAGGTGATACAATAGCCAAGTATAAAACAAGCGGAATCATTTTAAAGTAGTCAAAATCAACCTGTTGTGTGTTGATAAGTGAGTAATAACTCTCACTTGTTTTTGGCCATTTGAATATGGTGAGCGAATAAATTTGTATTCGTAATTAATACGAATATGAATATAGAGCTGCTCATTGCGAAATCATTGTTTGAATCGGGTAAGGTAACTGTTCCTTCATTGGGTTCGTTTACCGTTCAAAATCATTCAGCAAGATTGGTTAAAACAGAGCAAGTTACTTTTATTCCTCCTCAAAAAGTTGTCACATTTTTGCACGAATCAGAAGACGATTCCGCATTTGTGCTTTATGTAGCTCAAAAAAACAATTGTTCCGAAATTGAGGCGCAAAATATTATTGATGCCTACGTTCTGCAGTGCAACACGCTGCTTCAATCTAATGGCAGTTTTACAATTGATGGTGTAGGAGTAATACATAATGACTGGTCCTTTGAATCAAAGGTTTCTCCAGAAGCAAATCCTGAGGTTTTCGGTTTAACTGACTTTTCGATAGATAAATTATCGGAGGCCGAAAAAAAAAATGACCGAGAAAAACCACTACGGGTCACCAAAAATACTGTAAGAGTATTGTTCATAGCCTCGCCAATTCTATTTGGAGCGTTGCTAATTCCTAATGTGTTACAAGTTTCACAAAGCGTAGAACTTGCGTCAATATTCCGTAAAACAACAGCGTTTATAGACTCTTCTCAACCTGAATTGCCTCGCCCATATGGCTATGTGGCCTCGGCAGATGTTGAGCAAAATGAGATAGAACCGCAAGCACAACCGCAGGTAGATACTGCAACAACGGTTGCTGTTGAGAAACCGGTGGAGGAAAAACCACAGGAGCAAATAGTAAAAACCGAAACAAAAAAATATTTTGTGATTGTCGGCACTTTTTCGGTTAAATCAAATGCCGAAAAATATTCAAAGAAATTGCAGGCAAAAAAATATGATTCGGGAGTAATCGCTGATGCAGACAAAAATCGTGTGTATTTAACTGCATTTTCCGATAAAACAGAAGCAAGCCAATATTTGGCCGAATTGCATGATGGGTCAGAATATACAAAGGCTTGGCTATACGTTAAGAATTCATAGAAAAATCTTGTTCTTTCTCTAAAATTCCGTATTTTTCAAACACATTTTGAATGAAATTATGGAACACGTTGATTTGGCAAAGGAAAATCAGGAACTTCACGAAAAAGTTTTAGCATTGGAACAGCAGTTGTCCGAAGCCCAACGTCAGTTAAAAAACTTGAAGTCTGCCTCGGAAAATGGCGTGCGACCCGGATTGCAAAGTAAACGATTCAAAATGGTAACGGTAATGTATTCTAATATTGTTGGTTTTGATACCGTACAAAATACCGACAATCCACAAGGTTTGGGTGATGATATTGATGCAATTTGGAGGAAGTTTAACCAGATTGTTTCTAAATATAACATACGAAAAGTAAAATCTATTGGCGACTCATATATGTGTGCCGGTGGAATCCCTGAAAAAAACCATACCAATCCAATGGAAATGGTGCTTGCATCAATGGAGATAGTTCGTTATTTGCAAACCGAAAAAAATATTTGGAACATAAATCTTGGAATTCATACCGGTTCGGTAGTGGCAACTATTTCGGGTAAAAAGAAACCCTCGTTTGAACTAAAAGGCGATGCCGCAAATATTGCTTGTCGAATAGAATCGTATAGTAGGACAAACAAAGTCGTTATTTCCGAAATGACGAAAATGTTTGTCCATGATGTGTTTAAGTGCGACCCCATTGGATTTATGCCTGCAAAATATACCGGAGTCATAAAAATGTATGAGGTGGTTGGTTTCAAACCAAAATATTCTGACGATGCAAATTTGCAAATTCCAAATTATGCGTTTTCGATTAAATTTCTAAAAGTCCAATTCCCTGATTTAGAGGAATATATATTGACTCGATTGGAAAAAGAGTTACCGTCGTATTTGCATTATCACAATGTAAAGCATACGATGGATGTGCTGGTAGGAGTAGAAGTTATAGGCACAGCCGAAAATATAACTGACGAGGAAGATATGCTTTTGCTTCGTACGGCGGCATTGTTCCACGATATGGGACAAATTGTTCAGTCGGAAGGACACGAAAATATTAGTAGTAACTATGCACGTGAAATTTTGCCACTCTATCACTATACACAAGAACAGATTGAAAAAATTTGTTCGTTAATTATGGCAACCCATTTGCCGCCAAAACCTAAAACATTAATGGAGTGCATTATTTGCGATGCCGATTTGGATTACTTAGGTCGTTCCGACTTTATTCCGGTTTCTGACACTCTCTATGAAGAATTGCGAATGCAAAATTTGATATCCGACAAAAATACCTGGAATAAACAGCAAATTGAATTTATTTCGGCTCATACCTATTTTACCAATTTTGCAAAAAACAATCGCGAAGTTAATAAGCAAAATCAAGTAAAACGTCTGCAAAGTTTGATCCGTTAACCTATGGGCGAAATAAAGAAACGTATTCTCTCTATTGAGTTAGTGATATTTTTGTTGTTTGCTATTCGTTTGATTGGCATTACAAATCCCCCGTTAGAAACAAGTCATAGTTGGCGGCAGTGTACCGGACTTATGGTTGCGCGTAATTTCTATGAGGTTGATGATTCTATTTTTTATCCAAGAATTGACGATACAGCAGAAGGCACGGGCATTATAGAGATGGAGTTCCCTTTCTTGTACTATATTCATTACCTCATTTCAAGTATTTTCGGATACTCTCATTGGTATGGCAGACTCGTCAATTTAATCGTTTCTTCCTTCGGACTTTTGTTTTTTGCAAAAACAGTACGGCGATTAAAGTTCTCTGAGCAAATGGTTTTTGCCTCGACTATAATTCTTGGCGTTTCTATTTGGTTTTCTTTTTCAAGAAAAACTATGTCTGATACATTTTGTATATCGTTCATGTTCATTGGATTATACTATGCCTTGCATTTTTTGCTAACTAACAAGTGGCGGTATCTGTTTTTCTACGTTTTCTTTGCAACAATAGGAATTCTATCAAAAATTCCGGCTGGAATATATCTAATTGTTTTGCTTCCTTTTATACGATTTGCATATCCTGACGACACCATAAAGACAATTATTGTAAAAAGGAGGCAATCAATAATTCTTTTATTGTCGACCGCTATACCTCTCATTTTAACGTACGCGTGGTATTTTTTATGGAATGCGCATCTAATGGAGTTAAGCGGAACATGGTACAATATAGGAATTCCATTTGGAGCTGGTTTTATAGCTGTTGTGAGTCATTTACATGAAACGCTTCGCCATTTTTGTTTTGATGCATTTCAAGGATATGCAATTTTCGCTGTATTCCTACTGGGGTTGCTATTTGCATTTTTAAAGAAAAATCGTGCTCTCATAGCAATATTTTTATCCGTTTTTGGAATGTATCTTCTCTATATATTTAAGTCAGGACCATTTTTCTACGAACAAAATTATTATATAATTCCATTTGTGCCCGCAATGGCTTTGGTTGCGGGGTATGGCGTTTCTGTTATTCCAAAACAATGGATTCGCGTTGTAATTATTGCTGTTGCAATAGCGGAAGGTGTTATAAATCAGCAACATGATTTTTTTATAAAGGATTCCCAAACGTATAAATTGACACTTGAAAATGTAATGGATAGTATTTCGAATCCACATGAAAAAATCGCAATAAATGGAAATGGGAATCACCAACTCATTTATTTTTCACATAGGAAAGGCTGGAATTCTACGAATCAACAACTTGCGGATGCGAATTATGTGCAAAATATCGCATCGCGTGGGTGTAGCTATTTAGTTATTGATAAACATACCTTTCCGGCGTATCCAAAGTATAAAAAGATTATTTTTGACAATAAAGATTTTGTAGTAGCTAAGATAGAATAACATGTACGATTCAAATCCAGAAGAGGTTCTCCTTGCCGTAGTTAATAAGGTGCTCGATTTTGCAAACGAAGGCAAACAAGCCAAGGCGCAACATATTTTACCGTTTGTGTACGAGTCGGTAATGAATTATCCGGAGTTGCTTTGGAATAATGTAGAGGTGTGGAAAATTGCCAAAGCGTTGCTTATTATGCACCATTACGATTTGGTAGAGGACGAAGCAGACGAGTTGCGTATGTTGCAAATGGCATTAGTCTTTTCGGAAAGAGCTATAGAACTTTGTGAATCGAACAAAGAAACGCCACGGGATGTCTATTTTAAGGCTCTTCAAGTGCAAGTTATGCTTCTTTCGTCATGCTCTGATTATTACGCCGATACCATTGTGGAGATGTGTTCCAAGACACTGCTTCCTCCCGAAGAACGAATGATGGCAATCCGTTTGGCAAATAAAATTATGCCAATGCTGTCGTACAATGTGTTGGTTAAAGTTGATGATGCATTTGAGAATTTTAATGGAGACGCTTTTTTGTCGAATTTGTGCAATGAATTTGAGTTGGAAAATCCTGACTTGGAACCAAAACAACTTGAAGATGCAAAGAAAATCCATAAAATGTTAATACATACGTATTTGAAATTCTTTAAGTAATCTCTCTTTGCACAATAAATAAATCCTACTTTTGTATTGAAATCTAACCGTATGAATCGTTTTTATTTGTTTGCGTTTTTAATGTTGCTCAGCTTTTGTGCAATAGGACAGACGCGTCAAATAAAAGGTAAAGTTACATCGGCTCAAACCAAAGAGCCTCTTGTGGCCGCTTCCGTATCAATACTATTGAAAGACGAAAAAGGTGAATATGTTCCAACAGCCTATGGTGCATACACCGATCTTGATGGTTCATATGTCGTGGATTTCCCCGAAAACGCGGGTGCAATTGAGTTTGTGTATATGGGAATGGAACCGACAATACTACTCATTACCTCTGCAACAGAATATAATGTGGCTCTCAAACCCGATGCATTGATGATAGAAACCGTTGTGGTGACGGTGCCGTATGGGAAACAGAAAAAGGAATCGTTTACCGGTTCGTTGTCATCGCTCAAAGCTGCTGATATTGTGGCTACGCAATCATCAAGTTTTGAAAAAGCATTGCAAGGAAACGTTCCGGGTATAGTGTTGACAACCAATTCCGGTCAACCGGGAGCTTCGTCAGAAATACAACTTCGTGGTGCAGGCTCTATTTCTGCAGGAAGTTCTCCATTGGTAGTGATAGATGGCGTACCAATGTTTTCGGGAGAAACGACTCAAAATTCTGACGCTTCTTCTATTTTAACTTCGTTGAACCCCAATGATATTGAAAGTGTCTCAATATTGAAAGATGCTTCTGC
>DAIOSV010000021.1:0-12231 GCA_036752345.1 Bacteroidales bacterium | reverse complement strand
AACGTATGCTGGGAAATGCGTTTGTTGAATACAAACTTCCGCTCAATCTGGAATTTAAAACCATCGCCAATATCGATTATATCAACGTTGACGAATATGCGTACTTGCATCCGCAAACGCCCGATGGCGCTGATAAAAATGGTGTGTCGTCATATTATTCTACCAACGTAATGACGTGGACTTCTTCGTCAACTTTGAAATGGGATTACCATTATTTGAAACATTCTGTGCATGCAATGGCGGGCGTTGAAGTGGAATCAAATGCGGTGGATTTCTCAAATATGATTGCCTCAAATTTTTCAACTGAAGGGTCGGCAAGCATAGCAAACGCTTCGCAAATGGAGCAGATGAATGAATACGGTGTGGAATCGTCTTTGCTTTCGGGCATTTCAAGTTTCCAATATAATTATGCGGCAAAATATTATGTGAGCGCAAGTTTCCGCATTGATGGCTCGTCTAAATTTAGCCCATCAAATCGTTGGGCACCGTTCTGGTCGGTTGGTGGCTCGTGGATAGTTTCCGATGAGGCTTTTATGCAAAAAGTTCCATGGGTTACTATGTTGAAGGTGCGCGGTAGTTATGGTACTTCGGGTAACTCGTCAATTGATGATTATTTGTATATGCAGTTGTATTCGTTTGGAAATAACTACATGGGCGAGCCGGGAAGTTCTTTGGCAACCATGGGTAACGACGATTTAACCTGGGAAAAAAACCACAATGCCGATATGGGTATCGACTGCAAATTGCTTAAACGCTATACTCTTGGCATAGATTTTTACCACCGAAATACCTTTGATTTGTTGCTTGCTGTGCCCGTTTCAATGACCAGCGGATACGAAACGCAAATGCAAAATGTTGGTTCAATGGTCAATCGGGGAGTGGAATTGTCGGCTTCGGCAGTGGTTGTCAATCGCGATAAATTCAATTGGACCACATCTTTCACGTTTGCGCATAATCATAATGAAATTACCCAATTGTATGGTGGTGATACGATTGTGGTAAGTACAAAAATTAGAACAGTTGGGCAATCATTGCAGACGTTCTATTTGGCAGAATGGGCCGGTGTGAATTCTGCCGACGGCTCGCCTATGTGGTACGATGCCGATGGCAATCTGACAAAAGATTACAACCAAGCTCGCAAAGTGATAGCAGGCAGTGCAGATCCTAAGTTCACCGCTGGATGGAATAATTCGTTTGCTTATGGGAATTGGGCTTTGAATTTTATGTTCTATTGCAACTATGGAAATTTGATTTTCAATCAGTTGAACAACGAGTTGATTGCAGATGGTGCAAAAACGGAGTTTAATCAATCGAGCGAGGCGTTAGATTATTGGCAATATCCCGGCGACGATGCCAAAAATCCTAAAGTGGTGCAGAACAACGGAAGCAATAGTAATCGCTTCTCTACGCGTTATTTGGAAGATGGCTCTTATGTTCGTCTTAAAAATATTCAGTTGAATTATACCCTTCCGGACGTTGCTTGTCAAAAAGCAAAATTAGACCGTTGTATGGTATATTTTCAAATACAGAATCCGTTTGTGTGGACTAAATTCAGTGGACTCGATCCCGAAACACGTTCCAATGGAATTTATTACTACGACTATCCAAAACAACGACTATTTACTGTTGGTGTAAATCTTGGTTTCTAAAACAATCCTTTAATTCGTTGATAATAAACAATTTCTATGTTTGGCACGCACTTTGCAAAGTCAAGAGAAAGATGTTTAATTAAAACGATGGAGGATTTAGTCATGAAACGTTTAGTAGTAATAGCAGCATTAGTGTTGAGCACAGCTAACATTTTTGCATCAGATTTGATAGTAAGAGGCAACGTAGATATTCCTTTTTCAGTATTTATTAATGGAGAGAAATATTATTCTTACAACAACAAGGTAACAATCTCAAATTTGTGTCGTGGTACTTATGGTATGGAAATCTATACCGAAGGCAATTCAAATGAATTGTTGTACGACTACTCAATTGACGTACCTTGGAATTCTACGGTATATGCAACATTTACCGGCGATAACAAAATGTATATTTTAACTTCAAACAATACACCTAATGTGGTAGTAAATTTAAATCCGTATCCAAGACGTGTGGTAGCTCCTGTTTATCATTATTATGCTCCAGCACCAAGACCACATTATTATTCAACTCCGGCACCAGCACCAAGTCATCATCACTATGGCGCACCTGCACCAAGACCAAATCATTATGCGGCTCCTGCTTCAAACCATGCTCCACATCACGCAGCACCGGAACCAAAACACAATGATATGCCATCAGCTCCAAACCATGGTGAAGCGAGGCCGCATAATGATAAATCAAATTCAGCTACGGTAGGCACGCATCCAGCTCCAACAAGCAGAGCATACACGTCAAGAAGCACTACAAATACTCGTAGATAATTCAAATTTCTTAGTCCGATCCCGATATTGATTTTCAGTATCGGGATTTTTATGTGTAGTAGTGTAGGACATTCCTTTTTTGGTATATTTGAGCGGATTTACAGAGGTATGAGACGAATAGTATTGATGTGTCTTATAGTATTGTGCGCAAGTGGTGCATATGCTACAGGTGAAGGTGAGGTTCGTGAGCTTTCAAACACCGTAAAGTATGATGGTATGACGCGCGAACAAATATTTAGCAAGGTATCGCAGTTTGTGGTTACTACATTCAATGCTGAGATAGCTTATGCCGATAGTTCGGTACTTTTAGTGTATATTCAATCGAGCCCCAAAAACTGCGTAGGTGTTATCTATACCATGAAATTTCTATTTCAAGAAACGGAGTGCACCTATTCAATTTATTTCGCTGCTACTCCACGTGATAACACAACACTATGTCGGCAAAATATTTCCGATGAAATTGTTGCTATGGGAAAAGTGGTGGATACCATTTTTAAATAGAGCAAAACATACGTAAAAGAGAGTATTTGCTCTATTTAAAATAGTGTTGCTATTCCTTTATTACAGGACTATTGGAAGGACAACAAAATAATGGAAAATAGTTCCTCCTAATACAAATATGTGCCAAACAACGTGATTATACGGTTTCTCTTTGTGCGCATAGAAGTATGTTCCAATGGTATAACTCAAGCCTTCAAATAAAAGAAATATCAATTGTGTTGAAGTTAAGTTTTCCCATATTGGTTTTATGACAAATACTACCGACCAACCCATAAGGAGGTATAAGGCTAACGAAAGTTTGGGGTATTTGCCCAAAGTAATGAGCTCTCCAATAATTCCAATGAGAGCTAACGACCATACTATAATACAGAATGTTGTGCCAAAACTGCCACCCACCGTGCAAAGCCATATAGGAGTGTATGATGCTGCAATAAGAACATAGATATTGGCGTGGTCAAAGCGTCGTAAAACATATTTGGCGCGAGGAGCAACTGTCCAGTGATAGATTCCCGATGAGAAATAGAGTATCACTATACCTAATGTGAATATGAGCATTGAAATTCCGGTAATAGTGTTTATTGCAAACCCTTTTGATATGATAATCCAACCTGCAGGTATTGCTAATAGTACTCCAAAAAAATGTGTAAGCGCATTTGCAATTTCTACATTGCTACGTTCCAGTGTTTGGCTGTTTTCTGTTTTGTTTTCCATTTCTTGTCTTATTTGTTTTGATGCAAACTAACTCCTATTTTCCTCAACGGCAAAATTTTTCAATCAAAATAGGATAAATGAGCATCGCAGTGTGCTTTTTTTTAAATATAAGGGTGAAATTTGTTTCTGTGGTATGGAATTAAAGATCTTTTTTCATGCAAATGGCGAATGATCCATCATGATAATAGTTTTCTTTTTGTCCACATGCTTCAAACCCATTCTTTTTGTAGAGAGCAATTGCCGAACTATTTGAAGGTTTTACTTCAAGAGTGAGGCACTGTAATCCAAGTTGTTTTGCTTTTTCTTCCATAAAAGTCATGAGCATCTGTGCAAGATGTTGCCCTCTGGCTTTAGGAGCAACGGCAATCGAATAGAGGCGTAAGTTCGTTGCATTTCTTCGACTAAGGAGCGATGTGTAAGCCAATATTTCATGGTTTTGCTCCACAACATAGCAGCCAATGATACTCTTCTCAATCAAGTAGCGCAATTCTCCTCTCGAAAAATTGTCTTCGGGAAAACTCTCGTTTTCTATTGCTACGATTGCGTCTAAGTCGATTTTCTCGGCTTTTCGGATGTTGGGTTTATTTGTCATCGCGAAGCATGAACTTTATTGAGTTGATGTACAAAATAGTTGAGTATTCGATAGTATAGTTCATCGCCCAATACCTCGTCTTCTACATCGTGGTCTATGCTTGGGTTGTCGTTAATTTCAATAACTATTGCTTTGCCATCAACAACTTTGAGGTCAACGCCGTAGAGCCCTTTGCCAATAAGTGCTGCTGCTTTTGTGGCAGTGTCAAGCACTTTTGATGGTACTTTATAAATAGGAATTGTTTCCCATTTCCCACATAAATTTTTACCCGTAACGGCATGGTTATATATTTGCCAATGTCCTTTGGCCATGTAATATTTGCATGCAAACAAAGGTTCGCCGTCAAGTATTCCAATTCTCCAATCAAATTCGGTAGGGGTAAATTCTTGAGCCAACAAAATTGCAGATTCTTTGAATATACCTTCAAGTGCCGATTTTAGTTCCTCTTCGTTTGAAACTTTGTGCATTCCAATAGAAAATGATCCATCAGGTATTTTTAAGATAAATGGAGCTCCTAATTTTTCTGAAATTTGTTCAAATGTGTTTTCTTTATTGTCATCTCTAAACAGTAAAATTGACCTTGGTGCAGGTATTTTCGCTTTTTCAAATAATTCACAGAGATATACTTTGTTGGTGCATTTTATTATTGAAATGGGGTCATCAATCACAGGCATGTTGCTTTGAGCCGCTAGTTGCGCCCAATGGAAAGTGTAATGATTCAAAGAGGTGGTAGTGCGGATAAATAATGCATCAAATTCCATCAATCGAGTTGATTCTTCTTCGGTGATGAGTTCCGCATGGATGCTCATTTTTTTTGCTACTTCCAAAAATTTTTGCAATGCTTGTTTGTCGCTCGGTGGAAATTTTTCTTCTGGATCGTAGAGTATCGCTAAATTGTAGCGAGCCGGACGAGAAGAACGAGGAGCACGCCATACTTTTTTGTTAAAATTATCAAGTGCGTTGGCAAAATAATCTTGTTCTTGGTCGCTGAGTTCGCTCAACGGAAATGTTTGGATGTTTTCTATCTGATTCCTTGAATGGTTGTTGAATGTAACGCGAAGCAGCGGACAAGGATAGTTGTCGAAAATAAAGTGAGCAATTTTTTCAAGTCCTTTTTCGGCACACGTACCAAAGTAAATATTCAGATGCCAGAAAGGTTCGGTTATGTTATTTTTTGTAATCCACTGGTTGCAAATCTTTTGTAATGCAAGATTCATACGTACGCCAGTTCCGGTTTCTATCTTGTTTATCGTATCAATAGCTGGAATTACTCTGTGGCCGCGTGCTTGAGCCAACAAAGAGCAGTAGTAGCCTTTGGAATTATACGAATAACTATCTGCAAGATTGATAATCAATCTTGGGTGTCCACCTTCATAATGATGCTGCAAATAATCATTGATGGTAAGGGTACTTTCAGTTTCGTAATACGGCCTCCATTCATCAAGGCTGTTAAGGATTATAAAAACATTACTCATTTCGTTTCTTGCGATTTATGTGTTTTGTGATTAATGCTATTTTTTGTAAAAAAAGAGAATGCATGGCTATTTAACTTCTATTTCCATAATGTAATCGTTCATCTGAAATCCGTTCCCAATTTCTTTGTCAACTGTTTCTGCCACATGCATTCCTTTTCTTTTGTAGAATGACACAGCCGGATTGTTACGGTTTACATTAAGTTGTATTCGTATAGGTTTATTGTTGTTGCATTGTTTTGCGTAATCTATTGCTTTGGCAAATAAATGCGATCCAATATGTTTCTTTTGAAAGTCAGGCAAGATGTAGATTTTTTCTATGTGGTACAAATCGTTTCCGTCAGGGCGAATGCTTACAAATCCAACAGTTTTTGATTTTGTACGTGCTACAAAAAATGTGTTGCCTTCGTCTTGCATTTGTTTGATGAGACTTTTTGTGCTATACATCCAGTCCATCATGTAGTTTATTTGTTCTTGGGAAAGAATAGGGGCGTATGTTTTTGGAAATGCTATTTCTGCAATTGTTTGGATGTCAGAAATGCTTGCTGTTGAGACTTCTGTAATTTCTATGTCGTCCATTACGTTTGTATCCGTATTCTTTGTTTCTTATCACAAACATACAATCTTTTTCAATAGTTGTGTGTTTGAAAAACAATTTTTTGCATAAAAAAAATCCGAAGTTTTTTACTTCGGACTTTCTTTTATATAATATGTATTTGTTATTTATCCAAATATCTGCGCCAGAGCGTCTGCCAATTGAATGACATTTTCTGACGTAGTTTCCGTTGCAATATTATTATTGCTTAAAGCAGAAATAAGAGCTGTTTTAGCTGTTTCTTTTTCTCCTTCTGCAATAGTTGTTACTGCACTTGTTGCAAATGCTTGTACCCATTCGCTATCATCTTTGTTTGTGTTGTATGCTTGGTAAGCTTTATATAATGACGCTGCAGCGGCTACTTTTTGTACGGTTCCTACAGTTGTTGAATCGTTTTTGTACGTTTCGTATGAAGTGTACGAGTCATAAAGGCTTGTTCCACTTTCTGTTGCTGATGCTTGTTCTGGAGTTCCCGTATTGTTGTCATCTCCACATGCTGTAAAGAAGAATACCATCCCTACAATAGCCAATAGGCCTAAAAAGATTTTTTTCATATCGTTTAAATTTAAATGTTTAACCACTGCAAATATGTGTTTTTTTCTTGAAATCGCAAAAAGAGAAAATATAAAAAATAACACGATAAAGTATCGTAACATTTTCTATTTTTGCGTCAAATATGAAAGTCTCTGCACAACATATTACAAAAAAATTTGTGAATTCCATCGCTCTTGACGATGTGAGTCTTGAAATTCCTAATGGAAAGGTGTTTGGTTTACTTGGCCCCAATGGAGCCGGAAAGACTACTTTCATCAGAATTCTCAACCAGATTTTGTTCCCCGATGCCGGCACTATAACTATTGACGACAGCCCTTTGCAATATTCTGATGTAGAGCGTATTGGATATTTGCCCGAAGAACGTGGACTTTACAAGAAGATGCGTGTTGACGAGCAAATCCTTTATTTTGCATCGCTCAAAGGCATGAATCCGCGATTGGCAAAAGATGAACTTGATACGTGGTTCGATAGATTGGAAATAGGCTCGTGGCGTCACAAACGCGTTGAAGAATTATCAAAAGGAATGCAACAAAAGGTACAGTTTATTGCTACTGTGCTTCATCGTCCGTCGCTACTCATTCTTGATGAACCATTTAGTGGGTTCGATCCGGTGAATGCGCAAATTATCAAAAACGAAATACTGCGCTTGAAAGAGTCGGGAACAACTATTTTGCTTTCAACTCACAACATGAATTCCGTAGATGAAATGTGCGATGTGATTTCTCTCATACACAAGTCAAAACAAATTCTTAGCGGATCGGTTGATGATGTTAGAAAATTGTACGCAAGTAATAGATATGAGGTAATTTTCAAAGGATATTACAATTCTTTGCTTACCACACTTACTCCTTCGTTTAAAATAGCGCAACAGACTGTAAATGAAGATACTACAACAATTGAAATAGAATTGTTACAAGAAGTGGCTATTAACGATGTGTTGCAATATCTCATGAAATCAGGCTCTATTTGTTCATTCAAGCCAATAGTACCAAGCATGAACGATATTTTTATTCGAGCTGTCGAACAATATAATGAATCGGAACAACATGGGTAAAATACGTACAATATGCAAACGAGAATTTCTTTCTCGAATTCGAAGCAAGTCGTTCATTATCATGACATTGCTTGGACCGCTATTCCTTGCAGGCGTGTTGATAGTACCTTTGTTAATACAAAAATATGAGCAGAATAGTCCCAAACGCATTGCCATTATTGACGAATCAAATTTATTGGGACATACACTCAAAGACTTTGGACCTTATACGTTCACTGTTGTGGTTAACGCTACCGTTGATGATTTAAGTAAGGATTTTGCCAATTCAGGATTCAATGCAGTTTTGTTTATTCCAAACAATATATACAATTCCAATACGGTCATTTTGTATTCAAATGTATGGGTTGATGATGCATTGAAAGCATATGTGGGATATGCCTTGCGCCGTGATTTGGAATATATGGCATTGCTTCATGAAAAAGTTTCTCCGGAAACAATAGGAAAAGTTTCAACACCCGTATTCGTTGGTGTGCAGAAGTGGAATGCCGCAGGAGAAACGATAGAAAACGAATCGTCACTCGAAAAGAAAAACGTAGTGGCGTTATCGTTTGTTACGGTTATATATTTGTTTATACTCATGTATGGCATCGCAATATTGCGAGGCGTGGTAGAAGAAAAAACCAATCGTGTGGTTGAAATCATCGTATCTTCCGTAAAACCGGTACAATTCATGGTAGGCAAAATTATAGGTATTGGAAGTGTAGGCTTGTTACAGTTTATTTTGTGGGTAGGGTTGACGTTGGGGCTTGTGAGTGGAGCCCAATTTATTTTATTTCCTGAACCTTATGTGCCATCAGAATTGCCAGAGATGGCTACTATTGGCTCAGATGCTGCCACAGCTAAAGTAATGGCACCAAGTTCGCTCACAGTGAATTATGCTATAGATTTATTTCAAACATTAGATGGCGTAAATTGGCTCGTAATGCTCTCAGCATTCGCGTTTTTCTTCATATTTGGATACTTGTTATATGCAGCAATTTTTGCAGCCATAGGTGCTATGTCCGATCAGGACACGGAAACCCAGCAATTTGTGATACCGGTAACTGTACCACTTCTTCTTCCTTTTATTTTACTTCCGCTTATTGCTTCTGATCCAAATGGACCACTATCCTTTTGGCTTTCAATAATACCATTTACCTCGCCAATCGCAATGATGGCACGGTTACCTTTTGGTATCCCGTATTGGCAGGTAACACTTTCCGTTGCACTTTTGCTCTCATTTTGTGCATTGGCATTATTGCTGGCCGCAAAACTATATAAGTCAGGAATATTAATGTATGGCAACAAACCATCATTTAAAGCCATAATGCGTATGCTTTCAGCATCAAATACAAAACAAAAATAATTTTGGTACAATCATTGGATAATGAAGAAAAAAATAAAAGTATGAAAAGGTTCATAATCACATTCTCATTAGCAATGATATATTGCGCTATGGCAGCAGGACAAGCTACAACGCAGCAATGTCCGTATTCTTCAGGAGAAAAACTACGATATAGTTTGTTCTATGGTGTTATGGATGGAGGAGAAGCAGTTATCACATTAGATAAAACAAGTTCAGGCTTGTTCCATTCAAAAGCAACAGCCAAAACAGTTGGCATGGTTCGCTGGTTTCTTGATTTGAATGACGTGTACGAAAGTTATTTTGATCCCGAATCATCCAAACCCACTAAGGCTATCCGTGACATATCAGAAAATAGCTATAAATACTATGATGAGGTATCGTATAATCACAAAAATCATACAGTCAGTAGTAAGAAAAATGGAGAAGTTTCTGTACCGAAGGAAGTATATGACATTGTGTCAAGTCTGTATCAAATGCGAAAATCAGGCTTCCGTAATATGAAATACAATGATACATTAACTACCACTATATTCTTTGCTGACGATATTTACAATTTTCAAGTAATCTATAAAGGGAAAAGTAAGGTAACTACAAAATTAGGGACGTTCAATGCTCTTAAATTTCAACCGGTGGTAGAAACTGGACGTGTTTTCAAGGACAAAGATGATGTACGCTTTTGGGTGAGTGACGATCAAAATATGCTTCCGCTTCGTGCCGAATTTGATGTGTTGATTGGCTCTATCAAATGCGATTTAATTGAATATTCAGGAGTGAAATATCCGGTAGCTAAGGATAAAAAATAATAGTTGCTCTAAGTAATAAATGGCAATTAGTAATGTTCAATTGCCATTTTTTTTTATTTTTGCCACCAAATAAAATGATTTTCAAACAATAGAATAATATGATCAACTCACAAGACATTAAAAAAGGAGTTTGCATCCGCATGGATGGCAAAATCTATGTATGTGTAGAATTCTTGCACGTTAAACCAGGCAAGGGAAATACAATTATGCGTACAACACTCAAAGACGTAGTATCCGGTCGAGTATTGGAACGTCGATTCAATATCGGTGAAAAATTGGAAGACGTGCGCGTAGAGCACCGTCCATATCAATATTTATACCAAGAAGGGGCTGACTATGTGTTCATGAATCAAGAAACCTTCGAACAAATCAATGTAATTCATGACTTGATTATCGGAGTTGATTTTATGAAAGAAGGCGATGTAGTCGATGCTGTTTTTGACGCTTCTACAGAAACGTTATTGTTTGCCGAAATGCCTCAAATGGTCGTTTTGGAAGTAACATACTCAGAACCAGGCGTAAAGGGCGATACAGCAACTAACGCTATGAAACCTGCAAAAGTTGAAACAGGTGCTGAAGTTCGTGTACCATTGTTTATCAATACTGGTGACAAAATCAAAATTGATACAACAGATGGTTCATACAAAGAACGAGTAAAATAATTATACAACAGAGAACCATGTGAACCTATGTTTGGACTGCAACGGAAAAAAGTCAAATTAGCTGAATTTAAGCTTAATTCGTTGTTGGAAATAACGCAGGCTATTAATACGAACGATTCGGCTCATGATTTGTTAGAGAAATACCGCAAAATCCTTTGTGAAGGATTGAAAGTACGAACATTAGCGGTATTTTTAGTTAATGAAGATTGGGAAAAAGTTCTTTCTGTTGGTCTTTCTGATACCGTAACTGCCAATGCCGGCGATATAGCGTCGGCATTGTTGCGTTATAAAACCGTGACCACGGTTAAAAAAAATGTCAATCCTTTACTCCGTTATATTGACATTATTATTCCGGTCTTCCATAAAGAAAATCCGTTAGCATATGTCCTTGTTGGCGGAGAAGAGCCATACCATTTTTGGTCGCGTTCTCAAGTGTTTCAAAATATTGATGTAATCCAAACTCTTTCGAATATTGTAGTTGTAGCTCTCGAAAATAAGCGACTTTACAAGGGTTCTTTGCAACAGGAACTCCTGAATAAAGAGCTGGAGGTTGCATCAAAGTTGCAAACAATGTTGATTCCTACATCCGAATCATTGCCAGTAAATCCATATATTACTGTCGCTACATTTTACAAGCCATATTCTTTGGTAGGCGGAGATTATTACGATTTTATGAAAATGAACGACGAAGAATATGGCTTTTGCATAGGCGACGTCTCTGGTAAAGGAATATCTGCTGCAATTATGATGGCAAATTTTCAAGCAAACTTGCATATCTTGTTTCAGCACAATATTCCACTTACAAATGTTATTCGTGACCTAAATCAAATAGTCTATAAAAACGCACAAGGTGACCGCTTTGTGACTTTTTTCTTGGCCCGATACAATGGAAGAACCCATACGTTACATTATATAAATGCAGGACATAATCCTCCCTTGTTGTTGCAAAAACAATCATTCAATTTACTCTACCTTTCATCCGGATGCGTGGGTTTAGGAATGCTTGAAAATATTCCACAAGTAGTAGTTGGTTCCATCCATATAGAACCTGGCGACAAACTTTTATGCTACACCGATGGTGTTACAGAATCGCAAAACACAGAAGGGGAATCATTAGGTACTGTGCCACTTGAAGGAGCAATCACTATTGATGGGACTATTGACGATGTTGTCTTTTATCTTCGTTCAGAATTGAATAAGTTTATTGACGCTACTCCATTAACCGATGATATTTCCATCATGGGAATTGAATTTAAGTAAAAAGTTCAATCAATTTATAGCAAAATGGGATAAAAATCGTTTGCATTCGTAAATGTAATTTGAGAACAAAAAAAGCTGTTTTTTGAAAAACAGAAAAAAACGAGCAGAAATGGCTTCAATTTCTTTCAACAAATAGCCAAAAACTCCACTAAAATCAAGTAAAAAAAAAGAAGTTTGAAAAATTATTTCGCTGATATTCAGAGCGAAAGACTCACATCGAAAAAAAAGTTTTATAAAAGTGTTGTACGAAAGAAAATATGTGTACATTTG
>DAIOSV010000020.1:33411-37011 GCA_036752345.1 Bacteroidales bacterium | reverse complement strand
GGTTTTGTTAGAACCGGTTACATAAACATAGTTGTTTGAACATACCATACTTGATACCGAAGAACCTCCGGAAATCAACAAGTCTTTCTGAGCAAACAACGATGAACTTGCTACAAGTGCAGCAATCACCAATGAAATTTTCCTAACTCTTTTCATAGTTGTACATTTTGCGATATTATGAGTAAGACTATTTTGAATTCAAAAAGGTTTCACAAAAACGTAACTTTTTGAAAATCTCCAAAATATCTTAACAACAAAAATATACATTTTGACCTTATTAACAAGATTTAAACACAAGAAATTTCACATTTTTGTTGAAATTTATGAATTTTCAATACCTATTCCTCTTTAAAAAAATATAAAACAAAGTCTTTGCTCTTAGTTACACAATGATTTTGACGAAATGACGTTTCTCTTTTCTGAAATGACTTGACGTAGTTGAATATTTTTTACTTTTGCAAAAGATTATTAATGATGAACTTACGATGAAGAAATTTCTTACTACTAGTATTTTGAGTGTACTGATTGCAGTGTCTGCAACAGCTCAACCAAAAAATATCATACTTGTAATTGCTGATGGCATGGGATATAATCATGCACACATGATTACGAGTAAAAATGATTGCGTTTTGAATACCTTTGATATTCAATATGCGGTTTCAAACTATCCAACCTATTGGAGCACCCTCGACAAAGAATATAATGTAAATTACTATCGTGGCGACTATCATGTACGAAGAGTTTGGCAAGAATTTGATTATGCCGATTCGCTTCCTATAGACCCAATCACAGCGGGCTCTGCTCTTGCTACGGGTGTGAAACCTGCCGTTGACGCTGTTAGTTATGATATGGATAACACGAATTTGGAAACAATAATAGAGCGTGCAACCACCAAAGGCAAATCTACGGCTATTGCAACAAACGGAAATATTCTCGCCAACAATGCAGTGATTCCTTTTGTAAGTCATGCAAAAGTTGCGAACAATGAAACTCAATATAACACATTGTTTCAAAGCATGATAGAGGCTTCCCCTGTTTCTATGGCTATCGCTAAAACAAACATTGCTTCCGTTAGCAACGCTAATTGGGAATTAGTACAAACAACTTCAAATATCCCTGATAATCTTTCAAAACAAATATTGTTTGCAAATGCCTCAATGACTAACGATGATTACTGTACTGCATCAAATTCATGCCTTTCGTTGCTCAAAACCAATAGTAATGGATTTGTATTTGTGAGCGAATTTGCACCTGTTGCCGTTGCTGCAGAACAACAAAACGTAGAAGCAACAAAGTCGGCAATGCTCGATCTTGATACATACATTTCTAGTATTTATGCTTGGGTTGCAAAAAATAGTTCTTGGGATGAAACACTTATGATTGTCGTTGGTGCGTACGAACAAGGTTACGCAACAAGCACATCGTTTGACAAAGCAAATCCGGCAACTAATTTTTTCTCACAAAGTGCCAACGACTTTATGTATAACAGCGAACATGCCACCAATCTTCTTACACCTCTCTTCGCAAAAGGAAATGGAAGTTCGCTTTTCAAGAACTACATTGACGAGACAGATTTTTATTTAGGCAGTTACATCAACAATACCGAAATTGCACAAGTGTGTTTTCGTACAATGCCACTTGAAAATGTTACTCCAAAAAATATCATCCTTATGATTAATGATGGTTGTGGCATTTCTCCAATAAAAGCCGCCGATTACTACACCGGGAAAAGACAACAGTATGAAGACTTTCCCGTGCAATTGTGGAATTGTACGCACCCAACTGCTACCTCATCGGCAACAAATATTGTAAATGCCTGGAACAACTCGTATGAATCGCGATTGGCATGGACAGGTAAAAATTATTTCTGGAAACTCAACAATGGTACGTGCTCAGGAGCCTCTGCTACCGCAATTGCATCGGGCAAAAAAACATATTATTATTCCTTAGGAGTTGATGTGCAACAAAATGCAATGAACTCCATAGCCCGTTATGCAAAATCAATAGGGAAAGCTGCTGGTGTAGCTACCAATGCACCATTCTATGATGCAACTCCAGGTGCTTTTTTTACAAATAATATTTATCGCGAAAACTTCAATGAACTTTCACGACAAGCCATAATAGAGTCAAATGCTGATGTGATAATAGGTTGCGGGCATCCGGAATATGATAAAAATGCTCAAAAAATAGCTACACCCGACTACGACAATATTGGCGGAGAAACCATGATTCAAGATTTACGTGATACAGCAACAACGTACCAGATTGCCTCAAATTCGGGCTGGAATATAGTATGTGACATTGACCATGATGGCAAACCCGACCCTTGGACTTTTGTAGAAGATAGTGCAAACCTTGTAAAATATATGACAGGAGAAACACCCAAAAGATTATTTGGTATTATGCCAGTTGCTAGTACAATGCAATTTTATCGTACCGGCCAAAATGATCTTGATTCTGTACGCTTCGACGATTGGACCCCGGGTATGCCTCGTTTGTGGCAAATTGGACGTACCGCAATTAATTGTTTGAACAAAAATCAAAACGGATTTTTTGTGATGATAGAAGGCGACTTTGTTGATAATGGTGGACATAAAGCTTGGCCCGGACGTCAAATTGAAGAACAAATTTCTTTCAACGAAACGGTGGATTCTGTGATTGCATGGATTGAAAAAAACAGTAGTTGGGATGAAACCTTACTAATTATTACCGCCGACCACGAAACTGGTTTCATGGCAGATAAAACATTCCGCGAAGATTCAATTCTCTTGAACCATTGGCAGATTAAAGATAACGGCGTGGGGAATATGCCGGGAATGAGTTACTATTCTGATAGTCATACAAATCAATTAGTGCCACTATTCGCCAAAGGCGCGGGAGCAGAAGTACTCAACCATTATGCTGATGAATGGGATTTTGTTCGCGGTAAATATTTGAACAACTCTGAAATTGGGCAAACTCTCTTTGAACTCTGGGGAGGACAAGCATGCCGTATTGTCAATGAAAGCCCAAAATCTACTTTTTCAGATACGATTTTTGTAAAACGAAATAGCGCTTTCCGTTTCCAACTTCCGAAAGATTTTGTTACTGATGCGGAAGATAGTGTTCTTACCATTAAGATAGCATCAAAACCATTATGGGTTAAATACAATGCTGATAGTTGCATCCTTTATGGACAATCCCCACTTGCTACGGGGACCAGTCCAATAGCACTTAGCGTTACCGATGGAGCAACAACTGGATCGAGTGTAACCATTAAAATTTATATACAAATTTGTGTTTACCAAGAAGAAGTATCAGCTATTAACAATCAGCCAAAAGAGGACAATTATAATGTATACCCAATTCCCACAATTGCAAGCATAACGGTGGAATCACCGACTAGCGAAGGGGCTATTGTGTTGCGCGACCTACAAGGAAGAATTGTAAAAACAAAAACTATTACAAGCAATAGAACAGAAATTAATACAGAAGATTTGCCTGCAGGCGAATATGTTATTCAAATATCAGAAGGTGAACATGTTACATGCAAAAAAATTATTGTTCGCTAGTTTAGCGACCTTTTTTATTTGTATAACTGCCGTAGGACAAACACAAACG
>DAIOSV010000020.1:13767-33311 GCA_036752345.1 Bacteroidales bacterium | reverse complement strand
CGCTAGTTTAGCGACCTTTTTTATTTGTATAACTGCCGTAGGACAAACACAAACGCTCCATGGCATTGTAACCGACATAGAAAGCAAAGAGCCTTTGTCGTTCGCGAGCATTTGGGTACAAGGCACTGCTAATGCTGTCGTTACCCAAATGGACGGTTCGTTTTCTATTTCACCAGTTTCTCCTCGCGACACTGTTGTCATTTCAGCACTTGGATACAAAGACTACACTATACTCGGAAGAAATATTCCAAAAAGTACAATAACGATAGAAATGCTCCCTGCTGCTATCCAAATTGATGCAGTTTCTGTTACTCCTGGCAAAAATCCCGCAATTCCTATTGTGAAAAAAGCTATACACAATAGACGAGAGAATAGACCTGACGGCGTTAAAAACATTGAACTCATTGAATACAACAAACTAAATTTTAGCTTAAGCGGCATAGATAGCAGTATTTTTAATATTGGCTTTATGCGTAAACACCCTGAAATTCTTATAAAAACAAACGATTACGATTCTACATGGAACATACCACTCTATTTTTCGGAATATCTCACCTATCAAAAATGGCGTGAAAACAAACCACCAGAAATTGAAGAAATTGTAAAAAACCAACACGGAAGCAGTTTTATTGAAAGCGACATTGTTACAAGCTACATTGCCTCTCTCAATGAGGATATGACTTTTTACGGCAACCTTCGTTTTTTGCAAAAAGATTTTATTAGCCCTATTGCCACGCAAGCGCTAATTTATTATCGCTACTATCTTGACGATTCAATAGTGGACGGCGGTAAAACATATTACCATCTGCGCTTTAAACCCCGCAACTCGCAAGACCTGGCATTCTTTGGATATATGATTATTGAAAAAGAAACGGGAACTCTTACCGAAATTGATGCAACCCTGCAGCAATCTTCTATTTTGAATTTTGTGAAAAACATGCGCTTATTTGAAAAATTGCAACTTACTCAAGATGGGCAATGGTTTCGTCGTCAACAAAAAATGTATGTGGAGTTTGTCCCCGAACTCTCAAAAGATACTGCATATAGAGCCATTAATACTCCGCTAACCGCCATAAAGTCAACAACATATATTATTGACCCTACGCAAATCAATGATTATTTAGTAAATAGAATCGTTCCGGGACGTTTCAATCTACGGAAGACTGAGTATTTCAAAAAAGACACCTCGTTCCTTTCTCAGTTCAGACCGGATACGCTTTCTAGCCTTGACTTAGTTACGCAAAAAGCAATTACAAAAAGTAACGATATTCCGGCTGTAAAGGCAACCAACAAAATCATGGATATGCTTATGTATGGATATTTCCCTTTGGAATACATAGACTTAGGCCCATATCTCTATTTTATTCAAAGCAATAAAATTGAAGGTACGCGACTCAATTTATGTGCTCGAACATCGGAGAAATTTCATGACAAAATGCTTATTGGTGGGTATATTGGATATGGCACCCGCAATCAAAAATTCAAATTTGGTATGCAATACTCCTTGCAAATGCCGTCAAAATATTATGGCGCTTTGCATATTAAATATGACCAAAACATTTATCGCATTGGCGACTACAACCAAAATCTCGATTTTATTCGTGAAAACGTGCTTGTGCAGTCCGACGATAACCTAATGTCGGCGATTCTTACCCAACACGAAAATGAAGCGGTGTATTTTATAAAACGTGGATTGGTGTCGTGTGAACAACAAATTTCGCCAAACGTCACACTCAAACCGGCATTTATGTATGCCATTCATCACAATCCTCCATACGTGCCTTTTGGATCCTTACAATCAACACAGGAAGCGGTGATGAAATTTACAACGTCAAACTTCAGCTTTGACACACGTTTTTCATACAAAGAATCTATTACGACCAATCACTTCCGCCGTATATACATTGACTCGCGATATCCGATTGTTCATTTCAATATTTCAGAAGGGAAATACACCATTAATGGCGAATCAGATTGGTACACTCAACTGCGTCTAGTAATTCGCCACGATATACTGATTGGTGTGGGACGTATGAAATATGTGGTAGAGGCTGGCATGATTACCAAACCGGTTCCCTTCCCGCTTTTGGAAATACATAGAGGAAACGAAACTGGTGGTAGTGGCGAATACTACTTCAACCACATGAATTATATGGAGTTTGCCAGCGATGCCTTTGTAAATCTATATGCAGAATATGGCCTCAATGGATTTTTCTTCAATAAAATATGGGGAATACGGAAATTACAACTTCGTGAATTGTTTACATTCAAAGCATGCTACGGCCGATTACTCAACGACAATGAATCTATACTTGCATTCCCAACCAACGCAGATGGTACTCCAATGGTTCATGAATTATCTGTGCCATACATGGAAGCAGGAATTGGCGTTACCAATTTACTCAAATTTATTCGCGTTGAATACATTTGGCGACTCAACTACCTTGACAACCCAAACATAAGTACCAAGGGATTGTATATCCGATTTAACTTTGAATTTTAATTTGGAATTAAAGAGATGCACCACAGTGTATCTCTTTGTTTCTAATACAAGAAATTATTGTATGGATACCGTATAGCATGCATTTCTTTTACTCTATCGTACACCATTTTTCGCAACTCTTCAACATTTACTTTTTGTTTTGCCGAAATGAATATACATGCTTGATTTTGAGCGAAATACATTTCTTTCAAATCATCTAATGAATAATTTTCATGCCGTTTCGGACTCAAATCATCTGCGTCTTTTTGGGTATAGGTAAACGCATCAATTTTATTGAAAACTAAAATCACGGGTTTATCTCCTGCACCAATGTCGGCAATGGTCTGATTCACCACTTGAATTTGTTCTTGAAAATTTTTATGAGAAATATCTACCACATGTAACAACAAATCCGCCTCACGAACTTCGTCAAGTGTCGACTTAAAAGATTCCACCAAAGTTGTTGGCAATTTGCGGATGAAACCAACGGTGTCGGACAAAAGGAATGGAAGATTTTCTATGACAACCTTGCGCACCGTAGTGTCGAGCGTGGCAAACAATTTGTTTTCGGCCAATACTTCTGATTTGCTCAACATATTCATAATTGTTGATTTTCCCACATTGGTATATCCAACCAAGGCAACACGAATAAGGCTTTGGCGATTTTTCCGCTGCGTTATCATTTGACGGTCAATTTTGGCGAGTTCTTCTTTCAAAAAAGAAATACGCGCCTGAATTATTCGACGGTCAACTTCTATCTGCGACTCACCCATACCACGTGAGGTGGTTCCTCCTCCATGCTGGCGATCCAAGTGAGTCCACATACGCGACAAACGGGGGAGCATATATTGCAAACGAGCCATTTCAACTTGCGTTTTTGCATATGCAGTTTGAGCACGTTGTGCAAAAATATCAAGTATCAATTTGGTTCTGTCAACTATGGGATGATTTAATTCTTTCTCCAAATTTCGCAATTGCGTAGGAGTTAATTCATCGTCAAAAATAACCAAATCGGTCTCATTATCTTTGAGATAGAGATTTATCTCATCTATCTTTCCTGTGCCAATAAATGTGCGCGCAATTGTTTGAGGTAATTTCTGCAAAAAAGATTTTTTTACATCAATTCCTGCTGTCTCAGCAAGAAAAGCTAGCTCATCTAAATATTCTTGTACCTGCATTTCCGTTTGGTCGTGCAGTATTACGCCGACAATGATAGCGGTTTCAGGTTCTGTTTCAGTAGAAAATGGTGTGACCATACATATTATAGTGTAACTTGTCTATGAATTGGTTGTTCAAGCGAAATAAACGTTTCGGTACTGGCAACGCCCGGAATTTCTTGTATTTGATTACTCAATACCTGCATTAAATGACTATTGTCGCGAGCATATATTTTGAGCAATAAACCATAAGCTCCGGTAGTGTAATGACATTCAACTACTTCGGGAATTTCTTTTATTCTTTCCAAAACACTTTGATACACGCCACCTTTTTCAAAATGTACACCAACATAGGCACAGGTGTGGTAGCCTAGAGCTTTTTCCTCTACAAGATAGCATGAGCCTTTAAACAAACCGGCTTCTTCAAGTTTATTTACTCGCTGATGAATTGCCGCTCCGGAAACATTGCATATACGTGCAATTTCCAGAAAAGGAATTCGAGCATTCGATGCCAATAAATTCAATATCTTTTTATCAATATCATCAATTTGAATAGCCATATCATTTCAACTTTTACGTGAATACAAAAGTATAAATTAATTACTAATACACAATTGCTGTTTCTTCATAGTAAATCATGAAGCCAGATTGGCACATTTCTCTCTAACTAGGTGCAAAAGCCACACAGCTCGTTCTATGTTGTTCACAACTATTTTAAAAACATTTTCTATTTGCCGTTGCTGATTTTGACTGATTATCTATCTTTGCGTAGGAATTAATATGACACGTTGTGCCAAACGAAAAAAGTACCCACGACGGACACCTCACGAATTGGGGGTCACACATATCTTCAACCAATACATTTGGTGACATTTCGTTATTAAATGCGGTTGATACTGCGAAAGCCATTGAATTTCCGGTGCAACGCGGATATTCCTCCCTAGAAATTACTCCTGAAGATTTAGCAGATACTTTAGCTCAAATAGACTCTACTTTTCAAGATTCTACTCTCCTAGGGGCTAAAGTTATTCCGCAAACTTCAAAAGCAATCATAGCACACAAAAAAACAACCACACAAGCACCTCCTAAAGTTGAAGAACCTAAAAAGAAATCTTTCACAGAATTCAACGAGCAAGTGCTTCGCATAAATTATACGAAAGTGGGTGACATAGAAAACGGTTGGATGTTTTGGGCATTCCTTCTCTGTTTTATTGTTTATTCCATTACCAAAGCCATCTTTCACCGGCAATCAAGCCCAACGTTTTCACAAATATTCAATTATAATTTTGCACAAAAAGAATTTCATAAATCCAGTGAAAAGACACAAATAGCAACTATTATCTTCCAAGTTTTATACGCATTCAATATTGGACTATTTGGATTTTTCGGGCTACAATATTATTTGCATTGGAACATCGACACTTGGCAAGCTATTGGAAGAACCGGAGCAATTGCCTCGGTAGTTCTTGTCCTCTTTTTTGTAAAGAAAAGTTTTTACATCCTTATTTCACACATTTATGATGGAGTAATGTATGCCCGCGAGTGCGTTTTTTCAGTATATCTCTTCAATCGAGCAATCGGAATTTGTCTTTTTCCTATCCTCATTTCGTTGGCATTTGTTGACCCGGAAATACTAAAACCAAATGTACTTCTCATCATTGGATATATTTTGATTGGGACTCTCTACATACTGCGTCTTTATAGGGAATTCCAAATTAGTCTAAAAAATCATATATCAATTTTCTATATTTTTTTGTATCTTTGCACACTCGAAATTTTACCTCTCATGGTATTGGTAAAAGTATTTACGAGCATTGTTTTTCCTGAATTAAAAGTTCTATGAGGATTAAAAAAATTTTGGTTTCACAACCTAAACCAGACACTGAAAAGTCTCCATATTTGGAATTTGCAAAAAAGCATAATATCCAAATAGAATTTAGACCTTTTATCCATGTTGAGGATATTTCGGCTAAAGAATTCAGAGAGCAAAAAATTTCGATTTTAGACCATACTGCTGTAATGTTCACTAGCCGAACAGCTATCGACCATTTCTTCCTCATGTGTGAAGAATTACGTGTAGCAATGCCAGCGACTATGAAATACCTTTGTATTTCAGAATCTACAGCATTCTACCTCCAAAAATACGTGCAGTTCCGCAAACGTAAAATCGTATTTGCCAATGGAAAATTTGATGATTTAATTGAAATTTCAAAAAAATACATCAACGAAAAAATTCTTGTTCCCCTTTCTGATATTCACAAACAAGAAATTCCTGAAAAACTTACGGCCGCTAAATTCAACTATACAAAAGCTATTTTCTATCGTACGGTTAGCAGCGACTTGTCTGACATTAATATCAAGGATTACGACATTTTGGTATTCTTTAGCCCGGCTGGAATTGCTTCGCTCAAGAAGAATTTCCCGAATTTCGAACAAGGCGAAACATGCATCGGCGCATTTGGAGCTACTACAGGCAAAGCTGTTGTTGATGCCGGTTTACGATTGGACATCCCAGCTCCTACAATCAGTTGTCCGTCAATGACTTCGGCACTTGAGGATTTCGTAAAAAAACAAAAATAACTCGTGGGATTTCTGCACGAACATAAACTTTCGTGTGAAAAAGATTTTCATACGCTATTACAAAGGGGGAAAGTAGTTACAGGTTTCCCCCTTAGATTTTTATATAGTGTATCGAAAACATCGGGTACACCTTCGTTTCAGGTTGCTATAAGCGTTCCTAAAAAGAGATTTCACCATGCCGTTGACCGCAATTTAGCAAAACGCCGTATTCGCGAAAGTGTACGTCACTGCATCTCCAATAAAAAAGACTTCAACTCATACTCCGTAAAAATTTTAATTGTATATTGCGACAACACAATACTTCCTCAGAAAGCCCTTGAAGAACGAGTGCTAATGGGATTTCAAAAAATATTGGAATATGCGAAAAGTCTTTAGGTTCATTTTTATAATTCCTATTCGATTATACCAATGGTTTATTTCACCATTTTTACCAAATTCTTGTCGTTATACTCCAACTTGTTCTCAATATGGGATTGAAGCAATTGAAAAACACGGGATTTTCAAAGGTGGTTTTTTATTAATAAAACGGTTGCTTCGCTGCAATCCTTGGGGCGGACATGGATACGACCCGGTACCATAACTGATGTGCTATGAAAAGAAATCTTCAACATACGTTTCGCATTATTGGATTTACAAGCATCTTTATTGTTTCGCTTGGGCTCATGAGTTTTGATGACACCAAAGATTTTGAAACAGCAAAAAACCTTGATATTTTCTATAATCTATTTAGCACAATATCAAATAGTTATGTTGACGAAATGGCCCCAGGTGACTTAATGACACGCACTATCACCGAGATGTTGAAAACATTGGATCCATACACTAATTTCATACCCGAAGCAGATGTTGAGCGATATACTATAGCCTCCAAAGGCGAATATGGAGGAATTGGAGCCTCGGTAACTCCTCGCGACGGCACTCTGATGATTATGGATATTCGTGAAAACTCACCGGCGCACAAAGCGGGACTACTTTTAGGCGACAGAATTATTGAAGTTGACGGGCACTCCATAGTGAACAAACCCATGGAAGAAAGCAATCAATTGTTGCAAGGACAAGCCGGTTCTACTCTCCAAATGGTGATTCTACGCAATGGTGAACGAAAAAATTTCTCTATCCAACGAGAAAATATAAAAATTACGAGTGTGCCCTTTTATTCCATGATTTCTCCGGAAATTGGGTACATCAAATTGAACGAATTTTCTCAGAATTGCTCCTCCGATGTGTTGGCTGCGTGCAAAAATTTGAAATCGAAAAATGCCAAAAGCCTCATCCTTGACCTTCGCGACAATCCCGGCGGACTGCTCATTGAAGCTATAAAAATCGTAAATATCTTCGTCCCCAAAGGTGAACGAATTGTGTATACAAAAGGGCAAAACAAAACGGAAAACTCAAAGTTCTCCACAATGGCGGACCCATTTGATACCGAAATTCCTGTAGTGGTTCTTGTAAATGAGCATTCCGCATCGGCAGCTGAGATTGTTGCTGGATCGCTGCAAGATCTTGACCGCGCAGTTGTTATAGGCACTCAAACGTTTGGGAAAGGATTGGTACAAACACGCAAAGAGTTGCCCCACAATTGTTTGCTCAAAATTACCACTGCAAAATATTACATTCCCAGCGGACGATGCATTCAACGCCTGAACTATGCAAAACGTGACGAAAAAGGGAATCCCACAGTAGTTCCCGACTCATTACAAAAAATATTTTTCACAAAAAATCATCGTCCGGTAAAAGACGGTGGTGGTATAATTCCTGATGTAACTGTGTCAACCGACTCAGTTTCTGCGCTTCTGAGCAGCCTGAAAGAAAGTTTTGTATTTTTTGATTACATCAATAAAAATTATTCCTACTCCGACTCAACGCACATAAAACCACAATCGTTTAGCATTACCGAAAAGGATTTTCAAAACTTCCGAACTTTCTGTAACCAAGCCAAATATAACTATACTTCGCCAAGCGAAAAATTGTTGGATTCCATAGCAGAGAAAGCAAAAAAAGAACACCTCAACATATCGTTGCAATTGCAAACTCTTCGCCAACAAATTGACCAACAGCAATCAGGTATTTTTGACCAAAACAAACAACAAATCTCCAAAGAATTGGCTTCGTTCATTATTCGAAATCTCTACTTTGAACGTGGCCAAGTTGAATTTCTTACTCGCAATGATTCCTTTATTCTTGAAGCTGAAAAATACCTGACACACAATTCGTTATACAACGGCGTTCTGCATAAATAATGATTGCAGTTTTCCAAAAAAGAAACGCAACATTCGCGACAAGAAAAAAAGAAAAATTCCCCGAAATTTTGATATAAACCACACTTATATTACTTTTGGTGATATTTGAACATATTCGTATGAAAGTCTTAAAATTTGGAGGTTCATCGGTACAAAATGCCGAGAACATAGTGAAAGCAGTAGGGATTATTAAAGAAAATCTCCAAAAAGAGCATGTTATAATTGTGGTTTCTGCATTGGGCGGAATGACAAATAAATTGATAGATTGCTGCAATAAAGCAGTAAATGGCGACAAGTCATTCGTTGATATGCTTGCTGAAATTAAAACAGCACACTTCGAAACTATCAATTCTCTCTTGAAGGGAGATGTAAAAACTGAATGCGAGAAAAACACCGAGGCTATTCTTGCCGAATTGCATGACATCCTACACGGCATTTTGCTTATTCGTGAACTTACTCCACGAACATTGGATTTAGTTTCAAGTTCGGGAGAACGTATGTCGGCATTTATCATTGCCAAAATAATTGCAAAAGACGGCATTGATTGCCAATTTCTTGATGCTCGCACGGTTATTAAAACCGACAAAACATTTGGCGCAGCAAAAGTTAATTTTGAAAAAACTGATGAATTAATACAGAAAAAAGTTCTCAATACAAAAACAGTATTTGTAGCAACAGGCTTCATTGCAAGTACCGAAGATAACGAAACCATTACGCTCGGACGAGGTGGCTCGGACTATTCAGCTGCAATTTTTGCACGTGCAATCAACGCTTCCATTCTTGAAATTTGGACAGATGTTGACGGCATGATGACGGCAGATCCTCGTAAGGTAAAGAAAGCGTACCCTATTGAACACATGACGTATGCCGAAGCTATGGAGCTTTCACACTTCGGAGCTAAGGTTTTAGAACCGAGAACGGTTATTCCTGCTATGTCAAAACAAATACCTGTGATTATAAAAAATACCTTTAACCCAACAGCTAAGGGAACGCTTATTACAAAAGTGAACGAAAACTCACAACTGCGTATTCAAGGTATTTCATCGATAGACGACGTAAGTCTTCTTACCGTTCAAGGAAGCGGTATGATTGGAGAAACAGGTATTTCAATGCGTTTGTTTCGTGCCATTGCGCAAGAAACTATCAATGTTATTTTAATTACTCAATCTTCTTCAGAACACTCAATTACGTTTGCGGTGCTTCCAAATGAGGCAAAGAAAGCGCAAAAGGTTTTAAACAAAGAGTTTGCTTTTGAATTGGAGTCTGGTTTGATTGACTCTATACGAATCGAAAATGACTTGTCAATCATTGCTGCTGTAGGGGAAAATATGAAACACATGCCGGGCGTAGCAAGCAAGTTCTTCAATGCCCTAGGCGTAAATGGTATCAACGTGATAGCAATTGCTCAAGGAGCAAGCGAAATAAACATCTCTGTTGTTATCAACAGCAAAAATAAAATCAAGGCTCTCAACTCATTACACGAATCATTCTTCCTCTCTAATACCACAACTCTCAACGTGTTTGTTGTTGGTACAGGAACAATTGGTGGAGAATTGCTTCGCCAAATTAATGCGCAACATGAGACGTTGGTTAAGCAAAACAATATTGATGTAAAAGTTGTAGGTATTTCCAATGTTGACGGGTATTTAATAGACCCAGAAGGAATTGACTTTGCTAATTGGGATACTCTTATTAAAACCACGGGCAAAAAACCTGATTTGAACGCATACGTTGAAGAAATTAAAACTCAAAACCTTCGTAACAGCGTATATGTTGACAACACTGCAAGCTATGAAGTAGCAAGCAAATATGAAGAAATGCTTGAAAAACATATTTCAGTTGTTACGCCAAACAAGGTTGCAAATGCAAGCGAATACAAACGCTACTCGCGAATTCATGCACTTGCTGCCGAAACAGGAGCACGTTTCTATTATGAAACTAATGTAGGTGCAGGTTTGCCGGTTATTGGTACGCTAAAAGATTTGATAAAAAGTGGCGATAAAATCATAAAAATAGAAGCGATTCTTTCGGGTTCGTTGAACTACATTTTCAGCAACTGCTCTACTACAAAAGACTTTGCTACAACAGTGAAAGAAGCTCGTCAAAAAGGCTACACCGAACCCGATCCAAAGATTGACTTGGCAGGGAAAGACGTCGCTCGCAAAATTTTAATTCTTTCGCGCGAAATTGGTTGCAAATTCAATCTTGAAGACGTTGCGGTTGAAAATTGTTTATCACCGGAAAGTCAAGAAACACAGACAATTGATGAACTTTGGACTTCGTTGGAAAAATACGATAACCAAAAATACACGGACTTGTTTGCGCAAGCTGAAAAAGACGGAAAACACATTAAATACATTGCAACATACGAAAACGGTACTGCTCGCACTGAAATAAAAATGGTTGACGAAACCCATCCTTTCTACAACATCAAAGGAAGCGACAATATTATTTCGTTCACCACAGAGCACTATCGTACACAACCATTGATTGTAATAGGCCCGGGAGCCGGTGCTGCAGTTACGGCAGCAGGCGTTTTTGCCGACATTATTCGTATTGCAAATTTCTAATTGAATACTATGCAAAACTTATTCATATACAACACGTTAACTCGAAAAAAAGAACTTTTCAAACCTATTCACGCACCACACGTAGGGATGTACGTATGCGGTCCTACAGTTTACGGCGAAGCCCACTTGGGACACGCTCGTCCGGCCATTACGTTTGACGTTTTGTTCCGTTATCTTACGCATCTTGGATACAAAGTACGCTACGTGCGCAACATTACCGATGTTGGCCACTTGGAACACGATGCGGACGAAGGCGAAGACAAGATTGCAAAGAAAGCTCGTTTGGAAGAAATTGAGCCAATGGAAGTTGTGCAACGCTATACCCTCAATTATCATGAGTGTATGGATTTACTCAACGTGTTGCCGCCAAGCATTGAACCTCATGCATCAGGACATATTATAGAACAACAAGAATACATCAACAAAATTTTAGCAAACGGATTTGCCTATGAATCAAAAGGTTCTATCTATTTTGATGTAGAAAAATACAACAAAGAACACCAGTACGGGATTTTGTCGGGACGCAATATTGATGACTTGCAATCAAACACGCGCAACCTTGACGGGCAAGACGAAAAACGCGGTGCTCTTGATTTTGCTCTTTGGAAAAAAGCCAAACCCGAACATATCATGAAATGGAACTCGGAATGGAGCGAAGGCTTCCCGGGATGGCATTTGGAATGTTCTGCTATGGGCGAAAAATATTTGGGTAAAGAATTTGACATTCACGGTGGTGGAATGGATTTAATGTTTCCTCACCACGAATGTGAAATAGCACAATCGACTGCGGCAAATAAAAAACCGGCTGTTCGCTATTGGATTCATAATAATATGATTACCATCAACGGACAAAAAATGGGAAAATCGCTTGGCAACTTTATTACACTCAAAGAACTTTTCTCGGGCAACCACAAAGTTCTAGAGCAAGCTTACACTCCTATGACTATTCGCTTCTTCGTTTTGCAAGCACACTATAGAAGCACCGCCGACTTTAGCAACGAAGCCCTACAAGCAGCCGAAAAAGGCCTTGCACGTCTTACCGATGCATACAACCGTTTGCAACGAATAACTCCTTCGACTGCTTCAACCGTAGATGTAAAAGGTTTGGCAGAACGCTGCGAAGAAGCAATGTGCGACGATTTGAACACGCCGATTGCAATTTCTCACTTATTCGATGCTACCAAAGCCATCAATTTGGTGACCGATGGAAAAGCAACGATTTCAAAAGAAGATTTGGAAGAATTGAAAAACACGTTTGATGTTTTCATAAAAGACATTCTTGGCCTTCGTATGGAAGAAGGTAGTAACCAACACGATAAAGCATACAAAGGTGCTGTTGATTTACTTCTTGATATTCGCAAACAAGCAAAAACCAATAAAGATTGGGCCACAAGCGACAAAATTAGAGACGAATTAGCTCATTTAGGATTTACCGTAAAAGATACAAAAGACGGATTTGAGTGGAACTTATAATTAAAAATAAACTATAGGGAATCGGGAGTATTCTATAACATAACGACAATAATATATACCATCTTTCGTTTATTTTTTTTTAAGAACTATGTAAGTTCTAATTAATTAACTATTTTTGTTTGATAAATTCTAAGAATGAGAATGTAATCAACTCATTGATATAGCAGGGAGAACATAAAAATGGAAAATTATCACATAGAAGAAACGGAAGACACACCTCAAATTAATTTTGATGCAGAAACCCGAGTATTTACTATTTCTGGGCGCTCACTTCCGGAAAATGCGATTGACTTCTATACTCCTGTGCTTGAAAGAGTTGACCAAATGCTTAACGAAGAGGAAAAGACAAACTTTGCCTTTGAAATAAAAATTGAATATTTCAACACTTCATCTTCAAAACAATTGGCAAAATTGTTTCTCACTATAGAAAAATACTACGAAAAACACGATATCATTGTGAAATGGTTTTATGAAAAAGAAGACCTTGATATGCTCATGTCTGGCAATCAATATTCGAAATTTCTAAAACTAAACTTTAAATTCATAGAAAACTAATCCAATGCTAAACTATATCATTTGGAATGTTAACCCGGCAATAATAGACGGCTTTCATATTCGGTGGTATGGATTATTTTTTGGAATTGGTTTTTTCCTTTCCTACCTTGGTCTTACCAAAATCTTCAAAAACGAAGGATTAAAGCAAAACGATGCTGATAATCTCACATTCGGCACGTTTATCTTTCTTATCATTGGCTTACGATTGGGTCACTGCCTATTCTACGAACCGGAATACTATTTGTCACATCCACTTGAAATTCTCAAAATATGGGAAGGCGGATTGGCAAGTCATGGTGGAGCTATTGGCTTAATTTGCGCATTTCTTTGGTTCTCACATAAATTAAAAAAATCGTTTTGGTGGGTAATTTCACGCGCAGCAGTCGTAATTCCAATTACTGCTTTTTTCGTTCGCATGGGAAACCTTATGAATTCCGAAATATATGGTATCCCAACAAATTTGCCATGGGGGTTCGTCTTTGTTCGTGATGCTGTTATATCCCCCGATGCCGACAAAATTAGTGAAATATTAATCCAAGCAGGATTGGTTTCAAGCAACCTTTCTAGTTCTTTACACTCATTCCTTGTTGGTATTTTGCCTGCAAACGTTGATGCTGTATCTTTTGAAAGTCTTTATAATACGCTACTGAAATATAAATTCATAGACCAAAGTCAATTTTCTCAAGTAATAGATTCATTTGTAAAAGCAGGCATGCTTACGGCAAATCACCCGACACAGATCTACGAAGCTTTGACCTATTTACTCACCGGAGTGATTCTTGTGGGCTACTACCAACTAAGCTACAAATACAAGAAGCCAATCTCCGACTTTGTTATTCTTGCCATTGCATTACTTATGATTTTTGGTAGCCGTTTCTGCTTTGAATTTATCAAAAACACCCAAGTTGATTTTGAAAAAGCGATGACTCTCAATATGGGTCAAATTTTAAGTATTCCTTTCATTATTTGTGGTGTAGCTTTTGTATTCGTTGCCATATATCAACATAAAAAGCAAAAACAAACAAACGTATGAACATACTTTCCATAGTTTGGGATGTATCTCCATATATTCATCAATTTTCTGAAACATACGCACTACGTTGGTATGGCGTACTATTCGCTCTTGCCTTTGTGCTTTCGTACTATGTGCTTGCCTACCAATTCAACAAAGAGAACCTTCCCGAATCATTGCTGAACAAAATATCAATTGCATGCATTATTGGAGGCGTTTGTTTTTCAAGAATTGGACATTGCTTGTTTTATGAACCGGCTTATTACTTGAATAATCCTCTTGAATTTCTGCATATATGGAAAGGTGGAATGTCAAGCCACGGTGGAGCTATTGGGGTTTTGCTTGCCTACCTTGTTATTTCTACGAAAAAATATCCGTACGGACTCATACTCTCTCGTACATTGCTCGTGGTACCACTTGCCGGAGTTTTTTTTAGAATGGGGAATCTTATGAATTCAGAAATTTACGGAACTGCCACCAACTTGCCGTGGGGTTTTGTATTCGTAAATAGTAGTGAAGTTCTCCGTGGCGTAGAAACTGCCATACCACGACACCCAACGCAAATTTATGAAGCACTCTGCTACCTCGCTCTTTTTATTGTTTTTGTGATCTATTGTGGGCGCAAAAACAAACGCAACGAGGCGTTATCAAACACGTTTATTATTGGATTGTTTTCATTAGTAACTTTTGGCTCACGTTTTCTTATTGAGTTTTTAAAACTCCCTCAAGTAGCATTCGAACAAGGTTTAACGCTCAATATGGGGCAAATTCTAAGTATTCCCTTTATTATCACCGGCATCATCCTTCTCTGGATACACCACAAAGAAAAAGCAGGATTACAGTAAATACTCAACCTCCTTGAAATAATACCGACGGAGGTCACCATTTGCATCAGCTATCAACAACTGCCCATCTGCATCAACATCAATTATTTGTCCCGAAAAGGTTCCTGTTGCATCTTTGTATTGACGCATTTTTCCATACTCATACAACCGCGCTTTATATTCGCTCCGAATGGCTACCGCATTGGTTGACATTTCACCATATAACTGACGAAAACGAGAAAGAAACTGAGCAAGTACCTCATCTCTATTGAGTTCGTGGCCACATTCGGCTCGCAACGATGTGGGATTTGGCACACCTTCGAATCCTAACTGATTAATATTCAGCCCAATACCAATTATTGCCGTTTCAATTTCCTTTTCTCTAATACTATTTTCAATAAGAATCCCCGCCACTTTCTTGTTGCCCACATAGATATCATTCGGCCACTTTATGGAAACCGGTTCACAATATAATGAAACAACCTCGCGCAAAGCAAGCGACACGGCCTGTGAAAGGATAAACTGTTCTTTTATGGGGATTTCCGTAGGGTGCACAATTATAGAAAACAAAAGATTTTGCCCGGCCTCTGATACCCAATAATTCCCTCTTTGACCACGACCTTTTGTTTGAAATTCAGTCACAATAGCCGTGAAATCAGGCACAAAACCTTTAGATACTATTTCGCTTGCATAATCGTTAGTAGAACAAAGTTCTTCTATTTTAATCATATTGTTGTATCTTTCCGCCACAAAAAACAAATTCTATGAAACACGTATTTTCTTTCTTCACTGCACTACTGTTGGCACAACTACTCTTTGGACAAGAAATTTCTATTAAAGGTAAAATTAAGAATTATTCCGGCTCCGACTCTCTTATCGTTAAAATATATTCACAACCCAATCCTCTTGAGACAAAAGTTGGTGTTTCTAAAAAAGGCGAATTTTCATACAACTATATAGCTACGAAAACAAGTTTTTGCTATCTCTACTTTTCTGAAAATGATGTAATTACATTGGTTTTATCTCCTAACGAAAAAGCATCAATTGCGGCAGATTACACCGATATGCAAGACACCTATTCTGTGACCGGTTCGGACCAATCCCTAGTTCTTGAAAAAAATGTGCACGGACTTATGAAGCACCTCAATACTGTAGAAGATTTACGGAAAGAATATGAAGCAAAAGTAGACTCTGTTAATCAAAAAATACAGCAAGATATTGCAAAAGCAATCAAACAAAATCCATCAAATTATGGCAATTTAACGTTAATTAATTCGCTGAATATAGACCAATATCCTGATATCTATCAATTGCTCGACTCTGCACTTTTTGCAACGTACCCCAGTGATTTTATAGTAACGAGTTTTCATAACGACATACAAAAACAGCTTGTGCTACGCATAGGTTCAAAAATTGATGAAATTAGTCTTCCAAACCAAAAACTTGAAACCATCAATTTGTCGTCACTCAAAGGGAAAGTTGTTCTTGTCGATTTCTGGGCAAGTTGGTGTCGTCCATGTCGAATGGAGATTCCAAACTTCAAAAAAATTTATGTAACATATCATAACGACGGCTTTGAGATTTATTCCATTTCAGTTGATGATGAAGCGAGTGCATGGATAAAAGCATTGTCGCAAGAACAAATGCCTTGGGCAAATGTACGTGATATTAATAAAGAATACAGCAACAAATACAATGTAAGTGCTATCCCATTTACCGTATTAATTGACGCAGAAGGAAAAGTAGTAGCAAAAGGTCTTCGTGGAGATGAATTAAATGAGAAAGTCAGTTCTTTACTGAAAACTTCTTACAAAGAGTAAGTTTTTCTTGAAAAACTCTTACATTTGTCAAGCAAATGCAAATATAAACTTAAGATTTAAAAGGTATGAAAAGAGTAGCAATAGTAGGATACGGAAACATAGGTCGTTTCGTATTGGAAGCTCTTCAAGAAGCTCCTGACTTTGAAATAGCAGGAGTTGTGCGTCGCTCCACTTCGGGAGAAAAACCATTGGAATTGACTCCATATAAAGTAGTAACCGACATTAAGGAATTAGGTAAAGTGGATGTGGCAATTCTTGCAACTCCTACAAGAAGCGTTGAAGAAAATGCAAAGACATTTCTTGCAATGGGCATCAACACCGTTGATAGCTTTGACATTCACGGAAGCATTTGGGATTTACATGAATCATTAGGAAAAGTAGCAAAAGCAAACAACACAGTTTCTATTATTTCTGCCGGTTGGGATCCGGGAAGTGACTCTGTTATTCGTACATTACTTGAAGCAGCTGCACCAAAAGGTCTCACATGGACTAACTTTGGCCCGGGCATGAGTATGGGGCACTCTGTTGTGGCTCGTTCTAAGAAAGGTGTAAAAAATGCTCTTTCTATGACAATGCCTAAAGGAGCTGGCGTTCACAGCCGTATGGTATATGTGGAATTAGAACAAGGCTTCACTGCACAACAAGTTTATGACGAACTCAAAGCAGATGACTATTTTGCTCACGACGAATTGCATGTAATTCCGGTTGACAGCGTTGATAACTGTCGCGATATGGGCCATGGTGTTGTCTTGGAACGTAAAGGTGTTTCAGGAAAAACGCAAAACCAACGTTTCAAATTTGAAATGAGTATTAACAATCCGGCTTTAACTGCACAAGTTTTAGTTGGTGCTGCTCGTGCTACATTCAAACAACAAGCCGGCGCATACACTCTTCCAGAAATACCAATGATGGACTTACTTTTTGGAGAAAAAGAACAATTAATAAAAGGGCTTGTATAAGCGCATAGTGTAAAAAGAACAAAAAGGGAGGCCAAAATGATTGACTTCCCTTTTTTTATTTCTATATTTGTTCTAATTATAAAAATTTCGCGTATGAAAAAAATTTTATTATTTGTAGCAAGTGCCCTAATGGCAATGTCAGTATCGGCACAAACGGTAACTCTTACCGCTAACTCATGGGACGAAGGTGGAGTAACTAAAGAAAACTCTCAAGGAAGTGTTGCAATTTCCCCTTCACAAGCAATCAAAACCGGATACACAGTTTCTATTGCATATGCCGGTACCACAACTGGTGGAGATGTTTCTCTTTCTCTTGTTGCTATTGATACAACAGGTGGTGGTTGGGCAACCTTTAGTTCATGGGGTTCTGCAAATGTAACTAGCGGAGCTATTGCTGGAACATTCACATTTACAGCTACAGCTGATGTAGTTTCTCCTATATTGGTTCTCTCAACTGCAGCAGGTACTTCATACAATGACGTTACCATTTCTTTCTCAAATTTGACTTGTACAGTAACTGATCCTAGTTACCACGATCCAAATGTTCTCACAGATGATTCATACCTTCCTCTAAATGGAATAGCAAGTTCTTGGGGTAATTGCACTGTAACTGTTGGCACAGATTCAACTGCTATCCTTTTCCCTCTTGCATGGGATTGCGGAGCTGGATGGGCTTGGTGGGGATTAGCTCCTGCATACCTTGATGTAACCGAATTTGAAAGTGTAACTGTAGAATTTGATGCTGCTCCTTGTCAAGTTGCTCTTGTAGTGCAAACTGACAATGGCACTGATGGAGGTGAAAATAACCAAAAAATTGCAGCGGCAGGTGCAACTTCTATAACTATTAACTTCATTGATGATGCTGTATTTATTGGAGACGTATGGGCAGGCGTTCGTGCTATATACCTACAAACTGGCGAAGCTAATGCAACGGTTGCAGTTACTGGTGCATATTTCACCTATAAATCAACAACCAGCATAGATGGTGTAGCTCAAAATATTCAAATCAACAATGGATTTGTTGCTTCAGAAGGAACAATTTCAGTTTACACTATTGATGGTAAAAAGGTAGCAGAAGCTGCAAAAGAATTCAACATGAATTCATTGCCAAAAGGTGTTTATTTCATTCAAACTCCAGAAGGCGCTGCAAAATACTTGAAATAGTATATTCGCAAATAAAACTAAAAAGAGCAACCCATATTGAGTTGTTCTTTTTTTATGCTTATTTGAAAAAAATCTCTATGAAATTTTCTGCAAAATTTCTTTTGCAAAAACATCTAAATGTGGGTCACGAGCACCCATTACAATAATCACATCACCGGATTGAGCAAGCTCACCTATACGGGCAATTGATTGCTCCTTTTGCCCCACGTATTCTGCACGTTTTCCGTTTGATTGCATAGCTTCACTTACCACAGTTGACGAGATATTTTGGTCAACCGTGCCACCTGCGTAATAAATATCAGCAATCAAAAATATATCTTGTTCGCGTAGGGCTTCGCCTACCATGGTAGTCAATTCCTTATGCATAAATCGCATTGGTCGATATCCGTGTGGCTGAAACCATGCAATTACACGTTTGCCTATGGCTTGGCAGGCTTTGATTACGGCACTTACCTCAGCCGGATTATGCGCAAAATCATCTATTACATAAATATCATTGTTCGTTTCCCCAACCAACTGCGCACGGCGGTATATTCCTTCGAATGTTGCAAGCGCTTTGGTGCTTTCTTCTAATGGAATCCCTGCTGCATTTGTTGCGGCAATTGCAGCCAATGCATTTTCCATATTATGCTTTCCGAGAGCCGAAATGGTACACGCTACTCCATTCACTTTAAACGAAATAGAAAACCCTTTCTGCGAGAAATCTGT
>DAIOSV010000020.1:0-13667 GCA_036752345.1 Bacteroidales bacterium | reverse complement strand
ACGCTACTCCATTCACTTTAAACGAAATAGAAAACCCTTTCTGCGAGAAATCTGTTCCTCGAATTGACGCATCTGCTACCGTTCCAAAATTGAATTTGTTTGGTTTCGAAAGTTTTCTCGTTAAAGCATAGTCTTGATTTGCTATGAAATATGATTTTGTGTTTTCCCGAAATGTGGTAAACAATTGTTCCAACTCGTCGAACTCTTTGTGATCCCGGTCAATGTTAAGCAACAATGA
The DNA here is from genome assembly GCA_036752345.1 of Bacteroidales bacterium. Classification (GTDB taxonomy): domain Bacteria; phylum Bacteroidota; class Bacteroidia; order Bacteroidales; family UBA1715; genus UBA1715. The sequence goes on along the minus strand of DAIOSV010000020.1, from coordinate 13,429 downwards.
AATTTCGGGTTTGTACGAAACAATTGAGCCGTCAGATTCATCTGATTCAATTACCAACCAATCGCTGCTGCCAACCCACGCATTGCCCGGCAAACCTTTCTTTTGCAAAACGCTCAATCCTGCTCCGGTAATAAGCGATGGTGACTTACCGCATTGCTCCATAATATGGAAAATCATTGCTGTCGTTGTTGATTTTCCTGATGTTCCTCCTACAGCTATCGTTCGCACGCTATTTGAAATTTCAGCCAACAATTGCGAACGCTTCATAATAGGTATTCCCAATTGCACAGCTTTTTGGTATTCTACATTTTTCTCTTCAATAGCAGTGGAAACCACCACTACATCAACATCTTCTGTAATGCCTTGTCCATCTTGAAAATAGCATTGTATTCCCATTGACTCAAATTGCGTTTCGGAAAGCAGTTTTTGCGATTGACCGAATAAACGATCAGAGCCGGAAACTTTTTTACCTACACCACGAAGATATTGGGCTATGGCACTCATTCCGGTGCCGGCTATACCCACAAAAAAGAAATGAGAATACGAATCAAGCATTATATTGAGAATTTTTTGTCAATACTCTTATGAGTAAATGTGGATTTCCCAGAAGCATAATCAGCAACAATTTGACCATTCCCCTTCAATTTCCACTTGTAAATAGTCAATCCTTCCAATCCAACAGGTCCACGTGCATGAATTTTGCTGGTGCTAATTCCAACTTCTGCACCAAGACCGTAACGGAATCCATCGGCAAAACGTGTACTACAATTCCAGAACACATCGGCCGAATCAACCAAATTCATAAACTCTTCGGCTGCTTGTGGATTTTTAGTGATTATACTGTCGGTATGGCGGCTACCATAGGTGTTGATGTGTTCTATTGCTTGCTCTAAAGAATCAACTACGCGAAGAGAAACTTTATAATCCAAATATTCCATCTTCCAGCTTTCCACCGCTTCGCACTTAATGATAGCCTGCGTGCGTTCGCATCCGAAAATCTCCACATTATGACTAATGAGCGATTCTGCTAATTTTGGAATTACTTCATTCGCTACATTGCTGTGAACCAAGATTGTTTCAGTAGCATTACAAACCGACACATATTGCGTTTTGGCATCGGTTGCAACCTTCACTGCCATTTCAATATCGGCGTCTTTGTCTATATATGTGTGGCATATACCATCAGCGTGACCCATTACAGCAATGTTAGAATTGTTCATTATATACTGAACAAACGAATTTGAACCACGAGGTATAATGAGGTCAACGTATTTGTCAAGTTTCAACAATTCATTTACATCTTCACGCGTTTCGAGCAATTGTATCCAACCGCTTGGAACACCAGCTTGTTCAGATGCTTCTCGTATTATTTTTGCCAAAATTCTATTTGTTTCTATTGCCTCGCGACCGCCTTTCAACAAGGCTGCATTGCCACTTTTGAGGCACAACGTAGAAATTTGCACCAACGCATCGGGACGAGATTCGAAAATAACGCCTATCAGCCCGATTGGGCAACTTACTTTATATAGTTCTAATCCTTTGTCTAGCTCTGTCGCTGCAAGAGTTTCTCCAATAGGTTCTGGCAATCCAATAAGACTTTGTATGCCCGCAACTACGTCTTTTATTTTCGCTTCGTCAAATTTCAAGCGTTTGAGCAATGGCGTTGCCAAATTTTCCTGTTCGCTACGTTCTATATCTTTTTTGTTGGCAGCTATTATCTCGTTAGCATGTTCCACCAAAGCTTTTGCTACTTGAGCCAAGGCTTCATTTTTAACTTTTGTTGGCAAAGCCGCCAACCCCAACGATGCTTTTTTTGCTGCTATAGCTAAATCTACTGTTTGCATATCTCTACAATTCTCTATGCAATAATAGACAATTTGCGCTAATTTCACAATATACGAGTACGACTCCGAACAGATTATAAACTTTGGCGCAAAATTTGATGAGTACTACAACAATAAAATAAAACTCCTTTAGTTTTAGTGTTTGTTATTAAAATTATTACACATATGAAAAATTTTTTTGTTCTAACAGGTTCAGCAATCGTGGGAAGTGTTATGACAATTGCAATTCTATATGCAGCTAACCCACAAGTTTTTCAAAAATCATCAGATACCATAGAAAACGAACAACCATCGATTGTTCGTACCGCTTCGTATTCTGATTCACCCAATGGTGGCACCGATTTTACTGAAGCGGCGGAAAAAGTTATGCCAACCGTTGTGCATATTTCTACAAAAACAACCGTTCGCTCTTCATCGTATCCGCAAGGACTTGATTTATGGCAACAATTTTTCGGAGAAGGTTGGGACATGCCACAAAAAGAAAATGTACAACAAGCGAGTGGTTCTGGTGTCATTGTTCAAAAAGATGGTTACATTGTAACGAACAACCACGTAGTGCAAGGTGCCGATGAAATTACTGTAACGCTTCATGACAAACGTGAATTTACAGCAAAAATAGTTGGCACAGACCCGAATACCGACTTGGCTCTTATAAAAATTGATGCAAACGACTTGTCGCCTATTACATTTGCAAATAGTGACGAAGTAAAAGTAGGAGAATGGGTTTTGGCAGTAGGTAATCCGTTCAACTTAAATTCTACCGTTACGGCAGGTATTGTAAGTGCAAAAGGCAGAAATATCAATATTTTGCGTCAAAAATATGCCATTGAGTCATTTATACAGACCGATGCAGCAATTAATCCCGGGAATAGTGGTGGCGCACTTACCAATGCCAACGGAGACCTAATTGGGATAAACTCTGCCATAGCAAGTCCTACCGGATCATATACGGGATATGGCTTTGCAGTCCCATCTAACCTTGTTTCGAAGGTTATTTATGATTTGAAAAAATATGGCGTTGTTCAACGAGGATTCCTTGGTGTTTCAATTCGCGATGTGGACTCAAAACTTGTACAAGAAAAAGACTTAAAGGTTAATAGTGGCGTATATGTTGATGCCGCTAACGATAATGGAGCTGCCGAAAAAGCCGGAATTAAAACAGGCGATGTAATTCTCGAAATTGACGGTATGAGCGTGGCTTCAGCATCAGAAATTCAAGAAATCATTGGCCGTCGCACACCAGGCGATGCCGTTCATGTAAAAGTTGATCGTAAAGGCACTGTCAAAGATTTTGAAGTTCACTTAACCAATAAAGATGGTAACGAAAAGTTGACTGAAAAAGCGTCTGAAGATGTGTACACAAAACTTGGTATAACGGTAGAAAATGCTAATTCAAAAATGCTGAAAAAATTGGGTATCGAAAATGGAATTGAAGTAACCTCTGTTGACGATGGTGTGATTAAAAAATACACCAATATGCGCAAAGGATTCATTATCACCAAGATTGACAATGAAAACATAAAAGATACCGAACAATTTACAAAAATTATTGAACGGAAATCTGGTGGAGTAATGATTGAAGGCGTATACCCTGACGTAGCAGGAACTTTCTACTATGCTTTTGGAATCTAAGATTAGGGGAACACGGTTAGACAACGACCGTGTTTTTCTTCCTTTTTGAATGATAACGGGCATATAAATTATTTATCTTTGTTGCAAATTAATTATAATAGATATGAAAAAAGGTGCTTTAATTTTAAGTATGTTTCTCTGCTTCGCTATAAGCAGTTTTGCTCAACAACCAGCAGCAGAGAAGAAAGAATCAGGTGTTGTGTTTGACACTTTGGTTTACGATTATGGAACAATTGAAAAAGGTTCTGAAGGAAAATGTTCTTTCGCGTTCAAAAACACGTCCGACACTCCGCTTATTTTGACAAACGTTGCCGCTTCATGTGGTTGCACCGTGCCAAGTTGGCCTAAAAATCCTATTAAACCAGGAGAAACAAGTGCCATTGATGTGAAATACAACACCAACAACATTGGCCACTTTACCAAAAGAATTACCGTTACAACTAACAAACAAGATACTCCTATTATCTTGACTATTACGGGACAAGTAGTTGATTCTACTCCTGTTGAAACTCCAGTTGAATTTCAAAGCAAATAAAAGCAAGAAAAAGGAATGATAAAAAAACGAGAGACACCCAAAGATGTCTCTCGTTTTTTTTCATACCCATGCGGTAGAAAACAAAAAAGGAACAAAATTTAAAAACTTTGTTCCTTTTTGTCAGTCGGGGTAACAGGATTCGAACCTGTGACCTCTTGGTCCCAAACCAAGCATACTAACCGGACTGTACTATACCCCGATTTCTTGACGCAAAAATAAATGTATTTTTTATATTTACAAGGTTAACAAGCAAATATTTCCACCGAAATATTATTTTTGAATAAAATACTCGAGTACTACATTGAAACAGAATCTTCTATATCGTTTAAGATATGCACTTATAGCAACTTGCACTATTCTGCTTGCGGTTGCTATTGAGACGAATTATTTTAATTCTCATGTTTCTGACAGACATTTTGTCTCCTTTCAGAAAGTTATTTTAGAAAAACAGAAACATGCTGACAAACTCTGTAAGGAAATCATTTCTCTTCCTGAATCAGCTGATTTTCAAACATATGAGAGCTATAGAAAACAACACAAATCATTGTTTGGCAATCAACGGCTGAGTTTCTTTATTTTTACTCACGATACTATTACGTATTGGTCTGACAATACGGTAGTCACTAACTATTCCTTGTTCAAAAATGCAGGTAACCTTCTTTTTACCGGCAATAATTGGTATTTAGTATCGCACGCACAAGAAGGCAAACGAGAAGTTTTTTTCCTTACGTTCATTAAAAGTCAATATTCATTTTCCAATGAATACATCAAAACAGAATTCCACCCTGACTTTAATCTCAACGGAAACATTGAAATCTATAGCGATTCTTGCGATGACACTTATCCGATTTACGATACCAACAACCACTTCCTCTTTTCTCTTTCAAAAACTGCAGAACGTTCAACTAACATTATCCAATGTTATACGGCTATTATATTGTATTTCATTGGCATTATTTTCCTTTTGATTTTTTTAAATTCCATTATTAAATCCTTTAAAAAAACACATTGGCGAGTACTACTGAATGGAATTGCCATTGCATTCTTAATTCTACTCCGATGGTATATGATTCAAAAACAGATACCGTATATCGGGTATACAAGTGATTTATTCAACTCCGAATATTTCTCCATGCCTTTCACGCCTTCGCTTGGCGACTTGATGTTCAACTGTATGATTCTTGCTTATTTTGTGATTGTACTCGCAAGAAATTTCAATAGCTGCGAATTCGTAACAAGAAAACAACGAACCCTTTCATTACTTTCACTCGCCGTAATTTCTAGTGCATATTGGGCCGTTTGCACAAAAATTTTCAGTGCTCTTGTGCTCAATTCATTAATTAATTTGAAATTATTCAACATACTCAATATTAACGGGCTGAGTGTGGCGGCATATAGCATCCTTGCATTCCTTTTATTTCTCTATTTCTACATGCTCTACTCTTTCTTCCACCAAAAGAAAGGCTTGTTGACCGCAGTTGATGCTGTGAAATATTGTGTGGTATCTATTGTTTTGTCTCTGCTCTGCAGTTTGGGACTTTCCACTACATTTTGGGGATTTGAGGTTTTCTTTATCTTAATAAATGTGGCGTTCTGCCTATTTGCTCTCCTCAAGAAATTCCACCTTAACGTATTGAAAATTCTTTTACTTCTCATCTCAGCTCTTTTTGTAGAAATAGTTATTGCTCATTTTGTACGAATCAAAGATTTATCGCTTCAACGCCAAACAGCAATAGAACTTGCGACTGAGCAAGACCCGGTTGCAGAGTCTTTTCTCACCTATGTGTATAAAGATTCACGCAAGGATAAAACTTTAATGAGTTTAGCACAACAACCTGATAATAAAGACATTGAGATTAGGAATTATTTGCAAGAAAAATATTTCAATGGATTTCTCAAGCAATATGAACTAGAATGTACCGTGTGTGGAACTGATTCTCGATTTTCATCATCAAACCAATTAGCAAACTGTGAAAAGTTTTTTAATCGCATGCTTTTGACAAGTGGTGAAAGCGTTTCTGATTCAAACTATTATTACATAAACAACCAAGACGGCAACATTACCTACTTTGACTCCATAAGATACAATTTGCCGAATGGAACGAGCACCAAACTATACATTGAACTGCATTCCAAAACAAATTCTCTCAACTTCGGGTATCCAACAATTTTGCTAAACAAAGAAATCTCAAAAAAAACATTGTCAGATTTTTCTTCTGCAAAATACAAAAACGGCTTACTTGTTTCTAAAACAGGAAATTGGCCATATTCTCAAGTGCTTCAGTCTTATGATTCGCAGGAGAACGAAACACAGACAGATTCGAACTTTCAAACAATAGTTGACAAACAACATGCAATAGTTCACTTGTCATACAAAATCAACGACCAATTTACCGTAGTCGTAAGTAACCGAATACTCAAATGGAACAACTATTTGATTTGGTTTCCATACATCTTTTTATACTTTTATGTGTTGCTTTTAATCTTCAACCTCTTTAGCACACAAAATGAATCGACATTAAAACATTCTCTTTCGGCACAAATAAAAAACTCGCTGATTGGATTGCTCTTTGCAACGTTTGCTATTGTTGGAATTTTTGGTGCTTCGTTCATGAAAACGAGAAACGATAGGCTACAAATCAATTTTCTTGAAGAAAAAATGCGAATTATTGCTACCGAATTTTCTTCGGAATACAAAGACTACACTACGTTTTCTGCTCAAGACGTTGCTACTATACAGCGGTTACTGTCAAATTTAGCCGAAAATCATACATCCGATATCAACCTCTATGGCACAAATGGGAATCTTATCGCATCATCACGCCCTGAAATTTTCCAATACAAACTTCAATATGAAAAAATGTCGCCTTCTGCTTTTGATTTTCTCATTGCACGGAACCATTCTCGATACACACACCACGAAACTATAGGAAGCTTGGAATTTCTATCGGCATATACTTCCATAACCAATGGGCAAAATCAGATTCTAGGATATCTTAACCTTCCTAATTTTTCAAATCAACAAGAATTTACACAACAATTTGCCGGCTTAATTGTGGGTATGCTCAATTTGTTTGTCATTCTTATGCTACTTGCTACAATAAGCTCTGCCTTCATTGCAAAAAAAATAACCGATCCTCTTACTATTATTCAAAACAAAATGAGAAAGGTAACAATTGGCAATGAAAACGAAAAAATTGAAATGTCAGTGCCAAACGAACTTACCGGCCTCATAAAAAATTACAATACCATGATAGACCAACTGAGCATTAGCGCGGATAAATTGGCAAAAGCTGAACGCGAAAATGCTTGGCAGGAAATGGCCCGCCAAATTGCACACGAGATCAAAAATCCTCTTACGCCCATGAAGCTAAATCTGCAACTGCTCAATCGCTCATGGGACGAAAAAGATCCGAAATTTGAAACACGACTCAAGTCTATTTCAAAAACAATGATTGAACAAATTGATACCTTGGCAGATACCGCAACGTCATTCTCCGACTTTGCAAAATTGTCAAAAGTAACTCTCACGAGCGTGAATATCAATGAGTTGCTTCAAAACTGTGTAACTCTTTTTACACAAGAAGAAAAATCAGATGTTACAGCAAACCTGCCAGCGGAGCCAGTCTTTATCAATGCAGACAAAGACAAAACTACACGATTGTTTAACAATCTTATAAAAAATGCCATACAGGCAATTCCTTCCGACCGCCATGGCAATGTAGTTGTGTCTCTTTCCGCCGATTCCGATTATGCCACAATCTCCGTTGCCGACAATGGCCGTGGTATTGACGACGAAACAAAACAACACATTTTCCAACTGCATTTCACCACAAAAGAAACCGGCAGTGGATTTGGTTTGGCTATTTGCAAAAACATAGTAGAATCGTCGGGAGGAAAGATTTGGTTTGAAACAGAACTCAACAAGGGAAGTATATTTTTTGTAAAACTACCTCTACAAAAGGAATGAGTTTCAGCTAACTTTTATATCTTTGATAACATTCACAATTACGTATGATACCATTGTTCATTACATTTCAGTTCGTAGACTTTGTTGACATCTTTTTGGTAGGTCTACTTCTTTATGAAGTATACAAACTAATTCGAGGAACTGCCGGTATGAACATTTTTTTTGGTATCCTCGCTTTTTACATCATTTGGTTGATAGTACGGGCGCTACACATGGAAATGCTCACCCGAATTTTGGGGCAATTTATCAGCATTGGTGGTTTAGCTTTGGTGGTCTTATTCCAAACTGAAATTCGCAAATTCCTTACTATGGTTGGAAATCGTTACTTGCATTCACAAGGGAAAAAACGATTGTCTAAATTGTTCAATATCAACCAAGAAGAAATTCCAAGCGAAGCAATCAAAGAAATAATTGATGCCACGTTCACCATGGCCCAATCAAATACCGGAGCACTCATAGTTCTCTCAACGCGAAAAGAACCAATTTTGCCATACTTACAATCCGGCGAAATTATAGATGCACGCATTTCTTCAGCTCTTTTACAAAATATTTTCTACAAAAATACTCCCCTCCATGATGGGGCAACAATAATTGTAGGAAGCAAACTTCTTGCTGCCAAATGTGTGCTTCCGCTCACAAAGCAAATTGACTTGCCTATGGGACTTGGTATGCGGCACCGTTCAGCATTGGGAATGACCGAAGACACCGACACATTGGTGGTTGTGGTATCTGAACAAACCGGTGATGTTTCTTATTGTCTGCGAGGCGAACTCCACAAAATAACGAGCGAAGAAGAATTGGAATTGGTTATTAATCAACATCAAGACAAAAAATGAGCATCCAGCAACCTTTAGCCGAAAGAATGCGCCCAAAGTCGCTTGACGACTATTTGGGGCAAAAACATTTGGTTGCTCAAGGAGCGGTGCTGAGAAAAGCAATTGAGTCAGGACGAATTCCATCTATGATTTTATGGGGTCCTCCAGGTGTAGGAAAAACGACTCTTGCAAATATTATTTCAAAATCACTTGACAGACAATTCTACACGTTGAGCGCTGTAAATTCGGGAGTGAAAGATGTACGAGATGTATTAGATAAAGCAAAACACGCACAATTCTTTGATGCTCCCAATCCTATCTTATTTATCGACGAAATTCATCGCTTTAATAAATCACAACAAGATTCTTTATTGGCTGCGGTGGAAAACGGTACAGTAACGCTTATTGGAGCTACTACTGAAAATCCATCTTTTGAAGTAATTTCGCCCTTGCTCTCTCGGTGCCAAGTGTATGTTCTCAAATCGTTAGAACAAGATGAACTACATGCTCTAATACAAAGAGCACTGACAGAAGACGTTGTGCTAAAGCAAATGGCTATCAAAATCAAAGAAGAAGAGGCTTTGATGCGATTCTCCGGTGGCGATGCAAGAAAACTTCTCAATGTTCTTGAAATTGTGATTAATGCACAAAAACAAGGAGAAAAAATCGTCATCACCAATGACTTAGTTACTCAAACTCTCCAAGAAAATATTGCCCTCTACGACAAAGACGGCGAACAACATTACGACATTATTTCTGCGTTTATCAAATCAATTCGCGGTAGTGATCCAAATGCAGCCGTATATTGGCTTGCGCGAATGCTTGAAGGTGGCGAAGACATTAAATTCATAGCACGGAGAATGCTCATTTCTGCATCAGAAGATATCGGTTTGGCAAACCCTAACGCATTACTTTTGGCTCAAAGTTGCTTCAATGCAATTTCGGTGATTGGAATGCCCGAAGCTCGCATAATTCTTTCAGAAACTGCTATTTATTTAGCGACGTCTCCGAAAAGTAACTCTGCTTACTTGGCAATAGATGCAGCCCTCGGCATGGTTAAAGAAACCGGCATGTTGCCTGTTCCTCTTCATCTTCGTAACGCTCCCAGCAAATTGATGAAAGATCTCAATTATGGCGATGGCTACAAGTATTCTCACGACTACCCTGGGCACTTTGTAGAGCAGGAATTTTTACCAAAAAAATGTTCAAATAGCTCATTTTGGAAACCATCTGAAAACAAACGCGAGGAAGAAACTAAGCACTATATGCAATCGTTGTGGAAAGATAAATATTCATTTTAATGAAAAAATTCATCACACTCATAAGCATACTCGCCCTGCAATTCGCGTCGATAGCTCAAGTGCCGGGGACATGGACTGAATATTTTTCATTCCAAAATGTTACACAATTGGAAACTGTTGACGACAACATTTTTGCCCTTTCAAATAATGGCATTTTTGTGTACAACAGGAACACAAAAGAAATTACAAAAATAACCAAACTCAATGGCCTCAGTTCTGTAGGGCTAACCTGCATGGCATTTTGCGATTATACTTCCTCTTTTCTCGTTGGCTACTCCGATGGAACACTTAATATTATTGACTACCCCTCGCTGAATATTCAATCTATAAAGACCATCACACAAAAAAATATTTATGGCTCAAAACAAATAAACCAAATTTGCATGCATAATGACACTGCTTTTATTGCAACCGAATTTGGCATTATATCGTTCTCTTTACATAACAAAACGTTTATAGCTACCACTATTTTGAGCAATGATGGCGATTATCTTCCAGTAAAGTCTATTTCTGCCTCTAGCAGCATGATTTACGCAGCTACCACGAAAGGTATTTATTCTGCAAATATTGCGGCATCAAATCTTTCTGATTTTTCGACATGGAACAAACTTTCGGGCATTCCCTACGAAAACGACACTATACGCTATATAGCTGCGAATGGTGGAAATATCTACTATGCCCATTGCAACACCCTAGATAATAGTAAAGATTCCGTATTTGTCATAACAAATGGAACTGCCACAGCATTCAAAACGCAAATACCCAATCTTTCAGGAATATCCTCTAGGAATAACATTCTCGGACTTACGGCGAAATTTGTAGCTAAAGTATATGACTCATCTCAAAAACTTCTGTTTTCATATGATTCTACAAATGTAGTCAATAGTTATACCGATATTGTAATTGCAAATGATGGCTCTCAATGGGTTGGTGATGCAAATTATGGACTTATTTCTTGTGAACATAGCAAAGTTATTGTTCCTCAAGGCCCTAATTCAAATCATATCGCCGATCTTTTCTATGAGAACAAAAATCTTCATGTTGTTTCAGGACGAATTTCCCTCTGGGAAAGTCTTCTATATAGCGTAAAAACACTTGGTGGCGGTTGGTATGGAACTAGCGATTGGAGAATCGGAAACTCTCAATGCATCTATGTGATGCCCAACACATCTACTTATTATATTGGTACATACGGGTTTGGTTTTACTCAAAGTGAACATTCTTGGGTTATTGATACTGTTTATAATCTCACAAATTCAACATTACTTCAACCGTATCACACTAATGGGACAGAAACAACTATTAGCGATATTACGAGCGACAAATACGGAAATCTCTGGATTATTAATCAAAGTTCTAACACACCAATTATTGCTATTGACAAAGAAAATACGTGGCATCCTTTCTCTATAGCTCCCATTTCTGGCTCAAACTACGATTTAAAAAATCTGTATAACAACATGTTTATTGATAATAACGGGTACAAATGGCTTACCGGTACAAGTTATCTTTCCGTGTTTAATGATAATAAAACGCTTGATGATTCGTCCGACGACCAATTTGTAAGAATACCTCTATCTGACGCAGAAGGAACTATCGCATCTCGTTCTACATGCGTTACCGAAGATTTAACAGGTGAGATTTGGGTCGGCACTACTCAAGGTATTGCGGTTCATTCCTCTCCTTCACGCGTATTTAAGGATAGAAAAACAATTTCTCGCATTAAAATTGAAATAGATGGAGAAGTGGGATATCTATTAAGTTCTGAAACCATAAATTGTATAGCAGTTGATGGCGGCAATAGAAAATGGATAGGAACAGCAAACTCCGGAATATTTTTGCTCTCCGAAAATGGCACAGAGCAACTCTTAAATTTCACAAAATCTAATAGCCCATTGCCCTCTAATTGCATAACCTCTATTGCTATTGACAATGAAACCGGCGAAGTATACATTGGCACAGAAGAAGGACTTGTTTCATACATTGGCAATGCCACAGCCGGAGATACTCAAATGAACGATGCTTACATATTCCCAAACCCAGTACGTGATACCTATAATGGCAACATTTTCATCAAAGGATTGGTTGCAAATGCATTAATAAAAATCACCGACGTTTCGGGCAATCTTGTTAACAATGTAGAAGCAAACGGAGGCACCGCAGAATGGAATGGGAAGAATATTTATGGGGAAAGAGTTAGTACCGGAGTCTACTTATTATACATCTCCGACGAAAACGGAGAAAACACAAAAGTTATGAAACTTTTGTTTATTCATTAAAACCATTTAGAAGGATTGTGTAGCGAATCCGGGATTCGAACCCGAATATCCACCGTGAGAGGGTGGTGTCCTAGCCATTAGACGAATTCGCCATTGTTTGATGCAAAATTACCTTTTTTACCGAATCTTCCAAACAAGGTTTACTTTTTTTACAGGGAATCCGACTATCTTCGATATTCTATTTTAGGATAAAACGCATTCTTCATATGCTCTATCTCTACCTTGCCATGTATTGCGACAATTGTAATAATATCAAAACGCACATCTAAATCTAAACCTTTTGACCATACATAGTAGTTAGCAGCGTACATTAGAAACTTTTGTTTCTGTTTATTTACTGCATCGGCTGGGTTAATGAAATTGGATGTTCGCGTTTTTACTTCGACAAATACTATACAATTATTACTCTGTGCAATTATGTCAACCTCCTTGTGGCTACTATGCCAATTCGTTTCTAAAATTACATAGCCTTCTTTCTCCAAAAACTTACGAGCAACTTCTTCTCCCCACTTACCTACTTCACTTTTGTCTTGGTGTTCCATATAGATTTTAAATTTTCTTATAAAAAAAGAGGGAGGTTTTTATACCTCCCTCCTCGCGGCAAACTCATGGTTGGTCAATCGATAAGTCTGTATAGCAAATATATAAAAATCATTATTACTCACAATAAAAAATCGAAAAAAATTTTCATTAACAAATATAACTAATGATAAATAAATATAAACAAACAATGAATGTTTTTGATTTTTTAAAAAAAATAGCTAAAAAATCTTCCCAAAATTGTCGTTTAATTACTTAAAGTTGAAAAAATAATTTTAGTTTTTAGATTATCTCCGTAAGTAAAATTTTTAAATTAACGTATAAAAAGTTGTCAAAAGAGGTGTTTAGATTATTGATAATAGTTTACTTTTTATTGTTTAAAAAACTATATTTATATGATAATAATTTTCATCGTAAGGAGTATAATAGCCATTCTATAAAACGACTTGAGAATAAATAGAAATAAAGAAAGGTTGTATGAAATGACTCATACAACCTTCAAGTAAAAAAAGA
>DAIOSV010000019.1:32240-37375 GCA_036752345.1 Bacteroidales bacterium | reverse complement strand
ATGGCTTTGTCTTCGTTTAAAATTGCGTTGAGCAATGTTGATTTTCCTACGTTTGGTTCGCCCACAATACACACCGGAATCCCTAATTTTATTGCATTCCCGAGTTTGAACGATGATACTAATTTTTCAACACGTGTAGTTAAATCTGTGCAGAGTGTTAGTAATTCTTTACGGTCGGCAAACTCTACGTCTTCTTCGCTAAAATCGAGCTCCAATTCAAGTAACGACAAAAATTTGAGCAACACTTCGCGCAAGTCTTTCAATTCTTTGGCATAGCCACCTTTCATTTGCGACATGGCCAAATGGTGCGATGAAGCAGAGGTGGAGGCTATCAAGTCGGCAACGGCTTCGGCTTGCGACAAATCCATTTTTCTGTTTAGAAAAGCTCGTTGCGTAAATTCTCCCGGGTGTGCTAGTCGTGCTCCGTTTTGTATAAGCAAATCCAAAATTTCTTGTTGAATAAATACTGACGCGTGGCAACTTATTTCGGCTGAATCTTCGCCAGTGTAGGAGTTTGGAGCGTTGAAAATAGATACAAGTACTGAATCTACGGTCTCACCGTTTTTAATAATTTCTCCATAATGAATTTTATAGCCAACGTTTTGCCAATCAGTAACTTGCTTGTAAGGTTTGAAAGTGCGAAGGATAATTTCTTTCGTCATTTCTCCGCTTATTCGTATTACGGCAATAGCTCCTTTGCCTTGTGCTGTGGCAATAGCGCAAATGGTATTGGATTCTACTATCATACTATTTTCGTATTATTGGAACATTGTGGGTTTCCAATTCTTTTTCGACAGGAGTAAATGCGCTATAGATGGCAAACAAACCAAAAATCATGATAATGATGCCTGCAATTTTATTTATGTAGAAAATGATGCGCAATCTGAAGTATTTGCGGAAAATGTTGACAAGTGTTGAGAGCAGAAACCATACGCTAATTGCTCCGCAAAAGATACCAACGAGGATAGAACCGAGGGACAAGAAATTATCTTGCACCATGCCGAATGTGGCAAATACAAATCCATAAAATACAATGGTTATAGGATTGGTAATGGTGAGTGCAAATACGGAAACGAAATCGGTAACCAAATTAGATTGTTTGTATTTGATAGCGCGTGCTTGTTTTATGGTATTTCTAAAAAACATGCGCAATCCTAAGAATATAAGGAGCACTGCTCCAACGAGCATAATATATTTTTGATGATCTTGGAAAAAGTCTGAAACCATGGTTAATCCAAGTCCGGCAATTGAGGCAAAAACGGTGTCAGCTGTAGCTGCACCCAAGCCGGATATAAATCCTGATAAGCGTCCTTGCTGTAGCGTGCGCTGCAAGCACAAAACTCCTATAGGTCCCATTGGTATTGAAACGAATAAACCTATAAGAATGCCTTGTATAAAGAGTTCGTGTATCAAAAGCTTAGAGTTTTATTTTTTGCAAAAATACTATTTCTTGTATATTTATAAAGCGGTTTTTTTGTAAAAATTCATTTCATCTAAATATTTCCATGCCGCAGCAGGCATAAATCCTTGTACGCTTTTGCCTTCCTGTCTGCATTTGCGTATAAAACTTGACGAAATTTCCATACGTGGAGCATTAACAATTTTAATATGTGGATGATTTATGTAGTTTTCGGATATTTCGCAGTTCGGACGCGGATATACATATAATGAATAGCCTTCAAGAATTTTTTGAGCGTTTTTCCATCGGTCAAAGTTTTGAAGGTTGTCGCCACCCATAATGAGCGAAAATTTATGCTCTGGATATTTTTCCTCCAAGTGTGTCAATGTGTTGATGGTATACGAAGGTTGTGGCAACGTAAACTCAATTGATGATGTACGCAATCGAGGAAAATCTTCTATCGCCAAATCAACCATATGGAGTCGTTGGTAATCGTTGAGTAATGAGGCTTTTTCTTTGTCGGGATTTTGCGGAGAAATTACAAACCATAATTCGTCAATTGGCGAAAATTCAAGCATGTAATTTGCTATAGCCAAATGCCCAATGTGAATGGGGTTGAACGAACCGAAGTAAAGACCTATTTCCATATGAGATAAAAAATGCTGCTCGTGAATCACAAGCAGCATATATAAACGTTTGTTTTGCGAAATTATTTTTCTTCAACAACCTCAGGACCAAAAACCAATTCTTTGTCAACCAAGATGCGACCGCAATATTCACATACGATAATTTTCTTGTGACTTTTAATGTCAAGTTGTCTTTGAGGTGGAATTTTGTTGAAGCAACCACCACAAGCATCACGTTCTACGGTAGCAACTGCTACGCCGTTATGAGCATTTTTGCGAAGACGTTTGTATGCTGTATGTAAGCGTTCTTCAATGTTTCTTGAGATATTTTCAGCATCTGCTTTCAACTGGTCTTCTTCAGCTTTTGTTTCGCTGATGATTGAGTTTAATTCATTTTTCTTTGCATCCAAATCAAGTTTACGTTCGTCGTATTTTGCTTTTGATGCTTCCAATTGCGCTTTGCGATTTTCAACGTCGTTTGAATATTCACGAATGCGTTTTTCGAAAAGTTCAACATTTAATTTTTGGAACTCAACTTCTTTCGTAATTGCCTCATATTCACGGTTGTTACGAACGTCCATTTGTTGCTCTTCGTATTTCTTAACTTGCGCTTGCGCGTCTTTGATTTCTTCTTTTTTGGTTACTATGTCTTTCTCTTTCTGAGCAATTTCTTCTTTGATTTTTGTATTACGAGTATCCAAACCTTCCAATTCGTCTTCTAAATCTTTTACCTCTAGAGGAAGTTCACCGCGAAGTCTTTGAATTTCATCAATCTTAGAATCTGTTTCTTGAAGTTGAAACAACAACGTAAGCTTTTGTTCTACCGTTTGTGGAGCGATGTCTGTTTGTTTTTTTGCCATCTTATAAATAGTTTATCGGGTTCGTATTAACCTTTGAAATTTGGATTGCAAAGTTATAAAAATTTTTATTCAATAACTCATAAAATAGTTCTTTTGTGTATTGTTCTGATTCATAATGTCCTATATCAGCTAAAATGAGTGAATTATTGGCTAAAAAGAAGTCGTGATATTTAACATCTGCGGTGATGAAAATATCGGCTTTTTGTCGTAATGCATCTTGAATGAGAAAACTGCCGGAACCTCCGCATACAGCGACTTTTGAGATAGTTTTCTTGTCGCTTGCTGTGTATTTGATAGAACCACAATGAAAAGATTGTTTTATGAATTTGAGAAATTCCATGGTTTCCATAGGTTGTAGAAACTCGCCAATCATGCCATCGCCGGCAAGGGGATATGTGTTGCGCACGGGATACAAGTCGTAGGCAACTTCTTCGTACGGGTGGTTTGCAAAAAGTGCAGAAAGTACCTCGTTGGTTTTTTCGTTCGGAAATATTGTTTCTATTCTTGTTTCCGGTTCGTTGTGTAATTCGTTTTTCTCACCAACAAAGGGATTTGCTTGTTCATTTGCTCGAAACGTTCCGGTACCTTGTGCAAAAAAACTGCACTTGTCGTAATTGCCTATGCTTCCTGCGCCTGCGGAAAAAATTGCTTCTTGCACTTTTTCAATGTATGCATTAGGTACAAACGTTACCAATTTTGTAAGTTGATTTTGGCGCGGAACCATTATTTTACAATGTTGTAGACCAATTTTCTCGCAAATTTTTGCATTTACTCCATGAATCATTGCGTCAAGGTTGGTATGACAGGCATAAATAGCGATGGAATGTTTGATAGCTAGGCCTACACACGTTTCTACGTCTGAACTGTCGGTAAGACGTTTCAATGGCTTGAAAATAAGCGGGTGGTGTGCTATTATTATGTCGGCTTTGCAATCAATTGCTTCTTGCACAACAGCCGGAGTGACATCAATTGTAATCAGCGCTTTCGTTATGGTGTCGTTTCTGTTTCCAACAAGCAAGCCTGCATTGTCATACGATTCTTGATATTGCAGTGGCGCAAAATTTTCTAAAATAGAAATGCAATCTTGAACTATCATAGGCGTATTTTTTCCAAATTTATGAAATCTGATTACTTTTGTAGCAATAATTTAATAATTATCAAAAATGGCAACATTAAAAAGATCTTCAAACAAAATGATAGCAGGCGTAGCAGCAGGTTACGCAGAATATTTCGGAATTGACGTTACACTTGCGCGAATTATATTTGTAGTAGCCGCATTGTGTGGTTCTGTTGGATTTTGGGTGTATATTATTAGTTTGATTTTAATGCCAAACTAATGAATGCGGCACTGATAAGTATAGGTGATGAGTTATTAATTGGAAAAACCATTAACACCAATGCTGCTTGGATTGGCGAGCAATTGTCGGCTGTAGGTTTTAGCATTCATTGTGCAGAAACCATTGGCGATGAACGTAGCCAAATACTTGAAACACTTGCTCGTATAATTGCTGAAAATGAAGTGGTTATCATTACCGGAGGCTTAGGTCCGACGAATGATGATATAACGAAATTGGTGTTGTGTGATTTTTTCGAAACTGAACTTGAATTTAATCAGCAGGCATACGATGGTATGGCTCGCTATGTGCGTGCTCGCAACCAAGATATAAACGAAAAAAATCTTACGCAGGCTCAATTTCCCAAAACCGCTCGTTTTGTGCCAAATCCTTGTGGAACAGCCTCGGGGATGTGGTTTGAAAAAAATGGGCACGTTGTGGTGTCGCTTCCCGGAGTGCCACATGAGATGAAAGAAATAATGTCTAAGTCGGTAATTTCATGGTTGCAAGAGAAATTTAAATTGCCGGCTATTTTCCATCGCCATATAATTGTGACCAATATTGCAGAATCAAAATTGGCCGAAATGATAGGTGAGTGGGAAAATCAGTTGCCAAAGGAGATTCATTTGGCATATTTGCCGGTTCCTGGTTTGGTGAAACTGCGAATGTCGTGTACGGCTGAAACGCAAGCGCGTGCGCATGAGCTTGTTGCACAAGAAGAGCAAAAGTTGCGCGCTATAATCAATCCGTACATTTGTGCGTTTGACGACGAAACCATGGAAGAACGCGTGGGCGCCTTGTTGCTCAAACATCATGCAACGGTTTCAACCGCCGAAAGTTGCACCGGAGGAAATATTTCCGGAAAAATAACGCGTGTGCCGGGTAGTTCTGCGTATTATTGGGGCAGTGTGATTTC
>DAIOSV010000019.1:4656-32140 GCA_036752345.1 Bacteroidales bacterium | reverse complement strand
TTATCTGAACACGGTGAAACAATCTAATCCACGTAAAATTTTATTTGTTTGCCTTGGCAATATATGTCGTTCGCCATTGGCAGAAACAATTCTGCAAAGTTTGGTAGAAAAACGTGGTTTGACTGATGCCTATGAAATAGATTCGGCAGGCATTTTGGACTATCATGAGGGTGATTCGGCAGACCATAGAATGTTGTATCATGCACAACGCCGCGGATATATTATTACGCATCGTTCTCGTCCGGTAACAAAAGCAGATTTTGACAAGTTTGATCTTATTATTGGCATGGACAATGAAAATGTGAGCGACTTGCGCCATATAGCACAAACCGACGAACAACGGAGTAAGATTCATCGTATGGTTCAATTTTGCCCTGAATTTTGCCGAACTTCTGTACCAGACCCATATTATGGAGGAGATGCCGGTTTTGAGTTGGTGATAGATATGCTTGAAGTTGGCTGTGCCAAGTTATTAGACGCATTGGAAGCAAAATGAAAGAATCATTTCATGATTTTTGGAAATATGTATTTGAACGCACCAAAAACGCGTGTTTCATTTTGTTCAAATTCATGATTCCAATTTCTTTCGTTATTCGCATAATACAGGAATTAAATTTGCTTGAACCAATAAGCAATGTGCTCACGCCGGTGATGCAGATTGTGAATTTACCGCCGGAAATGGCTTTGGTATGGCTTTCTACCATGATTGTGAACATTTATGGGGGATTTATTGCCATGTTTGCTATTTATCCGTTTATGGAGCCTATAACGGTTGCGCAAATGACCACGTTGTGTGTGATGTCGCTCATAGCGCACACGTTTCCTATAGAATTGACCATTGCAAAAAAGACGGGCATCCGTTTGTGGGTAATGTTTTGCATCCGTTTTGGATTTGCTATTGTAGCAGGCATTATTCTTTCAAATATTTACACCATTTTTGGATGGTTACAGCAACCACTTTCAATGCCGTTAGTAGGAAGTTCAGAACACCTTAGTTGGGGCGTGTGGGCTTTGCATGAATTGCAGCATTATGCGTTGATAACGTGTGTAATTTTCTGTTTAGTCATAGTGTTGCATATATTGCAGATAACGGGTATTATAAACCTTTTGAACGCAGTTCTTAAGCCTGCTCTTGGCTGGATGGGAATTGGAGAAGAAGTGTTGCCGTTGACCGTGGTGGGGCTTACGTTGGGAATCGCCTATGGTGGCGGTTTGCTCATTGACGAATGTCAGCACAAGGAAATACCTCCGCGAGAAGTGTTTTACTCCATGTCGTTTCTCGGTTTATTTCATAGCCTTATTGAAGATTCCTTGTTGATGATTTCAATGGGCGCAGATTGGACCGGTGTGTTTTTGTTTCGTGCTGTGTTTGCGTTTGTTATAATGTTTCTTGTAGTGCATGCTACAAAACACATTTCGGACAAAACGTTTCTTCGTGTTTTTATGAGAAAATAGAAGTACTTTATTTTTTCTTTCCTTTTGTTTTCGCTTTCTTTCTCTTGATTTCGTCTATGCGTTCGCATTCACTTAATATGGAGTTCAAATCTCCTTGTGACTTGTCGGTTGTCATTTTAACCGTTTCTTTGTATGTGCTTGCATCTATGCTAAGTTCCGAAATTGGTTTGGTAAGATAGGTCTCAATTTCTTCCAAAAGAGGACGTTCTTCCTTGCTACAAAATGAGATAGACGTTCCGAATTTATTGCCACGACCGGTACGACCAACACGGTGAACGTAGTTCTCTGTTTGCTCTGGTAAATCGTAGTTTATAACCGTTTCAATGTTTGGAATGTCAATTCCTCTGGCTGAAACGTCAGTTGCAATCAATACTTTTAGGGCACCGGACCGAAAATCTTGCATCACTTTGTTTCGTTCTTGTTGGGTTTTATCCCCGTGTATTGTGTCGCATTGAATGTCGGCGCGTTCCATAGCGCTTTTTACGCGCTCGGCACGCACTTTTGTACGAACAAATACTAACATTTTGTCTTCCGGATTTTCTTTAATTAAACGTTCTAAAAAGAATCGTTTGTCGTCCATTTCAATGTATGAAACAAAGTGGTTCACGTGTTTCGAAACAGGATCTTTCGGAGAAATTTCAATTTTTACCGGTTTTGAAACTAATGAGTATGCAAGTTCTTTAATTTCGGGATTGATGGTAGCCGAGAAAAACAATGTTTGGCGGTAGCGAGGCAATAATTTTATCAATTGTCGAATGTCGCCAATGAATCCTAAATCAAGCATTTGGTCGGCTTCGTCGAGCACCAAAAGTTTAATGCCATGGAGATTAACGTATCCTTGACTCACAAGGTCGAATAATCGTCCTGGAGTACAGACCAATACGTCCACACCATTTTTGAGGCGAGCAATTTGTGGGTCTTGTTCTACACCGCCAAACAAGCCAAGCACGGTTAAGTCAAGATATTTGCCAATAGAGCGGAAGACTTCTGCGGTTTGTATCACCAATTCGCGCGTAGGCTCCATTACTATTGTGCGAATAGCTCCATTATTGTATCCTTTTGCATGGCTTCGCGTAAGAACTTCAAGCGCAGGAATCACAAAAGCAGCGGTTTTTCCCGTACCTGTTTGCGCTATAGCAAGCACGTCGTCACCTTTGAGTATTGGCGTAATTGCTTTGAATTGAATGTCGGTAGGGCGCTTAAAATCTAATTCATCAAGGCTCTGCTTGATTTTTTTGCTGATATGATAGTCTTCGAATTTCATTGTTGTTTATTTTGTGCAAATATACCTTTTTAATTGGCATGACTGATTATTTGTAACGTGTGGATTTCTTCATCTTCATTGGTAATGAGTACAATAATCGGTTGCTTGTATGTTTGAAGAATTGAAAATGGTTGATTTTCAATAGAGATTGTTTTTAGTAATTTCCCGTCAATTGAATAAATAGCTGCGGTTTTACCATTGTTCCAGATAGTGGTTGCTTCAATTGTGGTACATCCCGTAGAAAAAGGGAGGAGCGTAATGGTAACGTATTTTATGTCGGCATCTACAACAAATTCGTACGCATTTTCTTTCTCAATTTTGTTTCCTGCCCATGTATCGTTGAGAACTGAAGATGGAGATTTTACGAGAATTTTTCCGGTTGTTTGATGGGTAAAGATTTTGAATTTGCCTTCGCTGTCGGTTGTGCATGAATCTGTGGCCGTGAGTGCATCATTGCTATAGAAATATACGATTGTGTTTTCTATTGGATTGTCTGTGTTGTCAATTACAGTCCCTGAAATAGAATACCACGGTTCGCAAAAGTAAAGTGAAAGTAATGTTGGTGTAGCTTTGCTTTCGCATCTGTTTTGAATTTGCGTAGCGTAAAAATACACGTCGCCAATTTCGTTGTACGTAGTTTGGTATGTGTTGCCTAATCGTATCGGATATTGGAGTAAACTATCGGCATACCAAACAACGCTATCACCAACGGCAGAAAGAGTTGCTTCACGGTTGTAGCACAATTCATCGCCAGTAGTTGTCGGCGACGTTATATTGCAATCGCATTTTTTGACACTGCGCATAGGCAACGGCTGACAAACATTTTTATGTTCAACCCAAATTTCATACACACTATCGGCAATAATTTCATCGCACAATGATTTTGGCGTTGTTATGCTATAACCGGAGCCTAGTTTGTATCCACCATTTTTGTTGTACCAGTTAAACGTTCCTTCTCCAATGATTTTAAACGTGATGTCGTCGTCGCAAAACGAGGTGTTAATCATTTGAAAATCAGCTTCTTTTTCGTACACATTGAATGTGGCGGAGCGGTTTGCACAATCGTTTGTTTTATCAATGATGGTTGTGGCATATTTCCCTTGACGAAGAACGAGTATGTTGTTTTCTGTGTTAGGTATGAGCATATCGTTTTCGTACCATTTAAAATCGAAAGAATTTACAGAGCAGGGTAACTCTATCGTATGAAAAATTGGTCGGCATAGCGTAGTGTCAGCATTATAAGAAAATTCGCTACAATAGGAAGGGCAAACAGATGCGAGTTTGGTGAGAACGTATCTATCGCCATTGTCTCCAAAACCAAGTTGTCCGTCTTTGTTGCAGCCGCATGTGTAGAATGCCGTTTTGTTTAGAATAGTAGTTTCTACTAATGAAACACCACAACCGGCATTGATTTTTGTTACATCTGTAATTTTACCGGTAGAAGTGCGCATGTATGTAGGAGTGAAGGCTTGTTTTAGAGTTGTATTATTGTTGCCAAGCTGTCCTCCGGTAGTTTGAAATAAGTCGCTAAAACGATTATCTCCCCATGAAACAACGTAGTTTTTGCCGTTTTCGGTAGTAATAGCCATAGAATGAGAAAATCCCGCAGAAATAGCTGAAACATTTTGTAAATACGTGTTTGGTGTTTCTCCACCTAATACTAATTGTGCATAGGTGGTGGTTTGATAATTGATTCCGTTTTTGTCAAGGTGAGTTCCTTTATATGCTCCCAAACCATATACTGTTTTATTGGTTGTGAGCATTAGTCCAAACTGCATTCCGCCGTCAATTGCAGCAATGTTTGAGATTGTGGTGCCGTTGGCATCAATCACTAACTTGGGGTACAGGTGTGTGTCGCTGTCGCCACAACCTAATTGGTTCACTTGATTGTTTCCCCAAGCATACACAGTTCCTTGATTTGTAAGTGCATAGCCGTGATGTCCGCCGGCAGCTATCATTTTTATTTGCGAAAGACGTTCTGTACCATTTTTCATAACAAACACAGGTACATTTTTATCAACAGTGGTTCCATCGCCAATTTGCCCATAGGCATTGCTTCCCCAAGCTACAACTTCTCCTGAAGCTAGCAGGGCGTAGGCATGAGTCTGACCTACGGCAATAGCTATCACATTTTCAAGATATTCTGTGCCGGTTTCTCCGCCTAACACGGTGTCGGCGAAGTCTTGTTTGCAGATGTCGGAACTTCCGTCACAATTGACACCTATGCCTAATTCTCCGAAAAAATTATGTCCCCATGAAAGCACGTGGCCGGTAGACGTAAGGGCACAACAGAAACTGCCAAGACCTGCATCGATACTAATAATATCAGTTACATTACGTATGGTGGCAGGCACCGTAAGAGCTCCATCGGCAGCGGTGCGAGCCAATTGTCCGTAATAGTTGTCGCCCCATGTTTGCACGGTTTTGTTGTTGCATACGTAGGTAGAATACGAGTATCCTGCGGAGAAAAAATTCCGTTGCGCCATGCTCGGAATTACAAAGAGCAAAGCAATGCAGAATACTATACTCTTAGAATAATTCATATGGTATGGTGTAATAAAATCCCCATTCTAATCCAAAATTGAATACCATACTTTGAAATTCGGTGTTTTGTTTGAAAATAGATGGTATTATGGAACAAAATGGTTTAAATCCTACAGAAAAATTTTCTTCCAATGAATAGAGTATGTCGCACGAAAGTGAGGCAGAAACGGTGAATGGCTTAAGTAATGACTTTACATCAGTAGTTTCTGTAAGTGCTTGATTAGGAATTTCGCCTTTGCTTCTGCATAATATCATAGGCGACAATTTTATTTTTGGTTGAACAGCCAATGTGTTTGTTATGTTGTAATGATAGCCAATGCCCAAAGGTATGGTTATGTATTGCCACGAAAGGGTTGACAGTTTTTCTGTTTCGTGCTCAATTCTTTTGGGATTTTGACGAAGCGTATAGGTATATGTTGAGTCGAGCATGGTTACCGCAACGGAGTCGCCCGATTCGTTGAATTTGTAGTAGGTAGAAATTTCTGTAAAATTCCAATACCAAAGCGTATCGGTGTATGTAATATTTGGATCATCGGTATATGATTTAATGGTAAATGAATTTGATAACCGACAGTCATAGAGTGAAATACCTGTGGCAAAAAGCATGTTTTTGCGTTTATAGGTAGCATCCAGTCCTATAGTATATCCAACTTCGTTGCTATGTATTTCATTAAGGTATTTGGAATAATCGCCACCGTTATAAAACAGACTATTACAAATTTCAGCGCCTAAAAATCCGGAAAATGTAACGCAGTGGTCTGAAGTGTGGAGAAGGTTAGTAACGTAGCGTTGCATGGTAACCGTGTCAACATATTGCAACGAGTCAATAATGCGAATGGTATCGGTGTAGGTAAGGAATGTCGTTATTGTGTCATATACCGGAATTGTGTCGTATATCGTGACATTTTGTGGAGGTTTTGTGGTTTCTATTTTTTGAGGTTGCTTTTTTGCTGGAGATACGTCAGTATTGGGTTTCTCGGTAATTATTACTTGATTACCAATGTAGGTGTATTTGTATCCTGGTCCCAATAGTTTGTTCAAACATTCTTCAAGCGGTTCGTTATTAAACGAAACAGATTTCGTTTTCTTAGAATCAATGATAGAACTGTTGTATGAAAAACTACAATGAGCAAGGGACTCAATATTTTTTAAGATTTCAACTATTGATTTATCTGAAGCCTTGTATGTAATTGATATGACGGGTTTTTGCGCATAGGAAACACTTGCGAATGCAAATAGCATGCATAAAAGTGTAAGTCTTTTGAAACCTTTCATTTTACGTAAAAATCAAATTCGTCACAATGTACGAAAATGCATGAGAAAAGGAGTTGCTTTCTGCAATTTTTATTCAAAAACAGTAACTCTATTTCCATCAATTTGATAGTGCAAAGCCGGAATAGCTAACTCAATCAAATGAAGGGTTTCTTCTAAGGTCAAGTCTTTGTATGTACCTGTCAATTTGAAGGTGTTCAAGTTGTTATTTTTCTTGTTTGTCCTGAATGTGCAATTGTAGTGGCGTGACAAGTCATTGAATACATCTTGAAGATCAATGTTTTGAAATTGAAGAATGCCGGTTTTCCATGAGAAGAAGTTTATGTCGGTATTTTTCGATGTTTCTAACCGATTGTTTTTAAGGTCTGCTCGTTCTCCTTTGACGATTATAACAGATTGATTATCAGTAGAAACCTGTACTTTACCTGTTTCTACTACAACAAATGCTTGGTCTCCATTATTAACTTGAAATGAAGTACCAAGAACTTTAACCTCAATTTTGTCGTTTTTTAGCGTAAAGGGAGCGGATTCGTTGTGGAATATCTCGCAAAACAAATCGCCGGAAGCTGATACAACTCTTTTATTCTTTTTAAATGTTTCAGGATAGGTAATTGATGCACCATTACGCAAATAAATTTTAGAACCATCGGGCAAAGAAACCGTTTTGGTTGCAAGTTGATTGTTTGTAACAGTAATGGTATCGGGTTGTAGCAGATTAAATAAAGCAAAACTTCCAATTGCAAGAACAATAACAGCTGCAACTGCAGAAATGCGTTTCCAGAATGAAACGGAGATTGTTTTGCTTTTGTGTGATGTTTTTTGTGTGAATTGTTCAAATGCTTTGTCTGAATTGTATTTTGAAGATTGAAGGGAATACCATAAGCGACAGGCATCAGCGAATTCTTGCTTATGCGCATCGTCTTGAGCAATCCAACCGAGAAGCTCGTTAAGCTCTTCATCTGTTGCATTTCCCGTTAGGTATGCTTCTATATATTTGTTTGCGTCCATTAGGTTCACTTTTTTTTACAAAATAATGACAATTACGGTTTTAATATCCCTACGCTGTTTTTAAAAATATTAACAAAATATGATAATTTGTTGCTCGTAATTGGTTTTTGTATTCAGTTTATTCGTCAAAATCCTTGCCGAGCAATGTTTTTCGTAAAATTGAAAAAGCGCGAGTAATATTGGCTTCTACTGCTTTTACTGATATATTAAGTTGGTCGGCAATTTCTTTGTTTTTAAACCCTTCATATTTGCTCATTTTAAGCACATTCTGACAGCGTTCGGGTAGGTCTTCAATGGCTTTGCGCAGACTTGCTTCTTTTTCTTCTTGGAAATTTTCATCAAGTGCTTTAATTTCCATATTTTTTAGTTCTACCCACGATTCTGTGCGATATCGCTCTTCAATTTTTGCGTGAGAAATGGCATTTAGGCAGTGATTTTTTACGGAACGGAATAAATAGGATTGAATATTGGCTATGGTATCGTAATTTTCTCGTTGTTCCCAAAGTTTGAAGATTACTCGTTGTACAATTTCTTCTGCTTCGTCTTCGTCGTATATGATTGAAGAAGCAAAAACGCAAAGTTTTTTATAGTATTTGCTATAAATGGATTGGAATAAGATATTCCATTCTTTCTCAGATCTTTCATTTTTTTGAGTATTGTCCATTTTTGCAATAAAAAACAGCGGTGAAATTACTAATAAATTTGAAACAAAAAAAACGACACTGATTTTTTCAGTGTCGTTCTCTTTTCTATTAAAAAAATATTAATTGCTTGGAGTTGCTTGAATATTGTTTAAATCGGTGAGTTTCGTCTTATTTACAAAGGCTGCATACCCAATGCTCGTTGTTCCTGTAGGATATTCTTCTAAGAAATAATACGTTGCTCCCCAAGAGTGCTCAACCATGGTGTATATTTCCACAAATTGTCCATTGTTCATAAATACACGAGTGGTTTTCTTGTGCGCATCTTGTGTAATTTCAATGGTGCGTTCTTGTGGGTATTTATACATAAGAGAGTCTTGGTATGTTGCAAAATCCACAACTTTTTTGGTTGGACTCTCTTTTATAACTGTCTTAGATTTTGGCTTCTCTGATAACTCAATTGGTTGTGAAACAACATCTTGTGGTTTTGGTTGTTCTGCAGCAACTTCTATTTTTTCTTCTTTTTTCTTTCTTTCTTTTTTCTTCGGTGTTTCTTGTGCAATCATTGGGGTATTACGTCTCGTTTCTTCGCCAAAGAATTCATCCATCAAACGCATAGTGCGATTGCCTTCTGCAACATTAGAACTTGATGCGTATACTTGTTTTTGCAATTCAGAACGGAAAATTTCATCAACTTGTTGGTCGGTGAGAGGAACGTAAGCTGGATAGGTTTTTGGACCTTCTTCCGTTTCATCAACTTTTGCTAATTCTTGTGCTATTAATGAGTCCAAATTGATGCCAAGAAGTTCTGCTTTTGTTTCAAAGCGTTCCAATTCAGTTTTGATATCTTCCAATTTGTAGTATGAATAGAGGCGTTGTGGTTTAAGTTTGCTGGCCTCGGTAAAGAATTTGCGTGCTGCGTAAAATTGTGATTTTTCATAGTACACAGTTCCTTGATTGATAAGTGCCATATAGCGTTTTTCGGCTTTTATTGAGTCTTTGTCGCTTTGGGCACCATTTTGAGCAAGTTGAAGTTGTTGTGCAAACAATTCTGTGTTTACTATACGTTGTTGAATCATATAGTCAATGTCCAAACTATAGTTAAATCCTTTGTATTGCTTTTCGTAGGCAATTACATAAAATGTTTTTTCAAAAAGTTTCTTGTATTTGTCTTCAGGATTGAATAAGTGATAGGAGATTTCTAATGGTCTGTAACAACATTGTGGAGCATTTGATGGCAGTTCTAGCATCGCTTCAAATGTCATGGTCTGAAATCCATCTATTGAATATGTTAGCACATAGTTTTTACCATAAGGAAGGTACACTTCGTATTTTCCTCTTTCATCAGTTTGTACTTCGCTAAATTTGTATCCGCGTTGGGTTACTTTGATTGTAACACCTTGCGCCGGACCATTCGACGCTTTTATTGTTCCGTAAATTTTGAATTCGCTTTGTGCAAAGAGGCCGGTAGTTATAATTATTCCGACGATGGCTAGGATTAGTCTTTTCATGTTTACTAATATTTGTTTGCAAAATTATTTGTTTTGTTTTTACATATAAGCATCATAACAATTCTTTTATAACGAGTTTTCAACCGATTAATGTATTGAAATTCAAATATTTATTTCAATAATATGCAGAAATAATAGAGCCATGATACCAATAACGCACACAGAAACGTTAACGAATTGTCTATTTGTGAATTCAGGTTCGTTTCAATCTAAAATCTTCATTTTTTGAAGGTTTATAAGTTTTTGAAAACTTACTAAACGACATTTAGAAAGATGAAGAAATTTTACTGATTTTTGTGCGTTAAAGGGTATAATTATGAATAAGTTTAAAGTGTCTTTCTGTATCTTCATGTTGGGCAGTTGCCTGCTAGCTTCTGCGCAAAAGTCAACTATGAAGGTGAATGAGTATGCTATTGCTATTGATTTGTTTGAAAATCAAAAGTATAGTGCAGCACAACAACATTTTAAGGTAGTTGCACAATCTACGGGCAACTTTATACGTGAGCAACAAATTGATGCAGACTATTATGCAGCTGTTTGTGCGTTGCGTTTGTTTAACCCTGATGGTACGTTAGCAATGACCAAGTTTATCAACGACAATCCGGAATATCCACGAATATTTCGTGCATATTTTGAATTAGCCAATTATTTATTTCACGAAGAACAATATGCAGACGCATTGAAGTATTACAAAATGGTTGATATGCAACGATTTACGAATCTTGAAGTGATGGAATACTTCTATAAGGAAGCGTATTCATATTACAAGATAAATGAGCTGCAAACAACCTCAAAAAATTATTCTGATACTTCTAAATACGCAAAACAATCAGATTATTATGAATTAGCAAAACCATTGTTCCGCGAAGTAAAAGATGCTACCAATTCTCCGTATTCGGAAAATGCCTTGTTTTATTATTCATATATGGAATATGTTGACGGTAATTATCCCGAGGCGATGAAAGGCTTTGAAAAATTATCGGATTCCTCAATGTTTTCGCCGGTTGTGGCACCATATATCTGCCAAGTATATTATTTGAATGGTGAGTATGATAAATTGATTCAGTATGGCCGCAAGGTAGAAACAACCGTAAACCCTAAATATTTGGGCGATGTATACCGTGTACTTGCCGGAGCATACTACAAAACTATGCAGTATAAAAATGCATTGCCATATTATGAGAAATATTTTGCTTCGTCATCGGCTCCAAGCAAGGTTGAATATTATGAAATAGGGCAATTATATTACCGTTTAGGAGAATATCAAAAAGCGGTTGAGAAATTCCAGTATGTAACCTCTGAAAACGACACCATAGCACAAAATGCCTATTATCACATGGCTGATTGCTATTTGAAGTTGAATGAAAAAGAAAAAGCAAGAAATGTATTTTATGCTTGCTCTCAATACAATGTATTCCCACAAATTAAGGAAGAAGCTCTGTTTTCGTATGCTAAATTGACCTATGAATTGTCGTTTGCTCCGTTTAATGAGGCAATCAAGACGATGCAAAACTTTATGGAATTGTATCCAAACTCAAAATATAAAGATGAGGCAAATAGTTTGATGGTGAAAATTTTTATGTCATCAAAAAACTATGGAGAAGCACTCAAATCGCTTGAAGGTATCACCGAATTGTCAAGCGATTTAAAGATGGCATACCAACAAATTGCCTATTATCGTGGATTGGAATTGTTCAACAATCTTGACTACAATGCGGCAATTGTAATGTTCAATAAATCAATGGAATATGGAATATACGACCGTGTCATTAATTCATATTGCACGTATTGGAAGGCAGAAGCGAATTACAAACTAGAGAAGTACCATGAAGCACAAAAATTGTTTAAAGAATATATTACAATGCAAGGTGCATATGGAACGCAAGAGTATGAACGTTCACATTATAATATTGCATATACCTATTTTGAAGACAAAGATTATGCTTCTGCCGGTATGTGGTTTAGAAAGTATGTTGATATTGCAAAAGACAAAAAATCGGATATTTATACCGATGCTCTTATTCGTACCGGCGATTGTTACTATATGATGAAAGATTTTGCACTTGCTGTTAAATTTTATGGTCAGGCAGAAAAAATCGGTCGCTACGATGTGGAATATTCTTTGTTCCAAGAAGCTTTCTGCTATGGTCTTGACGGAAACCAAGATAAGAAGATTGAAACACTTGCATCGTTCTTGAAAACGTATGTCAATTCAACCTATTACGACGATGCATTGTACGAACAAGCTGAAGCATATATGAAGGTTGGACAAAATGAGAAAGCAATAAGTAATTACAAAAACATTATAAATAATTATAAATCAAGTTCATATGTAAAACGTGCGTTGTTGCAATTTGCGTTAATAGAATACAACGGTCAGCAACTTGATGAAGCATTGAAGATGTATAAAGGAATCGTAGAGCAATATCCGGGTTCACAAGAGTCTGTAACGGCATTGAGTATGATTCAAAATATTTATCGTCGCAAAAACGATATAGATTCGTTCTCGTCGTATGTAAAGCAAATAGGAGGCTATGACAACGTTACTGAGGCACAACTTGATTCTTTGAGCTTTGAAGTTGCTCAGGAACTCTATTTTGATGGCAATTGCGAGAAGGCAACGCCGTTGTTCCAAAGCTATTTACAGAAATATGGCGATGGATTTTTCAAAATAAATGTTCAATATTATTTGGGCGATTGTTTGAATCAACGTGGCTATAAAACCGAAGCATTGCCACATTTTGAATATGTATTGCAACAACCGAAAAACAATTACACAGAGTCTTCATTGTTGTACGCTTCACAAATTCATATGAGCTACAATCAATACGCCCAAGCAGTTCCGTATTTGGTACAATTGGAAACAACGGCCGAAAAGAAATCGAATGTGTTGCTTGCTCGTAAAATGGAAATTGAGGCATACAGCAAGTTGCATGAATATAGCAAATTGGTTACTGTCGCTAATAATTTCATCGTAACAGAGAAAGTTTCACAAGACGATAAACGTTGGGCAAACATGCAAGCAGCCGTTGCGTATGATTCGTTGGCTGACACAACCAATGCCTTGGTGAAATATCGTACAGTGGCCGTAGAATATTCAACAGTTGAAGGATCTGAGGCAAAATATCGCGTCGCTTCAATCTTATTCAACCAAAAGAAATATGAACAATCGGAGCGTGAAATTTTAGATTTTCTAGAGAAAAATTCGTCTCATCAGTATTGGCTTGGCAAAACGTACATATTATGGGCTAAAATTTTCATGGCTCGTAATGAACTGTTCCAAGCACGTTACACACTGCAAAATGTGTTGCAACACTATACAATACAAGACGATGGAATTATAGTAGAGGTCAACGATATGCTCGATTCTATTACCGATTTGGAAATGGCACAAAAAGCCCAAGAGTCACAGTCGGTAGAACTTAACATGGAAAGTACTAAGTAATTGAATTATAGGTTATTATAACAAAACAAGATATGAAACGCTTTTTCTATTATAGTCTTTTGGCTTTGCTTCCGCTGGGGTTGAGTGCACAAACTCAAGAACCGGAATTAAGTAAAACCATTCAAGTGTATTCGGAATATAAACCGCAAATATCTGATGCGGTGAGAATTTCGGTAAATCCAAAAGTGTATGATACGCTTGATTTACAGGTGAATCTTAAATATAATATAGCTCCAACTGCTCTGAAAACCGATTATCATCTAATTCCGTTGAAAGCAGTGAGCGTAAAGGGCGACAAGTTGCAAGAACTCTATCGTGGTGAAGCTACGCTTGGCTTGGGAAATTACTGGACAGGCTTGCTTTCTGTTCGCTACATGACCGAACGTTCTCGTTTGAAACAATCAGGCGTTGAATTATATCATTTGGGTTCGCTTGGAAAAGTCAAACTTGCTGACGACTCAAAAGTTCCAGCTCATTATACAACAGATTATGTTAATCTCTATTGGAAACGTTTCTATGACAATTATACTCTCTATGCTTCTGCTACGCCAAACTATTCAAATGTGTTGCGCTATGGTCGTGAAACCGACCTAGCATTGGGAGGAAAGGATACTACATTTGAAAATAAAGACATTCGCCGTGATTTGTTTGGCATTACGCTTAATGGAGGCATAGTTTCTACCGATAACGATGAAAATGCGCTTCGCTACAATACCGATGTGCGCTATGACTTTTCGTATGCAAATCCTAAAAATATAGAAAATCTCATGTCAATTTCGGGAGGAATGTCTCAAAAACTAGAACGAATCTCTCTTGGTTTTGATGCCGATTTTGATGTAAGCATGGTGAATTTTGAACCTCAGTATGATAGTTCTCTGACTAAAAAAATGCAAGGCGTATTTCGTGTATTGCCCTATGCAAAAGTAGGAGCAAGTATGTGGAACTTGCGCGTTGGTATTAATGCTACACCGGTATTTGGCAGTGAAAATATGTTTAAAATTTTCCCGGACTTGGTGTTCTCCTATAACATTCCAAAACTACACATGGTTCCGTATGCAAAATTCTTCGGCAATGTTGCTATGCATTCTATGAAAGAAATGCTCGCAGAAAATCCGTATGTAGCCGATAGCGTCATGCTTCGTCCAACTATTAACAAACTTTGTTTTAACATCGGTGTAGATGGTCGTTTGAGAAAATTGGTTACGTATAATTTTGATTTCTCAGTTGCTGCATTTGAAGATATGTATTTCTGGAAATCAGTATCTCAATTCCCAACGACCTTTGCTGCCGTGTATGACGATGGTTCGTTGATGAAACTTCATGGCGATTTGGGTTTCTTGCTACGTAAAGCAAATGTTGGCGTGAATGCCGATTATTATTTGTGGCAACTTACAAACGAAACAAGTCCATGGCATAAACCTATTTTTGAGACTACGGTATATTCTCGTTTTACTATCTTGAATCCTAATAATAACAAGGCAAAACTTACGGTAGAACCGCAAGCATATTTTATGTTGTATCAAGGTGAAGCAGTGAACGATACGGCAAATATTTCAATTTTTGATTTAGGATTCGAAGCTAACTATTATTATAGTAGTGTGCTTCGCATATTTGCTAACGTAAACAATATTTTAGGTTTGGATAACGATCGTTATTTGAATTATCCGACGCAACGTGCAAATTTCTTGATAGGACTTTCTTATTCATTCGGAGGACATAAAGAATAAATGAAGATAACGCTTATTTGGGTTGCAAAAACAAATGCGGCGTATTTGACCGAAGGCGTTTCTGTGTATGTAGAACGTCTCAAACATTATTGTCTATTTTCAATTGTTGAAATTCCTGATTGTAAGGCTTCAAATAAAACTTCGTTCGACGAAATTAAGAAAAAAGAAGGCGTTGCTATTTTTTCAAAAATTCCTGCTAATGCCGATTTGTATTTGCTTGACGAAAACGGAAAGGAATTCACTTCGCAGCAGTTCGCAAAAGTCATAGAAACCAACAAAGACAATTCGCGCGATTTATGCCTGATTATTGGCGGGCCATACGGCTTTTCTCCAGATGTGTATGCACGCGTCCCCAATAAAATATCTTTTTCAAAAATGACGTTTTCTCATCAAATGATTCGCATATTTGTAGTAGAACAATTGTATCGAGCATTTACCATAATTAACGAATTACCATATCATCACAATTAAACTTTACCCACCATGGAAGAAAAAGACATTGTAAAAACACATTCCGGAAGAATCACGTTTGGTATCATCTTCATTGTGATTGGCGTCGTTTTTTTGTTAGCCAATCTTGATATTGATATTTTAGGCGAATGGCGTCGTGCGGTTATTTCATGGCAGATGTTGTGTATAATTGTAGGTCTCGCTCAATTGAGTAAGTCAAAATTTATGGAGGGATTCTTGTTCTTGGGAATCGGTGTGTTTTTTGATTTGCCACGTATTCCGGTTATTGATCTTCCTCAAAATTTTATGGAAACATGGTGGCCGTTGATTGTTATTTATTCTGGTGTGATTATGCTTATGTTTCACACGTCACGGATAAAAATAAAATCTGAAGAAGAAACCTCGAAACATAATTGTTGCGATAAGTCATGCGACATTCATGAAGCGCAAACAGGAGGGAAAGGAACCGTAGATTACAACGAATTTATGAGTGGTCAAAAACTCCATTTTAATGAACCAATTTTTCGTGGAGGAAACCTCAGAGTTGTGATGGGTGGCATTGAGTTGGATTTACGCGACACGTTTCTACAAGATGGCGAAACGCATCTCTATTGTAATTCAATGTTGGGGGGTATTGTGTTGTACGTTCCCGAAACGTGGACGGTTGAATTAGAATCCCATGCTTTTATTGGCGGATTTGACGATAAACGAAAAACCGTTCCCGCCACATCAGACAAACGATTGATACTTCACATAAACGCATTTATGGGTGGTGGCGAATTGAAAAATTCGTAATCAATTATAAATTATCAATCATTCCTGCCAATAGCGCAAACGGAGCATTCCAATTGATAGCAATTTCGTTGGTTGAAAAACTGCATACTTTGTCTAAATAGCATGCAGCCGGAGCTGTTGATGGATATTTTTTCTCTCCACAATCGCGAGTAACCGCATTGGTTGCGCCTCCGCAGATGTATCCCGGTATAGGTTCGTCAATTCCATCAGCAGTACTGCGTCTGTCGTGGAAATGTTTTGGCGATTGAGAGCCGAATCCCGACACAAAGCAATAACCGGTTGGGTTGCATCCCATAAGATAATTCCAGGTAGAAAGAGTTGCCTCACGATATTTTTCATCGTTGTATTCTTTGTATGCCAAACCAAGAATCGCTCCGGCTGATGAAATCACGCCGTTGCTTCCCCAAGGAAATACCTCAATAGGAACTTTATTTGCCGATTTTTGATAGGTTGCAAACACGCTGTCTGTCAATGTTTTGAATTGTTGCAATACTACTGAATTTTTAGGCAATTTATCTTTGTGAAGTGTGAGCGACATTAAACCGAGCGTATTTAGGGTATGCCATTCAGGAATGCCAAATGGTTCGGAAAAATCGAGCGCATCGTAATATGATTGTTTTCCGGTGGTTATAAACAATTCCGACGCAGCCCAAAATTTTTCATCGGCAAGGTGTGAGTCTTTGTAATTTCCCGTATGAACATCAATAGGATTGCTGTAATAAATATCGGGATTTGCTGCGGCCCAATCCCATGCGCGTTCTGCAGCTTTGAGCGCTCTCTCTGAAACGTGTGGAAAAATGTGTTCGTACTCTGCAAAAATTCGAGCCGACATTGCCATCATTGCAGCAAAATCAAGCGCAGCTGATGTTGATTTTCCTATCATGTATCGGTCAAGCTTGTCTTCGTCGGGCATTATCATGCTGCAAAAATAGAGTGAAGACAATTTGTTGTACACGCCGCCATCTTCGTCTTGCATGGCAAACAGCCAATCAAGTTCCCATTTCATTTCGTTAAGAATGTCAGGTGCGCCATTGCCACTTTCAGGAATGTTCAACGACAGTTGTTTGTAGTATTCGGGAAACATTTCATATGCGAAAGCAAGTGCATGATATGACATTCCAGCATTTACTACGTAAATATTGTAATCACCGGCATCGTACCAACCTTTGGGCGCTGAAACTATTGTTCCTTCGGGACGGGTAGCGGTTGCAGCCGATTTATGAATAATCACGTTGGTATCGGCGTGACCCATTTTGCGCGAATAGTCAATCCCATTGAATGTGGCATGCTGTGGCAACAACTCGGTTGACGCACGCCAGTAATAGAACGCTTTAAGTGCTGCTTGAGAAATAGGGCGGAAAAGTCGTTGGTCTGTTATGGCAAACTGATAGGA
The DNA here is from genome assembly GCA_036752345.1 of Bacteroidales bacterium. GTDB lineage: Bacteria > Bacteroidota > Bacteroidia > Bacteroidales > UBA1715 > UBA1715. Next base: position 14,635 of record DAIOSV010000019.1, on the reverse strand, counting down.
GTTTTCTTCTCCGCACGAAATATAGTATGTGCCAATTTGGTTAAAGTCCGAAAAATCGGCGATTTGTAGATTTTCTTCCGATAAATTCCAATACGTTTCATTGCTCAATGTATTTGAATACACAACAGCGTTAGTTTTTGCATCTTTTATATCAAATGTTTGTGCTTGTTTGTTCGCAATGAATGCAAGTTTGTTTTTGTTGGCGTAATATCCAATTTGATTTACGCGAATACTGTTTGTTTGAGAAAAGCTTTGCATAGTAGATAAAATCGCTAGAGTTACTGTTAATGCAACTTTTGAGAGTTTCATATCGGCGTTTTTAGTTTTTAATTAGGCTAAATTATAAAATATTCCTGATATTTTTTCTAAAGATACTATTTTTTGAAACGTGTACCAATCGCCAATAAATAGCCAATTGGCAAAATATATTATCTTTGCCAGCGTTACAGAATTTTATTGCGATATGGCAAAAACCGTTGGCTTATATACACTTGGATGCAAACTCAATTATGCAGAAACCGATGCGCTTTCTCGTTCACTTACCGAACAAGGTTATGCACATGTGGCTTTTTCAGGTGTTGCTGATTATTATATAGTAAATTCATGTAGTGTAACGGAGTCGGCCAATAAAAAAAGTCGGCAGGCTATTCGTGCTGCACATCGTCGGAATCCGGAAGCAAAAATTATTGTCATGGGTTGCTACGCACAATTAAAAGCACCCGAAATTAACGCAATAGAAGGTGTTTCGTTGGTGCTTGGCGTTAAGGAGAAATTTTCTCTTATCGAAAAAATGCACGAATTTGACGCGGAAGAAGAAGTTTTGGCAATGCAAGTTTCGCCAATCGAAACGGCTACAGACTTCAATGGAGCATATTCTTGTTCGGAACGAACACGCTCGTTCCTTAAAGTGCAAGATGGTTGCAATTATCGTTGTTCATACTGTACAATCCCGTTGGCACGGGGAAAGAGCCGGAATACCGACATTCAAACATTGGTGGGGCAAGCAGAAGAAATTGCTGCTCGTGGTGTAAAAGAAATAGTTTTGAGTGGCGTAAATATCGGCGATTTTGGACAAACAACGGGAGAGAAGTTTATAGACTTACTCCGCGCGTTAGATGCGGTGCAAGGCATAGAGCGATTCCGAATTTCTTCAATAGAACCCAATCACTTAACCGACGAGGTTATAGATTTTGTGGCACACTCTCGTGCATTTATGCCTCATTTTCATATTCCTTTACAATCTGGCAGCGACGAGGTTTTGCGCCTTATGCGCCGTCGTTATAATACCGACTTTTTTGCTCGTCGCATTCAAGAGGTGCATGCTCGCATTCCCGATGCGTTTATCGGCATGGACGTAATGGTGGGTTCTGCAGGAGAATTAGACGAATATTTTGAGAAATCATATAACTTTATTAATTCTCTTGGAGTGAGCTTTGTGCATGTGTTTACGTATTCAGAACGGGAAAATACCGATGCTTTGAAAATTAAACCTCACATTCAAGAATCGGTGCGAACACAACGAAGTGCCAAACTTCATGAGTTGTCTGAACAATTACACCAAGCGTTTTATAAACGTTTTGACGGACAAATTCGACCTGTATTATTTGAGACTCGAAACAAAGAAGGGTATCAAGTTGGTTTTGCCGATAATTATATCAAAGTTGAAGCAAAATTATCACAGAATGCTCATAATCAGGTGCTTACAATTAAGTTGCGCTACAAAGACGGGCGAATGTTTGGAGAAGAAGTGTAAGAAAATTTGAGGTATTAGAGGGCGCATTATTTGCGCCTTTTTTTATTGAGCTAAGTATATAAAAAAAGCAGAAGGGATTTTTCCTTTCTGCTTTTTTATTATACAGTAGAATGTTATTCTACCATTGCGTATTAGCCATTCTTACGTATGAAGCATAGCGTTTTTTAGCCATTTCTTGAGCAGCATTAAATAATTCTTCAGCTTCGTTCGGGAACTGCTTCATTACTGATGCATAGCGAACTTCACCTTTCAAGAATTCTTTGAAACCATCCCAATTTGGTTCTTTGCTGTCGAGAGTGAATGGGTTTTTACCTTCAGCTTCAAGCGTTGGATTGTAACGCCATAAGTGCCAGTAACCTGATTCTACTGCAGCAGCTTCTTCTGCTTGTGATTTTCCCATACCTTTTTTCAAGCCATGGTTGATACAAGGAGCGTATGCAATAATTATAGATGGTCCGTGGTATGCTTCAGCTTCGCGTATAGCTTTCAAGCATTGTGCTTGATCTGCACCCATTGCAATTTGTGCAACGTATACATAGCCGTATGTAGCAGCAATCATACCAATATCTTTTTTGCGAACTCTCTTACCTGCAGCAGCGAATTTAGCGATAGCTCCAAGTGGAGTAGCCTTAGATGCTTGACCACCGGTATTTGAATATACTTCGGTATCAATTACAAGAATGTTAACGTCTTCGCCACTTGCAATTACGTGATCAAGACCTCCGTAACCGATATCGTATGAAGCACCGTCACCACCAATTATCCATTGTGAGCGTTTTACTAAGTAATGACTTAATTCTTGCAATTGTGTGCAAGTAGGACAGCCGTTAGAAGCACCGTTTGCAATGATTGGTTTCAATTTTTCAGCTGCAACTTTGCTTGCGTTCGCATCTTCCATGCCAGCAATCCATTCTTGAGCTGCTGCTTTGAATTCTGCTGAAGTCTCGGCATCGGCCATAGCTGTTTCGAATAATGTTTTGATACGGTTACGCATTTTGTTGTTTGCGATAGTCATACCTAAACCAAATTCGCAGAAATCTTCGAACAATGAGTTTGCCCACGCTGGTCCTTGTCCTTTTGTATTCGTTGTATATGGAGTAGAAGGAACAGAACCTGAGTAGATTGAAGTACATCCCGTAGCATTTGCTACAATTTCGCGGTCACCAAATAATTGTGAGATAAGTTTTACGTATGGTGTTTCACCGCAACCTGAACAAGCACCAGAGAATTCAAACAATGGTTGTGCAAATTGTGAATTTTTAACGTTAGCTGAAATGTCAACTAAATCTTGTTTTGAAGTCACATTGTTTACGCAATAGTTCCAATTAGTTGCTTGTTTTGCAGCTTCTTCTGAATTGTCATCATAAGGAACCAAAGTAAGAGCTTTACCAAGTTTTGGATTGCCCGGACAAACATCAGCACAGTTACCGCATGAAAGACAGTCTTTAACGTCAACTTGCATAACGTAGAACATACCTTTCATAGTAGCAGGAGCTTTCATTTCGATAGTTGTTCCGCCAAATCCTGCTTTTTCTGCTTCGGTCATTACAAATGGACGAATAGCAGCGTGAGGGCAAACGTATGCACACTTATTACATTGGATACAGTTTTCCGGATTCCATTGAGGAACGAATGAGCCAACACCGCGTTTTTCGTATTTTGCAGTTCCTGAACGCCAAGTACCGTCTTCAATACCACTGAATGAAGAAACTGGTAGTAAATCACCATCTTGAGCATTGATAGGACGAACAACTTTGTTGATAAAGTCGTCACCATCAGTGTAAACAGTAGGTTCTTCAGTCAAAGAAGCCCATGATTTATCTATGGTTAATTCTTTGAATTCACCACCGCGGTCAACAGCAGCATAGTTTTTGTTAACAACATCTTCTCCTTTATTACCATATGATTTTACGATGAAGTGTTTCATTTCTTCTATCGCTTTGTCTATAGCAATAACTCCGGTAATACGGAAGAATGCTGATTGAAGAATAGTGTTGGTACGATTTCCAAGTCCTATTTCTTGTGCAATCTTAGTAGCATTGATATAGTATACTTTGATGTTGTGTTTTGCAAAATATGCTTTGATTTTGTTTGGAATATTGTGAGCCAATTCTTCGCCATCCCAAATAGTATTCAAAAGGAATGTTCCACCATTTTGCAAACCACGAGTAACATCATACATATTTAAGTATGCTTGTTGGTGGCATGCTACAAAGTTTGGTGTTGTTACCAAATAGGTAGAATGAATAGGTAGGTCTCCAAAACGAAGGTGAGAACAAGTAAATCCTCCAGATTTCTTAGAATCGTAAGAGAAATATGCTTGACAATATTTATCGGTTGTTTCACCAATAATTTTTACTGAGTTTTTGTTAGCTCCAACAGTACCATCAGCTCCCAATCCGTAGAATTTAGCTTGGAACATTCCGCTTGGTGCTACAGAAACTTCTTCACCTACAGGCAAAGATGTGAATGTAACATCATCGTTCACACCAACTGTAAAATGATTCTTTGGTTTTGGAAGTTCTAAGTTTTCGTAAACAGCTATGATTTGTGCTGGAGTAGTGTCATTAGAACCTAAACCGTAACGACCGCCAACTACTTCAATCTTGTTGATAAGACCAAGTTCGTTGAATGCGTCAATTATGTCAAGGTACAATGGTTCGCCATTGGCTCCAGGTTCTTTGGTTCTGTCAAGAACGCAAACGCGTTTTGCAGAAGCAGGAAGAGCTTCTTTCAAGAATTTTAAAGAGAATGGACGGTATAAATGAACGTTAATCAAACCAAGTTTTTTGCCTTTTGCATTTTCAAAGTCAATAACTTCTTTGATACATTCTGTTACAGAACCCATTGCTATGATAATATTTTCAGCATCTTTAGCACCATAGTAATCGAATGGACGATACTTACGTCCGGTAACAGCGCTTACTTTGTCCATGTATTCAGACACAATTTCTGCTACTGCATTATAATATGGGTTAGAAGATTCACGATGAGCAAAGAAAACGTCTGGGTTTTCAGCCATACCACGCATTACTGGGTGTTCTGGAGATAATGCTCTTTCACGGAATTCTTTTAATGCTTTTTGGTCAACAAGAGGAACTAAATCTTCTTGGTTTACAACTTCTACTTTTTGATATTCGTGAGATGTACGGAATCCATCAAAGAAGTTCATGAAAGGAATACGGCTTTTAATTGTTGCAAGGTGTGCAACGCCAGATAAGTCCATTACTTCTTGTACAGAACTTTCTGCCAACATAGCAAAACCGGTTTGACGGCATGCCATAACATCTTGGTGGTCTCCAAAGATACATAACGCATGTGATGCTAATGTGCGGGCTGAAACGTGGAAAACGCAAGGAAGTAATTCACCTGCAATTTTGTACATATTTGGAATCATCAACAACAAGCCTTGTGATGCAGTAAAGGTAGTTGTTAATGCACCTGCTTGCAAAGAACCATGAACAGTTCCTGCAGCACCACCTTCAGACTGCATTTCTTGTACTAGTACAGTCTCACCGAACATGTTTTTGCGACCTTTTGCGGCCCATTCATCAACATTTTCAGCCATTGGAGATGACGGAGTGATAGGATAGATAGCAGCAACTTCAGTGAACATATACGCTATGTGCGCTGCAGCTGTGTTTCCATCACACGTCATAAATTTCTTTTTGTCTGCCATTATTTTGAGAATTTTAAGTTGTTATAATTACGGGCAAATTTAGTAAAAATTATTTTTTTGACTTGCTATCCGCCTGTGTTTTTTTGAGGTTATTTTCCCATTGAAATAAGGAATTCGTCGTTGTCTTTTGTAAGAGGCATTTGTTGACTCAAAAATTCCATTGCTTCAACAGGATTCATGTCTGATAAGAACTTGCGAAGTACCCAACATTTATTCAAGCGCATTTTGTCAACCAACAAGTCATCACGGCGGGTGCTTGACAAGTTAACGTCAACGGCAGGATAAATACGTTTATTTGAAATTTTGCGATCGAGCTGAAGTTCCATATTACCGGTACCTTTGAATTCCTCGAAAATTACATCATCCATTTTTGAACCTGTTTCTGTTAAGGCAGTAGCTATGATGGTTAAAGAACCACCGTTTTCAATGTTACGAGCTGCTCCGAAGAAGCGTTTAGGTTTGTGCAATGCGTTTGCATCAACACCTCCGGAAAGAATCTTTCCTGATGCAGGTTGCGCCATATTGAACGCACGAGCCAAGCGGGTAATTGAGTCAAGCAATATACAAACGTCATGTCCGCATTCTACCAAACGTTTTGCTTTTTCAAGTACAATGTTGGCAATTTTCACGTGGCGATCAGATGGTTCGTCGAACGTAGATGAAATAACTTCGGCGCGAACACTTCGTTTCATATCGGTAACCTCTTCAGGACGTTCGTCAATCAAAAGGATTAGAAGATATACTTCCGGGTGATTGTCAGCGATTGCATTGGCTATATTTTTAAGCAATGTAGTTTTACCTGTTTTAGGTTGTGCTACAATCAAACCGCGTTGACCTTTACCAATTGGCGTAAAAAGGTCAATAATTCTTGTAGATAAATCATTGTGTCCTTTTCCCGTAAGATTGAATTTTTCATCAGGGAAAAGAGGAGTAAGGTGGTCAAAATGAACACGATCGCGAACTTCCTCGGGAGTTCTTCCATTGATTTTTTCAACTTTTACCAAAGGAAAATATTTCTCTCCTTCTTTGGGAGGACGAATAGGACCTTCAATGGTATCTCCGGTTTTAAGACCAAAAAGTTTTATTTGCGATTGACTTACATAAATATCATCAGGCGAATTCAAATAGTTGTAATCGCTTGATTTTAAGTATCCATAGCCTTCTTGCATTATTTCGAGCACTCCGGAACCATTAATAATTCCATCAAATTCGTGAAATTTTGATTGTTCTTGTTGTGGTTGGGGAGTTTGACTTTTTTCTTCAGGTTTTGGTTGTATTTCGCATGATTCTTCTTGTGGCGTCACTATAGGTTGTTCTACCTGTTCTATTACAATTTCCGTTTCTTCTGAATTCGTTTCAACTATTTCGCCTGGTATGTTAGCGACCTCCGATTCTGTTGATTTAGGCAACTCATTCTCGGTTGATACGGCAACTTTTTTGCGAGGTCTTCTACCTCTTTTTTCACCTTCTTGTTGTTCGCCAATAGGTGATTTATCGGTTTCGATTAGGTTTTCCGAGTCCATTAGTAAATTTTTGATTAGATTTTTGAATGAATAGAATATATAATGGTATAAAACATTATATTATAGTAATATGTCGTTATTTGTTTTCAATTGTTTGTTGTAGGATTGTGTTTTTCGATACGTGTCGTACGAAAACGTTGGCAATTATACGGAGTTTTATTGAATAATCAAGGAGTTTAGGTTATTTTTTTTTGTTTACCACCATTTAGATTACAATAATAATTCGATTCCAATGAACTATTACTAAATCAAAAGGGTTGGGGCATGCCCGTTTTTATATCGTTTTATTTTTTTGTTATACTAAGTTGTGTGCGACGATTTTGAGCTCTATGTTCTTCTGTATCGTTAGCAACGCACGGTTTTGTGTCGCCAAATCCTTTGTATGTGAGACGATTCGCATCAATGCCATTTGCTATCAAAAATTCATAGACAGCTTTGGCACGATTGGTTGATAAGGCATGGTTATATGCTGGTTTTCCTACATTATCGGTATGTCCACCAATTTCAAAATGAATAGTTGGATTTTGTTGCATAAATTTCACAAGTGAAAGTAATTCAGTCTTTGATTCTTGTTTGAGATTGTAAGAATCGGTATCGAAGAATATGTTTTTAAGTACAACGAAATTTCCAACATTAATTTGTTGTAGCGGAATGCTCAAATTGTTTGCATCTTTGATGGTGTTAAGGGATACGTTTTCTGAATAGAAGAGATAGCCTTGTTTTTCGACCGATAGTGCATAGTCTCTGTTTTCAATAAAGGGAACCACACATTCTCCTTTGATTACATCAGACGAGTTTTGATATACAACTTTTCCTGTTTCCAAATCAGAGAGGGTAATGTCGGCGGCTAATTTTGCATTTGAATCAAAATCGAATACACGGCACATTACATATGTTACCGAATTTGGTTTTACTTTGAATGTTTCGTCTATAGAAAATTCGTAGAGGTCGAATCCGCCAAATCCGCCATATCGATTCGAGGCAAAATAGCCTTTGGTGCCTTCCGCATTTATTATTAAATGAGACTCGTCATCGTTGGTATTGATAGGGTATCCGAGGTTTTGTGGTTTTGTCCAAATGCTATTTCCTATTTGTTGTGAAGCAACAATGTCTTCTTTGCCCATTCCGGGAATGCCATCGGTTGCATAATATAAAGTAATGCCATCGGGATGAATGTATGGTGATTCGTCATCGTATTTTGTGTTTATAATCTCTCCTAAGTTTTCAGGTGTTGACCACTGACCATTTGCTTGTTGATGAGATATCCAAATGTCTTTTTTCCCTATGCCGCCGGGACGGTTTGAGGTGAAATATAGGGTTTTCCCATCAGACGAACATGACGGTTGCGATTCCCAATATTTACTATTGAGTGGTTGTCCTAAATTTTGTGGTTTAATCCATGTGTTATTTACTTTTTTTGTCATATAAATATCACAGGATCCTAAACCATCGGGAGCGCCACAGATTGTGAAGAACATTGTTTTTCCGTCGGCAGTAATAGATTGAGCACCTTCATTTGTTTTTGTATTGATAGAAGTAAGTGGGGCGCTTTTGTCCCATGCCGTTTCGTTTTTTGTGGCGGTAAACAAATCTTCTTGTTTTACTTGCGGATTGCTAGTAGGAAGGTTTGTCGTGAAAATAATTGTTTTATCATCAATCGTAATTGTTGGATGATAATCGTCATACTTAGTATTGATGCTTTGTCCAAGATTTACGGGAGTAAAATTAACAGGGTGAGCTTGCAATTCAAGGGCAGTAGTTGTTTTTTCATACAAATCATTAAAGTTTGTCTCGTCAGCCTTGGAAAGTGTTGATGCAGTGTGCATTTCGTTTGCTCGTTTGAAATGCTGGAGATTTGCGAATGCTTCTTTGTATAATCCTAAATTATACTGTTCGTATGCTAATTTATAACGTGACCAAAGCTGTTTGCCACCACATTTGTCTACACAGGTCTGGAGAGTCGCTAGCATTTGTGTTGTGTCTTTTGTTTGGTTGTAAACTCCCGCTAATAGATAGTATGCTTCAGTAAAAGTCTCATCTTGTTTGATAGCAGAGAGTAAACTTTCTTCTGCTTTGTCATAATAGAACATCTGAAAATATTGTAGTCCCACTTCGTATGCTTTTATAGCTTTTTTGTTGGTAGTGGAATATTCCTGACCATAAACACTGAAAGCTAAAATACTAACAACAAAGAAGGCTACGATTTTTTTCATAGTATAAAGGTTTAATGCTCTACAAGCAAGTTTGTATTATAATTTGTTATTTCTTGTATGAGAACAAAAATTGTGCTAAATAAAATTAAAGTGCTCAAAATCGGTTACTTTCTCACAATATTCACATTTTAAACTCACATTAGGAGTTTTACCAATAACGGTGAATTTGGGTGTAATATTTTGATTGTTTGTAATGCATTTAGGGTTGAAGCATTTGGTGATTCCTTGAATTTTTTTAGGACTCAGAACAGCTTTTTTCTCTATAACATTATAATCTTTTATGATGTTCAATTTAGCAGAAGGAGCTACAATTGCGATTTTGTTGATATCTTCTTGCTCAAAATAAAGATCTGCAATTTTTATAATTCCTTTGCTTCCAAGTTTTTTGCTTTCTAAGTTTAAACCGAAGGTGATTTGGTTTGTGATATTCTCTAACTTCAAGATAGATATAACTTTAAACAAGCAATTGCTTGGTATATGGTCTATAACAGTTCCGTTTTTTATGGCACTTACAACCATTTGCTTTCCTTGAATGTTTCCCATGGTTTTATGCGTTAAGGTGTAACAAATAACTAATAATAGCTTGACGGGTAAATACTCCGTTGCGAGCTTGTTCAAAATAATATGCTTTCGGATTTAGATCTACATCTTGCTGAATTTCGTTTACACGTGGTAGCGGGTGCAGAATTTTCATATTCTTTTTTGTGTTTTCAAGCATTTCATTTTTAAGGATATACATATTTTTAGTTTTCTCGTATTCCATTAAGTCTGAAAAACGTTCTTTTTGCACACGAGTCATATATACAATGTC
>DAIOSV010000019.1:0-4556 GCA_036752345.1 Bacteroidales bacterium | reverse complement strand
TTATGGAATACATATCCAGCAATGTTTGTGTTGGGTGCTGGTTTGCACCGTCACCCGCATTGATAATAGGTACGTTTGAAACCTCACTGGCATATTTTGCAGCACCTTCAAGAGGGTGGCGCATTACAATCAAATCGCAGTAGTTTGAAATGATTTTAATGGTATCGTGGAGTGTTTCTCCTTTGGTAGAACTCGTGGTTTCAATGTCGGAGAATCCAATGACACGACCGCCGAGTCGGTTTATGGCACTCTCGAAACTCAATCGAGTACGAGTCGATGGTTCAAAGAACAGAGATGCTATTACTTTGCCGTTCAGAAGATTACGATAACTGTTCTTCTCGAATTTTGCTGCAAGTTCCAATATTCTGAGATATTCTTCGACATCGAAATCGGTAATGGAAACTAAACTTTTTGTATTGTTCATAGTGGGATATATAAAAAAAGAGCCGGTAGGAAACCAGCTCAAGTATTAATTAAAACTCCATTTCGTCCGAATCTTTGTGTGATTCGCTTCTTGGTGTAAAATTTGGATTTTCGTTAGTAACAAAATCAACAGCTTCTTTCATTCCCTCTATGAATTTTTCAAAATCTTCTTGGTAAAGAAAAATTTTGTGTTTTTCGTAGGTAACCTTGTCGTCTGATTCAAACACACGTTTACTTTCGGTAATTGTTAAAAAATAGTCGTTGTTTCTTGTCTTTTTTACATCAAAAAAGTATGTTCTTTTGCCAGCTTTTACTGGTTTTGAAAAAACTTCCTCTCTGCCAGTTTGATTTGAATTTTCCATATTCTTTCTACTTTATAATCTTTCTCAAATCAAAAATAGGGAAAAAAAGGTTTCATTATTCGCATCTTTCTATTAGTTATTAACATATTAAAAACTATGAAGAGGCCTTATGAACGATATTTTGTTGCCTATTAAATTAATTGCAGGTCGTGAAGATGTTTGTATGTACCATTGTGGGTGATTAATTCGTCATGTTTTCCCGATTCAACAATTTTCCCTTCATTTAGTACAATAATATTGTCAGAGTTTTTAATGGTTGAAAGTCTGTGAGCTATGATAAGTGATGTCCTATCTTTCATAAGGTTAAACAATGCGTCTTGAACTAATCGTTCGGATTCTGTATCGAGGGCAGAGGTTGCTTCGTCAAGAATAAGAATTTCTGGGTTTTTCATAATGGCGCGTGCAATGCAAATACGTTGTCGTTGTCCACCAGAAAGTTTCCCTCCTTGGTCTCCAATATTTGCTTCGTAGCCGTTTTCAAGTTCGCAAATAAAGTCGTGTGCGTTTGCCAATTTTGCAGCTTCAATTACTTTTTCTTTATTAGGATTTTCAATGCCAAATGCTATGTTGTTGAATACGGTGTCATTAAATAACAATGATTCTTGAGTTACAATACCAATAAGTCCACGCAAGTCGGCGAGTTTGTATTGGTTAATACAAATGCCATCTATCGTGATTTCTCCTTGTAATGGCTCATAAAATCGGGGTATAAGGTTTGCAATTGTTGTTTTTCCAGAACCTGATTGTCCTACAATTGCTACTGACGATCCTTTGGGTATTTTGAATGAAACATCATGCAAAATCGTACGTTCCGATGAGTAACCAAAGGTAACGTGGTTAAATTCTATTGATTCTGTAAATGTTGCAATAGATTTAGCATTCTCAATTTCTTTGATTTTAGCTTCTGCGGTAATTATTTTTTCAATACGTTCAATACCGGCAGCTCCTTGCTTTATGCTGTAAAATGCAGCAGTAAATGACTTCGCTGGACTTGTGATTTGGGTAAATGCCAAAATAAATGCGATAAATGCTTCCGCACTCATGTCTCCTTTTAATACGAATACACCACCAATATAGATAGCAATTGAAAGTGCTATAACTATTAAGAAATCAGTAAGGGGATGTGCTAAATTATATTTTCGATTTGCTTTGTTTGACTCTTTATAATGTGCAGAATTTCCTTCATTAAATTTGTTCCGCATTTGTTTTGTACCGTTAAAAATCTTGATGATTTTTAATCCTAAGAGCGTTTCGTCAAGATATACTAAAATATCGCCTTGTAATGATTGAGTTTTTGTGGTCGATTTTTTTAAACTTTTTCCAATCTTTCCAGTTATAATTCCCATTAGCGGCAACAAGAGAATAATAATAAAGGTCATTTTGTAACTCAAAAACATGATGCCTACAAAATAGACTAATATATAGAGTGGATTTTTAATTAATTCAATAAATGAACTCATACTGCTTCTCACTACAGTAATATCTGATGACATACGTGACATTATATCACCTTTTCGTTCGTTGGTAAAAAAGAATACAGGAAGTTCGAGAATTTTTGCGTATGCAGTATTGTAAATATCTCTAGGAACGCCATTTATGACCGGTATATTAAAGTATTTCCCGAGGTATTCGGTAAGGTCTTTGAGCAGCGTAATTACGATAAGTATAAGGCAAATGAAAACCAATGCCATTGGTTTATTCCAACGATCTATAACAAGAGTTAAATAGTAGTTGCAATAGAGTAATAGCGTATCTTTGTTCAGAATAAACGTTTCTGGCAATTCGCGAACATGCTGTGTGTTGTCAAATAGGACATTAAGAAATGGAATAATTATTGTAATCATTCCAAAAGAAAAAATGGCTCCAAATAAATTAAAGAGAAAAACGAGCGCTAGATTTTTTTTATAGTGAGAAAGGTATTTCCAAAGTTTTTTAAAATCATTCATAGAGCGAAGTAGACTATTTTTTGCAAATATATGACTTTATGGAAAATAGCAAAGATTTGTTTGTAATTCGTTCATATCTTGATTTTGAGAGCTCGGAAATTCAAAATATTTTAGCATATAAATTAACCAACAAAACAATGCGTACTAGTTTATTCTTGTTCTTCTCTATATTCGCTGTGCAATTAGCTTCGGCGCAAAATTTTATTTTTCCACTTGATGTGCGTCCGCCTTATTTGTCTGCAAATTTTGGAGAATTACGTTCCAATCATTTCCATTCCGGTATTGATTTTAAGACGGAGCAAGTTGAAGGGAAAATTGTACGCGCTATTGACACGGGGTATATAGCTCGTGTGCAACTTTCACCTTCGGGATATGGACATGTGTTGTACGTGGCACATCCTAATGGTTTCACTAGTGTATATGCGCATTTAAAAGCATTTGAGCCGCGTGTCGATTCGTTAGTGCGGGCATATCAGTATGAGAAAAAAAAACATTCTGTAGATATCAGTTTTAATCCAGATCAGTTGCCTGTTGCTCAAGGTGACCAGATAGGTTTATCTGGTAATAGTGGCAGTTCCGGAGGACCACATTTGCATTTTGAAATACGAAAAACAGAAAATCAACATGCCTTAAATCCAATGCTGTTTTATGATTTCAGTGATTATTCTCGTCCTAAAATTCTTCGTGTTGGAGTGTATCCGATGGACTCAAATAGTTTTGTGAATCACAAACAACAAAAAGTGTTTTATGAGACAAGGTCCAAAGGCAATGGCGTTTTTGTGATTGATGCTCCAATTTCACTATGGGGAAATATCGGATTTTCTGTGCAGGGATATGACTATATGCCCGGAATGTCAAATCTATATGGTTTTTATGCCACATCACTTATCTGTAACAATCAAACAATTTATTCTCGCCATATTGACGAAGTTGATTTTGCTACAACAACTGACATTAATAGTTTGATTGATTATGAAGAACATTTAGCTTCAAAACGGAATTACGAAAAATTGTTTGTGGAGCAGAACAATGACCTTAAAATTTATGCAAAATTGACCAATCGTGGTATCTACCAAACTACCGCTGACGATTCGGCACAATGTGAGATTCGCGTTGCTGACATCAAAGGAAATACTGCATCAATTGTGATTCAATTTCAGCAAAATCATGTTGATAGTCTTGATGTGCGTACTTGGAAAACAAAGCAACTGCATTCGTGTGTCGACACATTCTCGTTTTCGTTAGGAAATTTTCAATTTAAAGCAAAAGCGAATTCGTTTTTCAAGGATTATACGATGAATATTACTGTAGATTCTTCGGTATATAGTCGCTATTATGCACCTGTGTATAATATAGTTACAGACCAACTAATATTTAAAAAGGCCGCTGAAATTATTATTCCATGTTCGCTCCCTAAAGAATTGCAAGGCAAGGCAATTATAGAGAAATGCAAGAGCAAAACACCGGTGATAACTCGCTTTGATGCGTCAGGTTATGCTCATGCTTCAATAAAAACGGGCGGAAAATATAGCGTAGTTGTTGACACCGTTCCGCCGTATCTTAAAATGATTATGGAAAACGGAGCCAATATGACTGCAAAAAAATATATTATGTTCAAGATGAGCGATAATTATTCCGGTATTGCAACATATAATGCGTATATTGATGGTGTATGGCAAATCCTTGATTTTGATGCGAAAAATGCAGTGGTTTTTCTTAATTTCGACGATAAAACAATGGAATTGGGTAAGACACATACGCTTAAAATTGTTTTGGAAGACTTGTGTCACAATGTGTTAGAAAAGGAATATACGTTCTATAGATA
>DAIOSV010000018.1:11602-37809 GCA_036752345.1 Bacteroidales bacterium | reverse complement strand
TTTGACACAACGGCTATAATCTATCTTAACATGGTGTGGATTGTTATGATGGTACTTCCGTTTCGCTTTGTGTACTCTAAAGTGTATCAATCCATTGCAAAATGGATTTTTATCGTTACCAACTCACTCGGATTGCTGGTAAACTGCGCCGACACGGTGTATTACCAATTTACCATTAAACGAACAACATCATTGGTGTTCTCACAATTTTCTCATGAAGAAAATATGCTTTCACTGTGGGGACAATTCATTGTTCAATGGTGGTACATCTCGCTAATCTTTGTACTACTTGTTGCATTGCTTGTGTTTCTATACACACGCTTTACGCTTAAAAAACCTACCACTAAAAAAGGCTTGTTTTATACAACTTCCGTTGCAATGTTTTGCGTAGTCGCATTTCTATGTTTTGGAGGAGTGCGAGGCGGTTTCCGTCACAGTACACGGCCTATTTCGCTTACCGACGCCGGTGAATACGTGAAACAACCCTACGAAATGGCATTGGTGCAAAATACCCCATTTACACTCATTCGCACTATTGGGAAATCAGGGCTTACATCAGAGCACTATTTCGATGACAAAGAAGCGGCTTCGTATTTTTCTCCCTACCATCACGTGGTGTCTGCTAAGGAAATGAAAAAATATAATGTAGTAATTATTATTTTGGAAAGTTGGGGACGTGAATATGTTGGATTCCTCAACAAAGACATTCCAAACTATAAAGGCTACACACCGTTTATGGACTCGCTCTTGCAGCATAGTCTGACGTTTAAATATGCCTATGCCAACGGTCGCAAATCTATAGATGCAATTCCCTCTGTGGTAGCAGGCATTCCGTATGTAAAAGTTCCGTATGTGCTTTCTCCATACTCAAGCAATAAAAGTTGTAGTCTTGCGCAATATCTTGGTATGGAAGGCTACTACTCGGCATTCTTCCATGGTGCACCCAATGGTTCTATGGGTTTCCAATCGTTTACGCACCTTGCCGGTTTTGATGATTATTTTGGAAAAACTGAATACAACAACGATGCTGATTTCGATGGTATTTGGGGCATTTGGGATGAGGAATTTTTCCACTTCTTTGCAAGTAAAATGAATACGTTCAAAGAACCGTTTTTCACTACAATTTTTTCAATCTCGTCACACCATCCATTCAAAGTTCCTGAACGATATGCGGGAAAATTCCCCAAAGGCACAATCCCTCTACACCAATGTTTAGGCTACACGGACAATGCTCTCCGTAAATTCTTTGAGTACGCCAAAACTATGCCATGGTACAAAAATACACTATTCGTCTTTACTGCCGACCATGCTTCTGTGGGTTGCCTCAAAGAATACAAAAACACCCCGGGCGCATTTGCAATACCAATCGCATTCTATCTACCCGACAATTCTCTACAACGATATGACACAACTACTATCGCACAACAGATAGACATTATGCCATCGGTGCTTTCATTCCTTGGATATCCGCAAGACTTCATGGCGTTTGGTAAAAACGTGTTCGACACGACTTCAAACCAAATGGCAATCAATTACACAAACGAGAATTTCCAATGTTTTTACAAAAACTACGTTCTGCAATTTGACGAAAAGAACGTTGTGAATATGTATAACTTCAAAACCGATCGTTTCTTCAAAACCGATGTCCGCAATACCGGCATTCCGGAACAAAACGACATGGAAAATTACACGAAAGCCTTCATCCAAGAGTACACCAATAGGATGATAGAGAATAGAATGTGTGAATAACGCTCACTCGTTTCACTGTATTATTCACTTTCACTCTTCAACCATTTTTGAAAGCATAAACATTTTTCTGTATCTTTGGAGAAATTTATGAATCACAGTATATATCTTATACCTATGAAAAAAAATATACTCTCTCTCTTTTGTTGTGGGTTATTGTTTGCTACAAGTTGTTCGCCAACTGCTACAACACACGTAGCTATAGCTTCGGACACAACATGGAAACAATTGACTTTGCGCGAAAAAATTGGGCAAACAATGATGATTTCTTCCAATATGTATATGCACAAAGAAATTGGCAATGGCAGCCTTGATACATTCCTTGCAAAATACCCTGTAGGCGGGCTTTTCATGGCGCAATGGCATTTTACCTATCAAAAACCTGATACATTATTATTTGAAACATTCATTCCGAGAATTATTCGCGAATACAATGCGGCTTCTAAACTGCCACTTTTTATTAGTGAAGACTTTGAACGTGGCGCGGGTTACAACTACAACACCGCTACAAAGTTGCCGGTAGAAATGACGATAGGCGCGGCAAACGATACCACACTAGCATACAAATACGGACAAATTCAAGCCACTGACGCGCGTGCTCTGGGGTTCAACTGGATATTGGCTCCGGTAAGCGACCTCAACATCAATCCATTGCACCCATTGCTTATAGAACGTGCCATCTCCGACGATGCAGAACGCGCCATTCCATTGCTTAAAAGTCAGGTTCATGGACTAATTTCTCAAAATATAATACCAACAGTAAAACATTTTCCAGGAGACGGTGCTACAATTGCCGACCAGCATTTGGTTACCTCGGCAAACAACCTTTCTTGGGTAGAGTGGAAAAAATCGTACGGAAAAATTTTCCAATCATTTATAGACGACAATGCGCCTACTATTATGGTCGGACATATCCGCTTCCCTGCGTATCAAAAAAAAGATACCTTGAATGGCGATTTACTTCCGGCTTCTCTTTCACAAGAAATGATACAACGCTTGCTCAAGAAAGAAATGGGCTACAAAGGTGTTGTCATTTCCGATGCACTTAATATGGGTGGCAGCTACGGATTTTACGAATCTGAATTGGAAACTGCCGTGCAATGTTTCGTAGCCGGTGCCGATGTCGTGCTTTGGCCTCCTCTTGGCTACATGGACACTATTGAAGCACGTATCAATCGTGGCGAAATTCCTATGGAACGCCTTGACGATGCCGTAGAACGTGTATGGGCATTGCGCGAGCACTATAACCTTATCAACAAAGAAAATCGTATGCCTATAGCTGCCGAAAAACCAGCAAACTTTGAAGCAACTACAAGCGCTACTCTTACCACATTGGCTGAAAAAGCAGTTACTCTGGTGAAAAACACAAATAATGTGCTTCCGTTAGATACCACTACCACCAAACGAATTTTGTTGGCAAACATCAGCCACAGCGACTATTCTGCTACGTTTGAAGTAATGAAGCAAGAGCTTGAAAAATATGGATTCAAAGTGGACATTAAACACGACCTTCATAAAAATGACTGGGAGTGGCGTTGGGACCAACTCTTAGCTTACGATAAAGTAATTGTTTGCTTTGAAAATCACTATTTCGATCCTATTGGCTCACCGCTCCTCAAAGACCGCGAAGCATATTGTGTATGGACTATAAACTCGTTGCCAAAAGAGAAAATCATTGGTATTTCGTTTAGCAACCCATATTACAACAAATATTACCTAAGCAAAGTGCCCGTGTTAATCAACGCATACAGCAGTGACGCATGGATGCAAAAAGCGGTGGTAAAAGTTTTGATGGGAGAAAAGAAATGCACCGCAACGTCGCCGGTAAATTTGGACAATCCATTGATGCGATAATTCTCACCGAAATATAGACAAACAAGAAGGGCTAGTCTAATCAACTAGCCCTTCTTGTTAATTGGTATGTTTTAAATTATTTCGTTTGCAAAATATCGTATAACTCTTGCAAATCAGGAGTAAGGATAATTTCTGAACGACGGTTTTTAGCTCTACCTTCTACCGTATTGGTGTTGTCAATTGGACTATATTGACCTCTACCCGAAACAGTAATACGTTTGCCTTCTATTGTGGAATTGTCAAGCAAAATGTACGAAATTGCTAACGCTCGTTTTGTACTCAATTCCCAGTTGATTTTTGAGCCACCGGTATTGTCGGTATGTCCTTCAATGGTGATGTTAATGTCACGGTTTTGTTCAAGCACCGATGCAAGATTTTTCAACGCTTCCTGACCTTTTGCTCCAACATCGCTCTTACCTACATTAAATAAAAGAGATTCTTCAAGTAACACATAGATTTTTCCACCACGCTGCTCTATTGTCAATCCTTTACCTTCAAAACCCACAAGCGCTTTTTCTATCTTGGTGCGGAGTGCAACTGTAGCAGAGTCTTTTTTGCGAAGCACTTCTTCCATCTCAGCTATTTGCTTGTTTTTTGACAAAATCTCATTGTCTTTGATACCCAACTCTTTACGGATTTTATCAAGAGAGCGGCGCTCCTGCTCCAAACTTAACTGGATTGAATCAAGCGCATCCTCACGTGTTTGTAATTCTTCACGTGTGGTTTGCAATTCAGCAAGCGTTTTTTTGCTTTCTTCTGCTTGTTGTTTAATCATTGCAGACTGCTTGTTTGAAAGATTGGCATTGAGCTGCTTTAATTCTGTCACTTGCGATGACAAGTTCTCAACCTGACGTTTCTTTGAAACAGAATCTGCACGAAGAGCTACAACCTGATTTTCTAGATTATTTTCTAACTTCGACACTGTTGTAAGATTTTTAGAACAATTCGCCATAGCCGACTTTAAAGAATCACGCTGGAACGTGCTGGCACTTACATAGTCATTGTATTTTTTTTGAGTAACGCATGAAGCTAAAAGCATTGCAGATACCGAAAACAAAATGATTTTTTTCATAATTGCTGTATTTATGATTTTCCACAAAAATAGAAATTCGGGAGTAATATACAAACGGCTATATTCCAAACTTTTGCACAAATTAACAACCCAACCAAGGTCGTTTAAGAAAAAGAGAAAAGATATTAACCTTGTTTTGAGATACCTTAAAAACACTAACTCCCCCATATCATTGATGATACTCGAAATGTTTGTTTCTTCTCGTATCTACTCATTTATTATTCAGCGCCTGAATGGAATTGGTTATTTCATTTTTCGGTGTATTTTTGTATGACTTGTTCTTTAAAACAAACACAATGAATCGCAAAGTTGTACTTACCCATAAAATGATTGCTCTATTGTTGGCGGGCTGTGCAATGCTTGTTGTAGCTATCACATTTGTTTGTTTGTACCTATTTGGCGATACCCTTAATTGCGCAGTCAAAATCATTATAAGCGCCGTTGTAATATTTATTACTATGTACGCCACAGCGTTTTACATAACCAAATCGTTTATTATAGAAAAAGTGAGGCCGGTCTATAAAATTATTCGCTCCGCGCAAATGCCAAAATACAAGGAACTGATAGGGAAAGATGTGAATTTGATTGAGACCGCAATGAAAGATGCTGAAGAGTGGGCGGAAAAAAAAGGTAACGAAATTGAGTTACTCAAGAAACAAGAAGAATTCCGTAAAGAGTACATTGGCAACGTGGCACACGAACTGCGTACTCCAATTTTTACACTGCAAGGCTACGTTTCTACCCTCCTTGATGGCGGTTTATACGACGAAAGTATTAACCAAAAATATTTAGCTCGCTCCGACAAAGTTATTCAACGTATGACGTCAATAGTGCAGGATCTTGATGCTATTACGCGCCTAGAATCGGGCGAATTGAAAATGGAATATACCTCATTCAACATCGTTGACTTGGTGAAGGAAATATATGAATCACAAGAATATTTGGCAAAGAAACGGAATGTGCTGCTCAAAATAGAAACAACGCTTCCGAAAGGACTCATGGTGGTGTATGCCGACAAAATGACGATTACCACAGCTCTTTCCAACCTCATAGTCAATGCTATCAAATATAACAAGCCGGAAGGCGGTTCGGTGCGCATTCGATTCTACGATATGGATACACGCTTTTTGGTAGAAGTCTCAGATACTGGTATTGGCATTCCACAAGAATACCAAAGTAGAATTTTCGAACGATTCTTCCGCGTTGACAAAAGTCGCTCACGCGAACAAGGTGGAACCGGTTTGGGACTTGCTATTGTCAAACACATTATTGAAGCTCACAATGAGTCAATTAATGTAAAAAGTACGCCAAATAAAGGCACTTCGTTCTCGTTTACCATAAAAAAAGCATTTAATGATTAAATAACTATCTATGAATCAAGTAAGTACGATATTAATTGTTGACGATGAACCCGATATAGTTGAAATACTCCGCTATAATTTGGAAAAAGCAGGATATCAAACCGTATCAGCTGGGAATGGTCTTGAAGCCGTTTCGAAAGCCAAAGAGTTTTCGCCCGACCTGATTCTGCTTGATGTAATGCTCCCTGACATGGATGGAATTCAAACATGCGAGACCATTCGCGCCATTCCCGAACTGAACAAAACCATTATCGCGTTTCTCACAGCACGCGGAGAAGAATATTCGGAAATTGCCGGATTCAATGCGGGAGCCGATGACTACATCACCAAACCTATTCGGCCCAAAGTGCTCATTTCGCGCATACAATCTTTGCTCAAACGAGCTAAACCGAAAGAAGAAACAGAAGTGCTCGTGTACAATGAAATTGTACTCAACCGAGACAAATTTCAAGTAACTATAAACAATAAACCTATCAATTTACCCAACAAAGAATTTAAATTGTTGGAATTACTTATTTCAAAACCCGAACATGTGTTTACACGCGAAGAAATTTATTCGTTGGTTTGGGGAAGCGAGATTGTCGTTGGAGATCGCACCATCGATGTTCACATTAGAAAGTTGCGAGAAAAACTAGGAGAAAAATATATTTATACAATAAAGGGCATCGGGTACACCTTTGCCCGCAGATAGCAATTATGGCAGAAATTAAAGCATGCATTTTTGATATGGATGGTGTGTTGGTCAGCACCGAGATATACCATTTCAAAGCATGGAAACGTTTGGCTGAAACATTAGGATTTAGTATAGATGAAAAATTTAACGAAAATCTGAAAGGTGTAAGCCGTACCGTTTGTCTTGACCTGATATTACAACATGGTGGAATAGAAAAAACGCAGGCAGAAAAAGACATTCTGGCTGCACAAAAAAACACCTGGTTTTTGGAATATGTAAAAAATGAAATTACACCGGACAATGTCTATCCCGGAGTTATTGATTTCTTAAGTGACTTGAAAGCACATGGGTATCGCACGGCTATGGGTTCGGCAAGTAAAAATGCACCATTGTTAATAGAAAAATTAGGCATAGAATCCTACTTTGAAGCCATAGTCGACGGAAATATGATTACGAAAGCAAAACCAAACCCCGAAGTGTTTCTCAAAGGTGCAGAATTGATTGGCGTTGCGCCGCAACATTGCGTGGTTTTTGAAGATGCGAAGAGTGGCGTTGAAGCAGCAAAAAATGGTGGAATGTATTGCATTGGCGTAGGTTCTCCCAAAAATCTCCCACAAGCCGATTTTTGCATTTCAAATTTTACACAAATGAGTATTGCGCGATTTGCAGAGCTATAATGCACACTGTTCAATTAAATTATTATTTTTGCGCAAAATAGAAAGGGAATTGCAATGACAATAAACGAAATACAAGACGAAATCATTGATGAATTCAGCCTTTTCGACGAGTGGATGGACAAGTACCAATACTTAATTGACCTCGGTCGTAAACTTCCAATTATTGACGACAAACACAAAACCGAAGAATTCCTCATCAAAGGCTGTCAATCACAAGTGTGGGTGTATGCCGAACTCAAAGATGGCAAGGTAGTTTTTACCGCCGATTCCGACGCTATCATCACCAAAGGAATTATCTCTCTATTGATTCGCGTCCTTTCCAATCAAACACCACAAGACATTCTTGACAGTGACTTGCATTTTATTGATGCAATTGGTCTTAAAGAAAATCTATCGCCTACTCGTTCCAATGGTTTATTGGCAATGATAAAACAAATGAAAATTTATGCACTCGCATTCAATGCACAAGCGAAATAAGTATGGAAAACGAAGAGAAAGACAAAGAACTCAAACGAATACAAGACGAAGTTGTAGAGACATTGAAAACAATTTACGACCCGGAAATTCCTGTGGATATATACGAACTTGGTTTGATTTACAAGATTCAATACAAGCTTCCGGTAGTTGAAATAGACATGACTCTCACTTCTCCTACGTGCCCTATGGCAGACATGCTTACATACGAAATTCAAACACGACTCAAATTAATTAAAGGCATTGAGGATGTGGCAATCAATATTGTACTAGAACCGGAATGGAATCAGGAAATGATGACAGATGAGGCGAAACTAAAATTAGGATTGCTTTAAAAAATCTTCTTCTCCTCACGATTACACAGCCTCTGTATGTTTTTGCGATGTGTAACGAGTATCAGCACCGCAAAAAGTATCGAAAAACATTGAAGCGAGAATATTGTTGTACGCTCTACACAAAACACAAACACCGGATACGAACATCCCGCAATCATAGAGCTTAACGAAACATAGTGTGATAAAAGTAGCACTACTATAAAAACGCCAAATGCCAACAATGCAGGTATTGGTGCAATTGCCAACGTAACTCCCAACAACGATGCTACGCCTTTCCCTCCCTTAAATCCTACATAAATGGGAAAAATGTGTCCTACAACGGCTGCTATACCAAACAATAATTGCAGATTTATATAACTTGGTGTATATGGCAAGTATGGGAAAAATAGGACCAATTTAGCTGCCACAAATGCTTTGAATACGTCAATAATGAATACCGGAATAGCTGCTTTTGCACCTAACACTCGAAACGTGTTTGTGGTTCCAGCATTTCCACTTCCGCACTTGCGCACATCTATGCCGTAAAATATTTTCCCAATCCATACCGAGGTAGGAATTGAACCTAATAAATACGAAACAATTGTTGCTCCTATTATGTATATTACTTCCATCAGAAAACTACTTACAAATCGGACAATATACTTTTTTTACTTCGGGGTTTTCAAACATTTGGAACGAGAGCTTACCGGTATTTACCAATTCGCAAAGGCGAGGCTTGTTCATCTCTGAAGCTCTCTTAATAGCATCTACAAATGCTTGCGTATGATACATATAATCAGTATGCGTACACATAGCAATAAAGACGAATATAAATTCCTCGCTCACATCAGGAATATTAACCATTGGAGCCATTACGCTCAACGGATAATCGTAATCACTCATACCGACGAAAATTGAAGCCAAATTCAAAGCTCCCTTCCAGTCATAATTGTCTATTTCAATAATTTCTTTGATTCGCTCAAATGCAGCATTTATAAACGTTTCTTCGTCTGAAACCTTGAACGTTTTCCCTAAATTTTGTAATGACTTTATTTGCAATTCCAAATTCAATGGATCTATGGCATATTTTGGTAAAACCGAGATAAGTTGTGCATCAATTTCTTTCTGCATATCGGTTACATAGTATTCATTATCAATCTCTTCTAGAACCAAACGAGCATATACCAAATTTCGGCGAACATAGAAATTGTTAGGATTCAAAGTATTTAGGCGACGCATTTCTTTCAAGAAATAGTCATCGGTAGGCATATTGTTTGCCGTGTATTTCAACCATAATTTATTTACCACCATACCAACATATGCGGGCTTGTCTGGAATTTCCATCTGGTCAATGAGCGAACGAGAATAGCGTCCCGAAAGAACTTGCTTCATTATATATTTTTGAATTGCAAGAGCTAAATCTTCATTGTATTCGGCCAAGGCACGATGAAATGCATACAACGTATATGCTTGTTCTTTGCGCGTGGTTGAGATATCATATTCTACAATAATTTGAACCTTCGCAAAACGATGTTTTGCCAACACGCCATCCATTTTTTTAAGATTGTCGCCACGCGAAATGTAGGCTAAAACCTCTTCATGTGATTTTGTTTTTAGGAATTGCCAATCGGTTGCCACAATGTCAGTGTAGAACAAATTCCACGAATCGGAAGTTCCCGTTGAAATAGGAACCGCATTGTTAGAATATTCTCTAATAGCATTCACGATGCTCGTAATTCGTTCGCCGCGTAGCTGCATGTTTTTCTCAGGATTTCCGTCTATTGACGAATATGCCGTAACTATAAATCCCAATGGCTTGAAATCTGGTTGCTTCATGGAATCAATAAATGCAGAAATGTCTTCCTGGCGATATTGCGAACGACCTATTTCAAACGGAATGATGAAACTGATAGTATCACGTTCAACTTTTGGCGTAAAAATGTATGTATTGTAGCGCGTTACCGTATCGGGGAACGGCAATAATTTTGGCATGTTGAATCCATCTATTTGCTTGTCGTAGCTTGGGGTCAATGTCTTGCACAAATGCTTATCTTTAATAACAAGCACATTGTATTCGTAATCGGTAATGCCTTCGGGAAGTTCGCCCAACAACAATCGCAACTTTTGTGATGAATTTCTTCCTGCATAAATATTTAATTTATCAAAGTCCTTTACATATATGGGTTTGGTTGTAATACCACGACTTGGCAACTGATTGTTTACAATATTTTTTGTGGTGTCGCATGGATATTGCTTTATGTTCACAATATCAACGGCAATGGCATCAGTCGGATCTTTTAACAATTTTTTAAGCCCTTTATAATCCAATGTTTCAAAGTAAATTTTCCCTCGCTCAATGCTTACCATTGAACGCAACGTTTCTATTTCTTTGAATTTAGCACACGCCTTGCAAGCCTTTGAATCGTACCAATCAATTCCTTGACTTGACGAAGTTAATTTCAGACCTGAATCTTTTATTTCTTTCTTCGTTGATGAAATTAGGTTGTAGTTTCCTACACTAACAGATATGTACAACTTAGTACCGGTTTTGTCTATGCCGCAACCAACTCCTGAAAATACATACGTTGGGTTTTTTAAGATTTCAACCGATTTTCGTTTAAATATCTGAAAAACAAGGTCTTGTGCAACTTCATCATACGTCATTGAAATTTTTGCACGTTGAATTGAAGTTTTTATGGTAATTTCATCGGCTTGATGCACGCCACCACCTTGATTTATAAGACGTTGTTGCAACGCATATTTTGTAGGAGCATACGTAATTCGAATTTCATCGGATTTTGCCATATAATCGGCAAATTCTTGCGATGCATTCTGCAAAGTCTCATTCGGCTTCAACGTTCTGAAACCCTCTTTATACAACTCTCTGTCAATATAGTACAGGATTGCATCGCGCATAAGCGTCAAATTGAACGCCTCCGGATACAATTCGGTTAAATATGACTCAACCCGCTTGGGATCTCTATAATTTTCAGTTTGGGCTTCAGATTGTGAGACAATCAATGAACAAAAAAAGATGATTATTAGGTGTTTGACTTTCATTTATTTGATCTCATTAGAAAATATTAAAATTCATTGCAAATTTATGATTATTAACCTAATGAACAAAAAATACGCAATGAATTTACAACTCTGTACAAATGACAAGAAAAAAAGCGCGAATCTGCATTCTCAATAATCGCACGCGTTTACCGTATTACCGAAAAAGAAATTCCTTTTATTTTTCGATACATTTCCAAAGAATATACATCGGTCATGCCTGATATAAAATCAACTACAGAAAATATTCGTGGAAACGCATTATCTTCTTCTATTTTTAATTGTACCGGAAGTAACCGAATTAATTGCGATGTGTAAAGCGTAGAATCGCCTCGCAATGAAGCTGTTACAAATTCCTGAAGTAATTCACTTAAAATTCTATGACCGGCAACTTGAATTTCAAGCACTTCACGCGCATTGTATATTTTTTCGGTGGCTACCTTTGCCAAATTGGTCATTGCTATTTTTGGAGTACCTTCCAACGATTCAACCAATGATGTGTAGTAGCACGAATTCATAATTTCATCGTATTTCTTCCAAAATACATTCACACAATCAGTTATGAGTTTATTGATGGTTCGCGAACGCAAAATTACCACTTGTTCATTTTCATCGGAAATGTCGCGTAGCGAATCATTCAAATCTTGTAATGCTTCACGGTCATCGGTCGGATCGAAAAAAGCAAACATCAAATCCTTGGCCTCTTTGGTAGAAATGGTTCCCAAACGATGCGCATCTTCCAAATCTACAATTTGATAACAAATATCATCGGCGGCTTCCATTAAAAACACTAACGGATGACGTGCATACACGGTAGAACTTCCTTGGTACGAGGTTAAACCTAACTCACTTGCAACTTGTTGCAAAATGGGTATTTCCGACTGAAAAATACCATATTTCTGGTAAGGAGATTTCCCTTGCAATAAATCAGTTGAAGTACACGGATATTTGAGCAATGTGCCAATTGTAGCATACGTCAACGCAAAACCGCCTTTGCGTCTGCCTGTGAAATGATGCGTGAGCAATCGGAGCGTATTGGCATTGCCTTCAAAATTTGTTAAGTCTGTTAATTGCTTCTCAGACAAGAACGACGAGAGATTGTTTGTATCTATTTCCTTAAAATAACGTGAAATGGCTTTTTCGCCGGAATGTCCAAAAGGCGGATTGCCTAAATCGTGAGCCAAACATGCTGAAGAAACAATTGTCCCAATGCTATCGAGTAAATTCGGCGACACATCAACATTGCGCTCTACCAAACCATGAGCCACCATATTTCCCAACGAACGGCCTACCGAAGCAACCTCCAAGCTATGCGTCAATCGGTTGTGCACAAACACACTTCCGGGCAATGGGAACACCTGCGTTTTGTTTTGTAACCGACGAAATGGCGACGAAAAAATAATTCGGTCGTAATCTCTCTGAAATTGAGTACGAACATCTTGTGCTCGCATTTCTTCGTCTTCCAATCCCAATCGTTTTGGCGACAATAATCTATTCCACTCTAACATAGCTTTTGCGTTTACCTTGCAAGTATAAGAAATTTTGTCGTGTAACGTTGTGTGATTGTTCGTTTTTCGTGCTTGCAATTTGCTCATACACAATTATTCCGTAAAAAGTATTTCCTTCCGTCATTTTCCGCATTAAATTTCTTACTTTTGAATTTTCGATTTTAAAAGCATGGCAAAACAATTTTTATTCTCAATATTTTTCTTCTTGCTAAGTATAGCAACGTTTTCGCAAACTTCTGAAGTATGCAAATGGGAAGGCAACAAACAAGCTGCTGTTGTCTTGACATTTGACGATTGGTCGCCGGGGCACTATCCCATTGTTGTTCCCGAACTCAATGCTCGCGAATTACAAGGCACATTTTACATCACTACGAATAGTATTACTTCCGCTAAAAAAATACAGTTGGTTGAAACTGCCTCATACGGACATGAAATTGGCAACCATACGGTTTCTCACCCTCAAGCCGCAGCTAGTATTATCCCCGAAGTCGCTACAGCTAAGTCTTTTCTTGATGGTGTTGTAACTTCAAAAACTGTTCTCACTTTTGATTATCCCTATGGTACCATAAGCAATGATCTAATTGACACCATTCGCGCCACAGGACATATAGCCGCACGAGGTGTTGAAACTCCTACAACTTCGACACTTGCTTACAATTACTTCACTACAGACGATTTGTATTACCGAATAAAATCATATGCAATGTCGGGGTCTGTTTCCACAAAAACATTTGCTTCGTATGTTACCAAAGCAATTTCCGGCAATGGCCTTTTGACTTATTTGTATCATAGTGTTGACAATGCAGCAAATTCGCATGGTGACAACTGGTACGCCAAAGTTCTGCAAGATTCTCTGCAAAAACAACTTGACACGTTGGTTGCCCTTCGCAACAAAATTTGGGTTACCACCTTGGCAAATGCCGTGCTTTACCACCGTGAAGCCACTACTGCTACTTTAACTGAAAATGAAGACAGCAACGACTCCACACGTACATTCACCCTCTCTGACACGCTCGACAATAGTGTATATACCTATCCTCTCACGATTAAGGTGGACAATGCTTCGCAAAACTTTATGTTTGCGATTCAAGCAAACGACACATTGCCACTTGTAGCTCGCACCAAAAATTACACGTTATTTTCTGCCGTTCCCGATGCTGGCAATATCATCCTTGTTCGTGATTTTGGTGCTTTCTACGATGATTTAGACTCAACAATTGCCTTTGCAGAAAGGCTTGATAAAAATCTTTATTCTGAGGCTTCTTGGGGAATTTTGCAAGATTCCTTGACGAAAGCAAAAGCCGTCGCTCGCGAGTTGGCAGATACTCTGCAATCCGTTGTTGATAGTGCTGAACAACAGTTGTCTTCTGCTTTAGAAAATCTCGAACAAATTGTTTTTGTGGTAACATTCAAAGACTTTGATGGTTCTATTATTTCTATTGACAGCGTAGCCGTAGGCACAGCCGCAACTGCTCCTGCTGATAGGACTCGCCCTGGATATACATTTTCAGGCTGGAACAAAGATTTTTCTTCCGTTACAGAAACCATGACGGTTACCGCAACTTATACTGCAGTTTTGCCTGTTACTGTCATTCCAACCAATAAACCCGAAATCTCAGCAAATGGCAGAAACATCACCATTCGGTCAAATTCCAAAGAACATATTTCCGTTTTTTCAGTATCCGGAAGCATTATTAAACAATCTGTCGGAACGTGCAATGTAACTGTTCCATCGGCGGGTTTGTATTTCGTAAAAATTGCCGATAAATCATATAAAATTCAAATAGATTAATACAATGCGGAAAGTACTTGCAATCATTCTTCTCAGTTTCTTTTGTTTAAGCGGATATGCTCAAAAACTTACGAAACTCTATAAATACTACAATAGCCAGGAATACGTGAAATGTGTTGAAATGTGCAACACGGCTCTCAAGAAAAAACCGGATATGCTTGAAGCATATTACGTAAAAGCCATTGCCTACTATGAAATGGCACAAAATCCGGCTGACTACAAGGAATTCACAAAAAATCCTCTTCTTGACTGCCTTTCAAGTTTAAGTATACTAAGCTCAAAAGACACTGAAAGAGAAATACTAGACCTGCATACCGATACGCTTGAGATTATTAAAAATTATAGCGAAAAACGTGCGAATAAAATAAAGAATAGTAGCATTACCGAAGCACAAGCTATCTATCAAAAATTGAATAGTATTTTTCACACCCAAAGTGACGTATTGGAATTTGCTCGTGCCGAAGCTCTTGCCGGCCGTTATGACAAATGTTACTCGAAAGTGGAAAAACTCTACGACAAAGCACCGGGAGAAATAAGCAGTTCAAATGAAAATTATGCTGCCCTTACCCAAGGAGCTCTTCTTTTGGCAGATAATTGGATGTTTAGTGACCTCTTTTCACTGATTGAAACGTATAAAACAAAGTTTGCCGGCAACTATGGCATTAGTGAAGGCTTCAAAAAAGCTCTGCTCAAGAGTATTGACACCGCCCGCACCGATGAAAACAAAACGTTGTTTTACGAGTTTTCACTTAAAGGGTTAGAACTCTATCCCGACGACAAAGGTGTTTCAAGTCACATTGAGAAACGCTGGATGGAATTAATTGACTCTCAAATAGATATATATAGAGGTACGGCAAACCACGAACGAACATGGAAAGACAGCGTGTATCTGCGCAACGCATTTCGCTATCTCGCTTTAGCCAAAGAAGTATTCCCTACTGATAGAAAATTTCAAGATAAAGAATCAAATCTTAACAGCGAATTTCATATTGTACCTTTGAGCTTCGAAAAAGAATTGTTCCGAACGTATGCTTTGCAAGCCGTAAATACATGGCGAACAAAAGGCTGCGAGTGCGACACCAGTGAAATTGTAACCGTTAAACCCGTCCCCACAATAGAATGGGATACAACACTCGAACGGCTTGCCAACGAACATGCACGTGAAATGTTTTTTGAAAACCATAGCGAAGACATTAACTTAAATGGTGAAACACCATGGGACCGCATCAATAAAACCAGCTACAAAGGCACTACATACCAAACAGAAGAAGGATTAAACTTTGTACAAGCAATGGGTATGGCTTTTTGTGTTGGCTATGGCTACTCATTTAACGGCGTGCACGACGACGATGGCATGAAAGCCGTTATTGACTCTATGGTAAACCATTGGATTACACAGAAAAAATCACAAACGTGCATGAAACTCATGACACCAAATATGACTCATATGGCTATTGGAATGTGTGGCGACAAGTGGGTATTTTGGGCTATCATGAAATACGACATTCTGATTCAAAAGAAACGAAATTAATGCTTGCCTCGTTTTTTACAGAACACTGCATTGAAGCCGGCTGTGATGAAGCCGGGCGAGGTTGTCTTGCCGGACCGGTATATGCCGCTGCGGTCATTTTCCCTTCCGACTATCGCAATAAAGACCTCAACGATTCTAAACAATTGACCGATGCACAACGCAAAGAGCTTAGAATACAAATAGAGCGAGATGCCATTTCCTGGGCAGTTGGAATTGTTGACAATCACGAAATTGACAAGATAAACATACTCAATGCTTCAATTCTGGCAATGCACAGAGCTCTTGAAAAACTTACACCACAACCCGAACATATCATTGTTGATGGCAATAAATTTAAGCCGTACAAACAAATTCCTCATGACTGCGTTGTGAAAGGTGATGGTAACTATTTGGCTATTGCAGCGGCTTCCATTCTTGCAAAAACCTATCGTGACGATTACATGGATAGCCTTCACCAACAATTCCCCATGTACAATTGGATTTCAAACAAAGGGTACCCAACTCTCGCACATAAAATTGCCATTCAAAAATATGGTTTAACAGATTTTCACCGAGTTACCTTCAATTCTGAATTACACACACAATACCGGTTAGATTTGTAATAAAAGTCCAAAAAAATCCAATTTCAATACAATTTTTGTGTTAGAATGTATATTTTTTTCTGAAGTGTAATAATCGCCTTTTGCCCGTAAATACAAGAAAGTTGCAAAATCTCGACAAAAAAATAACCTCTGCGTTGTTTTTTCTCCTTTGTTTTTTCAATTTTTTAATTCAACTTTGTATAATTTGAAAAAGCAATAATATTTAAAAATAAAAATTATGGAGAAGGATTCATTAAATACCGTAGTAAATGAAATGGCTAATCTAAAAAAAGAAATGGCGATTTGGCAAAATTCTATAATGAAATATCTAAATCTTATTTCGAATAAAAGTGATAGATGGCTTTCGCTCCCCGAATTGATAGATTACCTTCCATCAAAACCGGCTCCGTCAACTATTTATGGATGGGTTTCGAAAAAAACAATTCCCTACCACAAATGCGGTAAACGATTATCGTTCTTGAAATCCGAAATTGACGAATGGGTTTTTAAGAATGGACTTAAGATTGGCGAAGAAGACTTTTCTGCCGATGAAAGTAACGAACCCGACAATCTCATTACCATTTAAGGAGAAAGGACTGTTCCCTTTTCTTACAATCTACCAAAGTCTAAGAAAAGTGCGTAAAAGAATATCGCAAAAATAATTGCCATTCCTACTATTTGCGCCCGTTCCATGAATTTATCACTCGGTTTCTTCCCCGTTATTAGTTCATAGATAAGAAACATCAAATGCCCTCCATCGAGCCCAGGGATTGGAAGAATATTCATAAACGCAAGTATTACCGAGAATAATGCGGCCAATGACCAAAAACTTGCCCAATTCCATGTCTCATCATACATTTTGCCCATTGAAACAAAACTACCAACTTGTTGAGAGCCTTCTTTCGTAAACACGAGCTTAAATTGCTTTATGTAAAAGCCCAGCGTATTGAATCCCATCTTTATTCCTTCAGGAATCGACTGCAATAAGCTGTACTTCTCCGTTTCCAACTGAAATAAGTCTCCTGTTGATTTTGTCCATGCGCCAATTTTTCCTTCTGGAGAAACCGTGACCGGCACTTTTTCTTCATATCCATGACGAAGAACTGTCAACTCAATTGACTTGTTTTTGTATGTTTCTATCGTTTTTACGAAATCAATAAAAGCAGGCGTTGGTATAGTGTCTATGGCTATAATTTTGTCTTCAACACGCAAATCGGACCGAGCTGCCGGGGTGTTTGGCATAATTGAATCTACAATGAACGGAACAAATTCTGCAATGAAAAAAGAGTTGGGATTTGCTATCACTTGTCGCCCAATGTTTGAAGGAATTGCAATCTGCTCAATTTGTCCGCCACGCTCAACCGTGATAGTTTTGGCATCGTCAAGCAAAATTTGCGAAATTGCCTGGCTCAACGTAAGTGGCTCAACGTCATCAACTTTTAGAATTTTATCACCGTTTTGAAGCCCCATTGAAAGAGCTGTTGAATCGCAGTAAACACCATATTCAAGATTTTTCAATGGTAAATACGTTTTGCCCCAAGCGAATGAAATTCCGGCATAAATAATAATTGCAGCAATGAAATTAAACATCACGCCTCCAAGTATTATTAAAAATCTTTGCCAAAGCGGTTTCGAGCGATATTCCCAAGGCTTTGGTTCCGACTTCAAAGCATCTGAATCCATTGATTCATCAACCATACCGGAAATTTTACAATATCCTCCAAGTGGCAACCAACCTAATCCGTAAGTTGTTTCCCCTTTTTGAAATTTAAATAATGAAAAACCTGGATTGAAGAAAAGATAAAACTTCTCAACTCGCGCACCGAACAATTTAGCAAAGGTAAAATGTCCGAGTTCGTGCACAAACACGAGAAGTGAGAGTGTTACTATTAATTGGAGTGCTTGCATCATAGTAGTGATTGTGTGTATTTCATTGATTCTTGATGTGTTTCAACATAATCTTGTAACGTAGGTTCTGCTACAAAATGTATATGAGACATCGTTTTTTCTATTAAATCTGACATGGCGAAAAACGAGATTTTGTCGTGCAAAAAAGCTTCAACCACCACTTCGTTTGCCGCATTCATGATACAAGGCATTGTTCCTCCTTGCGTAATTGCAGAGAGTGCTATATCAAGATTTCTAAAGTTTTTACGATCAGGTGCTTCAAACGTTAAATTGGAATATTCGAATAAATTAACTCGTGGGAAATCGGCATTCAAACGTTCCGGATAACTAAACGCATATTGAATAGGAAGACGCATGTCGGGCATGCCAAGTTGCGCCTTTATTGAACCATCTTTGAATTGTACGGCAGAATGTACAATTGATTGAGGATGTACAAGGACTTCGATGTTTTTTGGTTCTACGTTGAACAACCATTTTGCTTCTATTACCTCCAAGCCTTTGTTCATCAACGATGCAGAATCAATGGTAACTTTTACTCCCATTGACCAATTTGGATGTTTGAGTGCTTGGTTTTTTGTAACAGTAGCTAACTGCTGTGCCGAAAAACCGCGGAACGGACCACCAGAAGCGGTCAATAAAATTTTTTCAGGAGTATTTCCAAATTGTATTTCTCCCTGTAAACATTGGTAAATTGCCGAATGTTCGGAATCTACCGGGATTATTGCAGATTTTGGATGCTTTTTGAGAAGAGAATTAACCAATTGCCCTGCAACAACCAACACTTCTTTATTGGCAAGCGCAATTATTTTATCATTCTCTATGGCATTAATAATCGGTGCTAAGCCTGCATAGCCTACCAACGCACCCAAAACCATATCCACCGTGTTCATCTTCACCACGTCATTCAACGAATCGGCGCCGGTAAAGACCTTTATCATGTGTTTCTCCAACTTTGCAGAAACATACTCGTATTTGTCGGGATTGGTTATAACTACTACGTTGGGATTAAACTTAATAGCTTGATCTATTAATAAATCGGCATTGTTGTGTGCAGTAAGTACCTCAACTGAAAATTCTTTTGGATGACGGGAAATGACATCAAGAGCTTGAGTTCCAATTGAACCAGTTGAACCCAGAAGTGCAATTCTTTTCATAATTAAAACACAATATAATTTTCGGAGTTGACCGGCTTGCTTTCGTGCCACAACTCAAAATGAAGATGAGGACCTAAAGTAAGTTCGCCCGTATTGCCGAGCAATGCAATGCCCTCGCCTGCAATCACTTGATCTCCGGCTTTTTTCAATAATTTAGAATTATGTTTGTATACCGAAATGAAGTCGTTGCTATGCTGTATTACTATTACGAATCCGGTTTCAACTGTCCATGTGGCAAGAATAACGGTCCCGCTCAACACCGAGTGAACAATGCTATTTTCTGCTGCAACCACATCGGTGCCATAATGGCCATACCCAAAATGACTAGAAACAACGCCAGTTACCGGAGGATAAAAGAAAAGATTCTCAATTCGCACACCGGCAGAATTTGCATGAAAATTAACGTTAAGTGCTTCATTTTCTTGTATTTCCTCTCGCAACATTGAATCTGCCGGAGAAATTTGGAAATTCAAATTTGCATACTTGTTCTCCGTTTGCTCTGCTGCCAACGAATCTACGTTTTCGTACTCCTTAGGAGCATCTCCATTAAGAATAGTCTGCAATATCTCCATTTTCTGCGAATACAATCGCATTTGATATTCGAGTGAATCAACTAACTCTGCATTTCTCTCTATTTTCTCACGTTCTTCCAATTCCGGGTAATTTGGAATGATATACTCCTTCAATGGCGTATAGGCAATAACCATATACACCAAAAATATAAGTATAAGCAAAGAAGATCCAAGCAACAAAAACATATTATGAATAGACAATCGAAACGATACAACTTCGGCAAAAGTCTTGTCATTACGAATTGTAAGACGGTATTTCGTGCGGAATTTTTGTCTTCGCAACACACGTTTTTGCTTCCTTGAAAGTTTTATTTTTTTATTCTCCATCTTCTATGATTTTACCGTCTTCCATTTTTACAACCCTATCCGATATTGATGCCAAGTTATCATCATGCGTCACAATCACAAATGTTTGATGAAACGTGTCGCGCAATCGAAGAAACAACTCATGAAGCTCGGTTTTATTGTGAGAATCCAAATTTCCTGAAGGCTCATCAGCAAAAATCACCGATGGGTTGTTCATTATAGCTCGCGCAACTGCCACACGTTGTTGTTCGCCACCCGAAAGTTCCGATGGTTTGTGTGTCATTCGTGATGATAAATTCAAAAAATCCAAAAGCTCTTTTGCTCTATTTTCGGCTTGCTTGAGCGTTTTGCCTTGCAACATTGCTGGTATACACACGTTTTCCAATGCGGTAAATTCCGGTAACAATTGATGAAATTGAAATACGAACCCAATATGTTCGTTTCGGAAACGAGCTAATTCTTTTTCTTTTAATATGCGAATATCAGTCCCGAGAATTGAAACTTCACCTTCGTTTGCATCTAAAAGCGTTCCCATTATTTGTAATAACGTGGTTTTACCAGCACCGCTCTTGCCTACTATCGAAACAATTTCTCCACTCTCAACATCTAAGTCAATCCCTTTCAACACTTGAAGTGAGCCAAATGATTTTTG
The DNA here is from genome assembly GCA_036752345.1 of Bacteroidales bacterium. Classification (GTDB taxonomy): domain Bacteria; phylum Bacteroidota; class Bacteroidia; order Bacteroidales; family UBA1715; genus UBA1715. The sequence goes on along the minus strand of DAIOSV010000018.1, from coordinate 16,577 downwards.
TATGTTTCGTGTCTGTATAATCATATTTGCAAAGTAACTAATTTTTATTCAGAATTTTATACTTCTGAAATTCGTACATAGTCAATTAAATCAATCAAAGCCTTGCGCGATTCGGATTCCGGGAATGTGAGACAAAGTTCTTTTGCTTGCTCACAAAAACTTTTACTTTTCTCCTGAACATACGTGATTCCTCCGTGTGCAATCACAAAATCGGCAACCGCTTGCATTGCTGCTTTATCCGAATGCTTGGTCTTCATTTGCCACTTTATTTTTGTTCTTTCGGCAAGCGAAACTTGTTGCAACGCATAGATTAAGGGTAATGTCATTTTATTTTCTTGCAAATCATTCAAAGGCGCCTTTCCTAGGATATTCGTTTTAGAATAATCCAAAGCATCGTCGCGAATTTGAAACGCAATACCAAGATATTCTGCGATTTTTGAGATTTTTGCGATATCGTCGTCAGAGGCTGCGTGCGAAGAATATGCTCCCATAATCATTGAAGAACGGAACAATGCAGCCGTTTTGTTTTTTATTATATCAAAATAAGATTCTTCGGTGTTTTCAAGAGTTTTTGCATTTTCTATTTGTTTCAATTCTCCCTCGCTCATCTCACGAACCGCATTCGACATTATTTCCAACATCTTTATTTCATTGTGTTCCATGGCAAATAGCAAGCCTTTAGCCAAATAATAATCGCCTGCAAGCACTGCCACTTTGTTTTTCCAAACAGATTTGACTGACAACAAATTTCTTCGTTTTTCGGCATCGTCAACCACATCGTCATGGATGAGCGTAGCATTGTGAAGCAATTCCACCATATATGCCGCTGAATACGTTGTTTCGGTTACCTCCCCAAAAATTCGTGCCGACAAAAACACCAACGCCGGACGCAATTGTTTGCCTTTGTGTCCAAAAACATATGCCGTTATTGCATTCAACACTGCAGTTTTTGAAAACAACTGCGCGCCAAACATTTCATTTAATTTTTTTATATCTTCCTGAATTATAGCAGGAAACGCATACTCTGACATTAGTCCGAACTTTATTTTTGTCAAAGGTATGACTTTTTTATAGATACCCATGTACAAAGTCAAAAAGCGCATGGAGTTTTCGTCAAACTTCTTGTCTCAAAATTAGATGCAAATACCTCGTGTCATAAAATTTTTTAGATTTTAATGATTATATTTGTCGCGGACAGTTAAAAGGACTAATCTATGTTTGAGAATCTATCGGAACGGTTAGAAAAATCGTTCAAATTACTGAAAGGACAAGGAAAAATTACCGAAATTAACGTTGCCGAAACGTTAAAAGATGTTCGCCGTGCATTGCTCGATGCCGACGTTAACTATAAAATTGCAAAACAATTTACTGAAAATGTAAAAGAGAAAACCCTTGGTCAAAGCGTGCTTACTGCCGTTAAACCGGGCGAAATGATGACGAAAATCGTCCATGACGAACTTACGATTCTCATGGGTGGGCAAAAAACCGACCTCAACCTTAAAGGAAATCCAACGATTATTTTGATGTCGGGTTTGCAAGGTTCCGGTAAAACTACCATGTCGGGAAAACTTGCCAACATGCTTAAAACCAAACAAGGTCGCCACCCACTTCTTGTTGCCTGCGACGTGTACCGTCCGGCCGCTATAAATCAGTTGCAAGTTTTAGGCGAACAAATTGGTGTGCCGGTATATGCTGACACTACCTCGTCTGACCCGGTTGCTATTGCGCAAGCCGCTATAAAACAAGCGAAACTTAATAGTCAAGACGTTGTGATTGTCGATACTGCCGGTCGTTTGGCTATTGACGAAGCAATGATGACGGAAATTTCCAACATTAAAAATGCCATCAATCCACAAGAAATTTTGTTTGTGGTGGATTCCATGACCGGTCAAGATGCAGTGAACACGGCAAAAGAATTCAACGACAGACTAAACTTTGATGGCGTTGTTCTTACAAAACTTGATGGTGATACTCGTGGTGGTGCTGCTCTTTCTATTCGTTCGGTTGTAGACAAACCTATAAAATTTGTTGGTACGGGCGAAAAATTAGAAGCAATTGACATCTTCTACCCTGAACGTATGGCCGATAGAATTCTCGGCATGGGTGATATTGTTTCGTTGGTGGAACGCGCTCAAGAACAATACGACGAGGAAGAAGCTCGCAAACTCCAAAAGAAAATATCAAAGAATCAATTCAATTTTGAAGATTTCCTTGCTCAAATTCAACAAATCAAGAAAATGGGTAACCTGAAAGATTTGGCATCAATGATTCCGGGCATGGGCAAGGCTTTGAAAAATGTTGATATTGACGATAATGCATTCAAAGGCATTGAAGCAATTATTCGCTCAATGACTCCCGAAGAACGAGCAAACCCTATCATTTTGAATGGTTCTCGCCGTAAACGAATTGCAACCGGTAGCGGAACATCAATTCAAGAAGTAAACAAATTGATGAAGCAATTTGATGAGACAAAGAAAATGATGAAAATGGTTACCAATAGCAAAGGCAGCCGCATGATGCAACAAATGATGCCGGGAATGAGATAATGGTAAATAAATCCTAAATATATGGAACTGATTGACGGAAAAAAAGTTAGCGAAGCAATAAAACAGCAGATAGCTGCAGAAGTAGTAGCAATAAAAGCTCGCGGAGAAAAAGTGCCTCACTTGGCAGCAATTCTTGTGGGAACTGATGGCGGTAGCGTTACGTATGTAAACAACAAAGTGAAAGCATGCGAACAATGCGGATTCATTTCTACACTCAAAATGTTTGATGAATCTATTTCGGAAGAAACATTGCTCAACACGGTAGATGAATTCAACAACAATCCTGATATTGACGGATTTATTGTACAACTTCCGTTGCCAAAACACATTGATTCTCAAAAAGTTATTGAGAGAATTAATCCAAATAAAGATGTTGACGGATTTCATCCTATGAACGTAGGAAAAATGATGATTGGACTTCCTACTTTCAAATCAGCAACACCAGCAGGAATTTTGGAATTGTTGAAATACTACAAAATAGAAACAGCCGGGAAACATTGCGTAGTAATAGGACGAAGCAATATTGTTGGGAAACCGGTAAGCGTACTTCTTGCACAAAAAGGATATCCGGGCGATTGCACCGTTACACTTTGCCACAGTAGAACAAGCAATCTTGAGGAAATTTGTAGAAGTGCCGATATTATTATTGCAGCACTTGGAGCTCCGGGGTTTGTAAAAGGGAATATGGTAAAAGAAGGGGCTGTTGTAATAGACGTAGGAACAACACGTGTTCCAGCTCCTGAAATCCCACGTGGCTGGAGACTCAAAGGCGATGTAGTGTTTGATGAAGTTGCGCCAAAGTGCAGTTACATCACACCGGTACCAGGAGGCGTTGGTCCAATGACAATCTGCTCGCTTATGATGAATACATTACAAGCAGCAAAAGGCAAAAAAGCATAACAAAAACTACATGACGCACAGTTAACTGTGCGTCATTTTCATACACTATGGCCGAAGGAAAAGAATTGGTAATAATAGGTGGTCCTAATGGTTCCGGGAAAACAACATTTACGCAAGGATATGTTGAATTGCACCCTATGGCCTGTTTGAACGCCGATGAAATTGCCAAATCTATCAATCCTGAGGAAATGAGTAAGGCTAGTGTAAGCGCTGGAAAAATTTTTTTTCAGCGACTTGAAGAATATAAGCAACGTGGCGAAAGCGTTCTTGTAGAAAGCACATTATCAGGAACTTATCTCACAAAAATGATGGACGACTTTCATAAAGAAGGTTACGAAGTTACGTTAGTATATGTTTTTCTCTACTCACCCGAAGTGTGTATTGAACGAATAAAAGAACGCGTCCTAAAAGGCGGTCATTTTGTGCCCGATAAAGACGTGATTCGACGCTATTATCGGAGCAAAGAAAACTTTTGGAATAACTATAAAAACTCAGCAGACAAGTGGTTTTTGGTGTATAACTCTGAGAATAAGTTCATTTCAATTGCACTAGGAATAAAAAATCAATTTTCTATAGAAAATAAAGATTACTTTTATAAATTTGTCGGCAAATTCTAATTTTGGTATGGAAGTAAAGAAGTTTTCAGACCTAAATCTATATTTAAAAGGGTTCGAGATAGAGTCTATCGGCAATCAGGCCGTGAAAAAAGCTCAAGAAGAAAACCGGAAAAAAGGCATTCCGTTGGTGTATTCTGTTGATGGCAAGATCTATTATGAACTTGCTGACGGAACTATTACCACCAATAGTCCTTTTAAGTCCGAAAAAGGATGAAATTATATTAACCGCCAGTATAAAGGCACATAAATTATTACTATGAGGAACTTTTTGAAAGGACTAATCATCGCAACAGGATTTGTCCCAAGTGTTGTTTTAGCACAAAAAACTGTACAAATTGATGTAAAATCTAATGTCCACAGCATTAGTCCATATATTTATGGTGCAAATGCAAGCTTTGACAAAGCTACAGCCACCCGTTGGGGAGGAAACAGAAGTAGCAGCTATAACTGGGAAAACAATGCTTCTAATGGTGGTAATGACTACAATTTTATTTCTGATAATCACTATGACTACACAGGTAGCCATACTCCGGGAACTCCTATTTTATCGTCAGTAAAAACTGCCGATAGCAAAGGGCAATACAGCCTTGTTTCACTTCAAGCCTGCGGATATGTTGCTGCAGACATGAATGGTGTAGTGGCAGAAACTGAAGTAGCGCCAAGTGCTCGTTGGAAAGCTGTTTCATTTAAGAAAAATGCTCCTTACACTCTTTCGCCTGATTTAACAGACGATACAGTATATGTTGACGAACTTATCAATTATCTTTCTACAAATTTAGGCCGAGCTGGTGATGGTGGTGTATCGGCGTATGCCATTGACAACGAACCATACTTGTGGAGTCAAACACACGCTCGTATGCACCCTGCGAAAACCACTCCTGAAGAATTGCTAGAAAAAACTATCAATCTTTC
>DAIOSV010000018.1:0-11502 GCA_036752345.1 Bacteroidales bacterium | reverse complement strand
AAAAAAATTCAAAAATCAATTGATACATTCTACCCTGGAACAAAAATAGCATTCACAGAATTTGAGTTTGGTGCAGAAGACCATTGGTCAGGAGGTTTGAGCCTTGTTGACGTATTGGGCGTGTTCGGTAAGGAAAATGTATATTTAGCTTGCAAATGGAACACTTTCAAGACATATGGAGCACTTGCATATAATCTTTATCTTGACTACGACGGCAATGGCAGCAAGTTTGGTAATACCTCAGTATATGCAATGAGCGACACCGTTTCTCTTTCAAGCTTTGCTTCGCTTGACAATAACAAAAACCTTCACATTGTTGTTGTAAACAAAACTGCCGTAGCGCAAAGCACAACATTCAATATTGCCAACGGATTGTACACCAATGGTGTTGTTTATGGATTTGGACAATCATCATCAACCATTGGACAACTTGGAACAATTGACAATATTGCAAATTCTTCATTTGCGTATTCTATACCAGCATACACAGCAGTTCACATTATTCTAAATGCGGCTCCTCAAACAGAAATATTGAATGCCCATATTTCAAACCCTGATGCGGATAAAATTGTTATGTCATTTACTGATCCATTGTCATTAGTTTCTGCAGCTACAGCAGCAAACGAATTCACTGTTTCAGTTAATAGCCAGCCATTCACTGTTTCTTCGGTTGCAGTAGCAGGAAAAACAGCAACACTTACATTAGCAAGCCCAGTAACTGCCGCCAACGATACTATTCTTGTTTCTTACAACGGTTCTAATGTTCTGGGTCTATCCAATCTCCCTATATACCCATTTGACACTGTTCACGTATACAATGAACTTGACAATGCTCCTATGGAAGTGTTAGGTGCATCAATTGATACCATCGGCTCTTTTGTTAAACTTTCATTCTCTCGTGAAATTAGCACGGTTCAAAATATGGGAGGCTTAACTATTTCGCAAAACAATGCCTCTGTTGATATTGATTCTGTAAAAAAATCAACAGAATCTCCATATGATTTGTATGTATATCCTAAAACTCGCATTGTGAAATACTACACTACCACTATTGCAAATTCTACCCAGAGTGATATTACGGCGAGTGATGGTACTACACTTTCAAATTTTTCAATGGAAATTGTAGGCGGAGCAAACTATGCTCCTAACATTGACTCAATTGTGTTGTTTGACAACTTCACTGTAAACATGCATTTTAATGCAAATATGAGTCCAACCACAGACTATAATGCAGTTGGATTTACCCTAACACACAATGACGATACGTTGCAATACACTGCAACGTACAAGACAAGTGCTCGCACATTGGAACTTGTTACCACAGAACCTATGCTATATGGGGAACAATACGTATTGTCGTACACAGACCACGGTAAGGTTGTTACAATTCATAATGGTGTACTTGGTAGTTTTACTGAAACACTTAACAATACTCTTAGAAATACCCAAGCGAGTGTTGTACCAATTCCGGGAATTATCCAAGGTGAACAATATTGGTATTGCGTAGGTGATCCTGTTGTAGAAGTTTGTCAAGATACTTCTTCATATGGTAATGGAAGTTCTCTTGGCTATATAAGCACTGGCGATAGCTATTTCTATAAAATATCTGTTCCGAAAGATACAACGTATACATTCAGCGTTCGCTATTCATCAGAAAGAGTGGGAGAACTCAATTATATCATTGATGGTAAAACGTACCATTTAACCCTCCCTGCAACTTCAGATTTCAACATTTGGAAAGATGCTTTCCGCGTCATACCTCTTACACAAGGCGAACACGAGATACGTATAGACCTTCTTGAAGGTGGATTCAATATCAATTACATTCAAGTAACTGAAGAAGAAAAATACCCCAATGCCTCCATTACAAAAGCTCAAATATCAGGAGCCGGAAATGCATTATTCATTTTCTTCAGCACATATATTGATACACTTCCTTTACCCGAAGAGTTAACACTTACAAGCAACGATACATTAATCCACATCACAAGTGTTAATTTCAATACTAACTCTACCGATATTCTTAAATGCACATTGGACACTACCATTTATAAAAATGCTGTATTATCACTTACCTTCTCCTCTAAAACTATTTTGACTGTTGATGGTGGTGGAGTTCTTGACACAACAATGGTGGTAGCAAACAAATCAACACAAATCTATGTTCCACCAATTATTGGTGCTGTTTCATCTATTGATGTAAACAATTTTGTGATAGCTCCTATTCCAGTGAACGCAAAGGCCGGTTTTACCATTAAAACAAGCGATCCGAATGAGATTTCTTACACGATTATAAACTCACTTGGGGCAACAATAGCTACAGGTAATTTCACAACAGAAACAACTCTTTCTATTCCAAAAGCAGGTGTTTACACTATTATCTTTGGAAATGGAACTGATACATTTGCAAAAAAGATTCTCGTTAAGTAAAAAAGAATTATAGGGTTAAATAAAGAAAAACACACTCATAGTTAGTGTGTTTTTTTATATAAAAGTATAGTTAGTGTACTATGTACACAAATTAATTTTATATATTTGTAAATATGAATTTAAAATTTGATACTATGAAAAAAGGATTTTTATGTATTGCAAGTCTCTTTCTTGGATTAGGAGTTTCTGCTCAAGTAGGCACAATACCCTCAAACTATTGGACATTATTTGAGACAAATTATGCACAATATGATGCATGGTGGGAAGTTGACGACCAAACACAAAACGTGACTGCCTTAACCGGATTAACTCCAACTAACGGAATGCAAGTAGATGCAAGCAGTATTTCAAATAATGCATACACCATTACTACAGATGGAGATGTATTTAAAGTTCACTATAAGAAAACAAAAGATTACGAGAAATTCGGTCTTAGTTGGATGACATGGGAATACCCAGCAGTAGACTGCGGAAGCGACAACTGGCAATTGGTTAATCCTATTACCGGCGAAGCATGGACAAACAATTGTCACCGTACCGCAAAAGGATATTCAATTGACTTTAGCGACCCTGCTAACCGTATTGTTTCTTTCAAATACCAAGCTGTTTCTGATGTGATTGTTAACTTGCGTGTTGACTTATGGGATATCAAAGGTAGAAAAACGACAAAAGAAGGATATGTTATTACTGATGGTCTTGATAGAGTAAGTAACTATGTACCAACCGATAACAACGCATGGAGTCCATTCGCTATCCTCTATGCAAACATAGATTTAGATACCACAGGGGCACTAACAGAACTTTATGATTATAATGATACCCTAGGATTCTTTGGTACATCAAGTGGCATTCTTGCTGATGGTAACAATACTTGGTGGAATGGTATTCAATTTTCTTCTTCTCCTTCATTCAACTTACTTCTTGATGATTCAAGAATCATTGGGTTGGAAATATACATCAATTGCGACGGTACTAATGCAGGCGAAACAAGCGACTTATACATTAAAGACCTAACCGTAGGCAACACAATTACAAGAAGTGGTGCTACCGAATATAATACCGCTATTCCTACAATTGAAGGAAATAAAGAAGTTGAAATTACAAACGGAGTTGTATATTCTAACGGTAAAATTGTTGTTCTTGACATACTTGGACAACCAATTAAATCGGCTAAAAATGAATTAAAGGTTTCTGACTTACCTGCTGGAATTTACTTCATTCAAACTCCTGAAGGAACTGTGAAATTTGTAAAATAAGTCTCTCCATAAAACACAAAGGAAGCTCGCCTCGGCGGGCTTTTCTTTTTTATATGCTTTTCTGAGAAAAATAATATCTTTGCTCCAAATAACGATCAAAGATTTATAAAATATACTATACAATGAAAAAAACAAATCTCGAAACACTTTGCGTTCAAGCAGGTTGGCAACCGAAAAATGGTGAACCTCGCGTTTTACCAATTTATCAAAGCACAACATTTAAATATAGCACAAGCGAACAAATGGCTAATTTGTTCGACCTTAAAGAAGAAGGTTATTTCTATACTCGCCTTCAAAACCCAACAAATGACTTCGTCGCTCAAAAAATTGCAGAGTTGGAAGGTGGCGTTGCTGCTATTTTAACCGCATCAGGACAAGCAGCTTCTTTCTATGCGATTTTCAATATTTGTGAAGCCGGCGACCACTTTATTTCGTCATCAACTATCTATGGCGGAACGTTCAACTTGTTTTCAATTACACTTAAAAAGCTTGGCATTGACTGCACGTTTGTTGACCCAGATGCTTCTGAAGAAGAAATTGCTGCTGCTTTCCGCCCAAATACAAAAGCGTTGTTCGGAGAAACAATAGCAAACCCGGTTTTAAATGTTTTGGATATAGAGAAATTTGCACGTGTGGCACATGCTCATGGCGTTCCTCTTATTGTTGACAATACTTTTGCAACGCCAATCAACTGTCGCCCATTTGAGTTTGGTGCCGACATTGTAATGCACTCAACCACAAAATACATGGATGGACATGCTACGCAAGTTGGTGGTGCCATCGTTGATTCAGGAAATTTTGATTGGGAAAAATATCACGACAAATATAAAGGATTAACCGAACCAGACCCATCATATCATGGTTTGGCTTACACAAAATCTTTTGGCAAGAAAGCCTACATCACAAAAATCACCGTTCAGTTGATGCGCGACTTAGGCTCTATCCCTTCTCCTCACAACTCATTCCTTTTGAATCTTGGGCTTGAAACCTTGCATTTGCGTGTTCCTCGTCATTGCGAGAATGCACAAAAAGTGGCAGAATATCTTGAGAAAAATGAGAATGTTGCATGGGTAAATTATAGCGGTTTACCATCAAGTAAATACTACGCATTGGCTCAAAAACAATTTACCAACGGGCAATCATGTGGCGTTGTTACATTCGGCTTGAAAGGCGGACGCGAAATTGCTACTCGTTTTATGGATAATTTAAAACTATGCTGCATTGTAACGCACGTGGCCGATGCACGCACATGTGTGCTCCACCCTGCATCACATACGCATCGTCAATTGACTGATGAACAGTTGGTTGCAGCAGGTGTTCGCCCAGACCTTATCCGTTTCTCTGTTGGTATCGAAAACGTTAACGATATTATTGCCGACATTGAACAAGCTTTGAACGCATAATTGCACTATTTAATAAAAAACGCCTGATTTCACAAAGAAGTCAGGCGTCTTTATTTGTAAGGAATTTGCTATTTCATCACCTTTTTAGCTATTTCGCCAAATTGTTTTGCAACAATAGAATCTTTGTCTAACGAAAGAGGAGAACCATTGTCGCCACTCTCACGAATGCCCATAACAATAGGAACTGCGCCTAAAAATGGCAACCCCTTATCTTTTGCTAAATTTTCTATGCCACCTTTGCCAAAAATGTAGTATTTCTTATCCGGCATTTCTTCGGGAGTAAACCATGCCATATTTTCTACTAGTCCCAAAATGGGCACTTCTATTTTTTCTTTTTGGAAGAAATCAATTGCTTTCACCACGTCAATCACGGCAACATCTTGCGGTGTGCCAACCATAATTGCACCTGTTAAATGAAGTATTTGACTCAGTGTTAATTGAATATCACTTGTACCCGGAGGCATGTCTATTACCATCACGTCCAATTCGCCCCAATCAGAATCGGAAATAAACTGTTTGAGAACATTACCGGCCATTGGGCCACGCCATGCTAACGCATCTTCAGGACGAACAAAAAAGCCAATAGAAAGCAATTTGATGCCATACTTCTCAACCGGCAAAATCCATTCTTTTTCGCCATCCTTGCGCATCATAGGTTGTGCATCTTCTACACCAAACATTTTAGGAATTGAAGGACCAAAAATGTCGGCATCAAGCAATCCAACTTTGTAGCCTTGATTTGCCAATGCTATTGCCAAATTTGCACTTACCGTTGACTTTCCAACTCCTCCTTTACCTGAAGCTACCGCAATAATTCGTTTCACCTTAGAAACACCACCTTCTGCTTCCATTTCGTTAGCTTTAATAATGTCAACCAACACGTCAACAGATTTTGCTTCGGGAATACCACGTTTTACGGCATCTTGCACCGAAGAAATTATTGCTCGCTCGTATTTGTCATATTTCTGTGGCAAACCCAATTTAATGGTGATATTGCCTTCATGTTCATCAACCAACTTTACAAATTGCACCACCGAACCGCTTTCGCCCGGAATGGGAATTTGCATCATCAACTTAACTACCTGTTCTTTCATGAATTTATTTCTTTGCTGTTACTATTCTATCTTTTCCAAATATGTCTTTGACTATCGCACACTCACGCAAGCCATACGACTCAAACAAATGTACTGTTTCTTTTCCGAACTGCTCGTTTATTTCACAATAAACGCAACCTCCTTCTGCCAATTTTGCGACCGCGAGACGTGCTATTGCGCTATAAAAGCACAATGGGTTGGCATCGTCAACAAAAAGCGCCAATTGGGGCTCAAAATCCAAAACATTCGGACGCATTTGTTGTTTCTCCGAATTGCACACATACGGCGGATTGCTCACAATTATATCGAACTGCTCCGATGTCGGCAAACAATCTTCCTCGCACATACTTCCTTCGAAAAAACGAATTTTCACGTCGTTTTGTTGTGCGTTCTCTTTTGCAACCTTCAATGCTTCCGGTGAAATATCAAGGGCTGAGACTTCTGCCTTTGGTAAATTCTTCGCCAACGAAATTGCAATACACCCACTTCCAGTGCCTAAATCAATGATTTTTACCGATTGGTTTGTATGCTTGCGAATAATCAAATCAACCAACTCTTCAGTCTCCGGACGAGGAATCAACACAGAATTAGTTACTTTAAATTGCAACCCGTAAAAATCTGCAATGCCACGCACATATTGCACCGGTTCAGCTTTACGCAATCGAAGCAAAGCGTTCTCAAAATGACGTTGCTGTTCGGGTAATAATTCGCATAATTGATTCTGTATAAGCAATGTAAGTGTGTATCCCAAATCTTCAGCCACCAATCCAAAGATTGACTGAATTTCTTTTGGCTCATAAAGCATTGCCAATTCCTTTTGATATTCTATTTTTACATCTTGAATTGTCATAGAACAAAGATAGATATTTAGAAACAATGAGCACAACGGAAGACGAGAAATACATGCAACGATGCTTAACGCTCGCTCAACAAGCGTTTGGCAACACCTACCCGAATCCCATGGTTGGCTGCGTGGTTGTGCACAATGGCGAAATTATTGGCGAAGGATATCACCACAAAGCGGGAGAACCTCATGCCGAAGTGAACGCAATCAAATCTGTAGAAAACGAGGAAATTTTGCAACGAAGTACCCTTTACGTTAGTTTGGAACCTTGTTCGCACTACGGTAAAACACCTCCTTGCGCCGATTTGATTATTGCAAAAAAAATCCCTCACGTTGTTGTGGGATGCATTGATTCTTTTAGCAAAGTTCAAGGCAAAGGGATTGAAAAACTTCGCAATGCCGGTATCCATGTTGAAGTTGGCACACTTGAAAACAAAGCGAGATTTCTCAATCGGCGATTTTTTACATTTAATGAAAAACACCGCCCGTACATTATCTTGAAATGGGCACAAACTGCTGATAATTACATAGATAAACTTCCCGGTGCGAAATCGTCTCATAAAGGCGTACGCATTACCGATGAAGCATGTCAAACGCTTGTACACCAATGGCGCTCGGAAGAACAAGCAATTTTGGTGGGTACGAATACAGTCGCGAATGACAATCCCAGCCTGACTACACGTTTGGTTGAAGGAAAAAATCCTCTGCGCATTGCATGGGATTTACATGACAGGATTCCGGAAAATTCTCATCTGAAAGACAAAAGCGTTCCTACTATTATTTTTACGTCGAATGCATCGAAAATATCGGTAGAGAACCTTGAATACATAGTTGCTTCGCCAGAAACTTTAGTTTCACAAACGCTTGAAGTTCTCTACCAAAAGGGAATTCAATCGTTGATTGTGGAAGGAGGAACCAAAACACTTCAAACGTTTATTGATATAAATCTTTGGGATGAAGCAAGAATTTTTACTACCACAGAAACGTTTGGTGCTGGTGTTACTGCACCAAAACTTACGGGAAATGTTTCTCACGAACAACACGTTGGAAACGCTCTATTACAAACTATTTTCTGTTAAAATAACGAACCTTGCATTCCCGTCTGCGGACCTTCTTGTGGAATGTCATCATCGTGCCAATTATCGAAGTCGTTGACCGATTCCTGCTCTTGTTGTTCTTCTTCAGGTATCTCTTTTTGCAAAGGTTCTACAAATTCCATCATGTCTATGGTGAAAGTAGAAACACGTTTCCCTTTAGCTTTGTAGTTTTTTACGCCTATAAATTCATCTACATCAATGTATTCCATATCGCGACTGGCATGCTTCCCGCCAAAACTCAAACACAATTGTGGGAAACGATCGTCGTTTATCTTTATCAATTTCGACTCTTCAGCCTCAGGCAAGAAACTCACGTATTTTGATGTTTCTTCAATCTTGAAACGTTTTATGTAATTCAAATCTTGTTCAGCATCGTAGACTAACGCAGTCCAAATTTTGCGTTCGTCGTATTTTTCTATGCGGAGAATCGGGAATTCATAATGATTGCTCAAATCGAATGTGGTAAGGGCAAATTTCCCATCTTCGGTAATTACCAAAATTCTATCAGAACCTTTGAATTCTCCTAAATATGTGCCATAGCCGCCATCATTCAATCGTTTGGTTTCTTCGTTGTAATAGATTTTTCGTCCACCCAACGTTGAAACGCCATCTTCTATCTTTACAATCTTGGTGGTTGGATGCTTTGTGAGAATGTTTCCTTTCGACAATTTTCCTTTGATTGACAAGGTGCTAAAATCAACTTCAAATATTGGTTTTCGCAAATGCAAATCTTGACGAAGGTACACCTTTACAATCTCAGCCTCGCCGTTGGGATTTGCGCTGAAATACATGATTTTGGTTTTTGGTGTTCCCAAAGTTACATTGTACTCCTTGTCACGGGTAATGCCAGTAGCAGGGAATCGCTTGATGTACGTAACATTCGTTTCGCCGTCTCTATATGCAACGTTGTAAATTGTGCGTTCGTCATTTTTACGGAAAATTCCAATGTGGATAATGTTTGGTCCGAAAAATGCTTTGTCGGAAATTTTTGACACCTTGAACGTACCATCTTGCATGAAAACGATGATGTCATCAATGTCGGAACAATCGCACACAAACTCATCTTTTTTCAAACTTGTGCCCACAAATCCGCTTTCGTAGTTTGCATACAATTTGGCGTTTGCATTGACCACTTGTGCCACTTCTATTTGCTCAAAATTGCGAATCTCCGTTTTGCGCTCACGGCCGGCTCCAAATTTTTCTTTAATATGTTCAAAATAGTGAATTGCATATTCTATGATATGAGCAAGATTGTTCTTCACCTCTTTCATATCTTTTTCCAACGACTTTAAATATTCATCAGTCTTGTATGCATTGTATTTTGAGATTTTCTTGATTGGAATATTTGAAAGCGTCACGCAATCTTCACGGGTTACTTCGCGCCAAAAATCTTTTACGTATGGTTTTAAACCCTTATCTATGGTTGAAAGAATGTCTTCTTCGGTTTTACAAGGTTTAATTTTTTCGTACACCTCTTTTTCTATGAAGATTTTCTCCAACGATGTTTTAACCCACGCTTCTTTTAGTTCTTCTAAATTAATTTCGAGCTCTCTTGTTAATAGGTGGACTGTTTGATCGGTATTCTTCTTTAGAATGTCAGAAACGCCAAGAAAAACAGGTTTTTGGTCGTAAATGACATTCGCATTCGGTGAAATTGACACGCCACACTCGGTGAAAACATACAACGCATCAATTGTCTCGTCAGGAGAAACATTCGCAGGAAGTGTAATCACAATTTCAGCTGTTGCTGCGGTGTCGTCATCAACGTGCTTTATCTTTATTTTCCCGGTATCGTTTGCTTTGAGTATCGAGTCAATAATTGACGTGGTTGTTTTTCCATACGGAATTTCAGTTATGACAAGCGTTTTATTGTCTCGCTTAATGATTCTTGCTCGAACTCGAACGCGTCCACCTTTTTGCCCGTCGTTGTATTTTGAAACGTCAATTAAACCTCCGGTAGGAAAGTCAGGATATAATACGAATGGCTCATTTTTAAGATATGCAATGCTTGCATCAATCAATTCGATGAAATTGTGAGGCAAAACTTTACACGCCATACCTACCGCAATACCTTCAACGCCTTGAGCAAGAAGCAATGGGAATTTTACCGGTAAAGTAATTGGTTCCTTGTTCCTTCCGTCGTACGAAGGCGTCCAATTTGTTGTTTTTGCATTGAAAAGTACCTCAAGCGCAAATTTAGAAAGTCGTGCCTCTATGTAACGAGAAGCAGCAGCGCCATCACCGGTGTATATGTTTCCCCAGTTTCCTTGAGTATCAATGAGCAATTCTTTTTGACCTAAACCAACCAACGCATCACTAATTCCGGCATCGCCATGAGGATGAAGTTTCATGGTTTCTCCCACAATGCTGGCAACTTTATTGTAGCGACCGTCGTCTATTTTTTTCATGGTATAGAGTACACGGCGCTGTACAGGCTTTAACCCATCTTCCAAATACGGAATTGCACGGTCGGTAATAACGTAGGAAGCATAATCAAGAAACCAATCTTGAAAATAATCACGTACATATTGTACCGCTATTTCTGATTGTGGTTCTTCAGAAATAAGTTCATCCTCGTGTTCTGTGTCCATATCGCTCATTTTACTGACAAAGTAAGCAAAAAGGAAAGAATAAACCCAGCCTCAAAGCAAGAAGATTTAACCATATTTTCCACAAATACGTATCACTCTTAATTTTAGGCGAAGTATTATTGGGAGTTTTAAGGGTTGATGGCTGTTGGCATTGTTTTTTGCAAATGACTGCCAACAGTGTGTGCAAAAAAAAGAAGGTTTTGACCTTGCGAGTCAAAACCTTCAAATTATGAAAAACAAAAAACTTCTTAATCTAATCTTGGACCTGAAGCAACTAATGCTTTAGCATCCTCGTTGTCGCAATATTGTTCAAAGTTCTTGATGTATTTAGCAGCAAGCGATTTTGCTTTAGTTTCCCATTCAGAAACGTTAGCATATGTGTTACGTGGGTCAAGAATTTCTGTATCAACATTGTTCAAAGCAACTGGAGCTACTAAGTTCAAAATTGGAACATGAATTGTTTTAGCGTCTTCAATTGAACCATCGATGATAGCATCAATAATGGCACGAGTGTTTTTCAAAGAAATACGTTTTCCTGTACCATTCCATCCTGTGTTTACCAAATATACTTTAGCACCGTGTTCGTGTGCTTTTCCAATCAATGTTTTTGCATACATAGTTGGGTGCAAAGTTAAGAAAGCTTCGCCAAATGCAGGTGAGAATGAAGGAACAGGTTCTGTAATACCACGTTCTGTACCAGCCAATTTTGAGGTAAAGCCAGAAAGGAAATGGTATTGTGCTTGTTTTTCATCCAAAATAGATACTGGAGGCAATACACCAAAAGCGT
>DAIOSV010000017.1:37618-38700 GCA_036752345.1 Bacteroidales bacterium | reverse complement strand
CTCGATTCCAAATCCCAATATCCATTGTCTGCCAATAGTTTTATGCATTCTCCATAATATGGCTTGATCTCGGTAAAACATGCAATTGTTTTTTCCACGAAATCCGCAATATTGGTAAAAGGTTTGAGTGCCGGTTTGTTTTCAGCGTCCACTTCCATATCCCAAGGGCGAAGCGTTTCGTAGCCGAGTTTTTGCTTGCGATTTTTGTGAATAGCAGTTATAATTGGCGGAACCGCTTGTCTTATGGCATCATGGAATGCAAAACAATCCTCTTTTGTGTAATCAAACCGACAAAGGCTTTGAAATTTATAATCACGAAAGTTTTGAAACCCAGCATTCTGGGCAACTTCATGACGTTTTACTATTAAGCGAGAAAGTAAATCATTAAGAGGTTTTCTATCTTGCGAACGGCGATTTTGTATTTTATTAAAAACTTCTTCGCGTACCGCCCTATTGGATTCTTTCAAATAAATGGCAGCTTGTTGCAATGTTTTTTTACCATTGTAATCAATGGTCATTTGCGAAGTAATGTGTCCGTATTCCTGTTCTATGGTTTGCAACTCGGCTATCAGTGGCACATTTGCTTCGCGAAACAATGCTTCGCGCTGTTGCATAGTGCGTTTCATGATGCCATAATCGCCTGAAAGTTTTTGAAAATAAGGACTTTCCAAGCATTTTTTATCCAATTGATTAGAAACCTTCTGAATTTCCGGATCAATTTCGGTTGCAAACACGTTAAAAGAGTCGCGCAGTTCGGTATTGGTAGTGTCGCAGGTCATTTTAATGTAACGCCACGACATATCTTCTTCAAGCACCGCCTCCAATTCACTACGCATGGCAAGAAACTGTTTCATTGTAGCATCAGAATTGATGTCGAACGCAATCAGTTTCTCAAAATACGACCGCACATCGTCCCACGAATTGATTTGCAAATCGCGAGCGACAAATGTTCGTTTTTGTTTCGCCTCTTCTAATAATTTATTCATCTTTTTTGCCCGCTTTTGGTTTTGTAGTTTTAGCGGTTTTTGCTGCCGGTTTTTTTGCAGACTTCTTTGGAGCTTCTTCTTGTACTTCTTCGGCTT
>DAIOSV010000017.1:26348-37518 GCA_036752345.1 Bacteroidales bacterium | reverse complement strand
TTCTTCGGCTTTCTTTTCTTTTTTCTCTTTCTTTTCTTCTTCGAAATTTAAAATATTTTGAGCCAAAAGAATATTATACCAACTAAGTACTTTTTTCATATCCGAAACATATACGCGAGACTTGTCGTAGTCTGGCAAAATATCTTCGAAATAGTCCTTAATGTCTTCGTTAGTCGATTTCGCAGAAATTGAAGTTTGTCCTTTGTTTTCCATTTTGTAGATTTTTTCAAAAACCTGAGCTAATGGGAGTTCTTCATCTTCAGTATAAATTGCGATATCTTCCAACGCACTTACTTTTGATGTGAAATACACCGGAATACGTTGATGTGTTTCCAATGATTCAACTATGATACTTCTTGATGATTGGGCAACCAATTTAAACAATCCTGAGTGTCCTGAAATAGAGAGAATGTCTTTTAACATAGTACAATTGTTTTTATGTGAATATTATTTAATGTTTCTATTTTTCTTGATGCGTTCGTAGGCTTCATTTACTTTACGGAATTTCTCCGTAGCTGATTTTTGCACCTCTTCGCCCAAATGACTAACCTTGTCCGGGTGATATTTGATAGCCATTTGTTTGTAGGCTTTTTTTATTTCGTCATCACTAGCCGATGATGTGATTTCAAGTGTTTTGTAAGCACTTTCCAAATCATCAAAGAACGTTGATTTAATTGATTGCGCATCGGCTGAACTAATACCGAGAAAATCGGCTATTTTTTCTATAATAGAAAATTCGGAGCTGTCTATTACGCCATCGCTTTGGGCGAGATTGTAGAGAAAGTGAATCAATTCTAAGCGAGATTCGTACATCATATTCGTACGAATTTGCGCACATACTTGTTGTAAAGGAATTTCTTTTTCGAGAACCTCGCGCAATGCTTTGAGCATTTGTTTGGCTCGTTCTTCGCCAAACGATGAAAGCAGATATTGTTTTACATAGTTCAACTCGTTCTTTTTAACAACACCATCAGCCTTCATTACTGCGGCCATAAGCACGAGCAATGAAATGTAGAAGTCGTTTCGCGACATTTGTTGTTGCTGTTGTGTGAACGGGGAATTTGAAGAGTATGTATTTGTGGTGACAGTCACATTGTCGAACAAGGAACCAATAGCTCCCCCAATGAGTGCACCTATAATTCCACCTGTGGCAAACCCTATTCCTGCTCCTATTATTCGTCCCCAGCGCATTTTATAGTTGTTTTAACGTGTTATAAATTTCTAATACTTGTGTAATGACAAAGGTATGACTATTTTCAATAATAAAGTCGGCATTTTGTAACGCAATTTCAACAGACTGTTGATTTTGCATACGTTTACGTACACTCTCGGCATCACAATTATTTCGTTGCATTGCACGGCGAATGCGTGTTTCTTCATCAGCAGTAACTGCCACTATGGCATCGAAGTTCTTGTATAAGTCCGATTCAAACAACAGAGCGGTTTCCATTATGGTAAAAGGTGCGTTCTGACGGTTACTCCATTCTATATACTCCTTCCATACCCGCGGATGGACTATTTCATTGACTTTTTTGCAAAGATTAGAATTTGAAAAAATAGCCTGAGCCATTACGTCTTTTTGCAATTTTGAATCTTTATACAACCCCTCTCCTATGAGTTTTTGCAACGAAAAAGCAACTCCCCCATCTGTTTCCATAAGCCGTTTAGCCTCACTGTCACTGTCGTACACGGGAATACCAAGAATTGAAAAGATTTTGGCAATTACACTTTTTCCGCTTCCTATACCACCGGTCAATGCTATGTGCTTATTCATTCTGTTTGGAGTCTATATAATTGACTATTATGCCATCGTTCATAGGACTTTGCTGAACAATGCGGACATATTGAGGGAAACGAACGATTTCGATAGGAATAGTGCCATTTTTTGAAAGTTTTTCATAATCGGCAATCGCTTCAAAATCTGAAGGATAACACTTTTGCACGTTACTCAATCCTATTAAGTACGTAAGATCAACCTTATCTACCATTAAATCAACAGCAACACTATTGCTTGGCGCATTCAAAAATTTGATAGGAATAGAAATAGTTTGTTCTGTAAATTTCTCCACATCTCCTTTTACGGTTGTAAATGTAGAATTCATACGAACATTACGGATTGGGGTAATTTTTAGTTTTTCAGAAAATGATTCTTTAACTCTTTTCATTTGCAATGGTTCAGACACAACCGTCGAAATTGTATCTAATTCTGCGTGTGAACCATATAGTATAATAGAATCAGGAGAAAACACTATTTCACCGTTGAGCATGTATTGCTGTGTATAAGAAATATCTATAGCCGTTTTGATTGGTACCTTTTTGGAATATATTGGTTCAAAAGCGAATGTAATTTCCTTAGGAAATACTTCTAATACATGCAGTTGTTCTCCAAGTGATGCTAGAAATGTCGGATTTTTTGTTTCTATGTGCAATGTGTTTGCATCTTTTAGTGCTCCAACATTTACTTTGAGTGATTGATCTTCAAACAAGTAATGTTTTAACAAACCCCACCCTGATGCACCAACGGTAATAGAGATTGTAGAAGGAACTTTTGAAACTAAAGAAAGAGATAATGGAATGTTCTCGTAAACGACAGGCATTGAGAGATGTTCCTCATAGTTCTTGCCCATTTCGCGCGTAAACCAAAGAGTTGCAGAAATACCTAGACAAACGAAAAACGGAAGATATTTTCGTTGACCTCGTATAAAAGAGATTTGCCAAGAACTATATTTATGTCTTTGATTCACATTGTAAAAATAAGAAAGGTTGATAAATAATCATCAACCTTTCTTATTATTTTTATCAGTAATACTCCTTTACATCTTGTTTTTAAAATAAAAAACCGAAAGAAGAATACATTTATTTTTGTTGGTCGGCTAAAGCGGCTTGATCTTTAAGTAGTGCTGATTTGCTTACTTTTATAACAACGTCTTTTGCGATTTCCAACATTACAGTATTGTCACCTTTAATTTCAACAATTTTACCGCTGATACCACCTATGGTAATAACAGCATCACCTTTTTGTAAACCCTCACGGAATTTTTGTTCTTCTTTTTGTTTTTTCATTTGAGGACGAATCATGAAGATGAAGAAAATCACCATAATTCCGACTAACAACAATAAACTTCCTAAACCTCCTTGAGCTCCTTGTTCTTGTAATAGAATTTGTAACATAGTTCTTTGTTTTTAAATTTCTTGCAAAATTACACGTTTCGTTGAATTTGCAAAATCTATATCTACTATCGTATCAAAAAATTAGAGATATAACATTTCTGATTCTTGTTTCGTCTTTTTTTTTCAAAAAAAGTGTTTTAGAATCGGTTTTAAGCTACACTAATTTTCTTTTTTGGAAGAATTTTCTCGTACCCAGAAGGAATAGTATAAGTCCAATAGCATGAACGGCAACAGTTACCCAAAATGTGAGGTTATAGCCAAAATATTCAGTGATAGTTCCACCAAAAAAAATACCTAACCCTAGTCCTAAATCCCAAGAAGTGAGGATTGTAGAGTTTGCCGTACCACGTTCGTCACTCTTTGCAATAGCAAGTATCATATTTTGAAACGCAGGCCACATGTGACCATTTCCCAAACCTACAAGGAGTGCCGACAAGTAATACCCTACCATAGTTGGCCATGCAATAAACATGGTATATCCAATAGTTGAAAGGATTATACCCACAGTAGCATTGTTTGTATAATTACCTTCACGTAACGATTTAGAACCTACAAGACGTGATAAAATTAAGCCCGAAGAAAGTATTAAGAAAAACAACCCTGTCCCATTGGTGATACCTAATTGTTCTTTCCCATAAATTGCAAGATAATTACTTAAAACACCCCAGCAATATCCAAAACATACCATGTTGAGAGCAAGCATCCATCCGCGAACCAAGAAAAATCTATCCAATGAAATAGCACGTTTTGGCGGAACAACTTCTTTTTGTGGCATCTTGATGGTATAAGTAGATATAAATCCAATACCGGCAACGAGAAATGAAATGCAAAAAAGAATGTCAAAATTGTGAACATACTTATACAAAAAGATACCGATTGTAGGTGCAATAGCCGAAGCCAAGTTGTTGCTCAAGCCGTATAAACCAATTCCTTCACTCCTTCGAGACGAGGGTAGAACATCAATGGCAACCGTGTTGTTGGCCACTGTTGATGCTCCAAACGGACCTCCATGAATTGTGCGGAAAATGGCAAATAAAACCAAACTTCCGGCAGCCAAATAACTTGTGAAAATAATTGAATATACACACAGACATACAAGTAGCACTTTTTTTCGAGGAAAACTGTCAACCATGAAGCCACTAAATGGTCGCATTATGAGAGCCAACAATGTATAACCGGAAAGTACTAATCCTATCGTGTCCTTTGTCGTGCCAAACGTCTCACTCAAATACAAAGGGAGCAATGGCGTGAGCAAGTAAAACGAAAAAAACAAGGAGAAGTTGGTAATCATCACCTTGATGTAATTTCTATTCCATAATTTTTCCATATCTTGCATTTTGATGGGCGCAAAAATACTTTTTTCATAACTCTTTTTGCAAGATATCCGTAAAAAGATTGGTGATTTAGTGAATAACTTAGGAAAAATGAGACAAACTTATTGTACGTTATTATAAACCATTTCTTATTTTTGCTTAAAATTCGCAATTATGAGACGATCGTTAATCATTGCCATACTTTCAGTCCTTACATTCGGTGGACTCTATGCACAAACGCGTAGCACCGAAATTGGAACATTAAATGATGGTAAAAGATATTATATTCATACTGTTCAAACACAAGAAACCCTATATGGCTTGAGTCACCTCTATAATGTATCAATTGATGACATAAAGAAAAGTAATGACAACTTAGAATCATTGAATGTTGGCCAACGTATTATGATACCAATAATAGATGATGTCGCAAAAGAAACAGAACCTCTAGAATACAAAGACGGACAAATTGTTATAAAAGATGGAGTTACATACATTATTCATTTCGTAAAACAAGGGCAAACAATCTATTCTATTTCTCGTTTGTACCAAGTTACTCCTCAGCAAATACTTGATAAAAACCCAAGTCTTGCAACGAATCCTACCCTTTCGTTAAATCAAGAATTATTAATTCCATTTGATTCTGAAGAACAAGCAAAAATATCAATGCAAAATGCTACAACATCGTTTGATAACGAAAAAGAGACGAGGAAAGAAGCATCGAATAGCGACATTGCAAAACAAAGTACCCCTGCTATAAGTACGAATGTCGCAAATGGAACTCTTGCACGACCGTCAATAAATGTAGCCCTACTTTTGCCATTTTTCTTAAGCAAGAATGCACCACAAAATGATGATGGCATTATTAACATGTCAAAAGAAATATATACGCATACCTATCAATTTTTAGAATATTATGAAGGAGCTCTTATTGCTTTAGATTCTCTAAAAAAATTAGGTATTTCTGTGAATCTTGATGTTATTGAATCAAACAACGATTCGTTATCAATAAACGTTGGAAAAATCAAGACAAAAACCGATTTGATTATAGGTCCGGTTTTCCAAAAAACATTCCCTACTGTTGCAAATTTTGCAAAACGTAACGCAATTCCTATCGTGTACCCTCTTTCGCAGGAAGAAACAAGTTCATTGAATCCTTTTATGATTCAAATGAATACTCCGCAAAAGTACCGTTACAAAGCTATGGTTGATTATATTATTCAAAACAATGAAAATTGCCATGTCTGCATTGTGTACAATTCTGAATCTCTCGAGAAGAAAAGTATGCTACAATGCAAAGCTGCATTTGACGAAGCAAAACATCTAATGCTTCCAAAACAGATTACGTATGAAACTATTTTTAGTCCATTAGCTAACGGAATGGCGATATTAGATCGGGCAATGGACAAAAAACCAAAAACAATAATTATCGTATTATCAAAACAACAAGCATTTGCAAATAACTTTGTTACCAAAATATATCAAGCATCAAAGTCTCACAATATAGAACTCTGGGGCATGCCACAATGGGAATTGTATGAAAATTTGGAGCTAGACTTTTTGTTTGACCTTAATTTAAAACTCGTAACAGTGGACGAGATAGATTACACATCTCCAAGTATCAACAGTTTTATAAGCACATATAGAGAGAAATACAGCACAGAACCTACAAAATTTAGTTTTCAGGGATATGATCAAATGCTCTATTTTGGGCAATTGTGCGCACAGAATGCCAATATGTTAACTGCTTTACGCACAAATGAAGGTGTCGATGGATTAATAGAACGATTCTATTTCCAACAAAAAGACAATGCAGCATTCCTTAATACCGCAACGAATATAGTAGAATACGATAAAAACACATATACTCGTAAAGTTTATCCTGTTGCTCAAAAAAAAGACTTACATAATGGCGTTAAATGATATTTTGAATGCGTCTGTATTTCAACCAATTACAATAAACAATATTCACTCCGTAATTGCTATTACTCGGCAGTACGCTCCACAAGATTGTGAATTTTCTATCGGTACCATTTTCAGTTGGAAATCTATTCAAAAAACTCATTTTGCAATAATTGACAATCAATTAATCATGCGCATTTGCATTGACGGTATGATGACGTATACCTTCCCTGTTGGCGAACGTGTAACGTCTTCAGCATTCGAAGCCATAGAAACCGATGCACACCTATTTAATCAACCGGTGAGAATACAAGGAGAATATTCCCTTTTGCAAAGGTATTTCGATGCCAACTATACGATAACGCAGTATCGTAATTTCTACAATTACATCTATTTACGAAACGACTTAATCAATCTAAAAGGCGGCCGCTATCAATCAAAACGGAATCACATCAATCGGTTTCAAAATACATACAATTATACGTTTCAGCCATTAACTCCCGAACTTATCCCCGATTGCATCGCATTGGAAGAAGAATGGAGAAAGCAGCATGTATGTGAAGAACAAACCTCATACGAGCAAGAAAAAATGGCATTAGTAACCGCACTACGAAACTATGAAGCTTTGGAACTCTTGGGAGGTGTTGTTTTTATTGATGGGAAAATAGAAGCATTTAGCATTGGATCACCTATAAACGGAGATACATTTGACGTAATGTTTGAGAAAGCTAATCCTTTATATGACGGCATTTATAGTGTTATTAATCAAGAATTTGCAAGTCTCATTTCCGAGCAGTACACGTATATCAACCGCGAAGAAGATTTGGGCATGGAAGGTTTGCGAAAATCAAAACTCTCGTACAAACCTACGCTCCTTTTTGAAAAATCAATAGCAGAAAAACATGAGTAAACAAGACGACACCAAACAATTATGGAAACTCTGCTTTGGTGACAGTGATGACTTTATTCGTTTCTATTTTGATGCTAAATATTCTGACGAGA
Organism: Bacteroidales bacterium; assembly: GCA_036752345.1. Taxonomy (GTDB): domain Bacteria; phylum Bacteroidota; class Bacteroidia; order Bacteroidales; family UBA1715; genus UBA1715. The sequence continues at coordinate 30,130 of DAIOSV010000017.1, read as the reverse complement.
ATACGTTCGCAATCTATGAAAACAACAAGATGGTTAGCGTTTTGCAGGCTATTCCCTATCAAATACACACATTAGGGCAAACATTTAATGCGGCCTACATTTCGGGAGCGTGTACGCATCCGGAATATCGAAACAGAGGCTATATGTCACGATTATTACAACAAACCATACAAACTCTTTACGAACGAAACGTTCCTCTTACGTTTCTTATTCCTCAAGAAGAATGGCTGTGCAAATATTATGCACAATTTGGATTTTCGTCAAATTTAAATCGTTCAGAAATGGTACATGCAACGCATTCATTTTCTAACGAATACGAAGTGTTACCTGTACAAAAAAATTCATACGAAAATATACTGAATTCATATCGAAAATATGCCGTAAAAACGAATTGCGTTTTGCATGATTCTACTGATTTTTTGAATAATCTAATCGAAGTAAAACTTTCAGGTGGTGAAATTCTTGCAATTTCAAATGAAGATGAAATTCAAGCCTTTGCTTTGCTTCGAGAAACCACATTAGAAATCTTCGGCGAACTGAAATATACCGATAGCTTTTGTGCCTATTGTAAACGAAAAGGTATGCCATATCGCACCATTCTTACGCAAAACAGTGGTAAAAAAGTACCACATGGCATGATTCGAATTGTTTGTACAGAGCCAATCATAGAGGCGTTTACAAAAATAAACTCACAACAATTTCCAAATATTTCTCTTAGAGATAACGAGATTGTGGCAAACAATAAAACAATCACCCTTTCAAACTCTACAAAAACATTAAATGATAGTAAAAAACAAATGACAATCAACGACTTGGCATCAATGGTTTTTGATAAATCAATTTTTGTAAACTGTATGTTAGAATAACATTGAACTAAAACAATATGACGGAATTCGAAAAAATGCGGAGTCAATTATTGACAAATTTTAGTGACTCAACAATTGCTGAAAGCATAGACAAAGCACAAAAGTTGTTGCAAAAATTAAACGCAATGACTTCGTCTGACCAAGAATATCGTATTGTATTGCAACAACTTATACCAAATATCCCGGAATCTAGTTTAATACAACCTCCATTCCATTGTGACCATGGAAATGGTATTCGATTGGGAACCAATGTCTTTATCAATTATAATTGCACGTTTCTTGACGGTGCATATATTACAATTGGAAATCATGTAAAGATTGGACCAAATGTGCAGATTTACACCCCGAATCATCCGATAGATTACCAAGAACGAAGAAAACCACAAGAAACCTCATTCCCTGTTACTATAGGTGATGATGTATGGATTGGCGGAAATGTAACAATACTACCTGGTGTAACAATAGGACCGCGAACGGTGATTGGAGCCGGAAGCGTAGTAACCCACGATATCCCAAGCGATTCGGTTGCAGTTGGGAATCCGTGTAAAGTAGTAAAACAAAATACCTAATCAGACAAAGTAAAAGCCAAGGTTTTTTACCTTTGTTTACAAATTTTAAATAGAGTATGGCATCTCCACTTATATTAGGAACAGGAAACATTAAGAAGTTACTTAGGGAGTATTCAGGTCCCGCCATTTTAGCCATGATGGCGCAATCTATATACAACATTATCGATAGTATATTCATTGGTCATGGTGTTGGTGCAATTGCGTTGTCAGCACTTGCCATAAGTATGCCTATCATGAACCTTTCTGCAGCATTTGGCTCAATGATTGGTGCTGGAGGTGCTACCCTTACCTCTATTAAAATGGGGCAAAAAGATTATGAAGGAGCTACGAAAGTATTGGGAAACGTAATAACACTGAATCTCATAATTGGGTTGGTTCTTATGGTATTAGGATTATGTTTCCTTGATGATTTACTGGTACTTTTTGGTGCAAGTGAAAACACATTACCCTATGCTCGTGAATTTATGCAAATAATATTGATAGGAAATCCCATTACTCAGTTGTATTTGGGATTAAACAATGAAATTCGAGCATCTGGTTATCCACAAAAAGCCATGAACATTACCTTGGCTACAGTGGTAATAAACGTTATTGCCGCTCCAATCTTTATATTTGGGTTCAACTGGGGAATTAGAGGCGCAGCATTGGCTACGGTGTTGGCACAAACGATTGCTTTGATTGTCGTCATCATTCATTTCTTCGACACCAAAAACTTTTTGCACTTCAAAAAAGGTATTTATTCTATAGAAAAACGAATTACTATTGGCATTCTCTCTATTGGAATGGCGCCGTTTACCCTTCATTTCTGTTCAAGCATCATAGTTGTTTTAATTAACAATCAACTTGTTAAATATGGTGGTGATATGGCCGTTGGAGCCTATGGCGTTGTCAACCGACTGAATATGGTTTTTGCGATGCTCGTAATGGGACTCAATCAAGGTATGCAACCAATTGCCGGATTCAACTATGGAGCACAACTTTATTCTCGAGTGCGTAAAACTTTAAATATCACTATCTTAAGTGCTACAACTGTAATGATAATTGCCTTTCTTGTTGGAGAATTTGCCCCTTATTATTTGGTACGCATATTTACCGACGATGCTGAATTAATTAAAAATTCCATAATAGGAATGAGAATAACGGTTGCAATGTTCCCTATTGTAGGATTCCAAATGGTTTCATCAAATTTCTTTCAATCAATTGGTAGATCTACCCTAGCGGTTTTCCTCTCTGCATCTCGTCAATTACTCATATTAGTACCTTTATTAATTATTTTACCTCCGATATATGGTGCACTTGGCGTATGGTGCGCAATGCCAATATCTGATGCTATGGCCGCAATATTGTCATTGGTTGTATTGCGAAAAGAAATGAAGAAATTTAAAAAACTTGAAGATAAACCCTTTGAGTTAGTAGAACCTCAAAATAATTAGACTATGGAACATCTAATCATCAGCATTGGACGTCAATTTGGTAGTGGCGGACGAGTTATAGGTAAAGCCATAGCCAAGGCTCTTTCTGTAGAATATTATGACAAGGAATTACTCCTTTTGGCTGCAAAAGAAAGTGGTATAGCACCGGAATTTTTTGAAAATACCGATGAAAAATCGTCAAACATCTTTGAGCACGCCATAGATTGGTTAAATGGTAATCTTTGGTTTAATACCGACAAACTTCTTTCTGGCGATACGTTGTTTCAAATTCAATCGGATGCAATACAAAAATTGGCAAGTGAAAAATCGTGTGTTATAGTTGGCCGTTGTTCCGATTACATATTACGCAACAATCCAAACTGCGTGAGTATTTTTCTTCATTCTTCCGATAAAAATCGTGCAGAATGTATTTCGAAACGTATGAATGTTTCGTACGATGAAGCAATAAGCTTAATGCGCGAAGAAGACAAAAAACGTGCGAGCTACTACAATTTTTATTCCGATAAAACATGGGGCGATTCTGCCACGTACGATATTTCCATTGACGTATCAAAACTTGGTGAAGAACAAACAATGGCATTCATTATTTCATATCTAAAAATGAGATTTCCAGGCCGTTTTTAACAAATATGTGTAAAACAGGTTGAAATCTTATGATTTGCCGTTGATATTTTTTATTTATATTAGCGAAAAATATTTTGCGGTGAATAGAATCATTTGTATCGTTATTTCGTTTTTTTCCATTATCTCTGCGCAAGCGCAAATAGCAGATAGTGTTGAAAAAGAACAATATAATATCACTCCATCGGAAAATTCCTCAACGGATCAAAAAAGAGCAAATTCAAATTACACTTCACCTTACCAAAGTGAAGATATGAACGAACGAGGACTCGTTATCCCTCAATTTTCTGCAA
>DAIOSV010000017.1:0-26248 GCA_036752345.1 Bacteroidales bacterium | reverse complement strand
GTTAAATTTTATCCTATATGGAATGCGTATTCACCACAAAAACTTGCGTTGGGAATGTATATTAAAACAAATGGCGTACAAGCCGATTATGTAGAATATAGTATGTCTTTTACTTTCTAGATTATGAAAAACAATAGATTATTACAATTAGTTTGCTATTCTTTTCTGCTCCTTCAATCTTCATTGGTGGGGTTTGCACAAAATGCAATGCAAAAAGATTTGAATAGATACTGCTTAGACGAAAAGAATTTCTTTTATACGAATGTCGGAGTCAGTGTGAGGGACGTAGAAACCGATTCTATTGTGGCAGAAATCAATGGTAACCATTCAATGACGCCAGCGTCTATTGTGAAATTGTACACTTCTGCAGCTGCACTATCCTATCTTGGTGATACATTTCAATTTAAAACGACAATAGGCTACACCGGATACATTGATAAAAATGGAACGCTATATGGTGATGTAGTTATAATTGGAGGTGGAGATCCAACTATGGGATCTAAATATTTTCCTTCAACCAAATACCTTATGGATACTATTGTAACCGCGGTAATGAATGCCGGGATTACAAAAATAAAAGGACAAGTTGTAATAGATTGTTCTTTATATAAAGATGAAAAAGAAACAATACCAAGAACATGGCTATTTGATGACTATGGTAAAGACTATGCTGCAGGCGTATTTCCAGTAGCGTTCCAAGATAATATTTTCCAGGTAAATATTAAAACAGGTGAAAAAGGAGAAATAGCTCAATTGTCTGATAGTACCAACGATCAAGATCTTTCTTTACAAGAAGGTATTACTGGAGATTCAACCATTTTACTTCATTCTAATGCAAATAATCAATTAGTAAAAATCAATGGATATCTTCCACCGAACCGAAACGAATATATAGTTCGCAGTGCTATGCCTTCTCCTCCAGATGTATTAGGTATGGAACTTCATCAAGCATTCTTCAAAAAAGGATTAGTAGAATATAACCACGAATACAGAATTTCTAAAAAAAGTGTACACATAAATGTATTGAAAGACATTTATTCACCTCAATTGCAATATATCGTTGCAATAATGAACTTCTATAGCAACAATAACTATGCAGAACATTTAGTAAAATATTTAGCATACACACAAAAAGGCTCTAGTACATTTACCGATGGCGCACTGCAAGTGCTTAATTATTTCAAAAAACTCGAAATGCAAGCAGGTGGTGCCGCTTTGTATGATGGTAGTGGTTTGTCTCGTACTAACTATACAAATGCAAACCATATGTCGGAATTTTTGGTAAAAGAATATCTCAGTGTTGGTAGAGATACATCCTCTTTTTACAAAAGTTTGCCAGCATCAGGACGTAGTGGAACACTTCGTTCATTCCCTATCTCAGCAAAATTGGTTGATAAAATCAATGCAAAAACAGGTTCAATGTCAGGCGTACGTAACATGGCCGGCTATATGGACACTAAATCGGGCAAAAAAGTATCATTTTGCATAATGTTCAACGGATTTTTCGAAAGTGACTACAACATGAAACAAAAGCAAGCGGAAATTCTGGAAATGATATACAATAACTATTAATGAAGAGAAAGGTTACCACATATTTTCAAAATAGAGTTGTTTGGATTACTGGTGCATCAAGTGGAATTGGGAAACACATTGCACTCAATTTGGCATCAATAGAAGGCATTTCGCTCATACTCTCGGCACGAAGAGTTACAAATCTTGAGATACTTGCAAGAGAATGTGCCGAACAAGGAGCAACCTGCAAAGTATTGCCACTTGATTTGGAACAAACCAACACATTGGAGGCAAAAGCTTTGGAAGCCATTGCACTCTTTGGAAGAATAGATATACTCATTAATAATGGTGGTATCAGCCAACGGTCATATGCATATGAAACGCCAATTGCAAACGACCGTAAAATAATGGAAATAGACTATTTTAGCAATATCATACTCACAAAAGCCGTTTTACCACATATGATGCAAAACTCTTTTGGGCATATTGCCGTTACAAGTAGTATTTCTGGGTGTTTCGGATTTCCTCTTCGATCGGCATATTGCGCAGCAAAACATGCTGTATATGGCTTTTACGAAGCATTAGATATTGAGATGCGCTCTAAAAATATTGCCGTTACCATTGTTTCTCCTGGAAGAATCAATACTGAGATTTCTTATTCTGCTCTAACAAAAGATGGTACGCCCAATCGTCAAATGGATGATGGCCAAGCCAATGGTATGCCAGCTGACATCTGCGCAAAACAAATTATACAGGGAATCGCTCATAAAAAACACGAATTATTAGTCGGGAAACACGAACTAATAATGGTTCATATATATCGTAAACTACCACGATTATTTCATCTTTTAGCTAATAAAATAAACCCAACTTGATATGGAAAAATATTACATCCGCGGAATGGAACAATTAGGCATTGGTGTTGCTGATGTTAATGCCGCATGGAAATGGTATAGAGAAAACTTCGGTGCCGATGTTAAAATACTTGACGACGACTCAGAAGCTAAATATATGCTCCGTTACACTGGAGGAATACCACATCGTCGGCATGCAATTCTTGTAATAAGTTTGCAAGGTGGCGGTGGATTTGAGATTTGGCAATATAAATCTCACGAATCAACAAAACCATTATTTGATATTCAACTTGGCGACTATGGTATTTTTGCAGGGAAAGTAAAGACAGACAACGTTGTCAAAGCACATAAATTTTTCCAAAGCAAAACCGATGGAACCAAAACCTCAGAACTTTGCCAAGATCCGAAAGGCGACGATTATTTCTGGATACAAGATCCATTCGGAAACTATTTCCAAGTAGTTCTTGATGCACATAAATATTTAGACGAAGGAAAAATCACAGGTCTTTCAGTTGGCGCAGTTATAGGTGTACCAAATATTGAGTCAGCAAAAAAACTCTACAAAGAGATTTTGGGCTACGACATTGAAGTATATTCTACAGAAGCCGGCAAGCAAGACGATTTCTCATTTGTTCCGGGCGGAACGTCAACATTTAAACGATTGCTTCTTCGTCACTCTGAAGAACGCATAGGCGGATTTGGGAAAATATTTGGCCCAAGCGAAATAGAATTGGTAGAAGTAACCGACCGTGAACCACGCAAAATGTTTGAAGGCAGATATTGGGGTGATCAAGGTTTTATTCATCTTTGTTTCGATGTACAAGGTGTTGATGTGCTTCGTAAAGTCTGCAAAGACAAAGGATATCCGTTTACCGTTGATACACTTGAAGTATTAAATGGTGGCGATTTTGATATGGGCGACACGTCAGGTATGTTCGCATATATCGAAGACTTAGGAGGCACTCTTATTGAGTTTACAGAAGCATATAAAATACCAATCACAAAATGGTTCGCTCTTAAATTAAAAGGTAAAAATCCGGAAAAGCCATTGCCTTCACTCCTATTACGAGCACTTCGTTTTAAAAAATATAAAGAATAGGCTTTCCAAAAAAGAATTTTTGTATAATTGCAAACAGAAAATAACAACTTAAAATTTTTTAATTATGGCTCACAAAATTTCAGATGATTGTATAGCATGTGGTGCATGTCAAGGTGAATGCCCAGCAGGTGCTATTGAAGAAGGAGATATTTTTAAAATAGACCCAGACAAATGCACAGACTGTGGTTCTTGCGAAGAAGTTTGTCCTACTGGTGCAATAAAACCAGAATAATCTTCATCATTTTAAATGTAAGGTCGGTGCATACCATGTATCCGACCTTTTTTATTCTTATACCATATGGAAAATATAGTTGTTCTTGATGCTGCCACAATTGGCGAAAATACCATATTTGAATCATTTTCAAAATTAGGTAATCTCCGTGTTTTTGCTAAAACAAAACCAGAAGAGCGTTTGCAACACATAGGAAATGCTTCTATTATCATCACAAACAAAGTTGTTATTGATGCCCAAATTATGGATGTGTGCCCATCTATAAAACTCATTTGCCTCACTGCAACAGGCATGAACAACATAGACCTTCCATACGCAAAATCCAAAGGCATTACGGTAAAAAATGTTGCCGGATATTCCACCGAAAGTGTTGTGCAACACACATTTGCAATGCTTTTGAGTTTAATGAATAATATTGAATATTATCGCCAATATGTTGCTTCAAAAGAATACTCAAATCAAAATCTATTTACCCATATAGGAAAAGGATTTTTACAACTCAGTGGCAGAACGTGGGGAATTATTGGTTTGGGAACTATAGGCCGTCGGGTGGCAAATGTAGCCTCTGCTTTCGGCTGCAAAGTTGTGTACTACTCTACTTCCGGCGTCAATCACACGACCGACTACGAAGAAGTTTCAATGCAAGAACTACTCTCAAAATCCGATATCATATCAATTCATTCTCCGTTAAATGAACAAACAAAAAACCTCATAGGTCTTGACAAATTGCAAGCCATGAAACCAACTGCATACATAATCAACGTTGGACGTGGTGGAATTATTCAAGAAGACGCGTTGGCCCAAGCCCTTAAAAACGACTATATAGCCGGTGCTTGCATTGATGTTATTACGAAAGAACCTCTGCCAATAGAGTCGCCCCTTCTTGACAGCGAAATACAAGACAAAATCATCATTACCCCACACGTAGCATGGGTAAGTGATATTGCACTTGCCGATTTAATGAAACTTACGTATCAAAACGTAGAATCATTTATTCATCAACAATAAATCGAGGCTTTCGTAGAAAAATTGTTAATAAGTACTACTCGCTAATTTTCTCTATAAAAATAAAATAGACGAAATTTGGTTGATTTACTATTTCTATGAATTATAGCGAGTATAGTTGCGAATTACAAAACTTAACACCTGAAACCAAAGAACTATTGACAGCTCTCTTGGCAGAAATCGGTTTTGAAAGTTTTTACGAGGAAAATGACTGCTTTAAAGCCTACATACCAAGTGAATTACTTGATGAGCAAGCTTTAGAAGAAACGCTTGCCGACGCCGAACCGCTTATAGGGAAACCTTTTGGAATAATTACCAAAATTCCATGGCAAAATTGGAACAAAGAATGGGAATCTTCTTTCGAATCGGTAGAAATTAGCAAAGACATTCTTATCCGCATTCCCGACTACAAACCGAGTAAACCATATCGTCACGAAATTATTATACAACCAGAAATGTCTTTTGGGTCTGGTACGCACGAAACCACAGCGCTTATTTTAGAAACGATGCTTTCTATTGATTTCAAAGGGAAAACAGTGGCCGATTGTGGTTGTGGAACCGGTATTTTGGGAATTTTTGCGGCTCAATTAGGTGCATCAAACGTGTTTGCCTTTGATACAGATTCAGGCTGTGTACGCAACACAAAACATAATATGCGACTAAATTGCACTAATACAATTGAGATAGAAAATGCGGGATTAGAAATTCTTGAAGGAGAGCAGTTTAACTACGTTATAGCCAATATCAATAAAAATATTTTAATCGGAAATATGCAATACCTTTCGCAAGCCACATTACCTCAAGGCATTGTGATGCTAAGTGGATTTTATTCCGAAGATGTTGACGATATATGCGAAACAGCAACAAAATTTGGCTTACAACTCTCAGCAAATACAGCAAAAAATAATTGGACTCTATTAACTTTTATAAAAGAATAATATGATAACACGACTAAAACAAGTAGTACTAATTGGCGTTTTTTTATGTACCACACTTATTTCAAACGCCCAGCAAGTAAAGCAATTTGCCGAAGATGAGACATTGTATTTCCAACAATTGGAACAATTCTTTTCTAATTCGGCTCAAAGTCAAACATTGAACAAGTATCTCAAACAATTTAAAAAGACATGGGATTCAGGTGTTATAGACCGAGATGATAAAAGTCGTATTGTCCAAACGTCTAACAATCTTTTGAAGAAATATGGAAAACCAAGTCCACATTTTTACAATTTTTTGCAAACGGTAGAGCAATTTTATATAACCGAACAAACAACTGAAAGTTTTCATGCATGGGACGATGCATACAATTATTTGTTAAAAACAGCTTCATTGAAAAAAGCCGATGATTTTTGTGAACAATCGCTCAAGCTACTTACAAATCATGAGTTATATGGCAATACTACACTGTCATGGACTCTTCTTCGTGTTAAATCATTCTCTTTTGTATTTGAAAACAATCAAGCCAAGTTGGTAATGCCATCAACTAATCTACAATGTACCTCTACCGGTAATTCTTTTGTGATTTATCAAGCCAATGGGTATTACTTACCTTTTGATAACATTTGGGTGGGAACAGCAGGAAAGGTAACCTGGGAACGTTCTGCGTTCAACAGTGAAGCAGTATTTGCAGAATTGAGCAATTACAAAATTGACATGACAAAACAGACATATAAAGCTGATTCTGTGTGGTTTACAAACCAGAGCTACTATCAGGAACGTATTTTGGGAACACTTGAAGACAAACCAATAAACGTTAAATCACCGGCGGAAGCTACCTATCCTCAATTCAAATCATACAAGAATCGATTTATAATAAAAGACATTTATCCCGGAGTTGACTATCAAGGCGGATTTAGTATGAACGGATCTAATTTTATTGGTTCCGGTACTACAGAGGAACCTGCAATTTTGCGTTTCACCAACAATAATAAATTAATATTCCAAACACATTCTTTAAACTATACGTTCAATAAAGACATTATAAGCAGTAGAAATGCTACTATAAGTATTTATGTTCAACAAGATTCAATTTACCATCCCGGATTGCTGTTCCGTTACAATGTTACCAATCGCACGGTAACTCTGATTCGTAATGGTGATACCGAAAACTTGTCACGCAGCCCCTACTTCGATTCATATCACATGCTCGATATGGATTTCCAACAACTTACTTGGCAAATTGATAATCCAGAAATGCAAATGGGCGGTCTTGAAGGCACTAACTTGAGCAAAGCCACCTTTGAATCAGCCAACTATTTCCGTGAAGCACGATACATGGAAATTGGCATGAACAATCAAATTAACCCGCTTGTAGCTCTTCGCAGAATGAGCAAAGAAAAGAAAACAGAGACTTTCACCGTTGCTCAATATGCATCATATATGAAAATGCCCGAATCTGATGCGGTACATCTTTGTTTGGATTTATCATTCCGTGGTTTGATTGACTATGATGGAAAAACGCAAACTATCAAAATTAAACCTCGTACCTATGAATATCTTGATGCCGTTGTTGGGAAAATTGACTACGACGTAATCCGTTTTGAATCAGAACACAACATGAAGGGAATGTCAAATGCCACATTTGATATGAATAATATGGAATTGAACATGATTGGTGTTTCCAAAATTCAAGTTTCCGATTCTCAAAATGTGGTATTCTATCCTCGTGGAAGTCAATTGACCATGTCAAAAAATAGAAATTTCAAATTTGACGGTATTATTGAAACAGGTTTATTTACCTTCTACGGACGTGGTTTTGATTTTAACTACGAGAATTTCAAAATCAACTTACAAAACGTTGACTCTCTGAAAATTAAGGTTAAGAGTTTTACCGAAAATCAATATGGTGTTAAGGATTTTGTACAAATTAAAAACGCTATTGAACACGTTACCGGCGATATTCAAATTGATGACAAAAACAATAAATCGTCAGTGAAGAATTATCCTCAATATCCTATTTTTACGAGCAAAGAAACTTCGTACATATACTATGACAATGCAAGCATATACAATCGAGTATACGACCGCAATAAATTCTACTACAAAGTAGATCCATTTATTATAGATAGTGTAAATGACTTCTCTACCGATGCCTTGTTCTTTGATGGTGAGTTAATTTCTGCCGACATATTCGACAATATTCGTGAACGAGTGATTGTACAACCTGATTACTCTTTTGGTTTTACCAAAGTAACCGGAAAACCAGGATACAAAGCCTACAAAGGTAAAGGTATGTTTACTGATACTATCAACTTAAGTTTCAAAGGCTTACGTGGTTTTGGTACATTAACTTATTTGAATTCAAAATCAATTTCAGATCCGAAAGGATACACATTCTTCCCTGATTCTACCAACGGACATGCTACAAAATTTAATATAGCACAACAAAATGCAACACTATCACCGGAATCTCCTAGCGTGAAAGGTGAAAACATTAACATCCATTGGGAACCATACGAAAATAAATTGTATGCTGTAGAAACAGGCACTGCATTCAAAATGTATGGCGATTCCACTACTCTTTTTGGTGGGTTAATTCTTACGCCAACCCGTTTAGGTGGTTTTGGAAAATACAAATTCAGCGAAGCGTTAATTACGTCAAATAATTTTGAATTCAAGGAAAAAATTGTGAATGCCGATTCTGCCGATTTTGATTTGTTGACACAAGGCGGAGCTCTTGATGAACTTGCATTCAAAACGAAAAACGTAAAAGCTAATATTGATTACACAACGAAAAAAGCAAACTTCACCACTAACGATAGTTTGTCATTAGTTCAGTTACCTCGAAACATGTACGTTTGTTACCTTACAAAGTTCACATGGGATATGGTGACAAAACAAATTGCCTTGGGTGATTTCAAAGACTTGAATACGGACAAATGTGACTTACATTTTTACTCTGTTCATCCAAAACAAGATACATTGAACTTCCTTTCACCGTATGCTACATATGATTTAAAGAACTATGTAGTCTCTGCACATAAAGTTCCATATATTGATGTTGCTGATTCGCGAATAGTACCGAATAAGGACAGCATAATTAACATTCGCAGCGAAGCTCTTATGGATACGATTCGCAATGCAAAATTGGTTGCAAGTCGTGATAACAAATACCATTCTGTGTACGATGCAACTTTCTTTGTAAAAGGTCGTAACAATTTCTCAGGACATGGTATGTATGATTACATTGATGAAACCAAAGTAAAACATCCACTTCCATTGAGCAAAATCAAAGTTGATTCAGCATTCCACACCTATGGAACAGGAACACTTGTTGCAGATGATAATTTTAAACTTTCATCGGTATATAGCTTCTATGGCGACTATCGTATGAATTCAACGCAACAATATTTGGTATTTGATGGTAATGTCTTGATTGCTAACGAATGTGGACTTATAAAACCATTATGGTTCAAGTTTGCAGGAGAAATCAATCCGGCAGAAATTTTCATACCGGTAAGCGACAATATGTTTGATGTTGATTCTACTGCGGTTGGTGCATCTATATATACTAACGTTCGACCAACGGGTATCTATACAGCATTTACTTCTGCTAAACACAATCCACAAGACATACCAATGATTAGTGCTAATGGCTTCTTGTACTACGACAATGCTTCTCGTATGTACAAAGTCGGCTCTAAAGAGAAAATACTTGATCCAACGCAAAGTGGTAATTTAATTTCATACCATAGAGAATATTGCAACACAAATGGCGAAGGTTCTTTGAATCTTGGTGTTGACTTTGGACAAGTTAAAATTGGAACATACGGATCGGTTGTCAACAACATGACATCGGGACGTGTAACGATGGAAACATTCACTACTGTTGATTTCATGTTCGACAATGGAGTTTTGAAACGTATTGCTGATACATTAAACATGAGTACACAAAGTTCACAACTCAAGAGTGTAAACATGACATCTGCTTCATTTAAGAAAGGCTTTACCGAAATGCTCGGAAAAGCAAAAGCTGATGAATACTTATCTGAAATTCAATTATATGGTAACATTCGTAAGTTGCCAAAAGAAATGGAACATACTATTTCTTTCTCAAAACTTGATATGGTTTGGGATTCTGCAGCTCACGCATATCGTTCTACCGGACAAATCGGCATATTTAGCATTGGAAGTACTATTGTAAACCGTATGGTAAATGGTTTTGTAGAATATGCTAACTTGTACGAAGGAGATATCTTTACCTGTTATCTAGAAATTAGCAATGACAAATGGTTTTTCTTTAACTATAGCGCAGGCGATATGCAATTTGTAACAAGCGAGAAAGACAAAGCGCTTATGCAAGTTGTAAATGACATAAAAGAGCCAAAACGTATCATGAAAGTTGATAAAAAAGAAGCTCAATACAAATACGAAGTTGGTGGAGATGCTCTTAAACGTACATTTGTTGAACGTTTCCGCAAGAATCGAACTTACATTGACCCAATGCCTGATCTTCCAGATCCAGATGAACAACAAGCTGACAAACCAAAGAAACAGAAGGAAGAAGTCCAAGATGAATATGATGATAACGAATAAATTCTAATACAAATACTAAATACAAAGAGTCAGGGTTCTTTTTACTCTGACTCTTTTTTAAATCCTAGATTATGCAGTATATTTTACCTATCGCATTATTACTAATGTCAAATGTGTTTATGACATTGGCATGGTATGGTCACCTTAAGTTAAACCAAATGGGAATTTCATCTCATTGGCCTTTGATTGCCGTTATATTATTTAGTTGGGGAATCGCATTTTTCGAATACTGTTTTCAAGTTCCGGCAAACCGAATTGGATTCACAGGATCTGGTGGACCATACAGCCTTTTGCAGTTAAAGGTTATACAAGAAGCGTTGTCTATTTTTGTCTTTTGTATAATAGCAAACATTCTATTTCAGGGAGAAAAAATAGCTTGGAATCATTTGGCAGCTTTTGTATGCTTGATTATGGCTGTTATTTTTGTCTTTTGGAAGGCATAAAAAAAGTCCAACCTTTCGGGGTGGACTTTTTTATTGAACGAAAACAAAAAAACGAATTTTTATTTTGCATTCAATTTGGTAATGATTTCGCTCATTTTTGCCATGTAGTTTGTCATCAATCCATTATAGAATGCTTTGTTTGACATTTTCTCATCCATCTTGTATGCAAAACGAGTGTCTTGATATAACGTAACGGCTTCGTCAATAATTTTATCTACTGAATCTCTTTTTGCCGGAAATGCATCTGCTGTGAATAAGCATTCTTCAATAACAGTTGCAAACACTCCATCAACATCTTTTTTAAAATCTCTTTTATTTGCCATAATCGCTTGTTTAAATTATTTGCACAAAAATAGTATTTTTTCCTCAGCCTAATTACTAGTTCTGAAAAATTACTAATAAATAATGCGTCTATTTTTTATAATTCTCATTGAATAATTTAGCTCTGTCACGCAACAAATCTATTTTGTGTTGTGACATTTGTGATGTACACGCACGCAATCCTTGACGATCGCTGCCGGTAATGTCTAATGTAATAGCACTTACACCGTAATACAACAATTCAGCGAGCAATTCTCCTCCGGTCATGCCCGGATATCCTACCGTGAAATAAAATCCATCTCCAACAGGTTCTTCCATATCAGAATCATACACAATCTCAAATCCATTTTGCACAAAGATGTCTTTCATCTGTTTAGCACGTTTTCCGTATTCTAAAATATCATTTCTGAAATTGTATGTACCATTATTTGCTGCTTTCAAAATTGCGGTAAACGCATATTGAGCCGAATATGCAGTTCCAGATGTCAAGGCATACACAGCGCCATATATCATGGCACGTCCCAATTCTTCTTGTGCGTAGAAACGACGCAAATCGGGGAATTTCATTTCATATAATGCATCTGAAATGACTAACGATGCTATTCGTTGTCCGGCGTAGCTAAATGCCTTTGAAGCTGAAATTAACAAAACATATTTGTCTGTGTATTTGGCTACCGTTGGTTGATATGGTGGCACGCCAGGATTTCCATAATCTTTGCGAAAATCCATAGCAAAGTAGGCCAAATCTTCAATAATTACAACATCGTATGTGTTGGCAATTTCTCCAATAATTTTCAATTCTACATCAGTAAACGAAATCCAAGAAGGATTGTTTGGACTTGAATATACAATTGTAGCAATGTCGCCTTTTTTGCAGTATGATTCCAATTTCGCGCGCAATGCATCTCCTCTATAATTAAAGACATCAAATGTTTCATATGGAATACCCATCATCTGAAGTTGTTGCTTTTGTACGGGGAATCCTGGGTCTATAAAGAGTATTTTCGTCTTTTTTGCATCGCGACGGCCAACTGTCAAAAATGCAGCAAAACTTGCTTGCATTGAGCCAACAGTCGGTACACATGATTCTGGTGAAACTTTAATATCAAGGAAATTCTTAACAAACAAAGACATTTGTTGTTTTAATTCAGGCATACCTTCTATCGGTGGATAGATAGATGCGCAACCGTTTTTCAATGCTTCAATTTCTGCTTCTACACCAACTTGTGCAGGAGGTAAACCCGGAACGCCCATTTCCATTTTAACAAATTCGTCGCCGGTTGCTTTTTCTATATCGCAAACAACTTTTACAATTTGTCGTATTGAAGCTTTTGAAACATCAGCTATTCCATTCGCTGCCAACGCTTTATCTACAATTTCTCTTGAAAATACTGTTTTCTCACTCATTTCTTTTTATGTTTATATTTCTTTTCGTTCTCAATTTTATAATACGCTTTATTTAACGCAAAATATATAGGACTCTGCGTGTCGGTAGACAATACGACTAAACCATCAGTTGTAACTGGTATTCTGTTTATAGTAGTATTGTTCTGCTTGTCATGAAACAAAACGTCTTTGTATGACGTAGAATCATTATTTTTTGAATACAAAGAAATTGGCATAGTAAAAGAAGAATCTACGTTTTCCCACCACATCTGCAAATACGCATATCCACCTATTGGCAATGTTGTATCTTCGTTTTGTATACTATACGTAACTTGGTTTTTGTATTTTGGTATTTCTTTGAGTGGTATCCAACGATATTTCAATACCGGACAGGAAGCTTCCCGTAAATATTGGTTAAAAAACCAAGAATAGTCCTTTCCGGTTTTTTCGTTCACGAAATTGGTGAAATCTGCCACAGTAACTATTGAATATTTTCGAGTAGAATAATAGGTTTTAATTATATCGTAAAACAAACTATCATTGTCTATCAAATAACGCAACCCATGAAGTGTCCATGCACCTTTTACATACGGATCGGTGTCATGGTAATCCCAGAAATTCACATCCCGTGGTCCAACCACGGGACGAATGTTTTTCATTGTTTGAGCCCATATTTGTATATAGGTATTGAGTGCATCTTGACCAAATTTTTGCTCTACATACAAAAACTCGGAATACATTGCAAAACCTTCGTGTATAAACACTTCGGCATAATCATCAACTGTTATAGAATTTCCCCACCACTCATGCGCTGTTTCATGCACAATAATGTAGTCAAAGCCAAACATGTTTTTAAATCCATTTCCATATGCAATAGCTGTCTGATGTTCCATGCCTTCATACGGACTTTCCACCAATTTATATCCCTCATTTGCCCATGGATAGGGACCATAAAATTTTTCATATACCGCAATTACATCTTTTGCTTGTGCAAATGATACTTTTGCTTTTTCCAAATCGTCAGGTAAAACATAATAATCAAGAGGGAATGTTGCCTCAACTCCTTTATATTCCTCACCAAAATGAACAAAATTTCCGCAATAGAAAGTCATGTTATAACTATTTATCGGATAATTCGTTTGCCACGTCCAAACTTCCTTGTCTGCAATAGTTTCATGTGATTGTAATGTTCCATTGGAAACTACAACTAAATCTTTAGGAACCGAGACTTGCATTCTCATTCCTTGTTCTGGTTCATCAGATAAGTGATCTTTACAAGGAATCCAACAACTTGCGCCTAATGTTTCACACGTGATTCCAAACCACGGTTTTCCGTCTTTTGAAGTTTTCCAAACCATACCGGCCTCCCATGGCGGTCTGTTAGCTTTTACAGGAGAACCTTGATACCAACACGTGAGTTCGTATGTTTTGTTTGCTTCGTAAAATTGATTCAAACTAATAAAAACGGCATTGTATTTTCGTGAGTATGACGTACATTTTTTACCATCAAGATAGATTGAATCAATAGTTAATTTTGAAGACAAATCTATTTGGATAGTGCGTTGCTGCAAATCAATAAAATTAATATCCATTGTTACCTTACCTACAAGGGATTCTGTTTGCGGATTTATATCAACAGCTATATCGTAAAATCTAACATCGTAACAACTACGAGCAGGACTCAAATAACCATGAAGACTATCCGCTTCTGTGAATTTCGGATAAGGATTTTTTTGAGTGTATTTTGGAGGGTTTCCGGCTGACAATGAAAATGTTGCAAGCAGAAAAACAACACAAAATAATACGGAAGAATTTCTCTTATTTACCATGTGTATCCTAAACCAAGTGTAATACTTCTATCGTACATATCAAGCCCAGCCAAAACCGAAATATTGTTATTGGCAACATACATTGCTCCACCAACAATATTGAACCAAACGCCATTGTTGGGTATATGATATCGATAGTTATCTTCAACTTGATTGTCAAATTTGGTGTTTTTAATTACAACACCAAAACCTCCATACACAAACCAATTCCGAGTATATCCTCGTGCAAATCCGGTATTTAACGATTGCGTTGTATATGCCACTTCCTTTTGACGGATACCATCTCCATACAATTCCTCTCCGGTTATCAGATATCGCCGGCTTAGGTTTGTTTTTAGTTCAAAGAAATACGAAGCCTTGTTTTCCGCATTATGAATAAAGGTCGTCGCACCATATTGTAACGAAGGAACGTTCGCAACGGCCAATACCGTTATTTTTTCACCTCGTTCGTAAAAATTCTTAGCTAAAGAATCTTGTTCTTCATTAGTAAAGAAATTAACTTGTCCCCACGCTGTTTGAGAGAGTACAATAAAAGCTAGTAATTGGAACAAGAAAGTCTTTCTTTTCATAGCATATCAAATCATTGCAAAGGTAAAAAAATACCCCGATATAGAACAAAAAACACTTGCTCTTTTGGAACAAGTGTTTCCTTTTTTTATATAATCTTGTTATTCAAAAAAGCCTTTCATTCGGTCGAAAAAGCCATTTTTTGTACTTGGCTTAAATGATTCAGACTCTTGTAATTTTTCAAGAATTTTCTTTTCGTCTTTGGAAATCGTTTTTGGAACAAATACATGAATATGTACGAGTAAATCTCCTCTGCCATAGCCATTTACATCGGGGATACCTTTCCCTCGTAATCGCAATATTTTTCCAGGTTGTGTGCCTTCTTCCACTTTGATTTTTGCCTTTCCTTCAACGGTAGGGATTTCGACCGTAGAGCCTAAAACTGCATCAGGGAAACTGATATTTAAGTCATAGATCAAATCATTTCCATCACGTTCAAAGTCAGTTTGCTCTTCTTCTGCTATCAATACCAACAAATCTCCGTTTATCCCGCCATGAGGCGAAGCATTTCCTTTGCCTTGTACATTAAGTTGCATGCCTTCTGCCACTCCGGCAGGAATCTTTACAGAAACCGTTTCTTCAGCATCTACAACACCTTCGCCGGCACAAGTCGCACATTTATGGGTTATAATCTTTCCTTCACCATTGCATCGCGGACAAGGAGATTGTTGTTGCATTCTACCAAAAATTCCATTCACTATGCGGACAACATATCCGGTTCCTTTACAGTCAGGACATGTTTGAACATCGTTTGGCGAAGCAGCTCCCGAGCCTCCACATACGGTACATGGTACTTTTTTACGAATTTTTATCTTTTTCTCTACTCCGTTTACGATCTCTGAAAGATTCAAACGAACGCGAACACGTAAATTGCTTCCTTTACGAACAGCTTGACGATGACCGCCACCAGCTGCACCACCAAAAAAGTCTCCGAATAAATCTCCGAAATGAGAAAATATATCATTTACATCATTAAAACCAGCACCGCCGCCACCAGCTGCGCCACCCATTCCCGCATGCCCAAATTGGTCATATCGTTGACGCTTGGTGTCGTCACTCAAAACATCATATGCCTCAGCTGCTTCTTTGAATTTTTCTTCTGCCTGCTTATCCCCAGGATTTTTATCTGGGTGATATTTAATAGCCAACTTACGATATGCTTTTTTTAGCTCATCTTTCGTTGCATTCTTAGAAACGCCTAATACTTCGTAATAATCTCTTTTTTCAGCCATTTTGCCACCTCTAATTATTCCCCAACAACAACCTTAGCATAACGCATTACTTTGCCGTTGAGAGTATATCCTTTTTGTATTACATCAATTACTTTCCCTTTCAGGTCTTCGCTCGGACTTGGAAATTTCGTAACTGCTTCGTGCTTATCTGCATCAAACGATTGTTCTTTTGCTTCAATTTCAACAACGCCGTTTTTCTTTAGAAAGCCTTGAAATTTACTGACAATCAATTCAAGTCCTTGATGCATTGCAACAACATCTTCAGTTTTTGCGACAGAGTCCATTGCTCTATCTAAGTCATCAATTACAGGTAAAAGGTCTAACAAGACTTTTTCGCTTGCGAATGATATCAAATCAGCTTTTTCTTTCACAGTACGTTTGCGATAATTTTCAAACTCAGCTTGAAGACGCAAATATTTATCTTTCATTTCGTTTAATTCATCGCTTGTCACTGACGAATCGTCAGAATTTGCTGCCGATTCTGTAGTTTCGTCCGCATTTGGTTGTTCTATGTCTGATTCTTTTTGACTTTGAGCATTGCTTTCGGTAGTGTTTACTTCTTCCTGATTTTCAATGTTTTCCTTTTTTGTTTCTTCGTTTTCGTTTGCCATATCTACAAATTTTGTCTTGACATACTCAAATTGTTTGCCATTCCTGAAAATAGTCAATTTGGCACTATTTTCTGGCAGTTTTTGCTATACTGTCATGTTTTGCGCAAATATAATATTTCTGTACATTTGAGCACCAATTT
The DNA here is from genome assembly GCA_036752345.1 of Bacteroidales bacterium. Classification (GTDB taxonomy): domain Bacteria; phylum Bacteroidota; class Bacteroidia; order Bacteroidales; family UBA1715; genus UBA1715. Next base: position 9,482 of record DAIOSV010000017.1, on the reverse strand, counting down.
ATACTTAATGAAGAAAAATAAACCGAAGTTTTACGTTGTTTGGAAAGGGCGCGATACCGGCGTTTTTTATACGTGGGCAGAATGTAAGGCCGCTATTGATAAATTTGAAGGAGCGCTGTATAAATCCTATGAATCAGAAGAAGAAGCTTTTGCTGCTCTAAAAAAAGGTTTTCAAAAAACACCAACGCAGGGCCAATCCCCTGTTGCAAAACCTGCAACCAAACTAATACGCACCGTTGTGAAATATTGTTCCGAAAGTCTTGCGGTAGATGCTGCATGTAGTGGCAATCCCGGAAATATGGAATATCGTGGCGTATATGTAAAAACCGGTCGAGTTATCTTCAAAATGGGCCCATTTCCCGATGGGACCAATAATATCGGTGAATTTTTGGCAATAGTACACGGACTTGCATTGCTCAAAAAGCAAAACCTCTCTATGCCGCTCTATTCAGATTCAATGATTGCCATAGGTTGGGTTCGACGCAAACATTGCAACACAAAACTAGAACCAACGAGTCGCAATCAGGAATTATTTGAACTGATTAGTCGTGCAGAACAATGGTTGGCAACCAATACATACACTACTTCTATCCAAAAGTGGGAAACCGACAAATGGGGAGAAATTCCTGCTGATTTTGGGCGAAAATAAAGAATAACTTTATTATTCCGCCATTGCTGCAAGTTTCTTCGATTTTCTAGGCATTGCTAAACTAACAAGCACGATTGTAATGCATGACAATGGGAATGCGTATACAATAGGATCAATAAGAGCAAAATCACCGGAAATCAACACTGGACTGCCAAACAATTTAGCACTTAAACCTATTGCTGTTGCTTCTTTTGCATGGAAAAATAACAATCCAATAATTGTTGCAACAGTTCCTACCCACATACTTGCATACGCACCTTGTTTAGTCACTTTTTTCCAATACAAGGCACAGAAATACGAAGGTAAAAATGCAGAAGCACATATTCCCATAAAAATAGAAGTTGACAACGCTATTATTTGGCTTGCATTTCCTTGAAAATAATAGCAAATTACAAAACTAATAAAGATAGAAACAAGCACTGCCAAGCGAATAACAACGGTTGTGCGTTTTCTGCGTTCGCGCTTCCGCGCTCCTATCAATGTGCCGTATATATCATATCCGGCAGCAGCTGCCATTGTATGGAATTGAGCACTCAATGTTGACATACTTGCTGACAAAATACAAAGCATAAACAATACAGAGAACCACGATGGCATGGCATTATTGATAAAGTGAGGTATAATTTCATCTGATTTAATTAATCGCCCTCCTACCATAACATTTGATGCTATGGTACCTTGGGTTTTCATGTAGAACAAATTTGATAAAGCACCTACGTGATACACAACGCCTACTGTTATAAAGATAAATAAACATCCTACAAACACTCCTCTATTAAGTTGTTTGGTACTATCAACGGTCATAAAGCGAATGACAAGTTGTGGTTGAGCCAAACAGCCAATTCCAACGCCAAAAATAAGTGACGTAACCAATGTGTACCAACGTGAAGAACCAAATAACGGCATAGAAGTCCATCCCTGATGTCCTTGTGCCTTAAGTGATTCAGGAATTTGGTCTGATATATTGGTCAATGCTTGATTTGCTTCGGTAAATCCTATATTCATTTCTTTGTAGAACCATATGATCAAGAAAACCATACATACAAACATTATAATTGCCTGAAAAGCATCGGTATACATAACGCCTTTCATACCTCCCGCAATTACATATGCAGCTACTACGACTGTAAATACAAGTAAAGCAAGATTGAAACTAATACCAAAAATTTCCTGCATAAAGAAAACGCCACCACGCATAACAGCAGCGGCATATAGTGGCATCCAAATGAAAATCATTGCAGCAACAAATAGTCTAATTTTGTTGGAATGATAACAATTTCCCAAGAATTCGGCAAATGTTGATGATTTGGTTTTTGCTCCAATTTGTCGTGTCTTTCGTCCAAAGAAAATGAACGCGATTACTACGCCGACAAACATATTTAAGAAGCAGAGCCACTGTATTCCCATTCCAAATGTTGCAGCTACTCCACCAAATCCAACGATAGCTGATGCGGAAATAAACGTTGCTCCATATGACAACGCCATTACAACGGGATTCATTTTCCCGCCACCAATCAAATAATCACTAGAATCGTTTGTTTTTCGATATCCTAAATAACCTAAAAATGCTACTGCCAAAAAGTAAATGACAACAAGAGCATACATGTAAAATTGATCCATTTATTTAGTCGCTTTTTTGGTACGTTTTTTCTTTTTTCTTCTTGGTATACTTGTAATCTGACCACTTTCATCATCTTCTTCGTTCCAATACCTTATGCCGAACCAAGCGGAAAAAAGTACACAAACAATTGATAGTATATAGACTATCCAAATATTGGGATCGGGTATGCCAAACATATTTTATAGATTTATTAAATCAGTTTCAGAAATACAATTCATATTAAATTTATGAGCCACGTCGTTGAGGGCATCCATATTGCTCGAGCGCAAAACCAGCATTGATTTTTGATTCAATGAAAAACAATACATATAATCTATTGTGATGCCAGATTTTGTTATTTTTTCAATAACATCAGATAGTTGCCCTATTCTTGAATCGAGTGAGATTGCCAACACTTCATTCATATTAGCAGATACCTCATTTTTAATCAATGTTTTGAATGCCTTTTGCTGGTCAGTTGTTATGATACGTAAAATACCATAATCCGATGTGTCAGCAACAGTTGCAGCTATCACTTTAATATTTTCATCTCGGAGAATTGATAATATTTCACTCAGTCGTCCGAATTTATTTTCAAGAAATATTGAAATTTGATTCATTGTCATGGCCTAAAATATTAATGATTTTTTCTAAAATCTTTTACTCTCACTGCTTTTCCTTCTGATTGAGGAATAGAACCTTTTTCTACCAATTTTACTCGTGGTGTCACCAATATTTCGTCTTTCAACTGACGTGTAATTTCTTTGGTAAGATTTTGTAGCTGAGGATAATCACTGATATTGATAGTGTCTCCAACTTCTACTTCCACTGTCATTTCATCGTTATTGTTGACTGTATCAATAGTTATTAAATAATTCATTCCCAACTCTTTAAAGCTCATCAATATACGTTCTATTTGAATAGGGAAAATATTCACACCTTTTACAATCAACATATCATCACTACGCCCTTTGAAGCGATCGAGACGGCGATGCGTTCTTCCACAAGGACATTCACCAGGCAAGAAACGTGTAAGATCCCGTGTACGATAACGGAACAATGGCATAGCCTCACGATTAATAGTTGTGAGCACTAATTCACCAACTTCGCCTTCTGGTACAGGTTCTAACGTAATAGGATCTAGTATTTCTGGTATAACAAAATCTTCCCAAATGTGAAGACCGTTTTGCTCTTTACATTCAAATGCAACGCCTGGACCATTCATTTCTGACATGCCGAAACAATTGTATGCTTTAATACCGAATAATTGTTCGATACGTTGACGTTGCTCTTCAGAGTGTGGTTCTGCACCTAGACAGAAAATTCTCAATTTTGTGTCGGTCCGAGGGTCAATGCCCATTTCATAGAACACTTCTGCCAAACGCGTCGCGTAACTTGGTATAGCATGGATAATTGTTGTACCAAAATCCATGATAAACTTGATTTGACGTTTGCTATTTCCGGCAGCAGCAGGAATAGTAACAGCGCCAAGACGCTCTGCTCCATATTGATAGCCCAAACCACCGGTAAACATTCCATAGCCTGAAGTATTTTGGAATACATCAGTATTTCTACATCCAACCATATACATACAACGTGCAACTTGGTCAGCCCACTCGTCCAAATCTTTTTGAGAATGAGCAACTACCGTAGGATTACCTGTAGTTCCACTAGAAGAATGTATGCGTACCACTTTTTCCATTGGCACAGAAACCAAACCAAACGGATAATGGCTGCGTAAATCATCTTTTGTAGTAAAGGGGAATCGTTGTAAATCGGCTAACGATTTGATACTTTCTGGTGTAATATTGTGATCTTTAAAAACTTGGCTATAGTATGGCGAATTCATTGCAATTTCAACCGTTTTGCGTAAACGTTCTACTTGCAATTTTTCTAAATCGGGACGACTCATCGTCTCCAATTCTTCATTCCAATATTCTTTTGTACTCATTTTATTGTAGTAATTTTTAATTTGAGTAAAACTCTATCTTACTTCATAAGAATTACAAATGTAATTATTTTTAATTATAAACTTAAAATTCAGCAAAGACTTTTCAAAAAGCAGCACAATAGAACTATCATTAGCTTTTTATGTAAAGATTATAAATAATAGATTTCAAGAAAGTCTTGCAAGTATAACTATCTGTACCATAAATATATATTGTATTTAAAATTATCTCTATTTCCTTTTTCGTACAAACCACGAAGTTTGAGACAAAAAAAATAATTTTTCTTTCAGCATCTTTCCGTATTTTACAATAATCCTAGTATTTTTGGCACATAATAAAAATATGCAATGGAAAAAATCATAATTCTTGATTTCGGTTCGCAAACAACGCAGCTCATCGGCCGTCGTGTGCGCGAATTAGACATGTTTTGCGAAATTGTTCCTTACAACAAATTTCCAAAAGACGACAAAGATGTAATTGGTGTCATTTTGAGTGGCTCGCCGTTTAGTGTGTACGACGAAAAGGCTTTCAAAGTTGATTTGACCGACATCCGTGGCAAATACCCTATTCTCGGTATCTGCTATGGTGCTCAATTTATGGCAAACACATTTGGTGGTAAAGTTGAATCTGCAGGAACTCGCGAATATGGTCGCGCAAACCTTTCTTCATTTGATAAACAAAATCCACTTTTTAAAGATTTTGAAGAAAACTCACAAGTTTGGATGAGTCACGGGGACTCAATTACCAAATTACCAGATAATTGCAAAACAATTGCATCGACCGATAAGGTTCGTTTTGCTGCATATCAATTTGAGGGTGAAAAAACTTGGGGAGTACAATTCCACCCTGAGGTTTTCCATACAAAACAAGGTTCCTTGTTACTCAAAAACTTTGTGGTTGATATTTGTGGCGGAAAACAATCATGGAGTGCGGCTTCGTTTGTAGAAACAACCGTTGCTGAACTTAAAGCACAACTAGGCAACGACCGAGTAATTCTTGGTTTAAGCGGTGGCGTTGATTCTTCTGTTTGCGCAGTATTGTTAAACAAAGCTATAGGTAAAAATCTTACTTGTATTTTCGTTGACCACGGTATGCTTCGCAAAAACGAATTCAAAAACGTGCTCCACGACTACGAATGTCTTGGTTTAAATGTTATTGGCGTTGACGCGAGCGAAAAATTCTTCAAAGAACTTGAAGGTGTAACAGAACCAGAACGCAAACGTAAAATTATAGGATCCGGTTTTATTGATGTATTTGATACAGAAGCACAAAAAATTACCGACGCCAAATGGTTAGCACAAGGTACCATCTACCCTGATAGAATTGAGAGTTTAAGTATTACCGGCATGGTTATCAAAAGTCACCACAACGTGGGTGGTCTTCCTGAAAAAATGCACTTGCAACTCTGCGAACCACTTAAATGGCTTTTCAAAGACGAAGTTCGCCGCGTAGGTCGTCAATTAGGTATGCCTGAACATTTAATTACTCGTCACCCATTCCCTGGTCCGGGTTTGGCGGTACGTATCTTGGGAGACATTACTCGTGATAAGGTTCGTGTGCTACAAGATGCTGATGATATATTCATTCAAGGCTTACGTGATTGGAAAACAAAACTGAGCGGAGAAGATTCGCGCAAGGTACTTGCAGCAGGTACTCCTGCAAACATGACAAACGGAGAAATTGAAGTTTCACTCTACGACCAAATATGGCAAGCAGGTGTAATCTTGTTGCCAATTAAGAGCGTTGGCGTTATGGGCGACGAGCGTACATACGAACGCGCTGTTGCATTACGTGCCGTCACCAGTACTGATGCAATGACCGCCGATTGGGCTCATTTACCATACGAATTTATGGCAAAAGTTTCCAATGACATTATAAATAAGGTAAAAGGAGTAAATCGCGTTTGCTACGATATCTCATCAAAACCACCGGCAACGATAGAATGGGAATAAAAACAAAAAAGAGATGCACTTTGGTACATCTCTTTTTTTATTGTTTTTAGCAGAGCTTTTTCAGTGAGAAAATCCTCCACTGTAAAACTCTATTTTGAATATAATTTTTCTTGCTGTGCAGCCACTTTTTCATCGGTAATGTAATCATCGTAATCCATTTTCTTATCAATAATTCCATTCGGTGTCAATTCAATGATACGATTACAAACCGTTTGAATAAATTCATGGTCATGAGAAGTGAATAATACAATTTCTGCAAATTGTATCAAAGAGTTGTTAAACGCTTGTATTGATTCCAAATCCAAATGATTGGTAGGCGAATCCAATATTAATGCATTGGCATCACGCAACATCATTCTCGAAATCATACAACGCATTTTTTCGCCTCCTGAAAGCACGTTTACTTTTTTGTAGACCTCTTCGTTAGAGAAAAGCATTCGTCCCAAATAACCACGCAAAAATACCTCATGTGTGTCTTCCGAGAACTGCCCCAACCAATCTATCAACGACATGTCGGTATTGAAGAAAGGAGAATTATCAACCGGTAAATATGCTGTGGTTACGGTCTGCCCCCATTCAAATTTTCCGGCATCCGGTGTTCTATTGTTGTTGATTATCTCAAACAATGCGGTGATCGCACGCGGATCACGAGAAAGAAATACAATTTTGTCGCCTTTTTCGACCATGAAATCAACTTTACTGAACAATGGTTCTCCATTAATTGACGCCGATAATCCATTCACTTCCAGTATTTTATTACCAACCTCGCGATTTGGTTTAAATATTATGCCCGGATAACGACGAGTAGAAGGTTGAATTTCTTCTACATTCAACTTTTCAAGCATTTTCTTACGGCTAGTCGTTTGTTTTGATTTAGCAACATTGGCACTGAATCGTGCAATGAATTCCAACAATTCTTTTCGTTTTTCTTCAGCTCGCTTATTTTGCTGTTGTTGCTGACGTAATGCCAACTGGCTACTTTGATACCAAAACGAATAATTTCCAGCGTATAATTGAATTTTTCCGAAATCAATATCTACCGTGTGCGTACAAACCGAATCCAAAAAGTGACGGTCGTGAGACACAACTAGCACGGTTTTCTCGAAGTTTGATAAGAAGTTTTCCAACCAAGAAATAGTGTTTAAATCCAAGTCGTTGGTAGGCTCATCGAGCAGCAAATTGTCGGGATTACCAAACAAAGCTTGAGCAAGCATTACGCGGACTTTTTCTTTACCGCTTAAATCTTTCATGGATTTCTGATGCAAATCCTCTGCGATTCCTAATCCGCTCAATAACGATGAGGCATCGCTCTCTGCATTCCAACCATCCATTTCGGCAAATTTTTCTTCCAATTCTGCCGCTTTTACTCCATCTTCATCGGTAAAATCTGTTTTAGCATAGAGCACCTCTTTTTCTTGCATAATGTTCCATAATTGGGCATATCCCATAAGAACGGTATTCAAAACGGTGCAATCATCATACTCAAAGTGGTTCTGACGTAAAACCGAAAGGCGTTCATTTGAACCAAGCGAAACAGAGCCTCGAGTAGATTCCAAATCTCCTGATAAAATACGCAGGAAAGTGGTTTTACCAGCTCCATTTGCACCAATTACACCGTAAATATTACCTGGTGTGAACTTTAGGTTTACATCTTGAAAAAGTGTTCGTTTTCCGAACTGAATAGCTAAATTGTCAACTGTTATCATATCTGATTTATTTGCAGCGGTTATTGCTGCATTTTGGACTGCAAAGATAGTCAAATTTGGCAAAGAACAAGAGTTGAACATTGTTTTCACGATGACAACACCTTATTGGTACTACTACTTGCACCACATATACCCTAACCTTTGTTCACAATAAGACACTGTGATGGTATTGATTCTTATACTATAAAAAAAAAGGACTCCGAATGAAATGAACCCCGAAAGTTGGACAAAAAACTTTCGGGGTTTATTATGTATAAAAAACATTATGGAGAGAGATTGAAGTTTATAAAACTCCTAGAAGCAGGGTATAGCGTTAGTTATATCCATAGCAAGTATGGCATAGCTAAAGAACATTTATACTATCTATGGGAGAAGTATAAAAAAGAAGGAGAAACTGGTTTGCTCAAGAAGTCAAATACACAAGCTTCTGTGAAGACAAAATTGTCTGCAATTCAAGACTTTCAGAAAAATGGATTAACTTTGGTCGAGGTTATGCTAAAGTATGACATATCTGAGACTGCATTGCGGAACTGGCGTATAACGTATAATCAAGGTGGCGAAGAAGCATTACGCCAACTAAAATCAGGCAGACCTCCAAAGAATATGGGAAGACCAAAGAAACGAGAGCCACAAACGGAACTAGAGAAGCTACAGGCTGAGAACGAACGTCTGAGAGCAGAAAACGCTTTATTAAAAAAAGTGAAGGCCTTAGTAGAAGAAAGGGAAGCCCGACTACACGAGATTGGGCGACAGTCATCCAAGAACTAAGGCCAGAACATAATTTGGAACTTTTACTGGAGCTCCAAGGGATGGCAAAATCAACATTTTATTATCACGTATCTAGGCTCAATAATCCAGATTCATATGCTACGCTACGAGAAAAGATATCTCAAGTGTATGCAAAGAACAAGTGTCGTTATGGTTATCGTCGCATTACAGTTGAATTACACAACGAAGGAATATTGATAAATCATAAGACAGTACAAAAGCTAATGACAGAGATGAATATCAAAGGTCATTGTAAAAAAGTCTCCAAATACAAGTCATATAAAGGGAATGTCGGAAAGATCGCACCGAATGTACTGAATCGAGACTTTAAGGCTAATGCTCCTAACCAGAAATGGGCAACGGATATTACAGAGGTGAAAATCAAAGAACAAAAATTATATTTATCACCAATACTTGATATGTATAACGGAGAAATAGTAACTTACACCATTTCAAATCATCCAAATCTTCGTCTTGTAACTTCAATGCTACGTCAAGCATTAAAGAAAGTAAAGACGTCTAGTGGTCTTATTTTCCATTCTGACCAAGGATGGCATTATCAACATCCCTTGTATCAAAAGATGTTGAAAGACAAACATATAACTCAGAGTATGTCAAGAAAGGGGAATTGCTTAGACAACTCTATGATGGAAAATTTCTTTGGCCTCATGAAAAACGAATTGTTATATTTGCAGGAGTGGAAAGATATAAATCAGTTCGAGCAGGAACTAAAAAAATACATCTATTACTACAACAATGACAGAATAAAATTACGACTAAAAAAAAGCCCAGCGCAATACCGGGCTTTATTAAAAAACTAATTATTAATCTGTCTAGCTTTTGGGGGTCACATCAGAA
>DAIOSV010000016.1:9069-39139 GCA_036752345.1 Bacteroidales bacterium | reverse complement strand
CCGATTTCCGTTCGTTGCAAGAAGAATGGAAAAATACCGGTGAGGTTCCTTTGGCAGAAGAAAAGGCTGTATGGGAAAAATATCACTTGAGTGTAGGCAAGTTTTACGATTATGTAAAAATAGACCGAGAACTTCGCGATTTAGATCAAAAGAAGAACTACGAAGCTCGGATTGCCTTATGTGAAGCTGCGGAAAAATTAGCCGAATCAAAACAAATAGTTAAGGCTTTTGCCGAATTGCAAGACTTGCATCAGCAATGGCGTAAGATAGGTCCGGTAAAACAAGAATTTAAAGAACAAATTTGGGAACGCTTCAAAGAAGCTACTACAACCATAAACAAAGCACATCAGGATTATTTCATTGGCTTGAAAAAGCAAGAAGAAGAAAATCTGGCAAAGAAGACAGCATTGTGCGAAAAAATGGATGCAATTATTGCCAATTTGGAATTAACTCAAAAACAATGGGTTAACGCAACAGCACAAGTGTTGGAGATTCAGAAAGAATGGAAAACAATAGGCTATGCTCCGCAAAAACAGAATGCACTTATATACGAACGTTTTTCAAAAGCGTGCGATGTGTTTTTCTCTGCTCGCAAATCGTTCTTTGGTGATGTTCGCGAGGTAGAGTCCGAAAACAAAAAGCAAAAGGTAGCGTTGTGCGAAAAGGCAGAAAGCATGAGCACTCGTACCGATTGGGATAAAGCTACGTTGGATTATATTCAATTACAAAAAGATTGGAAGAAAATAGGCACAACGGCATTCAAGGATTCTCAGAAATTGTGGGTTCGCTTTACTACCGCATGCAATACGTTTTTTGAAGCCAAAAAAGCATTTGAGTCAAAGCAAGATGGTGTTTTGAACGAAAATGTAGCTTTGAAAGAAGCCCTGATAACAAAAATAGCAAGTATTACAGCAGATGATAATTCGAAAGCACTTGAAGAATTGGCGGCAATAGAAGAGGAGTGGGCAAAAATACAAGTTCCGGCTAAGGCTAAATTTGAATTGCAAAAACAATTTTCGGCAGCGGTAAATTCACTCCTTGAAAAATTACACATCGAGAAAAGTTCCGCCGACGATTTAGCATTTCGAATTAAAATGTCAGCTCTCTTGCTTGAAAATGGAGGCGAAGACAAAGTGATACAAGAATCAAAAGCATTACGCAAACGCTTATTGGCAACACAGAATGAATTGAAATCATTGGAAAACAACATTGGGTTCTTTAGCAAAACATCAAGTGCTTCAAAACTCATTACAACGGTAGAACAAAATATTTCCAAACGGAAAGATGAAGTTGCTCAAATAGAGCAAAAAATAAAAATAATAGAAAAACTCTTAAAAAATCGTGCATGAAGCAATGCAAGGTACTATATTATCTAGCCTTTGTTACATTGTTTGTTGCTTGCTCATCAAACAATGATGGTAAAGTTGCAGACCAACCCGATACCTTTAATGGTGTTGTGCTTGGCGAAGACATTACCCGTATAGGTATGCCCGAAAAATTGGATTATTTAATAAACAATCTTTCTTTGTCCGATGAGATGATTGGAATATTGGCTCATAGCGATAAAACGTTGTTTGATGCCAGTTTATTAAATTCATCTGATAATGTTAAATTTTATAGCACGAGCAAAAGCAAGGCAGTGAATATGGGTGTGTATGGTGCCGAATTGAATTACTTGATTCATTTTGACCAAACAGAATATTCCATGAAATATATGTTGGCTTCGAAGCTATTGGCCGACCAAATCGGTGTAGCAATGGCTTTTGACCAAGATGCAGTGAAAGAGTACGAATCTAATGTAGAAAACAAAGATTCGTTGATCAATATTATTTTTACCGTATATGGCAATGCACGCCGAATGTTGAAAAACGAGGAACAATTCATGTTGTCCTCATTGGTAATTGTGGGAAGTTGGGTTGAAAATATGTATGTTACCACTGAATTTTTTGGTCGTACAAAATCAACAAAAACCAAGTCGGAACTCGTTACTAAAATAATAGAACAAAAAGAATATTTGGCAAAAATCATTGAAACTGTTGAAATTCTTGACGAAGGCGACAATGTGTTCATCTCAGACATTATAAAAAAACTCCATGCTATACAAACCGTCTACGATGGCTTTGGTGACCGACTTTTGTCGGAAGCCGATGTGAAAGAACTGAACAAGGCATTAACTGCTGCCCGCAATAGAATTGTGAAGGTAAATTAATTGCAGAGCGTTCTCCTTTTTCTACCCCAAAATAACATACAGCAATAAATTTTCATAGATTATATATCTTAGGTGTGGAAATAAAATAAATTACTACCTTTGCCCCAAAATTAAACAAGCTACAAATGGATAAGAATACAGTTATTGGAACTGTCCTGATATGCCTCTTAATGGTAGGTTATTACTTTTTTACTCGACCAACCGAAGAGGACTTACAGCGAAGAGCAAACTACCTCGATTCTCTCAAACAAGTTGAGTTACAAAAGCAGTTACAACAGAAAGAAGATTCATTGCTATCGGTTGCAGCCGCAAAAGACACAGTCAAACAACAGGTTGTAGAAGATACAGCAAAAGGCGAAGAGTCGTTGAAAAAACAATACGGCGGCTTTTATAAATCAGCAACAGGTACCGAAGCATTTACAACGCTCAAAAACAATTTGATAGAGGTAACTCTTACCAATAAAGGTGGAAAACCATATCTTGTAAATATTAAAAACTACAAAACATACGATGGCAAGCCATTGTATATTTTGGCAGGAGATAAAACCCATTTCGGTTTGTTGCTCAGTGAAATTGGTCGTTCTACCGATGAAATGTATTATACACCATCAAAGGTTCAAATGTTAGCCGACTCGGTACAAAAAATATCATATCGTTTGTCAGCATCAGAGTTCTCTTATATAGAATACACCTACATATTGCGTCCAAATTCCTATAATTTGGAACTATCCATCACCACGAAAGGTATGGAGCAATATATCAGAGAATCACGCTACAATTTGTTGTGGAATACAACGCTAAACGTGCTTGAGAAATCCAAAGAAGCTGAATCGCAGTATTCAACTGTAGTATGGAAATATTTCGAAGACGATACCAAGATGTTGAATGCTCGCGCAACAGAAGACAAGACGGAGAAGCTCTCTGGTCAAGTAAAATGGGTTGGCTTCAAACAACATTTTTTCTCAGCTGCACTTATTGCTAACGATAAATTTGAACGAGGTGGAACGGCTACTTCTCGTATCATTACCAATTCAGATGCGGAGTTGAAAGAATTTACCGTTAATTTGTTTATGCCGAAAGAAGAAAAAATAGATATGAAGTTCTTCTTTGGTCCAAATCACTTGCCGGTATTGAAAGCTCAAGGTGTTGACTTGGAAAGTCTTCTAGACCTTGGTTGGTTCGGATTTATTACGAACTATGCCATTGTTCCTATTTTCAACTGGTTACGTAACTTCATTGACAACATGGGATTGGTTATTTTGTTGATGACCATAATCTTGAAAATGGTACTATTCCCGCTTACGTTTAAATCATATTTGTCAACGGCAAGAATGCGTGTGGTAAAACCATATGTTGACGAAATCAACGAAAAATATCCAAAGCCAGAAGAAGCAATGAAGAAACAACAGGCTACAATGGATTTGTATAAGAAAGTCGGGATTAACCCTATGGGAGGCTGTTTGCCACTATTGATACAGTTCCCTATATTGGTGGCAATGTTCCGATTCTTCCCGGCTTCAATAGAATTACGTCAAGAAAGTTTCTTGTGGGCCGAAGATTTGTCAAGTTATGACTCAATATTCCAATGGTCAACACATATTCCAATTATTTCGTCAATTTATGGCAATCACATCAGTTTGTTTACCTTGTTGATGGCGGTATCAATGATTATAGTGAACAAAATCAATACAGCCAACACTGCACAAGTGCAAACACCGGGAATGCCAAATATGAATTTGATGATGTGGATAATGTCAATCATGATGATATTCTGGTTCAATAATTATTCAGCAGGATTGAGTTATTACTATTTGCTTGCCAATGTTATTACATTGCTTCAAACGGTTCTTATTCGTAATTTGATTAACGATGAAAAAATTCTAAAGAAATTAGAGGCGAACAAACAAAAACCTCAAAAACATCGTAAATCAGGTTTCCAAGAACGCTTGGAGAAAATGGCAAAAGAACAAGAGAAAAGAATGCGTCGCTAGTCGTGCATTTTATAAAATAATCGTGTACTTGTTATGAAGGGTAGTTTAACAAAATTACTAATCATTTGTTTGCTATGCGAATTCATGTTGCAAGCTTGTAATGTGCTCAATAACGAACACGATGGATATGCCTATAACTCACGTCATAACTATTATTTCAAGCTCTTGGCTTTTGACGATACCTATACAACAGCACATCCGGGCGATATTGTTACGGCAGCTATAACCTACAGTCTTGTCGATTCCGATTCGTTGTTGTTTGAAACAGAGAGAGAGGTAGTAGTTAGAGATGAAGAAAAACTAGGATTGCCGCTCTTGTTTGTTGAAGCTCATTCGGGCGATAGTCTTTCGTTTATTGTACCAACAACCGATTTTGTGTTAGATACCACTCTCCCTAAAGAGTTTGATACACTTATGGCTGCTCCTGAAATGCGACTTTCGGTTCGAATAAAATCGGTGGTCGATAGTATTACGTATTGTGAACATCAAAAAGCTCTTTTGCTCTGGAAACAAACCAAAGCAGACTATGAGGCATATTTAATTCAACAATATCTTCAGCAGAATAAAGAAACCTTTGATTATCTGAAAAACGGTATCTATAAACGTATAATTAAAAAAGGTACGGGAACAAATCCGTCTCTCAATAGCCATGTAACCGTTACCTATCAAGGAAGTCTGCTCAGTGGTGAGATTATCAATCACTCCATCACTCAAGATTTTCTATTGGGAAGTGAGATGCAGGTAATAGAGGGTTTGGTGCTAGTGATTCAAACTATGAAAGAAGGTGAACGAGCACAAGTAATAGTGCCAAGTTCCTATGCATGGGGCGAAAATGGTTCGTCAGATGGTACTGTGCCTCCTTTCTCGTCAATAGTGTTTGACATAGAATTGAAGGCGATAGATTAAGCAGAATAAAGCGTGAGAAATTTTATAATGAATATGGAAATAGTTCAAGCAGAAATAGAGAAAATAAAGAAAATAGTAGCGGAAAATCAGACATTCATGATAACCACTCACCACAATTCCGATGGTGATGCCATGGGTGCAGCAACGGCAATGGCAGAAGTGTTGCGTCAAATGGGTAAAACCGTTAAAATTATTCTTCCTAATGATTTTCCTGCTTTTTATAAATGGTTGCATGGGGTTGATGAAATCATCAACTATGAGCGTTCCCCTAAAGATGCGCAAGCATTTTTGGCAAATACTCAAGTTGAGATTTGTTTGGATTTTAATAGTTTAGGGAGAATAGACCGTTTAGAAACAGAATTATCCAAATCGGAACGCCAACGCATAATTATAGATCATCATTTGGGGCTTGATATGCCTGCAACTGCAACAATATCTGTTCCTGAGGCAAGCTCTACGTGCGAATTGCTATATCACGTATTGCAAGCATGTGGATATGGGGCCTTCATAAACAAAGATGTGGCAGAGTCAATCTATACGGGAATCTTGACCGATACCGGCCGTTTAGATTATTCATCATCATATTCGGCAGTGTACCAAGTTGTTGGTGCGTTGGTTGATATGGGAATACGCAAAACGTATATTCACGACAATATTTACAACGTGTACAACTACAATCGCATGAACTTGTTGGCAACGGTTTTGAAAGAGAATCTTGTCTATTTGCCCGAATATCATGCTGCATATATTACTATCACGTTAAAGAATCAAAAAGAGTACAAATTTCAATTGGGAGATTCCGAAGGCTTTGTCAATATTCCATTGCAAATAAGTGATGTGAAATTTTGCGCTTTGTTCACCGAATATGAAAAATCACAAGTCAAGGTGTCATTGCGTTCCAAAGGCAATTTCCCTGCAAGTTCGTTTGCTACAGACTATTTTATGGGTGGAGGACACTTCAATGCCGCTGGTGGTAGATTCACAGGCTCTTTGCAAGAAGCAATTGCTACCTTTTGTAATGGATTGAAGCAATATAAAGACAAATTGTAATTTTACATTTCATTTTTCTAAACACAAAAAAGGACAAGATTTGCATCTTGTCCTTTTCTTTTAAATATATATAGTGTGTGTGTTGAGATTCTACAAGCTGAAAGACATGTTGATTGCCATTCCTACTAAACCATCGGCATCTTTTTTCTTTGTATAAACAACGTTTGGTGTTAATTTTAATTCTTTTGCCGGAGCAAATTGTGCACCTACTAAAAATACTTGTTCTACATTGTCCGATGTTCCGTCTACTGATTTGTTTGCATTGTCGTAGCGGAGAATTCCTTGCCATTTGTCGCTGATTGTTACATTGGTATATGCAGAGAAACCAAATAGGTCAGAGTTGTTGGCAAATTTTGAGTTCCACATATAGTTGTATTCACAACCAAAGGCAAGTATGTCCGTTTTGATGCCTGCAAAGAGAGCTAACGTTGATTGAGCCTTTAAATCCAAGGTGTCAATTTGGGGACAATCGTAGCGGTCAGCATATGCACGTAGTGTAAGCATTTTAACAGGATTGAACGTAAGTCCTAAACCATAGCGAAAACGGTCGTCAACATTCAATTTCTTGTAACCTTCGCCATTGCTTATTGTAGCATCAACAGAAGCCATTTTGCCAAACGAATATTTTCCGGTTATACCCATATCGGCGCTTGAACCATATTTGTATTCATCCAAGAACGATTTTTTCAAGTAACGATTTCCCCAGAATTTTTCTTGCACGTTGAATAGTTCCATGCCAATCAAACCGAACGAAGTGGTGAAATTACCTTTTGAATATTGTACAAAAGCATTTTTCACATAGCCTATTCGTTCTAAATCGCTACCGGCAACTTTTGATGTTCCCATATCGTACACGGCTTTTGCTTTCAATTCCTTGGTAAATTGATATTCATAGCCAAGGTAGCAACGTTCAAGTCCGAATCCTGATTCGTCACCTGCACTTTTAATTCCAGTGTGTACGTTAGAGAAAATAGTTACTACTGGTTTGCCCGAAGGGGTGAAAGTTTCTGCTTCTTGTGCAGACGCATTTGCAACGCACAAAACTGTTGAGAGTGCTAATGCGGTTTTTGTGATTTTTTGTACTGTTTTCATTGTATTAAGTTTTATTTTTTTTTACAGTACAAATATCGGGTGCAGATGTTTCGTAATAGTGAAAAACATATTACGATGTCATTACATTGTTGTTACCGCTTGATTGAGAAAAGAAACTGAAGACCTCCGCCATCACGGTTTTGTACTGAAATAGTGCCTCCGTGGAAAAGTACCGCATGCTTTACTATAGACAGTCCAAGCCCGGATCCGCCTGTGCGACGGTCACGACTTTCATCAAGGCGAACAAAGCGGTCAAATATCTTATTAATGTCTTTGTCGGTGATGCCGTAGCCGGTATCGTAAAAGCTAAAATGATAGAAATGTTCATCGTCGGGGTTGAGTAAGTCAACACCTATAGTTATATTGTGTCCGGCATAAGCCAAGGCATTCTCAATAAGGTTACGGAATATAGCGTAAAGCAAACTCTTGTTTCCCGACGTGAATAATTGTTTCGGAAGAGTGTTTGCAATGTGCGCATTTGATTTAAGAATTTCTAGTTCAAGGTCGTTAAACGCCTCGTTAACTGTTTCGGAAATGTCCACTTTTTCTTTTACAAAAAGTTTTGATGACTCTCCGAGTTTTGTAATGATGGCAATGTCGTTCACGAGCGAAGAAAGTCGCATAGCCTGAACATAGGCGCGTTCAATGAAATAGCGTTGTTTCTCAACAGAAATGTCGGGATTTTCGTTTAAACTTTCCAAATATCCAAGCACGCTACTTATAGGTGTTTTAAGTTCGTGTGCAATATTATCGGTAAGTTCTTTCTTCATAATTTGATTCCGTTCACGCTCTATTTCTGTTTCGTGTTTGCTTGTTTCAAGGTCTTGATAGAGTGTGATGATTTTTTTGCCTATTTCTCCCGAATCAGAGTCGGGGAAGTTTATGTTTTTATAATCAACGTTGCCCGATTTTACATCGAGAGCAAATTTTTTAAGCTCAGAAATGGTTGTGTCAAATTTGTCAGTTTTGTAAAACAAAATGATGAGAATGAGTATCAAGACAATAGTGAGCACATAGAGCAATAAATTTTCGCGGTTCACTGCATCTTTGAACGTAACGTGGTATGGAAGAGCAAGTCGTATATAGTTTTGATTTTCAGTAAAGTATGCAAAGTAGAGGTATTCCATATGTACCGATCTTGATTGGCGAATAGAAAATCCACTCCCATTAATTCGTGCAGCTTGTACTTCGGTACGTTCCAGATGGTTTTCGAGTTTAGAATATTCGGTGGCAACATTGTCAAACAAAACTTTTCCTGTTCTGCTGATGAGAGTAAAACGGATTTCGGGAGGTAAAATTTTCGACAACGCAAGGGTGTCGTTGGTTTTACGCAAATATCCTTCTGACATTTCAGCATAAGCTTGGAGTCGTCCGCGTAGTTCGTCGGTACGGAAGCGTTTTTCACGAGTAAGTTGTATGGCAACCACAATCCCAACAAATAGTGTGAACGTAATTGCAAATCGATAAAAAAGTTTTTGTTTGTAGTGTGTCATGGTTGTTGATTTTTAAGGTTCTTCTTTCCACATGTATCCGAATCCTAATCGGCTTATAATAAGGTCGCCGTAACGACCAATTTTTTTGCGTAGTCGGGCAATATGAACATCTACCGTACGTGCAAGCACCAACGAGTCGTCTTCCCAAACCTGTGATAGAATTTCTTCGCGGGTTAGGAATGTCCCTTTGTGCTTTAGGAGTAGCGTTATAATGAGGAATTCTTTTTTGGTGAGTAAAATTGTTTCTCCATCAAAAGAAATGGTCTTGTCTAATGGATTTAGAGTGAGCCCGCTTGCTTCAATAATCTCTGTATCGTTTTTTGATGTGTTCAATGTTCGTTTGAGTATAGCATTGATGCGGGCAAGCACTTCTTTTATTGAGAATGGTTTTGCAATATAGTCATCGGCGCCAATGCTAAATCCGGTGAGCATATCGTTTTCAGTGTTTTTTGCCGTCAAGAAAATGATTGGCACGGTATTCCCTTTGTCGCGTAGTTGTTTCGCAAATTGATATCCTGAAATTCCATGCATCATAACATCAAGAAGAATCAATACGATATCGCTACTTAGTAGTGTTCTTGCTTCTTCGGCAGAATTTGCCGTAGCTACATCGTATCCTTCGTTTTCGATGTTAAACTTTAGAATTTCACAGATGTCTTGTTCGTCGTCAACAACTAGAATTTTTCCCATAGTATAATCTTTTAGTACAAAGGTATTCTATTTATCTTTTTGAAAGTCGGTATGGTTTATATTTTCTCCTTTTACGGCGAAAACTACTGATTCTGCTATATTTGAAGCTTCGTCGCCTATACGTTCTATTCCGTAATAAATGCGTCCCATGTCGAGTATATCTGACTTTAGGTTAGGATACTCATCGGTTGAAATTTTCTCAGTAAACAATCTGATAGTGCATGTTTTGTGGAGAAAATCAAGTTTGTCGTCGGCCGAGATTACTCCGTATGCTATGTCGGCGTCTTCACGTTCAAAGGCAAACATTACGTTGCGAATCATTTCTTCGGCATGCGTATAGAGTGATCGTGTATCGTCAAGAAAAATGGGTAAAATTGATTTTTGTTTTGACAATATCATAAAGCGCTTGTTAATGTTTTCAACCAAGTCGGCAATGCGTTCTATGTCAATAACAGCGTCGTACCAAGACATAATGCGACGTAAGTCTCCCGCTTTGGGATTTTGAAGTACTATGGTTTTTATCATTTCATCGCGAAGTACATTTTGCAGATGGTCGATAGTTTTTTCGTTTTCAGCAATGATTTTTGTGTTGGCTACCGTATCGTTAGATTCAAATAGTTGATTATGAACCAAGTCCATTTGTTGCAGTAACAAATTTGACATTTGGTTAAATCCATCAGAAAGATGGCTTAGGAATTGTTCACGAATGTTCATAATTATAATTAGGTTAAAGGTTATAGGTTCTAAAAACAGGTTCGTTATATCAGATCAACCGAATTTTCCTGTAAGATATTCTTCGGTACGTTTATCTATAGGGTTAGTAAACATTTTTTCGGTAGTGTCATATTCAATGAGTTTACCAAGATACATAAACATTGAATAGTCAGAAATACGGGCTGCTTGTCCCATATTGTGCGTTACAATGATAATGCTTACTTTTTCTTTTAAATCAGACATAAGGTCTTCAATTTTACCCGAAGCAATAGGGTCGAGCGCAGAGGTTGGTTCGTCCATCAAAAGCACATCGGGCTGGAGAGCTAATGCACGTGCTATGCAGAGGCGTTGTTGTTGTCCTCCGGAAAGAAACGTACCACGCTTGCGTATAGAGTCTTTTACTTCGTCCCATAAGCCAACGTTGGTAAGACAGCGTTCTACAATTTCGTCTTTTTCAGCCTTTGACTTTTTGTTGCCGGTGAGCAAGTCGCCAGCCAACACATTGTCGTAGATACTCATTGTAGGGAAAGGGTTTGGACGTTGAAATACCATACCTATTTTTCTGCGAATTTCAATTGGGTTTTCTAAAAGAATGTTTTTTCCATTCAATTCTATCGTACCATCAATCGTTATGTTGGAATAGAGTCCGTGCATCAAGTTGATAGAGCGGAGCAAAGTGCTTTTGCCGCAACCTGATGGTCCCATGATAGCGGTGATTTTGTTTTTGTAAATATCAGCAGTTACATCGTCAACCGCCCTTTTTTCGGGAGTGTACGAGACGCTCACGTTTTTTAATTTTAAAATTATATCTTCCATTGTTTTGCGATTTGTTTAGCAATAAGATTAAGAAGCAGAACAAGTATGAGTAGTAGCAATGATGCGCTCCAAATCAGACTTTGTAAGTTTGGGTCGTTGTAGAATTCCCATATAAGCAATGATATTGTTGATGAAGGTTTCATTGGATTCAATTGTATAGCCGATGCGCCAAGAGCGGTGAGCATGAGTGGTGCAGTTTCGCCTATAACTCGCGAAATGGCGAGCAGTATCCCCGTCATAATTCCTCCAAAAGCTGTAGGTATGAGAACTTTGAACGTAACGGTGTAGAGTGAACCACCAAGGGCAAGCCCGGCTTCTTTGATTTCATGCGGAAGCATCCGTAGCGATTCTTCGGTAGAGCGGATAATCATTGGCAACATCATGATTGCTAATGAAATTGCTCCGGCAAATGCAGAATACGTCCTCGTTGGTACAACAATCCAGAGATACGCTATGATACCGATAATAATTGATGGCATACCTTGCAATAGTTCTACAATAAATCGGATGACGCCGGCACTTTTACGTTCGCGAAATTCTGAAAGCCAAATACCGCACAATAGTCCCAAAGGTATTGCTATTATAGAGGCTATAACGACCGTCATGAGTGTTCCCACAATACCATTTGCAATACCTCCAGGTATTTGTTCTTTGTTGTTAAGTGCAATCTTTGCTGATAAAGTGTCGGGAGGAGTTTGGGTGAAAAAGTCAAGACTAAATTGCCCAATACCTTTTATGAACACATTTCCTAAAATAAGAAACAAAGGCACACACGCCAATACCGATAGCAATATAATCACATTGCGTAACAGAGTGTCTTTACCTATTCTTTTACTATTAAAACTCATAATGTGCTGCGTTTAATAATTAATCGACCTATGTAGTTGATAACAGACGTTACCAAAAACAAGAGTAATCCAATGGCAATGATTGATGAAAGTTTCAGTCCATCGGCTTCGCCAAATTGATTCGCAATACTTGCCGCCATACTATTACCAGTATCAAAAAGGCTTTGAGGTATTTTGTTGGTGTTTCCAATCAACATCGTTACCGCCATCGTTTCGCCTAATGCGCGACCTAAAGCAAGAATGTACGATGAAAAAATTCCCGATGAGCAATATGGTAATACTACGTGTTTCACAACTTCAGCTTGCGTAGCTCCTAGTCCATAGGCTGCTTCTTTCATTTCTTGTGGTACCAATCGAATAAATTCGGTGCTGAGTGATGCTGCATATGGTATTATCATGATGGTAAGAATAATAGATGCGGTAGGTATGCCAAATCCATTTTCGGAAATACCTAACGACATCATAATGGGGCGTAATATGTAGAATCCCCATAGTCCATATACTATTGATGGAATACCAGCGAGTAGGTCAATGAGACCTCCTAGGGTGTTTGCAATTTTTGTGTCTCGGAAATATTCGCCAACAAATAAAGAAACGGGTAGCGCAAACGGGACGCACAATAGTAGTGCAATCAGCGACGTTGCTACCGTTCCTACAATAAAGGGTAATGCTCCATAGCTTTCATGGCCTTCTGTTACATCCCAATCAGTTGAGACAATAAACTGGAAAAAGCCAAATTCCCGAAAAGCGGGGAGTGATCCCTTTGTGAGAGAGGCGATCACTCCACCGAATAAGATCGGGATTATTGCAATAGCGCAATAGAGTACTATATTAAATTTCTTGTTGTGCATAAGTTGCTTCAATTTCTTTACCATTGTATGTCATGGTTGAGATTGCTTTTCTTGCTTTCTTTATCACTTTGTCAGGAAGTGGAGCATAGTTAACCTTGCTTGTAGTTGATTGTGCTTCTTGACTTAACATGTAGTAGAGTAGATTTACAAGAGCTTCACTTTTCTTTTCAGAACGGTTAGCATATGCTTGTTCTTTGTACACTACAATCCAGGTAAGACAGCTCATTGGGTACGCACCTTTTACTGAAGAGTTTGAGATAGTATATCGCAAATCATCAGGAATGTATCCGTCTGCTGAAAGTGATATTGATTCTTCATTTGGCATAATAAACTCACCATTGCTATTTTGAATGCTTGCGATAGGAAGGTTTTGTGCAAATGCATATTCTGAACCAATGTAACCGATACTACCTTCAGTTTGTTCTATAATTCCAGCTACTCCCGGATTTCCTTTGCCAGAAACTCCAACACTGAAATTCAAGGATTTTCCACTTCCTAGTGCCAAAGCCCATTGTGGATCTGATTTTGTCATGAAATCACTGAAGTTGAATGTAGTACCACTACCGTCAGAACGATAAACTGGAGTTATTGCTTTGTCAGGCAATGTAAGTTCTGGGTTTACAGCTGCAATTTCTGCATCGTTCCATTTTGTGATTTTGCCAAGATAAATTTTAGAAATCAATGAACTTGTAAGTTTTAAGTCTTTCACATCTTTCAAGTTGTATGACATTACCACTGCACCTAAGCAAGTAGGAATGTGTACTGTTGCTGGCATTTCTTTTTGTTCGTCGTCTGAAACAAATGCATCACTTCCGGCAAAGTCTGCTACTTGTGATTTTAAACTGCGGATACCGCCGCCACTACCAATACCACCGTATGATATTGTTACTTTTTCATTAGCAGCGTCCTTATTATATTTTTCTTGGAAGTTTTTGAACGCCAAGTTGTAATAAGGTTGTGGAAAAGTTGCTCCAGCTCCTGATAAGTCTACTTGTTCTTTGTTGCAGCTTGCGAACATGCTACATGCCGCAATAGCTAATAACCATTTTGTTTTCATAATTTGTTAATTTTTAATTAAACATTGTTTTTCTTTTCCACAAAGTAACAGTTACGGAGTTTCTATTTCGTCACGAACTTATTACGTTTCTGTGAAGAAAAATGTATTCAATGTCTAATCGTTGATTATTAGTGTTTTATAAAGCAGATGTTGACTCTTTTTTGCCAGTATTTTTTTTTCATACAGGTATTTTTGATTATTATACGTGTCTATATTATAAAAGGTATTATCGGCGAGGATGATACAACATAATGGTGTCGTGCAGATGTTGTTTATCTAAATGTGTATATAACTCGGTGGTAGTAATGGATTCATGACCCAGCATTTCTTGTACGCTGCGTAGATCGGCTCCGCCGTTGACCAAGTGTGTGGCAAATGAGTGTCGGAACGTGTGCGGGCTTATGTTTTTCGTGATTTCTGCCATTTTTGCGGCTTCTTTTATAATGAGAAAAACCATTACACGTGTGAGATGCTTGCCACGGCGGTTGAGAAACACATAGTCCTTCTCTGCTTCAGGAATTTCCATATGGCAGCGGTATTCCATGTAGTTGTTGATTTCTTTGATAGCTTTATCGCTAATTGGCACCAATCGCTCTTTGTCGCCTTTGCCAATAACGCGTATGAACTCTTCTTTGAAATGCAGATTGTGCATGCGCAGATTAATCAGTTCACTTACTCGAAGTCCACAACTGTAGAGCGTTTCAAGTATGGCACGATTCCGATGACCTTCGGGTTTGCTTACGTCTATTACTCCTATAATTTTATCAATTTCGGCAATTGTGAGATAAACCGGCAATTTTCTTGGCATTTTGGGCGCTTCAAGCAAATCGGTAGGGTCGGCATCAATGAGGTTGTCTATTTGCAAATAGGAGAAAAAACTTTTAATTCCCGAGATAATTCTGGCTTGTGAGCGTTCCGAAATAGTCGTTTCTTGATGATTGAGCCAATACACAAATTCATGTAAATGTTCAATGGTAACCTGTTCTGGAGAAACAGTTTGATCGGTTACAACAAAAAATTCTTCTAATTTGTGAATATCGTGGCTATAGGCTTCAATACTATTCTCCGACAATGATTTCTCAAGTCGAAGATACAGTTCATAGTCGTGAATGCTCGAATCCCAATTCATAATCATAGAGTCTTCTAACAAATGTAATAAATTCTTCTATCTTTGCGGCAAGCAAAATGTAAAGAAAATGAAAAGATTTCTATTCTTATGTATCATGGTTGTAACAGCCTCGTATTCTATAGCACAAACAACCCCGATAGAAAAAAAAGTAAACAAGCACTTTGTTGGTTGTGCGGTTTCAGCTTGGAATAATTCAGATGCAGACTATTGGTCTCTGCAATTTACCCCAAAATACGGATACAATCTCAGTTCGTTGTGGGCAGTAGGTATTTCTCTTGACTACGCACATGAGTCAGCTGCGGGACAAAAGAGCAATCAATATGGAATCAATCCGTTTCTTCGTTGTAAATATATGATAGCACCTCCGGTAGTGCTTTTCGCCGATTTCGGAGTTAATTACTGCATAAAGCAATATGACAACAATGTAAAACCCGACGAAAATAATGCGTACATTGGTGCTCGTCCCGGTATTGCATACATTATGAGTGACCGGTTTAGTGTTGCTGCTTATTTTGGATTCATAGGCTATCGCTATTCTGATGCTCCTGCAGGTACAAATAATGGTGGCGGTTTCTCGTTGTCAACCAACGGATTATCATTAGGATTGAATATCCATTTTTAGAAAAAACAATTCCAACGCGTGAGACTGTTTTTTGTCGTTATATCGCTTCTTTTTTCTTTGACTGTAACATCGCAAGAGTTGCGTCCGGTAGTGTCCGAGGGTGGAGTGTTGGTTTACAAAGGTGAGTTTGGCGATATTTTATATTACCACAATCAACGTCGTGCCGATGCAAAAGAGGGAAAGTGGGGGTACATCAATTCCAAAGGTTCTCTCGTTATCAATGTGTTGTATGACGATGCCGATTACTTTAGCGATGGCATGGCGCGCGTGAAAAAAGGAGAAAAATACGGCTATATTGATTCTACAGGCAAACTCAGTATTTATTGTTTTTTTGAAGAAGCAAAATCGTTTGACCCAGTAACTCATCGGGCTTTGGTGATGCGTAATGGAAAATGGGGATGGATTAATCATTTTGGCGATAATGTAATACAATGTCGTTATGAAGATGCGTTTCCGTATATCCATGGGTTAGCTATGGTTCGTTTGAATGGGAAATATGGATACATAAATTTAGCAGGCGATTTTGTGGTTCCGTGTCGTTTCGATAATTTAAGCCAATTTGGGGACGAAGGTCTGGCTCTCGCGCAACAAGGAGATATGTGGGGCTATGTTGACACCTTGGGCACCATACCTATAGGGTGTAACTATGAAAATGCGTTGCCGTTTCATGAAGGATTGGCAGCCGTAAAAATAAATAATCAATGGGGATTTATTAATTCAAAAGGATTCATTGTTATTCCGCCCCAGTACAGCTATGTAGAGTCTTTTTACAAGGGTACTGCATTGGTGGAAAAAGATGACGAATTTTTCTATATTGATACAAAAGGAAATGCTATAAAATAGCTGTAAGATTATTTATACGCTAAATTTTTAATTTGAAATAGTTCTCTTTCCGTGCCGTTTTTGGAAATATTTTTTTAATTTTGTATCGGACTGAATAAGATTTTTTGAATTAATGGAGTATTTAGAATTTTCTCGAGAGCAAGTTACAGACTTGCAGAGTTCACTGCAACGTGAATTCCTTCGTACCAACAAAGCAGGTTCGTACGCCAATTCAACCGTTATAAACTGCAATACTCGTAAATATCACGGATTGCTCGTTTGTCCTGTTAAAGAAATTGATGGAGACAATTACGTTCTATTGTCTTCATTAGACGAGACAATTGTTTTAGAAAAAACCCCATTTCAGTTAGCAACACATAAATTTGGCAATGAAATTTTCCCTACGGGATATAAATATTTAGAGTCTTGCAAAAATTCACCGATTCTTACGTATGTCTATCGTGTAGGCGGATTGGTTTTGCAAAAAGAGGTGCATTTGGTTGACAATACCGAAACACTCTTGATTCGTTATACCGTATTGAGTTCTACATTAGAAAAAGCAACACTTCAACTCCGTCCATTTTTGGCATTTCGCAAAGTCCACGAAGTAACTCATGCCAATACTATTGCCAATACTCGTCACACTAAAATAGAAAACGGTATTGCAAGTTGCATGTACGATAAGTTTCCTACATTGAACATGCAGCTGTCAAAGAAAAACGAATTCATTACCGCCCCCGATTGGTACAGAAACTTTACATACGATAGGGAACAAGAGCGCGGATATGAAAATGTAGAAGATTTATTTACTCCAGGATTTTTTGAGGTTTCTTTAAAAACAGGAGAATCAGTGATATTCTCAGCTGGTCTTGCGCCAATTAAGACGTCGCAACTTAAGGGATTGTTTGAAGAATCAATAAAAAATCGTGATCCTCAAAGCAATTTTGAAGAATGTCTTCGCCACTCGGCTCGTCAATTCTTGTATAAATCGCCAAAAGGATGCGAAGTTATAGCAAGTTTCCCATGGACAGGTTTATGGGGACGCGATAGTATGGTTTCTCTTCCAGGCCTCACATTAGCTCAAAACGATTTAGATACATGCCGCGCAGTTCTAGACACAATGACCAAGGATATCAGTGGGTTTGTATATGAAAACAAAGGAAATATTGAACACTCAAATATAGAGTCAATTGATACCGCATTGTGGTATATCCGTTCGGTACAGCAATACAACTGGAACACCAAGGATATAGCACAAACACGGAAATTATACCAAAAGAAAGTAGAAGAAATACTTGAAACCTATATGTCTGGCGAAAACGGTAACGTGATAATGCACGACAATGGGTTACTTTATTTACCTAACGAAAACAAAGCACTTACTTGGGTTGATGCTAAAATTAATGGCATTCCAATCATAAAACGTTGGGGATATGTAGTAGAAGTAAATGCATTGTGGTATAATGCAATTTGTTTTGCGTTGGAATTGATTACCAAAAAATCATTCCAAGATAAATGGAAAGATATTCCTAAAAAAATAGAACAATCGTTTGAAGAAACATTCTGGGACGACGAAAAAGGATATTTGGCCGATTCATGTGTCTATGGAGTCAAAGATTTTTCAATGCGTCCAAGTCAAATATTCGGAGCGTCATTACCTTTTTCTCCATTGGATGATGAAAAACGTAACTCCGTATTGGAGCATGTAAGACGTGAATTAGTAACGCCATTTGGAGTGAGAACATTGTCACCTAAAAGTGAGGATTATAAAGGAACCGTAACCGGCTCGGTAACAGAGCGTGATATAGCATATCACAATGGAGGCGTACTTATGTGGTTGCTTGCTCCATATGCCGAAGCATATTTGAAACTACACGGACGTTCAGGTTTGTCAGAAATCAAACGTATTTATTCCGATTTAGAACCAATTGTTAAAGATTACGGAATCGGTACTATAGGCGAGGTGTATGACGGAAATCCACCATACACACCGCGAGGAGCAATTTCACAAGCGTGGTCAGTCGCTGCAGCATTGCGAATTTGCAAATTGATTGAGAATTTTGAAAAGGAAAATTAGAGGGAGACAATATGAAGGTATTAATGTTTGGGTGGGAATTTCCACCACATATTTCCGGCGGTCTTGGAACTGCATGTGCAGGATTGACGAAAGCTATACTACGTCAAGGCGTAGATATCATTTTTGTTGTTCCTCATGCATATGGTGATGAAGATCAAAGCCAAATGCAACTTGTTGGTGCTAACTCAATTAAAGTAAAAGTTAATCGATACCATTTCGGCGAAGATAATGTCACCGAAAAAAATCTTCAGTATATAACAATAGGTTCCAATTTGATTCCGTATGTAAGTGAAGAAGACTATTATGATATTATTAACAACCGAGTAACGGTTGATCGTCAATTTAAAAACCATGCTGTCGGACAGAGAACCACTATCAATCTTCAAGGTGGATATGGCGGCGGTTTAATGGAAGAAGTAGGCAATTACGCATATATTGCATCAGAAATAGCAAAACAATTCGATTTTGATGTTATCCATGCTCACGATTGGATGACGTATGATGCCGGAATAGCTGCAAAAAATGTTTCCGGTAAACCATTAGTCGTGCATGTGCATGCAACGGAATTTGACCGAAGCGGTATGAACGTCAATCAAGTTGTATACGACATGGAACGCAGAGGTATGCACAATGCCGACAAAGTATTGACAGTAAGTAATTTAACACGAAATATTGTAATTAATCATTATGGAGTTCCCGAATCAAAAGTAACAACCGTGTACAACGGTGTTGAAGCAATCGGTGCTCAATCATCGTTGCATTTTGAAAAGACTTTTGGTGATAAAGTTGTGACATTTTTAGGTCGTATAACTTATCAAAAAGGACCTGAATATTTCTTGGAAGCAGCCGCAAAAGTGCTACAACGCAAAAAGAACGTAAAATTCGTAATGGCAGGCAGTGGCGATATGTTAGAAAAAATGATGTGGCGTGCTGCTGAATTAGGTATTTCAAAGAATTTCTTTTTTACTGGATTTTTGCGTGGCGACGATGTAATTCACATGTTGTCAATAAGCGATGTGTATGTAATGCCATCGGTTTCAGAACCGTTCGGTATCTCTCCACTCGAAGCTATGCGGTCGAATGTTCCGGTTATTATCTCAAAACAATCAGGAGTGTCAGAAGTTTTGCAACATGCTATCAAAGTCGATTTCTGGGATGTTGACTCAATGGCAGATGCAATTCACGGAATCATTTCGTATGATGCTCTAGGAAATATGTTTAGAGAGTACGGAAAGAAAGAGGTCGATAAATTTAAGTGGGACAATGCCGCTAAGAGAATAAAGGAAGAGTATAAAGTTTTATCAGAAAAGTAGTTAGTTATGAAGAATATTTGTTTGCATTTTTCGGTTCATCAACCTTTTAGGCTCAGAACCTATAGATTTTTCGACATTGGTCATGATCATTATTATTACGATGATTTCTCAAATAAATCAAATGCATTAACCATTGCAAAACGTTGTTATATTCCAATGAACAACTTGTTGCTTTCTCTTATCAATGTATATAAGAAAACATTCAAGGTAAGTTTTTCAATTACCGGTGTTGCGTTGGAACAATTTGAAATGTACACTCCTGAAGTTATTGAGAGTTTTAAAAAACTTGCAAAAACAGGGTGCGTAGAGTTTGTGGTAGAGACCGACGATCATTCCTTGGCTTCTGTAAACAATCAAGAAGAATTTGCAATTCAAGTAAAGCACAATGCTGATAAAATAGCTTCATTATTCGGACAAGAACCTAAGATTTTGAAAAATACCGGATTGATATATTCCGATAATTTGGGTCAACAAATATACAATTTAGGCTATCAAGGCGTAATGGCCGAAGGTGCCGATCAAATATTAGGATGGAAGAGTCCTAATTTTGTGTATTGTGATGACAAACAACCACGTCTCAAAGTTCTTCTTCGTAATTACAAACTAACTGATGATTTAACATTACGCTTCTCTTCTCAAAATTGGTCAGAATACCCTTTATCAGCTGAAAAATATCTTAGTTGGATAGTTGACTCATTGCAAAAAGAAGATGTCGTAAATCTATTCTATGACTACAGAACATTTGGATTGTTCAACCGTGCGGAATCTGGCATATTTGATTTCTTCTCTGCATTTATAGCATTGGCAATAAAAACGAAGGGTGTTGAATTTGCAACTCCATCAGAAGTAATCAAGAACTTCCAACCTATATCAGTGTTGAGCGTTCCACAATATACCTCATGTGCCGACGAAGAACGAGATCTTTCGGCATGGCTGGGTAACAATTTGCAACATCAAGCATTTGATACACTTTGCTCATTGCAACGTCTTGTTCGTGCAGTCAATGACCCACAAATTCTTAAAGATTGGGACAGATTGCAGTCTTGCGAGAATTTATACTATATGAGTACCAAATTTTTTAATCACCAATCAGTTAGTCCGTATCAAACACCGTATGAGGCATTCATTAATTATATGAATGTATTGTCGGACTTTGCTGAACGTGTAAATAGCATTCCGCTTGCAACTCAATTCGAAACATATACGAAAGAAGAGTTGGAGTCTGCGATAGCAAAACATGCTCAAATTCTCAAGGAGTTGGAAGAAGTTAAGAAAAAGCAAGACGAAAAACCCGCAAAAAAAGAAACCAAATCAAAGTCTTCAGTAAAAACAACTTCAACGAAAAAAGTAGTTGCACCTAAAAAAACAGTTGCTCCCAAAAAAGCAGTTGCAGCGAAAAAGGTAGAAACTCCTAAAAAGGCTGTGAAGAAAGACGAGAAAAAGGCAACCGTTACGGTATCGAAGAAAGTAACAAAAACAAAGAAAAAATAAATAAACGTAATATATAATAAAATAAATGGCGGCGAATTTAAACCAAAATAGACATAACGACCCACAGTGGCGTAGTGTATTTGTTCAATCAACATTCCCAAAAAATCTAGAAGATTTAAGTAAATTAGCTCACAACCTATGGTGGACATGGAATTGTGAAGCGGTAGAATTGTTTCAAGAAATTGATGAAAAGCTTTGGCAGAAAACACAAAATCCAATTGCTGTATTGAAAGGCATGAGTGCTGAAAAATTAAGCAAATTGGAACAAGATCAAGCTTTTATTAATAAGTACAACAATGTATTGAAAAAGTACAACGAGTATATGGCTGTAAAGCCGGAAGCAAATTCTTCAAGAATCGCATACTTCAGTATGGAATATGGTCTTGATGACTCGTTAAAAATATTTTCCGGAGGTCTTGGTATATTGGCAGGTGACTATTTGAAGGAAGCCAGCGATACCAATACAAACATGGTGGCTGTAGGTTTCTTGTACAAGTATGGTTACTTTAAACAAACTCTTTCTATTGATGGAGCTCAAACAGCAATTTACAATCCACAAAATCAATCAGAATTACCAATTTCACCAGTCACAGATGCCAATGGCAATCGCATAATGATACAAGTTGGAATGCCTGGTCGTTTGATGTACGCACAAATTTGGTTAGTGAAAGTAGGCAGAATCAAATTGTATTTGATGGATACTGACATTTCTGAGAACCGTGACGATGATAAAAGTTGTACTCACGCATTGTATGGCGGAAACAACGAAAACCGTTTGAAACAAGAGTTGTTACTTGGTATTGGTGGTGTTCGTCTACTTGAAGCAGTTGGTGAAAAATGTGATTTGTTCCACTGCAACGAAGGACATGCTGCATTTATCAATTTGGAACGTTTGAGAAAACTTATTAAACATGAGAACTGCTCATTCCCAAGAGCATTGGAAATCGTTCGTGGTTCTTCTTTATACACAACTCACACTCCGGTTCCTGCTGGTCACGATTCATTCCCAGAAGATTTAATGATGACGTACTTAGGTCAATATCCTGAACGTTTACATATGAGTTGGAACGAGTTTATGAATTTGGGTAGAATGTATCCTGACAATAAGGGAGAATTCTTCTCTATGAGTCATTTCGCTATATGTACTTCACAAGGTATTAATGGTGTAAGCCGTTTACATGGTGAGGTTTCTAAGAAAATGTTCAAGAACTTGTGGCCGGGATATACGGTAGAGGAATCTCCTATTGGTTATGTAACTAATGGTGTTCACTACGGAACATGGACTGCAAAGATTTGGCAACAATTGCATAAAGAAACTTTCGGCGAAGAGTTTTTGAGCGATATGTCAAACGGAGATTATTGGAACAAGATTTTCAATGTTCCTGACGAAAAAATTTGGGCTATAAGACAAACTCAACGTGAAAAATTGATTAATTATACAAAAGAATCTCTTCAAAAATCTTGGACAGAAAAATTCGAAGATCCAAAGAAGATGATTCGTATTAATCAAACATTGAACAAAGACACGTTAACAATAGGTTTTGCTCGTCGTTTTGCAACATACAAACGTGCATATTTGTTGTTCAGCAACCTTGAACGTTTAGAGAAAATTGTAAACAATCCTGAACGTCCTGTTCAATTCTTATTTGCAGGAAAGGCTCACCCACAAGATAAACCGGGACAAGATATCATCAAAGAAATCGTTCGCATTTCTAAATTACCGGAATTCTTAGGTAAGATAGTTTTTTTGGAAAACTACGACATGAACCTTGCAAAACAATTGGTACAAGGCGTTGATATTTGGATGAACACTCCAACACGTCCGTTGGAAGCATCTGGTACTTCTGGTATGAAGGCAGTAATGAATGGTGCAATGAACTTCAGTGTGCTTGATGGTTGGTGGTGTGAAGGATATCGTCAGGGTGCAGGATGGGCTTTGCCTGAAAAACGTACCTATCAAAATCAAGATTTGCAGAACAAACTTGATGCGGAAATGATTTATTCAATGTTTGAAGGCGAAATCGTTCCGTTGTTCTATAATCATGATGCTGATGGTATTCCTCATGATTGGATTCAATACATGAAAAAATGTATAGCAGAGATAGCTCCAGCTTTCACAACTAAGCGAATGATTGACGACTATAAAGAACGTTACTACTCTATGTTAGCAATACGTAATACGTTATTGAAAAACGACAATTACAAAGTAGTAGATGAGATAGTTGATTGGAAACAACGTGTTTCTAGCGTTTGGGATTCTATCAATATTGTTTCTGTAGAGAAAAATATGACAACAAGTTTCAAACTTGGTGAAAAATATTCAGGCATCGTCAAAGTTGACCTACAAGGCTTGAAGCCGGAAGATATCAACTTTGAATTTGTGCTATCAGAACAAAGCGAAGCTGAAGAACGTGAAATAGTTGAATGTCATCCATTTATATTCTCAGCAATGGAAGGAAATGTAGCTGTTTATACAATAGACGTATTAGCTGATCGTGCAGGTGTATTTAATTACGGTATACGTATGTATCCGTCAAATAAATATCTTCCGTATCGTCAAGATTTCCCATACGTACGTTGGATTTAGAATAGAGATAAATATGTATAAAAAAAGCTGCATCAAAATGGTGCAGCTTTTTTTTTGAGTATCGTTGAAGTTTACTTCTTTGAAACTTTTTCTAATGCTTGTTCTAGTGTAAGACCCGTGAAGTCTTGTGCACCAAAGAGTCGGCCGCTTTTCTTATCGTTTACAAAAGCACCTAATACAATGCCAGGTATCACTGAATCTGGGTCGTTAGGAGCTTTGTCGCCACCAAGGTCGGTACGGCACCATCCCGGATCGGTAAGGCTAATAATTACATCAGTTCCATCAACAGTGCCTGCCAAGTCGATTGTGACTTTGTCTAGAGCAGCTTTACTTGCCGAATATCCTGCCTGTTGAGGTTCGTTGCGAATGCCACTCGTAGTGTTTATGATTCTTCCAAAGCCACGCTTTTTCATGTCAGGTAAAAATGCATAGCATAGCATCATAGGGGCAATTGTGTTGATAAGAAAACTTTGTGTGTAGTCTTCAACCGGAGTTTTTATATAATCAGTGCGATAGGCTATTTGTACTGCTGCATCGTTGAACAAAATGTCTATTTGCGTCCCTTTTGATTTTATTTCAGCAATCATTTTTTCAACCTCTTCGGGTTTTGAAAGTTCTGCAGCTACGCAATATGCCTCAACACCATATGCCTTCACTTCTTCGAGTACTTTTGCTGTGTGAGCAAGATTTCTACTGTGTAATATAAGATTACAACCTTCCGCAGCCATAAATTTTGTGATACGGTATCCAATACCACGATTAGCACCGGTAATGAGTGCCCATTTCCCTTTTACATTCGTTTTCATGTTTTTTTTTGTTAAAAATTCTTCTATCGCAAAAATATTAAATTCTTGCGTTTCAAAGTGTAATGAAGGGAGTTATTTTTCTTGAATATCACAAACGATGGCTGTCTTGTTTTGCACTCGAAATAGTATTTCATAATTGGCAAACGTAAAACCATATATCCTCGATTCATCATTTTGGTATTGTGGTCGAGGGTCTTGCGAGAGTATTGCTTTTACTGATTGTAGTGTATCTTCAGGAAGCTTTTGTGCTAAATCGTTTGGAATTTCAATCGTGAGGTGATAGTCTGTATTTTGAGAGGTAAAACCTACCGCTGCTTCTTGGTGTATGTCGCTCGCAATGTAGGGCTTAATGTCGTATATTGGTGTTCCGTCCATGAGGTCTGCACCCGAAACGAGCAGTATGGAACCATACGAATCATGTTTTTCAATACGTTTCAGTTCTACCGACGATAGTCCTAATCCATTGGGGCGAAAAGGAGAGCGGGTAGCAAAAACCCCCATGTGTACGTTCCCTCCAAGTCGAGGAGGACGAACGGTTGGATGCCACGTGCTGTTGTCGTTTTCTGAGAACCCCCAAATAAGCCAAATATGTGAGAAATCTTCTAGGCCACGAAGCGCTTCGTCGTTTCGGTATTCCGGTTCAAAAACTATTTGAGAAAGAGTTGGAACCAATCCGCTCTGACGAGGAATGCCAAATTTACTTTGGTAGTCATTGTGAATATATGCTATAGGCCGTATTTCCATAGTTATACCATAATGTATGCGATAACAATAGCCGCAACAATGCCTGCAAAGTCTGCTATCAATCCGCATCCTACGGCATGACGAGTTTTCTTAATTCCTACCGAACCGAAATATACCGCTAAAATATAGAAGGTGGTGTCGGTTGAACCTTGTATGATACATGAGAGTTTTCCCACAAACGAATCAGCTCCGAAGGTGTTCATCGCGTCTATCATCATGCCTCGTGCACCGGAACCACTCAGTGGTTTCATAAATGCCGTAGGTAAAGCCGGTACAAAATCAGTGTTTACGCCTATTTTTTCAAAACACCACGCAAATCCATTGCAAATTAAATCAAGTCCACCAACCGTTCTAAAAACGCCAATGGCAACAAGTATTGCTATAAGGTTTGGAATTATTTTGATGGCAACGCCAAAACCTTCTTTTGCGCCTTCTATAAAGGCTTCAAATACATTGACGTGCTTAATGATTGCCGCGACAACAAACGAAATAATGATACTGAATAAAATCACGTTTCCTATAACACTCGAAACTATCTTTAAATTTTCAGCCGAGAGTGAATAGAGGTAGAGCAATAGGCCTAAAATAAGAGCGATGGCTGTCCCTAAAAATAACAGGATTGTTTTGTCTAAAAGATTGATTTTCTGGACAATAGCGACACACAAAAATCCAACTAACGTAGAGAAGAATGTGGCAAATAGAATCGGCAAAAATACGTCGGTAGGGTCTGCAGCACCGGCTTGCGCACGATATACCATGATAGTTGTTGGTATAAGCGTCAGTCCCGACGTGTTGAGCACCAAAAACATAATTTGCGCATTTGATGCCGTGTCTTTGTTCTTGTTAAACTGCTGCATCTCATCCATAGCCTTAAGCCCCATAGGCGTTGCTGCATTGTCTAGACCAAGCATATTTGCTGCTATATTCAGCATAATGGTTCCGTACACAGGGTGGTCTTTGGGAATTTCAGGGAAAATCTTTCTAAAGAAAGGAGCTATGATTTTTGCCATAAAATCAATGACACCGCCCCGCTCGCCAATTTTCATAAATCCCAACCACAACGAGAGCACACCGGTTAAACCTAAGGACAGTTCAAATCCATTCTTGGCATCGTCAAATGCGCCTTGCATTACTTGAGAGAATATTTCGGTGTCACCAAAAAAAATAAGTCTCACTAAGGCAACGATATAACCAATTAACAAGAATCCTATCCAGATGTAGTTTAGTGCCATAGCTTACTTTTGAATTTGTCGTGCTTTCCATTTTGTAGGAACAAGCATTGCAAAAATAGGAATTATCACGATATAAAACGGATATATGAATTCAAAAAACGGAGTCAGTAGGTTCGATTTATATTTAGTCTCAAAATATTTTGACGTCAAGTCAAAAATAATCAAGTCACATGCCGTTTTAATGAGGAATAGTTTAAACCAGAGATCCAGAAAATATTCGTTTCCTGTAACGACCGTAGCTACGAATAGTGCACTCATGACAAAACAAATTGCATATACAATGACTGCTACTGCAATGGTATCGTTGTCTTTGTAGCCACCAACTTTCGAAGACCATCGGCTTCGTTGGTTTAAAAATTCAGACCACGAAGAAGGTATCCCGGTTCTGACGCGTGCGCTGAAGTCGGCAATAAATTTTACATTGTTTTTTGTCTTTTTAGCTTGTTGCAGCAAAAAGACATCGTCGCCTGAGGCGTATGATTCGTTTGTGTTGTATTGCTCTGTGTAGAACTTGCGCGTAATACACATATTGGCACCGTTGCAACTGAACGCATGATTTAAGCGAGCAAGCCCGCTTTGTACGGCTAAAATGCCTATAAAATCAAGGCGAAAGAATGATTCCGAAATAGAGTTTGGTTGACGTGGTACAATTCCTCCAAAGTAAAACGATGCTTGCGAATCCTGGGTATGTGCAGCGTATGTTTCAATCCATTTTGCCGAAATTGAACAATCGGCGTCGGTAAAAAGGAGCAAATCACCTTGCGCTTTTGACAACGCATATCGGAGTGCTTGTTTTTTCCCTTGTATCTCTTCCGGCGCTTGTGTGAGAATAAATCGGTGGTCTTGTTTCACAAACGTATTGATTATTTCTGCCGTGTAGTCGTCGGAGTGGTCGTCTATTAGTATGAATTCAGTTTTTTCTTTCGGATAGGTTTGTTGCAATAAATCATTGCAGATAGTACCGATAGACGCTTCTTCGTTGCGCGCTGCTATAATTACCGAACAAAATGGAAGTGTAGTAGGCTCGTTCTGCTCCAACGGCAGATGTTGTTGCGTTTTTTTTATAAAACCAAAAACACTTGCCACGCTGAGCAGTACATAAAGACCTATTACTATGACAATACCGTAAATCAATTGTAAAACATTTTGCTCAAAGATAGCTTTTTTGTGTACGTGTTGTGAGTTATAACGTGAGTATTTCTTGTTTTACCATAGCGTTTCTAATAATGAAGACCTAATAAATAATGCCAAAAACAACTCATAGTGGGGTGGGGTTTTTGAATTGAAAAGCAGTGAATATACAAGTTACCAAACATTTATTTCTCTCTCATACAATGTCATGTTGCCAAAAAAAGTTATCTTAGCCGAAATTTTTAGACGAATACAATGTGGGTTAAGTGTGCGCGAATTATACTTCGATATAGAATAGCAATTATTATAATATCAGCTATCCTTACAGCTTTTATGGGGTACGAGGCAACCAAAGTACATATCTCGTATGAATATGCAGCAATGTTGCCTGAAACCGATTCTGCTTTTGTTAAGTTCCAACAATTTAAAAAGGACTTCGGGTCTGATGCGAATAGCTTTATAGTGGGATTCAAGGCTGAAAAGGGGAAAATGTTTGACTTAAAGACATTCAATGCCTTTTTAGATTTATGTGAAAAGATTGATACCATACACGGGGTCGAAAACATTATTTCGGTAGGTCAGGCTGTGGAGATTAATGGCACAAGGGTAGATCCTTTTTTCAAACAACGTCCGCAAACGCAAGCAGAGCTTGATTCCATATCGGCAATCATATTAAATCAGCCACTATACGAAGATATGTTGTTCAACAAAGAAGGGAAGAACGTATATCTTTTAATGATTTCAATAAACCAAAAAATTATTGATAGTCCTGCGCGCGAAGATTTACTTGCTCAATTGGAAAAATTGGTTGGCGATTATTCAAAGGCACAGAATATAGAGATAATACAGACCGGTATGCCTTTTATACGCACTCACACTTCGTTGATGCTTCAAGGTGAATTGATTATCTTTGTGTTGCTCGCAATACTTATTTGTGTAATTATTTTATATCTCACATTCCGTTCTTTCAAAAACGTCTTGCTTCCTATTATTGTTTTAACCGTCTCGGTTATCTGGAGCTTGGGCTGGATGGGAATGCTAGGGTACGAATTGACCGGCGTAACGGCAATGTTACCTTCGCTAATTATCATTATAAGTGTGCCAAACTGTGTATTCCTTATAAATAAATTTCATCAGGAATTTACACTGCATGGAAATAAGATTAAAGCATTGCAACGCTCAATATTCCGCGTTGGAAATGCAATATTCTTGTCTAACTTAACCACTGCTATTGGGTTCTCAACCTTTATGATTACCGATAGTAAGATTCTTCAACAATTTGGTTTGAGTGCTTCGCTCGGCATTATTTGTGTGTTCATTTTCTCTATCACATTATTGCCAATCATTTTAAGTTATTCAAAGGAACCATCAAACCATATGTTAAAGCATCTTGAAAGTAGGATGTTTGGCAAAGTGGTTGACTTTATTTCATTAAGAACAACAAATAACCGAAATGCCATTTATGCTATCACAATCATTCTGTTCCTCATTGGTATTTATGGAATTACATTGATGCATAGAACCGGATATGTTGTTGACGATTTGCCGCAAGAACATCAAATTATGCAAGATTTACGTTTTGCTGAGAATACGTTTGATGGAACAATTCCGTTGGAAATTCAAATAGAAGACACCGCAAAAATCAATTTGATACGCGATCGTGAATTTATGCATCGAATGGATCAAATTACCGATAGTTTAAAGACATATCCTGAGTTAGGAAAACCACTTTCTATTGTTGATATTCTCAAGTTTGCTTGGCAGTGGAACAATGGTGGCGATCCTAAATATTACACCTTACCAAATTCGAGCGATATCTTTTTCATCAACAAACTAAAGAAGATGGTAAAGAAGGCTGGCGATGGTTTGGGCTCTTTGCAATATTCTTTGGTTGATTCTACAGGAAAAAAAGTTCGTATCCGTTGTAACGTAAAGGATTTGGGTACAGAGAAAATGGCCGTGTTGGAGAAACAACTTGAAGAAGATTTGTCCACGGTATTCCCTTCTGACAGGTACAAAACATTAATTACCGGAACCAGTGTCATTTATTTCAAAGGCACACAATATCTTTTGGTAAATTTATTTGAAAGTTTGACGCTTGCGATTGTATTGATTGCATTTTTCATGGCGTTGCTGTTCCGCTCAAGACGTATGGTCATTGTTTCGTTAATACCAAACGTGCTTTCGTTGTTCTTTACGGCAGCTCTTATGGGTTTCTTAGATATTCCAATCAAAACATCAACTATATTGGTATTCAACATTGCATTCGGTATTTCCGTTGACAATACCATTCACTTCTTGTCGCGCTATCGCCAATGTTTGAAAGTAAATCCAAATATTAGAGAATCTGTGATGATGACAATACGCGAAACGTCGCCAAGTATGATTTCTACCTCAAT
>DAIOSV010000016.1:2406-8969 GCA_036752345.1 Bacteroidales bacterium | reverse complement strand
AATTGGAAATTCATTCAGTGCGATGTCAATGACTATCAGAGCATAGCTTCGGTAATGCACTTATACCATTTTGATTATGTGTTTCATTATGCAGCAATGGTTGGTGTGCAACGCACACAGCAACATCCACTTGCCGTTTTGACTGATATTGATGGCATACGCAATGTGTGCAAATTGTCAAAAGATACTGGAGTCAAGCGAGTGTTTTTCTCTTCATCGTCGGAAGTGTATGGCGAACCGTTTGAAATACCACAACGTGTTGATACCACACCGCTCAATTCGCGCGTTCCCTATGCTGTGGTAAAGAATCTAGGCGAGGCATACTTACGTTCGTATAATCAAGAGTTTGGCTTGGAATATTCAATTTTCCGTTTCTTCAATACCTACGGACCTCGTCAAAGTTCTGATTTTGTGATAAGTCGTTTCATACACAAGGCGCTTAACAATGTAGATATTCAAGTGTATGGTGATGGAAAACAAACACGTACATTCTGTTTTATCGACGATAATATTGAAGCCTGCGTAAATGCTTTTGAACATGATTTACTCATCAACGATGTGGCTAACATTGGTGGCGACAAAGAATACTCCATCGGTGATTTGGCAACCATGATAGTTGAAAAGACAGGTTCTAAATCACGAATAGTGAATGTAAAACCATTGAAAGACGGAGATATGCGTCGTCGTTGTCCCGACAATACATTCATGAAAACAACGTTGCTCAACAATAGACCACTCACAACCTTGAGTGAAGGAATTGACATTATTTTGCGTGAAGGTTTGTTCGATATGAATATAAGAAAAGAATAGCGGCATGAAAAGTATAGAAGGCTATCAAGACGTCATTAACCAAGCTATTGAAGAACGTATCAATCGTCGCGAATTTCAAGAACCGGCAGGGTTGTATGCTCCTTGTAAATACATATTGCAAAATGGCGGTAAACGTGTTCGCGCATCGTCGGTATTGATGGCCTCTAAAATGTTCTCAAATTCGTACATGCAGGCTATTCCGGTTGCTATAGCATTTGAAACATTTCATAATTTCACCCTTATTCACGACGATATTATGGACAAGGCTTCTATTCGTCGTGGCAAACCTACCGTTCACCTAAAATGGAATGAGAATACTGCCATACTTTCGGGCGATGCTGTGATGATTATGGCATACCGCTTTTTTGAAGAGTCGGGCGAGTATATGCCTAAATTATTCAACCTCTTAAATACTACCGCCTTAGAAGTTTGCGAAGGGCAACAGTATGATATTGACTTAGAACATGCAAATGTGCAAAGTCCTGAGGTTACCATGCCTGCATATATCAAAATGATAGAATTAAAGACGTCAGTCCTTTTGGCTGCGTGCCTTAAAGCCGGTGCTATTGTTGGCGGTGCATCAGCTGCTGATGCCGATAGACTCTATGAGGTGGGACGAAATATAGGTATTGCGTTCCAATTGCAAGACGATGTGCTTGATTCCTATGGCAATGAGGCTACCTTTGGCAAAAGAATTGGCGGTGACATAAACGAAAACAAGAAAACGTGCTTGCTTATATCTGCTCTTAACACTTTGCAAGGCACTGACCGCAATACATTAGTGCAATTAGTGTCAGAAACGACTATTTCTGAAAAAGATAAATTTGATGAAGTAAGGGCGTTGTACAATAAAGCGCAAGTCAAAGAAAAAACACTAGAACAAATCAAAGACTATTTCTCAAAAGCATCAACAATTGTCGATGCCATCGCAATTCCTGAAGCTCAAAAAGCAGAGCTTCGTCTGTTTATGAATGAGTTGATTAATAGAATCTACTAATACCTTCTGCATTTTCCCAAATTCACGGTGTGTCATGAATCCAACGGACACATGCTATGCGTTTGTGTTGGTATTCCCAATGTGCATTAAATCTGTTTGAGATACTCTTTAGATTCCGGTCCAACGTTACACAGCAGGTCTAAAACACTCAGATTGGGCACAAAATCAAACTTATTCTCAAATACCTGAGTGTAGGCAGGTAACGTGACGTTTGCATTGTTGATTTTAGGCGAAATGCTATACCGATAGTCCTCAGCTACGGTGTTTGGCTTTGCAAATTCATCGGTAAACGATAAGTTGCATGAAATGCCCATGAGCGAAAGTATGCGTTGGAGTATTTCAGCATTGTAGTCAATGAGAAACGAGTATTTCTTTGTGAAGAAGGGTTGCAAGTCGTCAGCGTAGAATTCAAAGAAAGGAGACGAATTGTATGCTGATGTAATGGCTATCCAATGTTCTGCATTCCAGCGGTCGTTGTAGGCTATGCGCACATCTTTCATGAGCGTTTTGCATCCGTCGGCTTTCTCGAGTGGCACTATCAAGTTCAACACCCCATTTGCCGAGAGTATGCAAGCACGATTCCGATACGACTGTTTCACATAGTGCTCCATAGCTTCAATACGTGCGTTACCTTGTTTGGTAAGGAGAGCAACATATTGAATAGGAGGCATGTATGCTGATGCTAGCAGCATTAGTCTTTGTGAATCATGTTGAACATTCTGTTCCAACGAATGTTTGATGGAATAGATTTGCTTTGCTCTGACGAAAACCAAATCATCACCGCTTTTCCTACAATGTGGTCTTCGGGTACAAATCCCCAAAAACGTGAATCCTGCGAATTGTCGCGGTTGTCACCCATCATCCAGTAGTAGTTCTGTTTGAACGTGTACTGTGTAGCTACGGTATTGTTTATGTAGATAGTTTCTCCGTCAACACGCAAGGTGTTTCCTTCGTAGAGTGTGATAATGCGTTTATACAAAGGCAAGGTCTTGGTGTTAATAGCTACCGTTACGCCAGCCTTAGGTATTACAAGTGGTCCAAAGTAGTCTTTGTTCCAATCGTATTGAACATCGTGCGGGAAGTTCTCTCTATAACGGAAGCCGTCGGGAAACTCTCCTTTTACAATTGACTGTACTGATTTGTATGTCTTGAGTTTCGCTACTTGTTCATCATTCAAAAGCATGATGTAGCCATTTTTGGTGTAGCCATATTCGCGCACATTCAATTTCTCAAATATAGAAGGCTTCAATGGAGCCGACGTTTCTATATCGTAGCGGAATTGCATGGTAGGAATGTTTTTTTGTGGAGTACCGTTAATAAATACGCGGCCGCCTTTTATTTGCAATGTATCGCCGGGTATTGCAACGCAGCGTTTTATATAATTTTCACGTTTATCAACAGGGCGCACTACAATTGAATCTTTGAAATATTCGTAGAAGCATTTCTCATAGTCTTGATTTTGATGTTGCATCTTAATCTGATTCAACCTATTGTAGTCATTTTGAGAAATAGGGTACACCTCGCCTTCTTCAAGAAAGTCGCGTTTTATTTGGTAGTAGCTTTGGCTCTGACGAGTCAATATAACGGTATCGCCTTCGGGGAAGTTGAACACAACGATATCATCATTTTTAAGGTGGTCAAATCCGGCCATACGTTCGTACGGGCGTTTCCATATCTCGGAATATGCTTTTGTCATTCCATTTGAAAATGGCATAGAATGATGCACAAATGGGAATGAAAGAGGAGTCATAGGTTTTCGTGGACCATAATTGCATTTGCTTACAAAGAGGTAATCGCCCACAAGCATAGTACCTTCCATTGAAGAGGTAGGGATGGTGTATGCTTCAAAAAAGAAGATGCGTATGAATGATGCTGCAATAACTGCAAAGATAATAGCGTCAACCCAACCCATCAACCAATTGCCGAATTTCGATTTTGGTTTGTATATTTTCCAAAAAGCCCAAGGCACTTTTTGCGTGATGCACATATCAAAAATGACACCTAACCCAAGAAGCCACCAATAATTTCCAAGCCAAATAACAAACAATATCCAGCATATTGCACATATGGCAAATATGAACCATTTATTTTTTATGAAATCCAGCAGTTTTCTCATAGCCAGGGTGATTTACAAGTTTAATAAATCTTTCATTCCAAATACGCCTTTTTTACCAATAACGAATTCTGCAGCAAGCACCGCACCAAAGGCTAAACCACGGCGTGACTTTGCTGAATGTTTTATTTCAATGGTATCGTCGGTTGAATCATATTCAACTATGTGTGTGCCGGGAACCGTTCCAAGCCGTTTTGACACTACTTGTAGTTCGTCGGTTGATTTGAATTCGTTAAGACGCCAGTCTTTTTTTCTGTCTATTTCGGAAAGTATATCTTTTGCTATCGTGATGGCCGTTCCGCTC
Source organism: Bacteroidales bacterium (assembly GCA_036752345.1). GTDB lineage: Bacteria > Bacteroidota > Bacteroidia > Bacteroidales > UBA1715 > UBA1715. Next base: position 4,745 of record DAIOSV010000016.1, on the reverse strand, counting down.
GGTGCATCAAGTTTTTGATTATGGTGAGCTTCTTCTACGCAAACATCATATTGTGGAAAGTTGTTCATGATTGCAGCCAATTTTTTGTTCAATTCAAAAAAGATATTGACACCAAGGCTGTAATTAGATGAATAAAAGAACGTGTTTCCTGTTTTTTTGCAGAGAGAAGCAATTTCGTCATATTTATCAGTCCAACCGGTTGATCCCGAAACAACAGGTATTCCGGCATTAAAGCAATCTATGTAATTATTGTATGCGGTTGCTGGAGTGGTAAACTCTATTGCTACATCGGCTTTCTGAAGGTTTTCACGGGTCATTTCGTTGTGGTTGTGTATGTCTATAGTCAAAACAACCGAATGACCACGTTCAAGGGCTATCTTTTCGATTTCTTTGCCCATTTTGCCGTATCCGATAAGTGCAATTTTCATAACAATAACTTTAAAAAAAAGGGAAGCACAGTAAAGGCTTCCCTTCGTATAAATAGTATATTAATTTATTTTTTTACAACTTTTACTATGGCTTCAAAAGCTTCAGCATTGTTCATTGCTAAGTCAGCAAGAACTTTACGGTTAATAGTAACGTCAGCTTTAGCTAAAGCACCAATAAATTGTGAATAAGACATTCCGAAAGGACGAACTCCTGCGTTGATTCTTTGAATCCACAATGCTCTAAAACTTCTCTTTTTAGCTTTTCTGTCTCTGTAGGCATACACTAAACCTTTTTCTAAGGTGTTTTTAGCAACGGTGTATACGTTTTTTCTTCCACCAAAGTTTCCTTTTGTTTGGTTTAAGATTTTCTTTCTGCGTGCTCTTGACGCAACGTTGTTTACTGATCTTGGCATTTCTTTTGATTTTAACGATTAGCGACTATATATTTCATAGTTCTTAGGTGCTCAATCATTGTTACACAATAATAATTAATTATAGGCTGAGCATTGATTTAACGCTCTTTAAATCTGTTTTGTTAACGGTAGTAGAGTAACGAAGGTTTCTTTTTTGCTTCGTTTCTTTTTTTGTTAACAAGTGACTCTTAAACGCTTTTTTGCGTTTGATTTTACCAGTGCCCGTTAATGTGAAACGTTTTTTTGCGCTGGATTTTGATTTCATCTTTGGCATTTTATTCACTTATTTAGTTAAACATATTATTTTTTCTTCGGGAGGGGAGAAAATTGAATGTACATTCTCTTCCCTTCTAATTTTGGCTCTTGGTCTAAGCGTGCTACGTCTTCCAAGTCTTTTATTAAACGTGTCAATACTTCGGTACCTTGTTCTTTGTACAATATTGAACGTCCTTTGAAGAATACGTAGGCTTTAACTTTTGCGCCTTCTGCAATAAATTTCTGAGCATGTTTCAACTTAAATTGATAATCGTGCTCATCGGTCTGCGGTCCAAAACGAACTTCTTTTAAAGTTACCTTGGTACTATTTGCTTTGATTTCTTTTTGTTTCTTCTTCATGTTGTAAAGAAACTTCTGGAAATCTATTACTCTGCAAACCGGAGGAACGGCATTTGGCGATATTTCTACCAAATCCAAGTTTTGTTGATCAGCTATTTTTAGAGCATCAAACAAGGAATATACTCCTAGTGGAACATTGTCTCCAACCAAACGCACTTCGCGTGCTCTAATACTGTGATTAATTTTAAAACTATCTGCTAATTCGTCAGCCGCCATTTATTTTTTATTACTTGTTTATACTGTTCTATCTCATTTCATTCATTTGTTCCGCAACTTCTTTAGAGATTCTTGCTACAAAATCTTCTACTTTCATTACTTCGCCATTGCTTCCTTCACCTTGTTTCCGGACTGACAATGTTCCTTCATTTTGCTCGTTCTCGCCAACAACAATAAGGTATGGAATGCGTTTCATCTCGTTGTCACGTATCTTTTTACCTACCTTCTCATTCCTGTCGTCAATGAGCGTGCGAATATCGGAATTATTTAACAAATTCAAAACATTTTTCGCATATTCGTTATATTTTTCACTCACCGGAATGATTACTGCTTGGTCAGGAGTAAGCCACAATGGGAATTTACCGCCGGTGTGTTCTATAAGTACCGCAACAAATCGTTCCATTGAACCAAATGGTGCACGGTGTATCATTACCGGACGATATCGTTTGTCGTCAGTACCAATGTATTCCAACTCAAAGCGTTCTGGTAAGTTGTAGTCAACTTGGATTGTTCCTAATTGCCATCTACGACCAATTGCATCGCGTACCATAAAGTCAAGTTTAGGTCCGTAGAATGCAGCTTCGCCATATTCTATAATGGTATTCAATCCTTTTTCGGCAGCAGCTTCTATAATTGCTTGTTCTGCTTTTTCCCAATTCTCGTCGCT
>DAIOSV010000016.1:0-2306 GCA_036752345.1 Bacteroidales bacterium | reverse complement strand
ATCATACAGTGGTGAGGGCAGTTCATTGGTTTCAACAAATAAACCTCTCCTTCTTCAGGGGTAGTTATTGGTTGGAAACTGTCTTTGCCGTAGTGGTCCCAGTGTCCTGATGTTACATACAATTGTTTGTTACCAATGTGTGGAGTAATTACTTGTAGGTATCCAAAGCGTTTTTGAATTTTCTTCAATGCTTCTTCCAAACGAAGTCTGAGGGCAGTACCCTTTGGCAACCAAATAGGAAGACCTTTACCAACTAAGTCGGAGAACATGAACAATTCCATCTCTTTTCCTACCTTGCGGTGATCGCGAAGTTTTGCTTGTTCCAATAATTCAAGGTATTCATCAAGCATTTTCTTTTTAGGGTAGGTTATACCATATATTCTGGTCAATTGTTTGCGTTTTTCGTCACCACGCCAGTAAGCACCTGCTATGTTGGTAAGCTTTACAGCCTTGATAGGCTCAGTGTTTGGCAAGTGTGGGCCTCTACACAAGTCGGTGAAATCTCCTTGGGTGTAGTAGGTAATAGAACCATCTTCCAAGTCGTTGATAAGTTCTACTTTATATTGTTCGCCTTTGTCGCCAAAGTGTTTCAAAGCATCAGCTTTGCAAACGTCTTTACGTACGTATGATTCTTTGTTGCGAGCAAGCTCCAACATTTTGTTTTCAATGGCAGTCAAATCTTTTTCGGAAAGTACGGTTTCGCCAAGGTCTACGTCGTAGTAGAAACCGTTTTCAATAGCAGGACCGATACCGAATTTTATGCCCGGATACATTGCTTGCAATGCTTCTGCCAACAAGTGAGCAGATGAATGCCAAAATGCATGTTTTCCTTCTTCTGATTCAAATTTATGAAGTTCTATGGTAGCGTCTTCTTCTATTTGACGGGTCAAATCCCATGCAGAACCATTGACTGTTGCAACTAAAATTTCTCTTGCTAATTGTGCACTCAAACTCTGTGCTATTTCGAGTGGGGTTACCCCTTTTTCGTATTCTTTTCTGCTCCCGTCGGGAAATGTTATTGTAATCATTATAGTATATAAATTTCGTTGCCACAAAATTAGTAAAGATTTAGAAATATAGATAAAAACAGCTTAAAAAATTCGTGCTCATTTCTTTACGTGGCCGATTGTTAGTAGTTATGAGTTATGGTGAATTGGTTAATCGGTTAGTGTATGGCGGTTGGTTGTTGGCCTTTGGCAAAATTGCCAACCACTAACTGCTAGTTGCCAATCGCCAATTACACCTTCAGTACGTTTGGGTTCAGTGGTTTTCCTATATATTCATCGTTATATCCTAAATATTTTTCATCACGGTTGTATTGGATTCCTATTTTATCTAGCAATGGTTCTACGCTTACTTGATGTATTTGCATTCCCATTTCCCAAGGGTTAAGACCTAGTACCAAGCCAGCCATTTCCTCATACGTCAATACGGGTATGCCATAGCCGTTTTCTCCGTATGTTTTTCCTTCCATTTCGGCAATTACATATTGCCAACGGTCAAGAAAAAAAGTACAACCGGGACAATTAGTGACAATAAAGTCTGGTTTGAAAGGTTCCATAGAATCAAATTTTTTCTTGGTGTTGGATAATGGATATCCTCTGTTTTCTTTAATAAGATAGTTTCTGAATCCAAATCCGCAACAGTGGCGGCGTTCCGGGTAATCGACAACGTCACCTCCCCAAGCTTCTATCATGCCCAACAATACTTGAGGAAATTCAGCTCCGCCAACTCCTTTGTTGGGAAATATTTTCGCATAATGGCACCCAACATGTTCAACAACTTTCAATGGTTGAAGCGTTTCTTTGTTGATTAATCTGTATTTGGCAATATTGGCAATCTCGTCTTTGTATTTGTAGATTATATCGCTTGTGTGGACAAGATTTTCGGGTAAGGTAAAGTTTCTACCTGTTGCTGCGTATAATTGTCTTTTCGTATTTTCAAGAGTTTCCGGAAAATGGGTCCATGTATCTATCATTTCGGTATAAATACCAAAAGAGGTAACGCACGAAGGTATAAAATTTTTATACTTCGCTTCATTCATAAGAGAAAATTGACGGGCAGCGACAGTCATCGTTGTTTCAAGAGGAACAATATCGGAATGATAGGCAATGCCTGTACATGTAGTTTGGTGCGGGTCGTCATATATGTTTTTCCCTAGTATATCGCGTACTATTTTCAGAAAGGTTTCTTCCGAACCTGGGAAAAAATTCTGTCTTATACAACTACGCGCATAGTAGAAATTATCAGAAGCTATCTCTTTTTGATATGTTTTCCAATAATGTTGGTTCTCATTCTTCATCATG
>DAIOSV010000015.1:36893-39981 GCA_036752345.1 Bacteroidales bacterium | reverse complement strand
CATTATACTCTCATTACTTTTTAATTAGAGATATAATCCATAAAAGGAGAATAGCTCCTACCGTTGCGCTTATTAGTTGCCAAAAAATACCTCCGCCTCCAATTCCAAGCAAACTAAATACCCAACCACCAAGAAAACCACCTACAATACCGATGATTAAATTCAACAATAAACCTTTGCCTGCGCCTGAAAAGATTTTACTACCTAGAAAACCTGCTAATGCTCCAATTAATAAAGATAATAATAAACCTGCCATACTGTTATTGTTTTAATGTTTTGTCAAATATAGAAAAAATATTGCACTATTTTTTGAACATAAAAAAAGACCCGATGGAAAACCACGGGGTCTTTTTATTTGGCATAACTGAGAAAATTATTTTCCCAATTTAACGCTAGCAAATGCATACATACGTTCGATACTTGGGTTCAATGCTACACCACCTTCGATTGGTAACACGAATTTGTCTGTAACTTGAATGTTATATGCTTTTGAAACAGAGATATTGCACATTCCAAAATCACCACCATTGTTCCATACTGGACTTGTTGTGTACATACCATTACCACCACCTATTGCCAATTTGAACAAATCAAAATCATATGATACTTCACCATAGAAATCCATGTTATAGTCTTCTGAAAACATGAATGCTGCATAGAATTGCAACTTGTCATATTGATAACGGATTGCTGGTTCAATTTTGTGTGTTTTAGCAATATTATCAAAGTTTACACCCAACCAATTTCCACCTCTGTAATAATCAGTAACTTCCAAAGTCAAATCAAATGGGAAACGATATTTCATAAATAGATTGCTTTCGAATCCAAGATCTTCACCGGTACACATTAACCCTTCTGCACCAATTGAGAAGCCACCTGCCTGAATAGAGAATGTCGGTTTAAAAGCTGGACCAGAACCTAGTTGAAGTCCTCTCCATATTTCAGATGATTTAATTTCTAAACCTACATGTGTTTGTGTTTCACAAGCACTTTTTGTTTCTGTTTCTTGTGCTGAAGCACTTAATGCACCTGTTAGTGCTGTTGCTAATACTGCCAAGTTCAATAACAATTTTTTCATAATGATTATACTTTTTTGTTTTTGACTAAATTACTTATTTCTAATTTATTTTTATTGTTCTTCAATTACTTCAATTTGTTGGAACAAAACCTTGAATTCCACACGACGGTTTTTAGCTCGCCCTGCTGCAGTTTTATTGTCTGCAATTGGAATTGTCTGACCATAACCGTGAGACACCATTCTTGTTTCCGCTATACCTTTATCAATCAAATACTTGCGAACCGAAGCTGCACGCTTGTCTGACAATATTTGATTCTTAGTAGAGTCACCTACATTATCAGTGTGTCCATTAATTTCAAGATTATATTCAGGATTTTCTTTCATTACAAGAACAACTTGATCAAGAATTGGGAATGATTGTTTCTTAATTACATCTTTACCAGTTTCAAATTGAATACCTGTCAATGCTCTTTCAAATATTTTCAAAACCTCTTTCTTGACAGCAGGGCAACCCATGTTTTTGTCAATACCAGCAACCTTTGGACATTTATCTATGTTATCAGGAATACCATCTTTATCAGTATCTGGACATCCTTTAAATTCTTTTGGCCCTGCTTGGTTAGGACATAAGTCTTCTGGATCAGCAACGCCATCACCATCAGAATCAGGACAACCTTGGAATTGTGCTAAACCGGCTTCTTTCGGACATTTATCGTTCGGATCGGCAATACCATCACCATCGGTATCAGGACAACCTTGGAATTGTGCTAAACCTGCTTCTTTTGGACATTTGTCATCTTTGTCAGCAACGCCATCACCATCGGTATCTGGGCAACCTTCAAATTGTGCTAAACCTGCTTCTTTCGGACATTTGTCTAAGTAATCAGCAATACCATCATGATCGCTATCAATTGGACAACCTTTTTCGTCAACAACAACACCAGCTGGTGTGTTTGGACAAGCATCTTTGTGGTTTACAACACCATCTTTATCGCAATCGCGTGTACCAAATTTATATACAAAACCTAAAGAAATAGTGCTAAACATATCTTGCAACAACTCGTCGTTGTTGTCAGATACACACGCATCAACTTTGTCTGATTTTACAAAAGTCATTGATCCGTCTAATGTAAACGACAAGGCTTTGCTTACCTTCCATTCCAAACCTAACCCAACAGGAACGATAACTTCGCGAGTTGGAGTTGTTGCAACGGTACCATTATATCCAAATGATGCTTTTGTAGCTCCCGATTCTGAGTCTGTTAAACGACTTCTAAATTTCATTAAACCAACACCGGCATACAAATAGGGAGAAACTTTTGCATCTGAGGCACCAAGTAAATCAACTTTCAATGTTGTGTTTATCTCAGAAAATTTGTTCGTGAATTCCAAATTTGCAGGATCACCATTACTGTATTCCGATTTTGAACCAGCAAGATTACCATAGATACCATTAAATCTCCAATATAAATATGGATTTAATTGCTTTTGCAAACCTAATGATACTGCAGCACGCATATCAGCAGCTTGGCTCATTGCAACATCGCCGAAAAATAATGTAGGGCCAATGTTGAAGTTTACACCCCAACCTTCATATACCCAATTATCAAACGAAGTGGATTCTTTTTGTTCGGCATCTTGACTAATCCAAGTACCTTGTTCTACCGTTTCTCCTTCGAAATTCTGAAGAGTAACGTTTTCTGTCGCATTATTTTGAGCGTATACACCTGTTGCACAAATCAATAGCGACACTAGTGTCAATTTTAACTCTCTCATAGTTCGTCTTAAATTTTGCCAAACATATAAACTTTTCGTTGATATTTCAAACAATAAGCGCAAAAAACATACATCTCATAAGAAAAAGATAGTTGATTTTTCTCAAAAAAAGCACTTCGAAAGACAAACTTATATGACAAATTAATTATAAACGGTTTTACTCTGACCAAAACCATACATTATAATTAATAGAAGTCATCATTGTGGTCACCCCCCACTCTTTTGACATCTAATTTCCAACAAAAGTAAAAATGCAACTCAAAATGATATTCTCTTTTTTACAGTTTAGAACGA
>DAIOSV010000015.1:0-36793 GCA_036752345.1 Bacteroidales bacterium | reverse complement strand
AAAAAAAGGATAGCAACAATTGCTATCCTCAGTGTCGGGGTGACCCGACTTGAACGGGCGACCTCTACGTCCCGAACGTAGCACGCTACCAACTGCGCTACACCCCGAATACGATTGCAAAAGTACACAAATTTCACTTGCAACAAAATCTGCATCTATTATTTTTTGAAAAAACGAAGTTTCTCCTATCTCCTTGAAGAGAATTTTACGACTACCAACATGAAATTTACACTCACAGTAAAAAAACATTGCATTTTATTTGCATTGCATCCATTTTGCACCTATATTTGTCCCAATATTATTGAACTAAAAGATTTTGTTATGCCAGCTCACAAGTCAAAAAATTTCCGTTTCAGGATTATTGATGAGTGCCTTCGCGACACAACCCGCACATGGACATTGGACGATCTTATTGCTGAAGTATCACGCAATTTAACCAACGAATTTAATGTTGAAAAAGTAAGCCGTCGATCTATTCAGTATGATATCGCTCTCATGCGCGAAAAACAACCAGTTGGATACAATGCTCCTATTGTTTGCGTTGATGGTAACTACTCATACTCAGACAAAGAGTTTTCTATTCGTAATATGCAATTGAGCAAACCCGATATTGATAACCTTACTGAGGTAGCAAATACGCTCAAACAATATCGTCAGTACACTCACTTGGGAGACATAAACAAACTGATAGAGAAAGTTGAAGCAATTATTGCCGTTAATCCAAAACCAAACTCAAATGTGGCTGCTTTTGAATCGGCAAAAAGACTTGCAAAAGGCATTACTTGGCTCAAACAAATAGTTGATGCCGTAGTAAAGAAAACGGTCATAGAACTTTCGCTCAAAAAAGATGAAACGATAACTCACACGGTTATTCATCCCTATTTCCTTAAAGAATATCACAACGAATGGTATTTGTACGGATTGGAAGATCCTTCAAATGATTTTATTGTTGTACCCGTGTGCGACATTGCGGCTATTTCTCCGCAAATCATCAACTTCATTGAAAACGAAAAATACACGTTCGCAGACTATTTTCAATATCTTGTTGGAACAAACCCGGGAGATTCAATTAAACCGGCAAACGTAACACTAAAAGCGAACGCTGAAATTGTAGAACGTCTCCGTCAACATCCAATTCATAGTTCGCAACTTATCAATGATATGGGGCAAGATGGTGCAATAATTGAACTCAAAGTCATCGTAAATTCGGACCTAATTGAACGAATTTTACGTTTTGGCACAAAACTCAAAGTAGAAACGCCCGACAAACTGAGAAAGATGGTTATGACTGAGCTAAAATCTGCGTACGAAGCATATTTCCAACTCACTCTATTCTAAATCAAGAAGTTTCGAATTGTTAATAACATTTTGCTTTGACAGTTAGATTGTTACAATCTCAACTGCAAATTTTCATGTTTCATACAAGAGTATTCTCTATTTTTGCATGAATAAAAAAAAGATATGATTCCGCAAGATACGATAGAGAAAATTTTAAGTCTCACCCACATTGAAGAAGTGGTTGGTGACTTTGTTGCTCTTCGTAAAACCGGCTCCAGCTACAAAGGATGTTGTCCCTTTCACGAAGAAAAAACGCCATCGTTCTCTGTTTCTCCAGCAAAAGGCATTTACAAATGCTTTGGATGCGGGAAAGCCGGAAATGCAATCACATTCATCAAAGAACATGAAAAATGCTCGTACTACGAAGCTATTAAGTATTTGGGAAACAAGTACCACGTAGAAATTGTAGAAACCGAGCTTACTGACGAAGAAAAGCAACGAAAGGATTTACGAGAAAGTTTAATGATTGTAAATGAGTTTGCAACGACTTTTTTCGAAAAACAATTATGGGAAACCCCAGAAGGGAAAGCCATAGGAATGGCGTACTTTATAGAACGAGGTTTTACCGAAGAAACCATCCGGAAATTCCGTTTAGGCTATAGTCCACAGAAGAAAGATGCATTCACCTCTACTGCCGAAAAAGCAGGATACAAACTTGAATACATGACCAAAGTGGGACTTTCTACAGTTGGCGACAACTACAAGTCCGACAAATTTCATGGTCGAATCATGTTCCCAATTACATCTCTTACCGGAGCCGTCATAGGATTTGGCGGACGAGTGATGACAGCAGCAAACGAACACGTTCAAGGTGGTATGAAGTACATAAATTCGCCCGAATCAGAGGTGTACAAAAAAAGTTTCACTCTCTACGGCATTTCGTTCGCAAAAACAGAAATCACAAAAAAAGATGAATGCATTTTGGTTGAAGGCTACACCGACGTGCTTTCGTTGCACCAAGCAGGAATTACCAATGTGGTTGCTTCATCGGGAACATCACTCACCAACGAACAAATAAACCTCATCAAACGATTTACTCACAATATTGTGATTATTTACGACGGAGACAAAGCCGGAATTAAAGCAGCTACGCGAGGAATTGACATGATTCTCGAAAAAGACATGAATGTAAAAGTTCTTCTTCTTCCCGACGGCGATGATCCTGATTCTTTTGCAAAAAAACATTCTTCGGAAGAAATTACTGAGTATATCAATTCTAACAAAACAGATTTTTTAACGTTCCGAACAAAATTGGCTGTTGAGGAGATTCAGAACGATCCAATAAAACGAGCTCAATTCATAAACGAGATTGCTCTTACTATTACGAAAATACCAAACGAAATCAATCGCATGGTGTACATTCAAGAATGCAGCAAAATTCTGAATATTGACGAACAAACCATCAAGAACCAAGTTACAAGGAATTTGGGAATACAACCAAAACCTTACCAAACCCAACAAGTTCAAAAAGTGCAAACTTCAATTGCATCAAAACACGTTGATAAAATTTTGGAAAACGAACGTGATATTATTAAACTACTCGTTCGCAATGGGTCCAAAACTATTTCCATAGAAAACTCAAACATACTTTTTGAGATAGAAAAACATAAATGGCTCCAAGAAAATCCTTCTGCAAAAAAATATCCTGAGACAAACCCAACATTTAAGGGACTTGTTAAGGACTATATTTTCAACGAATTACATCGCAATTTAGATGAGACCATAACATTTGAATTCATCAACGAAGGAGAGAAAAAAATTTTTGATGAATATTATTCCAAATATGAGGAGAAACAAGATTCTATAGTTGATTACCTCCGTGATTTTGTTGATGCAGAGCAAATTGCGAATTTTTTAAGCGATGCTTCATTTCTTGACCAAAAATATTGGGAAAAAGAAAAGAAAATAGGCACCTCAGAAGAAGAAAAGAAAAATCACGAAGAAGAATTATTAGGTAACACACTCAAAGAAAGCATTTTGGAATACATTCGCCGACGCTACGAACAAAAAAGAGAAGAACTTACGAAGCACTCAGATATTGAATCTTTAAAAAGGCTTTCGGTCATCAATAGCGACATAAATTTGATTTCCAAACAGTTAGGACACACCATGCGATAAACTGAGCAAAAAGCAATCTTTTTCTCCACAAAAAACATATTTTTGCCAAGACTTTAACGATACTATGACAAAAATTCTCCGAATACTGAATCGTTTCAACCTTGGTGGCCCAACATACAACGTAGCGTATCTCACAAAATACATATCAAAAGAATACCAAACCATACTTATTGGCGGCTTAAAAGAAGATTCCGAAGGAAGCTCAGAATATATACTCAACAACCTGGGCATCTCCTACACTATCATTCCCGAAATTCGGAGAGAAATCAACCTTCGTCGTGATTTTCAAGCACTTCGGAAATTAATAAAAATCATACAAACCGAAAAACCTGATATAGTTCACACGCATGCTTCTAAAGCAGGAATGCTCGGAAGAATGGCTGCAATCTATTGTGGCGTTCCTTACATTTTTCACACATTTCACGGGCACGTTTTTCATTCTTATTTTGGAAAAATAAAAACATCCGTATTCATTGTTATAGAACGATTTTTGGCTAAAAAAAGTACTGCTATCATTGCAATCAGCGAAAATCAAAAATACGAACTCGGAACTTTGTATAAAATTTGTCCACCGGAAAAGATTGAAGTCGTCCCATTGGGATTTGACCTTCGTCGGTTTTCTGAAGATACGATAGCCAAACGCGTCACCTTTCGCTCAAAATACAATATAGCTCCAGATGAAATTGCCATTGGCATTGTAGGACGCTTGGCAAAAGTCAAAAATCACAAACTGTTTATTGATGCAATTGCCTTATGTAACAATAAAAATAAGCGAGAAAAAATACGTGCGTTCATTATTGGCGATGGAGAACTCCGCGACGAATTGCAAACATATTGCACAGAACAAAATATACCATTCAACACGAGTACAGACAACGAATTTAATAAACTCATTACCTTTACTTCGTGGATACAAAACGTTGATGTAGCCTATGCCGGATTAGATATTGTAGCCCTCACCTCTTTTAACGAAGGCACTCCTGTAAGCATTATAGAAGCACAAGCATCTGGGAAGCCTATTGTATCAACCAACGTAGGCGGAATCAGCGACATAGTGAAAGAAGGCGAAACAGCACTACTCTCAGACCTTTCGTTAGAACAATTTAGCGAGAAATTAGAAACACTTATAAAAGACAAAAATTTACGAGAAACTATGGGACAAAATAGCCACAATTTCTCCGGTGAAAAATTCAGCTACGAACGCTTGTGTAGCGATATAGAAAAAGTATACAAAAAGCACATTGGTACCGAATAAAATATTATATTTGTTCACAAAATACCAAAAATGAAACGTGTCTTCTTCTTTTTCGTCTGTATGACTTGTCTAGCACTGACTTCGTGCAAAATCTTTCGTCCGACAGTCATGTTTCAAACCGACAAAAACTTTAAATACACAGAATTTTCTGAAACACCACGTGTAACAGTTCTACAGCCATTTGATGAACTACAAATCATCATGTCAACCAATAATGGGTATCCACTTCTCGAAACCGAATCAGCACAAAGCGGATCAAGACCTACGAGTCAAAACAGCGGTCTAACGTACATGATTCGTCAGGATAGCATAGTAAAACTACCTACCGTGGGCGAAATTAAATTAGGCGGCATGACCAAAGATTCAGCAGAATTATTGCTCGAAAAAGAACTTTCAAAATATTATCAAGTACCCTTTGTAAAAATTACAATTACCAATCGTAAAGTCATCTTGTTTTTTGATGAAGGAACAAAAGGTCAAAAAATTGAAATACCGGAAGGTGGATTGACACTCCTTGAAGCTTTCGCCGAAGCAGGAGGGCTAACAGAAAGCAGCAAGTCGTATAACATTAAATTGATACGAGGAAACAATAAAAATCCAGAAGTTTTCCAATTCAATATTAGAGACTTTCAAGAATTCAAGAAGACCAACATTATGCTTGAAGCAAACGATATTGTGTATGTTGACTCTAGACCAAGATACGTGATAAAATTTGCAAAAGAACTTTCGCCATACGTGACTCTTATGGCTTTCGTTACAATGATTTTAACACTATTTAAATAACGATGGCAAAATCAAAGAAAATACCAGCATTCAATGATTCTTTTGACATAAACAAATTTTGGATTGTTTTTAAAAAGAACATATGGATTTATTTGATATCTATTGTATTAACAGTTGTTGGCGCAAAACTATATATACGATACACCATACCGATATACGAAACAAGTTCTGTAATACAAATTAACAACGAAGAGCGAGAAACACAGCTACTCGATATTGAATCAACCTATGGACAATCGTCACTCACCAATTTAATCGAATTAATTCGTTCTTCGGAATTTTTAAAACGCTCACTTCAACAATTAAATTTATATACTAACTATTTTGGTGAAGGTCATTTTGTTACTTCAGAATTATATAAGCGCTCTCCTTTCTTTGTTGAACTTGAAAATGTTCAAGCTCCTATTCAAAATAAGCAAATTTATGTTGAGTATTCTTCCGAAACCAATAAAGTTACTATAAGTTACAACATTGACAAGAATAAAACTTATTCTGTTGACATCAATAAAAACGAATGGACAGAAATCAATGGATGCAAAATATACGTGAACATTATTTCTCCGGAATCGTTTATGGATAGAAACACGAAATACTACTTCATAAACTATGATGAAGCAACAGCTTTGTCGACACAATTTGCCCAACTCGATGTGAACATTTTGAGTTCTGATGCAAACACTATTCAAATAAAATACACGAGTACCAATGCACAAAAAGCATCAGAAATTGTAAATACGATTTCTGAAAACTTCCTTGCCTACAACGTTGAAAAGAAACAAGAACGTGCTGAAAAGATATTGAAATTCATCAACGAACAACTTGAAATTGTATACGCGCAACTCACTGACTCTGAACAAAAACTCGAACAATTCAAAAAAGACAACAAAATTACGGGTAACATTCTTGAAAACGACCAAGAATCACTTAACAATACTCAAGATATTGAAAAATATCAATCTCAAATACAAACACTCAAGAAAGTAAACAAACAAATAGAAATAGGCGAAAATTTTGATATAATGAGTGCTATTTCTGCGATATCGGGTACGTCGTCAGAATCAATGATATTAAATTTTCTTAATGGAATTCAACAACTACAAAAACAAAAAGAACAACTACTTATGACGCTCACTCCCGACAATCATAAGATAAAGGTTATTGACCAACAAATTGAAGAGCAAAAGAAATACTTAGCGAATATTATTAACATTACGAATAGCAAACTACAAAACGAAGTTAATTCACTCAAACAATTAACGAGCAAACCAGGTTATTCATTCAACGAAACGGAGTTAGCAAAACTCAAACGAATCTATGACGTTCATCAAAAATTCTATAATCAATTAGTTGAAAAACGTGCCGAATATCTTATCTCAAAAGCTGGATACATTACCAATAACTTGATTTTACAGAAATCTACAATTCCTACGAATCCAATTTCTCCTATCCATTCATACGTTAGTTTTGTCTGTGCCGTTGGATGTCTCTTCTTTATTTTCATGATAACGATTATCAGCTACATGCTGTTCAACTCTATAATATCTATTGACGACATTTCAAAATACACCAGCGCACCTATTTCGGGAGTAATTCCAATTACACTTTCGTCAGACAAAATTCACCGCTTTGTTGTTGAAAACAAACCAGATTCAGTCATTACCGAATCATTTAGGACTCTTCGGTCGAACCTTGAATTTTTGCTACCGTCAAAAGAAAAGAATAAGATAATTGCCGTAACCTCAACTATTTCGGGTGAAGGAAAAACATTCATCGCCATAAATCTTGGAGGTGTGTTTGCGCTTAGCGGGAAAAAAGTTATACTACTAGACCTTGACCTCCGCAAACCAAAAGTTCACTTATCATTTAATGCAAATAACAATATAGGAATGAGTACTATCCTTATTGGTAAAAACTCATACAAGGATTGCATTATAAAAACCGACTTTGAAACCTTTGATATTATACCATCAGGACCAAAGCCACCCAATCCAACAGAATTAGCCAATTCAAAGAAATTTGATGCCCTGCTAGAAGAATTAAAAGCCGAATATGACATCATTATAATTGATACGCCACCTATTGGTATTGTAAGTGATGCTATATTTAGTTTCCAACGAGCCGATTTGCCAATTTATGTTTCTCGTGCAAATTATTCAAAACGCATGTTTATCAACAACATAAATTATTTGTATGAACAATCAAGCATACACAATTTGTCTGTAATACTTAATGGTGTATCCATTATTTCGTCTAAATACGGATACGGATACGGATATAGTAATTCCAAATACGGATATAGCGGATATGGATATGGATACGGATTTGGCTATGGATATTATTCATACGACAAAACAAGCACGAAAAAACAAAACTTTTTAGATAGGTTTAGACGGAAGAAGCACAATGAACATAGACATCACCACAACAGTTAATGTTGTACTTTATATAGCATACTTCGCAAGTATCTGCGGAATAAGTTTTTTGGGATATACATATTTACTACGACACAATGTTATAAACCTGCTTCACAAAAAGAATGAAACAGGCGAACGATTTGCCTCACAATCAAAACCTATTATAGGTGGAATTATATTTTTCGGGTGTGTTATTATAGGTTTTATCATTAGTATATTCTTTGGGGGAAATAGTTCTCCCGATTGGATTGTGCTTGTATGTTGTATCATCGGTTTTGGGATGGGTTTTGTAGATGATTTGAAAAATTTTTCGCCGGTCTTTAAACTTATTTTTCAACTCATGTGTGCAATAATTCTCATTGCTACAGACTCACACATTTCCACCTCCGAAAATGTCTTTTTAAATGCAGCACTTACAATATTTTGGGTTGTTGGAATAATGAATAGTATCAATATGCTTGATAATATGGATGGCGTAACGGCATCTGTTTCTGGTATTATTCTTACTGGGTTTTCAGCCATTGCATTAAGCCAAGGTAACACCAGTGATTTTATACTCCTTATCTCGGTAATTGCAGGAATATGCGTATTCCTGCATTGGAATTGGCATCCTTCAAAAATGTATATGGGAGACAATGGAAGCCAACTCTTAGGAATATTCTTAGTGTATTTTAGCATCAAATATGTATGGAATTCAGCAGGTACAGACATTGGCTTTAACTACGAACAAATTTTGCTTGTAGCACTCGTATTCCTTGTTCCCCTTACCGACACTGCAACTGTTGCATTCAACCGTTTTTTAGCAGGTCGTTCTCCATTTGTCGGCGATAGATTTCATACAACACATTGCTTAGTATATCAAGGATTTTCAATAAAACAAACTGTTATTCTCCTTGATGTCATTACACTTATAGGAACCGTTGCATCAACATGCATTATTATTTTCTATAATTCGTATTTCTCAAAAAATATAGCAATTGTGCTTACAATATATGCATGTGTTGTTTTTTTTAGCGCATACAGCATGAACCTGATTATTCGAAATAAAAACAATCTCTTATTTAAAAAACAGAATGCTTAAAAGATTCTTTTCCTATTTTATTATCATCGTAGGAGTAATTTCGGCTTTCATTATTGTAACAGCAGCAACAGCAATAGACGAAAAGCGCACAACTACTCCCCCTGATAGCTCATTTATAGTATCTCAACAAATATATATACCCAAAACTGCTACACTATTTGGAGAACGAGTTCCTCTTGAATATTTTGATGTAGCCGAAAGTCTTGAACGCGAACTATTAGTAAACATCTACTATCAATCACAAACAACGCAAATTCTACAATACGCACATCGCTATTTCCCTATCATTGATAGTATACTAAAGGCAAATGGCGTTCCGTCAGATTTTAAATATTTGGCAGTAGCCGAAAGTGGATTACGGGTAAACATTTCACCCAAAGGTGCTGCGGGTTTTTGGCAAATAGTTGAATCTACCGGAAAACAATATGGACTCACCATTACCGATGAGATTGACGAACGCTACGACATGATAAAAGCTACCGAAGCTGCTTGTAAATATTTTCAATATGCGTACAAAAAGTTTGGAAATTGGACCATGGCTGCTGCTTCATACAATCTAGGAGTTAATGGTACCGCGAAACAAGCTGGATTTCAGGGTACAGAATCGTTCTATGACTTATACACCAATTCCGAAACAAGTAGATATATTTTTAGGATATTAGCGTTTAAACTCATAATTGAGTCACCCGAACGATATGGATATAAAAACATAAAACCATACCCTACAATCAAACAAAAAATTGTCACTGTTGATACTTGTATATCAAATTTAGCCGAATTTGCACGCAGTCAAGGTTCTAACTACAAAATGCTCAAGACATTAAATCCCTGGCTTCGCGATAAATTTTTGCCAAACAAAGACAGTGTGGAATACAAAATAATACTCATAGAGGATTGCGAGAGGAAAATAAAATAATGCAAGACAAACATATACAACAGAGCAACAACCTTGTAGTAGAAGGCGCACGCGAACACAATCTTAAAAACGTAAATGTGACCATTCCTCGCGACTCGCTTACCGTTATCACCGGACTGAGCGGCAGTGGAAAATCATCATTGGCATTTGACACCATCTACGCTGAAGGACAACGACGATACATTGAAACATTTTCAGCCTATGCTCGCCAATTTTTGGGAGCAATGGAACGTCCCGATGTTGACAAAATAACAGGATTGAGCCCTGTAATTTCGATAGAACAAAAAACGACAAACAAAAACCCTCGTTCAACAGTTGGAACAATAACCGAAATATATGATTTTCTCCGACTACTCTACGCCAAAATTGGTGAAGCATTCTCCTACGAAACGGGAGAAAAAATGGTAAAATACACTACGGAAAAAATCATAGAATTAATCTACGATAAATACAACGGAAAAAAGATTTATCTCCTTGCTCCTATTATTAAAGGAAGAAAAGGCCATTACAAAGAACTCTTTGAACAATATCGCCGTAAAGGATTTTTGTACGCTCGTATTGATGGAGAAATTACCGAACTGACATTCGGGCTGAAGTTAGACCGATATAAATCACACACTATAGAACTCGTTATTGATAAATTCAAAATAAGCGATAACGAAGATTCTCGCATTAGGCAATCAATAGACACAGCCATGAAAATGAGCAAAAATGTGATTATGATTGCCGAAATGGATAGCGACCGTATTCAATATTACAGTAGAAAATTGATGTGTCCCACGACAGGACTGTCGTATGAAGAACCGGCTCCACATTCGTTTTCTTTCAACTCACCACAAGGTGCTTGCCCGCGTTGTGGTGGACTCGGGTATGTTGACGAAGTTGATATAGAAAAAATTATTCCCAACGAAAAACTGTCCATAAAAGCAGGAGCTATAAAACCACTCGGAGCACACAAGGACACCATGATATTCTGCAATTTGGAAGCTATCTTGGGTAAATATGGATATAAACTTACTACTCCATTTTGCGAACTTTCCGAAGAATGCAGACATGCAATCATTTATGGTTCGCAAGATATGTTTTCATTCATTACTATCCCAACCAACGTTGATGCAAATTATTTCATAGGATTTGACGGTATTTTGGCATTGATAGAAAAACAAATAGAGTTTCAAGACGATCCAAAACAAAATGAAAACTATTTCATATCAAAAGCCGTTTGCCCTGAATGCCATGGACAGAGACTAAAAAAAGAATCGTTATATTTTAAAATCACGGGAAAAAACATAGCAGAAATATCTGACCTTACAATAGAAAAACTATACGAATGGGTTTGTTCTCTACCCGAAACACTCTCAAAACAACAGTTTTACATAGGACAAGAAATAATTAAGGAAATAAAAACGAGAATTGAATTCCTTCTTGATGTTGGATTGCCCTACCTCACTCTCAACAGAAGTTCAAAAACACTTTCTGGTGGTGAGAATCAACGCATTAGACTGGCAACTCAAATAGGTTCAAAACTTGTAAACGTGTTGTATATACTAGACGAACCTAGTATAGGTCTGCATCAACGAGATAACATTAAGTTAATTAATTCTCTTCAAAAACTGCGCGATGCAGGAAATTCTGTGATTGTGGTTGAACACGATGAAGATATGATTCGTTCCGCTGACTATGTAGTTGATTTTGGACCGGGCGCAGGACGAAAAGGCGGCGAAATTGTTGCTTCAGGCACACAAAAAGAATTTCTCAAACAATCAAGCCTGACTATTGATTATTTAACTGGGAAGAAAGAAATAGAGATACCCAAAGAACGCAGAAAAGGGAATGGTAAAACCTTATCTCTGATTGGAGCCACCGGAAACAACCTTAAAAATGTATCAGTTACCTTTCCTCTTGGCACTTTTATTTGTGTAACCGGTGTTTCTGGTAGTGGAAAATCTAGCCTTATAAACCAAACGCTTCATCCTATTCTTAACAAATATTTCTTTCGTGCTAAAGAAGAACCTCTTCCTTACAAGGAAATTCAAGGTATTGACAATATCAACAAAGTGATAGAAGTTGATCAATCTCCGATAGGACGAACTCCTCGTTCAAACCCTGTAACGTACACCAACATTTTTAATGATATACGCAAATTGTTTGAAGCGTTGCCTGAAGCAAAAATGCGAGGATATAGCACCGGGAGATTTTCATTCAACGTAAAAGGTGGGCGTTGTGAAGCCTGCAAAGGTGCCGGAGTAAAAGTTATTGAGATGAATTTTTTACCCGATGTGTACGTTACGTGCAATAAATGCAACGGCAAACGATACAATAAAGAAACGCAAGAAATTCATTTCAAAGGAAAATCTATCAGCGATGTATTGGATTTAACTATCAATCAAGGAGTTGAATTCTTTGAAAACATAAAATCAATACATGACAAACTGAAAACGTTGCAAGAAGTAGGTTTGGGATACTTAAAATTAGGACAACCTTCCAACACGCTTTCCGGTGGCGAAGCGCAACGAGTAAAACTAGCAACCGAATTATCCAAGAAAGACACCGGTAACACCCTCTATATTTTGGACGAACCCACAACAGGTCTGCATTTCCACGACATACACATTTTACTTGGTGTTTTACAAAAATTAGTTGACAAAGGGAATACGGTCATCGTTATAGAACACAATCTTGACGTGATCAAAGTTGCTGATTACATCATCGACATTGGTCCCGATGGCGGAGAACATGGAGGCAAAATTCTAGCAACGGGCACTCCGGAAAAGATTTCAACCATTTCAGAAAGTTACACAGGACAGTTCCTCAAAAACATTTTGAAATAAGACCTCTAAGAATTATCTTTGACTTTTTAAATTTTACTTTATGAACGAAAATGAAATCAGCAGCGAAGGATATGCAACCCAAAGACAATGGGAAAATATAAAGGCTGAAAATACGTGGGAAATATTCAAATACATATCGGAGTTTGTAGAAGGATTTGAAAAATTGACAAAAATAGGACCTTGTGTTTCTATTTTTGGTTCGGCTCGCACGAAACCAAATTCCGAATACTACAAATTAACAACAGAAATTGCGTACAAACTCACAAAACATGGGTATGGAATAATTACCGGCGGCGGTCCGGGCATAATGGAAGCAGGAAATCTTGGTGCACAAAAAGCAAAAGGCAAATCTGTGGGAATAAACATTACTCTGCCGTTTGAACAATGTGCCAACAAATATATAGACCACGACAAAGTAATTACGTTTGACTATTTCTTTACAAGAAAAACCATGTTTATGCGTTATTCGCAAGGATTTGTGGTTATGCCAGGTGGCTTTGGAACATTAGATGAATTATTTGAAGCAGTAACATTAATTCAAACTGAAAAAATAGAACACTTCCCTATTGTATTGGTAAGTAAATCATATTGGGGAGGGCTAATGGAATGGATTAAGACGGTAATGTTGGAACAACAGAAAAACATCAGTCCTTCCGATTTGGATTTAATCCAAGTAGTTGATACAGCTGACGAAGCGGTTGAGATTATCAACAAATTCTACTCAAAATCAGAATTGCGACCAAATTTCTAAAAATAGACAATTCACCCCAAAAAGACGATATACACCATATCGCCTTTTTTTATATGTGGTCGAAAATCGCTACCTTTATACCATAAAAATAATAAAAGATGCAATTTGAACTTATACTCCTCCTAATTTCAATTCTTTTTTTCGTCAGCATTATTGCCGATAAAGCTGGGTATAAATTTGGCGTTCCTTCGTTACTTCTTTTTCTTTCCGTTGGAATGCTTTTTGGAAGCGATGGACTAGGTATCGCTTTTGACAATATACAAATGGCTCAATCTGTTGGAACAATAGCACTTTGTGTCATATTGTTTTCGGGCGGTATGGACACCAAAATAAATGACGTAAAACCAGTATTAGCACAAGGAATAATATTATCAACGCTAGGCGTTCTTCTCACTGCTCTTTTTACAGGAATAGCTATATGGTGGATACTTGGAAAAACCTATGCATCGGCAGGCATCAGTATAGTTACTTCGCTTCTTTTGGCAGCAACAATGTCATCAACTGATTCTGCTTCCGTTTTCTCTATATTCAGAGCAAAAAAGATGCGAATCAAAAATAATCTTCGCCCTTTGCTTGAATTAGAAAGCGGTAGCAACGACCCTATGGCGTATGTACTGACTATCACCCTTATTAGCATAATTCAATCTAACGCAGAACCTAACTACCTTATGGCAATACTCATGGTCTTAATGCAACTCATTATTGGATCAATTATGGGATTCGTACTCGGTAAATTGGTTGTTTTTCTGATTAATAAACTCAATATTGAAAACGATTCGCTCTATCCTATACTCGTTGTCACAACATGCATATTTATATTTTCTGCTACCTATTTTTCGAAAGGGAATCCCTATTTAGCAGTCTATATTAGCGGTCTTGTAATTGGGAATAGTAAATTCGTCCACAAAAACTCCACCATTAAATTCTTTGATGGTCTCACATGGATATTCCAACTACTTATGTTCTTAATTTTGGGCTTATTAGTAAATCCTCACGAACTTATTCCAATTATCATTCCCGGACTGCTTATCAGCTTTGTGCTTATATTCTTTTCTCGCCCATTAAGTGTTTTTATTTGCCTCACACCATTCAGACGTATGCACATAAGAGATAAAGTATTTGTTTCGTGGGTTGGATTGCGTGGAGCCGTACCTATTATTTTTGCCATTCTCTGCCTTAGCGCCAATATTCCGTATGCTCGATTAATTTTCAACATCGTGTTCTTTTGTACACTCGTTTCTCTTATAGTTCAAGGCACTTCTCTAACCAAAGTGGCAAAATTATTACACCTGGTAGGTGATTCAAAAAAATTACGAAAACCCGAACATTTTGATATTGACTTGCCTGAAGAAATAAAGTCTGTTGCAACAGAAATTACCATCACTAAAGATATGTTACAAAATGGAAGCTTGCTTATGAATATTGGCTTACCGGAAAATACCTTGGCAATCATGGTAAAACGAGACACCGCTTTTTTTGTGCCTACAGGAAAAACAACATTACTAGAAAACGACAGAATGCTTGTCATTACTGACAATGCAGATACACTTGCTGATTTTGGAAAAGAGAATATTATACCAAACGAGCATGGCGTCTTGTAAAAAAGATTCCTGTCAAAATTATACCAAGAATTACTGTTGCGTTAACCATCATGCCGTTTTGTATGCTAATGGTATCTTTCATGAATCCGGTAAGTAAATTACCTATACAAGTACCGATTGCCAAAAAAGTATTGAACAACATTTGCCCTGTAGAGTTTTGACTCTTAGGTATCAATGTGTGAACATATCCAACGGCAGCAACCCAAAACAAGCCTAATGTAATACCATGCGTTGCCCCGACCACAACAGAAAACCACGGATTAGTTGATAATCCGTACAACATCATTCTCAGAAACGCAACAAACATGGTAAAAAGAATTACGTTTCTCGTTCCATATCGCTTGATGAAAAAATTTGCAAAGAACATAAAAGGCAACTCAAATATTGATTGCACAGCAAATGCAATGCCCACTATAAGTCCTATTTTTGCATTCAACTCTTCCGCTGATAAATTCGGGAAATAAGAAACGCAGATTTCTGAATAATAGATATTTATCATATTCAGAATCGGAGAATTAAAAATATAATACGTCAAACAAAAAAGGAAGAAAAACAAGAGACGTCGGTCACTCATGAGCAATTCTCGCAAGGTTTTAAATGATGGCGATTTTGACGTTTTGTACTCATGTTTTTTATTCAATGAAAAATAAGCTATAATCCAGGCTACGACAAAAAATACCGTAGTTATGGGGAATATTACAGAAAATGAGAATCCTGCATATCGAATAAGCATTCCGGTGCCTATAGAGGAAACTGACCAACCTAATGAAGCCCATAAGCGCATATTTCCATACGATGATCGCACAAAAGGAAGGCTTGTTCTTTCCAACGCAAACGAATCGACCAGAGCTGCCAATGGGTTGTATAATGTTGTAAATACAACAATGAACAACAAATAATATATAAAGCCACCTGTATATAAAAAACCTTCGATACAAAGTGCGGAAACAGCAAGTAGAATAAGGAACACCCGGCGTTTTCCATATCTGTCGGAAATCATGCCCCAAAACGGAAGAATTATCAAATTGTTTATTTGCTGCACCGCAGCTATTGCACCAATTTGTACGCCGGTAAGTGAGCGTTCTCGTTCCAAAAAAGCATAAAACTGCGTTGACCATGCCGCCATACCCACGTATAGCAAGAAATAAAGCAGTTTAATAGCCCGAACCGAATGCGTTGAATACTGACTACTCGTAAGCATTTTTATCTACGTTTTGCGGCAAGTTGCCCACAAGCTGCAGCAATATCTTTGCCCTTAGAATAGCGTACGTTTACTATTAAATTCAACCCTTTCAAAAAAGAAACAAACGCATCAAATGTTTGTTTGTCCGATTTTTTAAACGCAGCATGTTCATGAGGATTAAATTCTATCACATTGATTTTCACAGGGAAACGTTTTGTAAATTCAGCCAAATCGCGAGCACTTTGTATTGAGTCGTTTACCCCTTGTAGCAACATATATTCTATAGTTATACGGTTTTGCGTCTTCTCATGATAATACGCAAGAGCATCACTCAACTTTGCCAATGGGTTAGATTTGTTTATAGGCATCAATTGCGTACGCAATAAGTCTTTGGGAGCATGAAGCGAAATAGCCAAATTGCATGGGAAATTATCATCGGCTAACTGTTTTATATTTTTGATTACTCCTGCAGTTGAAAGTGTTATTCTTGAAGGTGCAAGTGCTGCTCCATTAACATCGGTTAAGCGAGCTATAGAAGCCATTACCGCAACATAATTCATAAGCGGTTCTCCCATTCCCATATATACAATGTTAGAAATTCCGCCATTTTCAGTCTCTCGAGCTGTGGCGTCCATTATAAAAAATTGGTCGGTAATTTCTCCTACTGATAAATTACGAGTAAATCCTAGCGAACCCGTGGCACAAAAGGTGCACTGCAATCCACAACCTACCTGCGAAGATATACAAGCTGTCATTCTATCTTTCGATGGAATCAACACACCCTCAACGGCTGCACCATCAGAAAGCGAGAAAAGAAATTTATAAGAGCCGTCTGCACTTTTTTGTGTCTCAACTGCTTTAATTGTTTGGAAATAAAACTTTTCAGACAATTGTTCGCGCAGTTTCTGAGAAAGGTTTGACATTTGGTCAAACGAGCGAACTCGCTTTTGCCACATCCATTGGTATAACTGAGTTGCTCTAAACTTTTTTTCGCCCAATTCAGCCAATGTGTTACACAATTCTTCGAATGATAGTGATAGTATATCTTGCTTTTGCATATATGTAGTTTTTACGGCACAAAAATAATGAAGGGCATTGTCATTACAAACAATGCCCTTCATTTATTTTAAAAATTCCAAAGGAATTTTAGAACCCAGTTTTTGGTGTACTCATTTCTTCAATTAAAACACCTACACAACCTTGATTAATTGATTTTGAAATCAAACCTGTGCTTGCTCCGGAACCTTTTTGTGTTGGATCTTCTGGGACATCAATAACTATTTTGATTGTACGAGTTTGAATTACTGTAAATTCATAATCTTTAACATAGTTTTTATCCTTATTATCATACAAAGCTTCATTTGTATCATAATCAACTAAACGAATGTGAACAGTATTTCCAAGACTTAATTCATCGGTACATACTGAAATTCGGTAATCTTTACCTTGGTAGATTGTAATTCTAAACTCAGATGTTTGACCTTTACGCATCATTGCGCTTCGAGAGTCATTTGACATAACGTAACCACTTGAGGCTAAAGCTTGGCATTTCTGTTTATGAAAATTTAAACAGTTATTTTGTGCCAATACATTGAGACTTAACCCTAATAAAAGTACAACTAATATGCTAACGTTTTTTTTCATCATCTAATCTTTTTTAGTGAGCCAAAAATACTTATTTTTTTTCTTATTTCGAACAGTGTACCTCGAAAATATTAACATGTTTGTAACAAAAACTAGGTTACTACCATGTCGTACACTAAATTCTTATGCAATTCTTTATTAATCCTCGCACAGATTGTTGATTTATTCAAGATAAGTTCGTTTCTAATTGTTGCCGAATTTACAGAAACCATCAACACTTTGTTGCTGAGTTTTATGGATGTTGCTGCATTCGCAAACATTGGACCAACCACCTCCTTCCATTTTTGTTTTACCGCAAATTCTTCCATACGGAGGAACACCGTTGGATTAATTCGTATGCCGTTCTTTTTATGTCCTGCATTTTGAGAACGACTAGAATTTTCCATTGAGTTCATCGCTGAAAAAATGGTTTTAATATTTTGTTCGTCTTCCATAATTATTCTTTTTTAATCGTTCGCAACGCTTTGATTCGTTGATATAACGTTGGATGAGAATAATAACAAAAAACGTACCAAGGATGAGGAGTCAGGTTTGAAAGACTTGATTTTGTTAGTTTCTTCAAGGCTTTTTCGAGTTCTTCGGATGAGTATTCTTCTCCTGAAAAACAATCTGCTTGATACTCATTTTTGCGTGAAAAAGCATACACACCCAATCCTATAAAGAATGAAATTGGGGTAAATAAAATACTAAACACATAAAAAGAAGCATAACATTTTTCATATCCGGGCACATATTCTATACCTAAAACTTCGGTAAATGCGGGTACAGAAATGAATAAGCCAAACAAAAACAAAATAAGTCCCATTTGTAAAATTGACGTTCCCAACATTACCAGAGTATGTTTTTTCTTATAGTGCCCAATTTCATGTGCCAACACGGCTACAATTTCTTGTGTTGTCAATTCTTGCATAAGGGTGTCGTACAATACAATGCGCTTTTTAGCACCAAATCCGGTGAAGTAGGCATTTGCTTTCGTTGAACGTTTTGAGCCATCTATTACATAGATGTTATCTAACTCAAAACCTGCTTTTTTACCAAACGCAAAAATTGCATCTTTCAATTCGCCATCTTCCAATGGCGTTTGTTTGTTAAACAACGGAACTATCAATGACGAATAGAATAAATTGAAAAACACAAGAAAGAGAGATATTGCAATCCATGCGAAAATCCAAAATTGAGGGCCAAAGTGCAAAATAAGCAAAATCAATCCTCCTAAAATAATACCGCCAATAATTACCCCAACCAACCATGATTTTAACTTATCAAATAGGAAAATTTTGTGTGTCATTTTGTTAAACCCAAATTTCTCTTCTATTACGAACGTATTGTACCATTCAAATGGTGTTTCAATAATGTCAAAACACCAATACAATATACCAAAGAAAAGCAATCCCGAAGCCACAGGACCTGCTCCAAACGTATTCCCTATCCATGTATCAAGAAAGCCATAAGCTCCTGAAACAAACAAGGCCATTGTTAAAACAAAACCAACCGTACTGCTCCAAAAACTGATTTTTGATTTTTCATATTCGTACTGCTGTTGCTTATCATATGTGGTGCCATCGTATATGTCAGCAACTTCTGAAGGAATTTGTGCACTTCGCATTGTGCCGTTTAGGTAATCTAACACACGTTCTATCACATAATCAAGGACTATGATAGCAATAACTATCCAAAATAATACTGTTGTATTCATGCTACTTCTTTTTGCAAAAATACACAAATGTTTTCAAGGTATTGTGGAGAAAAAATCAAAATGAATGATACAAAATCGAGAGAATTTTCTTACTATTGCAAATAGTTTTAAAATGTAGAAACGACATGAAGAAACATTTTCTTGTACTAGTAGTCTGCTTGCTTGCAAACGTTGCTTTTGCTCAAAGTGTTGATTTATCGCAACTCAAACAGCAATGGGTAACGGAAGGTCAAGAAGATGTGGAGCTTTCGTATCTCGACGGAAAACCATATACAGGAAAGGTATACGCAAAACACTCCAATGGTAAAATTGGTTTGGTTGGTGAATTTAATAATGGGAAAAAAGAAGGGACTTGGACGTATTGGTATTCTACTGGCGAAAAGAAACGTGTATCTACATACTCTAACAACAAAAAAGAAGGAACTACATATTATTGGCATCCCAATGGTCAAGTTGCAAAAGAAATAACCTATCGCAACGATAAGAATATTGACCAAAAACTTTGGGACAGCAAAGGAAACCGACTTAAAAATCCTACGTTCGAGTCGTTTAAATAAAATACAATGAATGTTGCTGTTATTGATTTAGGGACAAACACCTTTAATTGTTGTGTCGCTTCATTGTATGGAAATAATTTCAAAACTCTTTTAGAATTTCATGAATACCCACGCTTGGGCGAAAACGGTGTTGCCTTTGGCTATATTTCCGACGAAGCCATGGAACGTGGAATACAATCACTACGAACTATTAAAGAGAGAATAGAACCATTTGATTGCCAAAAGGTTACACTCATTGGAACTTCTGCTCTACGCAATGCAAATAATGCCAATGTGTTTAGCAAACGTGTTGAAGAATTATTTGGGTTCCATATCACTATTATTCCTGGAGAACAAGAAGCTGAATATATATTTCTAGGCAATAATCTCGCCTTTGATTGGGGCGAAAAGACAGCTCTCATTCTTGATATTGGAGGCGGAAGCAATGAATGTATCATCTGCCACCAAAACGAAATTTTATGGAAACATAGTTTTGAATGTGGTATGCAACGAATTGTGTCAAAATTTGGGTTATCGCATCCGCTACCACAAACAACTCTTGACAACATCACTGACTATTTGAACGAGAAATTTGCTCTTCTTACCGAAATAGTGCCTCAGTATTCCATTGACTTGCTTATAGGTTCTGCCGGGGCTTTTGACGTGTTCCGTTCTATCTATTTTGCACAACAAAACATACCAAACCCACAAAGTGTTGCTCAAGAAATTCCAATGAACGATTTTAAAGCTATCGTTGAATATCTCTGCACACACTCTATTGACGAAATTGAATCAATGAAGGGAATGTGCATTCCGCGTGCACCACTGCTTCCCATTGCTGGTTGTATTGCCAACTTCGTTGTTTCGAAATATTCTATTCCACAACTTTTTCAATCATCATATTCCCTTAAAGAAGGAGTAATTCACACAATGATGCAGTAATGGAAGACACTCTAGTACACAAAGGATTACGAAAGAAATTGGCGTTAGAATTGCAAGCCAAAGGCATCAGCGATGAAAAAGTGTTGCTCGCAATTCAAAAAGTACCTCGTCATCTATTTTTCTTTGACAAAGCATTAGAAAAGCATGCATACATAGACAAAGCCTTTCCTATTGAATCGGGACAAACCATTTCTCAGCCATACACTGTTGCGTTACAATCGCAGCTGTTATCTATCAATGGGAAAGAGAAAGTTCTTGAAATCGGCACTGGTTCAGGGTATCAGGCTGCTATACTTGCTACAATGGGAGCTACGGTATACTCCATTGAACGCCAACAGGAATTATTCACCAAAACGAGGAAACTACTTGCTGCGCTCCACTTTTCAGTTCTCACCTTTTATGGCAATGGTTTCGAAGGATTGCCCAAATTTGCACCATTCGACCGTATCATTATTACAGCAGGTGCTCCATTTCTTCCCAAAGAGCTTTTACATCAAGTAAAAATTGGAGGAATTATTGTAGCTCCCGTAAATTTTGGCGACAAACAAGAAATGCTGAGAATAACACGAATAAGCGAAACTGAATTTGAACAAACACAACATGGAAGTTGTGCATTCGTTCCTATGCTACAAGGATTATCTTAAAAAATGAGGAACGACTTGGGGGGCCGTTCCTCGAGAGGTGTGTAAGGTAAAAAATTCTCTCGTACAAATATAGTTTTTTTTCATTTTCAAACCTTTATTTTACCAAAAATAAAAATTATCATTCTTCTCTTTTTGCGAAAAATTGAGCCTATGAATTTTTCTATTTCAGGATTTTTGGCAACTTTTGCGACATGGTACGATTGATAGACTTATTCAAGATTTTTTCCCAAATAGGAGCGTTCACCTTAGGTGGCGGATACGCTATGCTTTCTATGGTAGAACGGGCTATTGTCACAAAAAAACGATACATTCCAAAAGAAGAATTTTGGGACTTAATAGCCTTGGTTCAAACGTTACCAGGAGTTTTTGCCATAAACACGGCTCTCTATGTTGGTTACAAATTACGCAAAACCAAAGGAGCAATAGTTGCAGCTATAGGAGCAGCTCTCCCCTCTTTTATTGCCATATTACTCATTGCAATCTTTTTCACCGAATACAAAGACAATGAAAGTGTAGAACGAATATTTAGAGGCATTCGCCCTTGCGTAGTTGCACTCATATTGGTTCCATCTATTCAATTGATTAAATCGCAATACACGGGATGGAAATTCATTGTAATTCCACTCGTTGTAGCTGTAGCCATTTGGTGGTTCAAAATTTCCCCTTTACTAATTATATTCATTGTAATTGTAGGTACACTACTTTTCGAAATGTATTCATTCAACAAAATCAAGAAAGAGAAATGATGGTGATTCTAGAACTCATGTATGTATTCTTCAAAATCGGACTTTTCGGTTTTGGTGGCGGATACGCAATGCTTTCTCTTATACAATTTGAGGTTGTTGATAGATTTCAATGGCTTACATTACAAGAGTTTTCGGACATTATAGCCATTTCACAAATGACTCCGGGACCTATTTCTATAAATCTTGCTACATATGTAGGGTACTCGGTGGCAGGTTTTGGTGGTGCTACTATTGCTACTCTATCACTTTGTATGCCCTCAATTATACTGATGTTTCTTGTCACTAAATTTCTTATAAAAAACAAAGAAAATCACTATGTACAAGCTTTTTTTTCAGGACTACGCCCGGTGCTTGCGGGATTGATTTTGGCAGCAGCCTTGCTTCTTATGAACAAAGAAAATTTCTGTGACTTTGGCCTTGGCGAATACAACATTTCTACCGCCATATTTCTCGTATCGTTTATAGTGCTCTACTTTTTCAAGACAAATCCTATTTGGGTACTTGTGGGTGCCGGTGCGGCAGGATTCCTTTTCATGTAGAAGTAAACAAAAACAACACAATAAAAAAGGACGAATAGAAAAATCCATTCGTCCTTTTTGTTTTTAGTATTTCTTATCTATCAATACTCTTGCCAGCTCTTGATTTGAATATCTTTCAAATCTTTTGAGCAAGAAGCCTGAAGGAATGCACTTGCCAAACGAGCATTTGTCAACAACGGAATATTGTGATCTATTGCGGAACGACGGATACGATATCCATTCGTTAATTCGCGTTTGGTTTGGTTTTTTGGAATGTTTATTACCAAATCAATCTCGTGATTCTTCAGCAATGAGGTAATGTTCACTTTCTCAGGATGTTCTTCGTCTGGCCAATTTACTGCAGTGGCAGCGACTTTGTTCTCTTCCAAGAATTTCTGTGTGCCTGCGGTTGCATAGATTTTTAATCCTTTTTCTTGTAACAATACACATGATTCTAACAAATCAACCTTTCCTTTCGCATCACCGGAAGAAACCAACACACCTTTTTCTGGTTTGTGGAAATCAACCGAATACAAGGCAACAAGCAAGGCATCGTTGAAATCGGTACCAAGACAACCAACCTCACCGGTTGAAGCCATATCTACGCCAAGAATTGGGTCGGCACGGTGTAAGCGAGCGAATGAGAATTGTGATGCTTTAACACCTACATGATCAACATCGAACACTGCTGAATCTGGTTTTTCTACCGGTTCGTCCAACATGATTTTAGTTGCTGTTTCAATGAAGTTGCGTTTCAAGACTTTAGAAACGAATGGGAAGCTACGAGATGCACGCAAATTACATTCAATCACTTTCACATCGTTGTTTTTAGCAAGATACTGAATATTGAAAGGACCGCTGATATTTAAAGCTTGAGCTATCTTACGGCTTATCTGTTTAATTCTGCGAGCTGTTGCCACATAGATATTTTGTGCAGGGAAAACCAACGTTGCATCACCGGAATGAACACCGGCGAATTCAACATGTTCTGAAATCGCATATTCTATAATTTCACCGTTTTTCGCAACGGCATCAAATTCTATTTCTTTTGCATTCTGCATAAACTTAGAAACCACTACCGGATATTCCTTAGAAACCTTGGCAGCAGCACCTAAGAATGTGTGCATTTGATCTTTATCGTAGCAAACATTCATAGCCGCACCCGAAAGCACATACGAAGGACGAATCAATACCGGGAAACCAACTTCGTCAATAAAACGGTCAATTTCATCATAGCTTGTAAGTGCTTCCCAACGTGGTTGATCTATTCCTAGTTGGTCAAGCATTGCAGAGAACTTGTTACGGTTTTCAGCTCTATCAATTGACACCGGAGAAGTACCTAAAATTGGAACATTTTGACGATACAATTTCATAGCAAGATTGTTTGGAATTTGTCCGCCAACCGAAACTATCACGCCCTTAGGCATTTCAAGGTCTACAACATCTAGTACACGTTCAAAACTCAATTCATCGAAGTATAAACGGTCGCACATGTCATAGTCAGTAGAAACTGTTTCCGGATTGTAGTTAATCATAATTGATTTATATCCAAAACGACGAGCTGTTTGAATTGCATTTACCGAACACCAGTCGAATTCCACTGAAGAACCTATGCGATATGCTCCTGAACCAAGTACGATAATTGATTTATCGTTTTTGTACTCATAACTGATACTATGTTCATCTACGCCATACGTCATATATAAGTAGTTGGTCAATTCAGGATGTTCCGAAGCAATGGTATTGATACGACGAACTGCCGGAAGAACATTGAATTTCTTACGTTGTGTACGAACACGCAATTGTTCTTTTTCAATATTTCCTGTTGGATTTTCAACGTAGCGAGCAATTTGGAAATCAGAAAATCCAAGACGTTTTGCTTCTTTAAGAACATCAGCAGGAAGACTCTCTATTGATTTGTATGAAGCAAGAACCTTGGTATAATCTACTATGTTTTTCAATTTATTGATGAAGTACACATCAATCTTAGTCAATTCCTCTATGCGTTCTGACGTGTAGCCGTTTTCCAATGCTTTTGCTATTGCAAAAACACGCATATCGGTTGGGTGTGAAAGTTCTTTGTCTAAGTCGTCAAATTCCAAGTCGTTGTTACCAACGAAACCATGCATGCCCTGGCCAATCATTCTCAAGCCTTTTTGTATAATTTCTTCGAACGATTTTCCGATTGACATAATTTCGCCAACCGACTTCATTGAAGAACCAATTTCACGGTCAACGCCAACGAATTTTGACAAATCCCAACGTGGTATTTTTGCAATGATATAATCTACTGAAGGTGGAACGTATGCAGAGTTTGGCGTTCCCATTTCTCCAATTTGATCAAGTGTGTATCCTAAAGCTAATTTTGCTGCAACAAATGCCAATGGATATCCAGAAGCTTTAGAAGCTAAGGCAGAAGAACGGCTCAAACGAGCATTGATTTCAATGATACGATAGTCGTTGGTTTGTGCATTGAAAGCAAACTGAATGTTACACTCACCCACAATGCCTATATGGCGAACAACCTTGATTGAAATTTCTTGTAATAATGCGATTTGTTCTTTAGATAACGTGATGATAGGAGAAACCACGATACTTTCACCTGTGTGGATTCCAAGTGGATCAACGTTTTCCATTGGTACTACCGTAAAGCAATGGTCGCTTGCATCACGAATTATTTCAAATTCTATTTCTTTCCAACCTTTCAAAGACTCCTCTACAAGAATTTGTTTTGAATATGCTAATGAGCTTTCGCACAATTCAACGAATTCTTTTTCGTTGGTTGAAATTCCAGATCCAAGACCGCCAAGCGCATATGCTGAACGAACCATAACCGGATATCCAAGACGACGAGCAACCATTAGCGCATCTTCCATTGATTCAACTGCTTGTGATGATGGTGTTTTTGCATCAATTTCTTGTAACTTTTTCACAAACAAATCGCGGTCTTCTGTAATCATTATGGCTTCAACCGAAGTTCCCAAGACTTTTACGCCATATTTTTGCAATGTTCCAGAAAGATATAATGAAGTTCCGCAGTTTAATGCTGTTTGTCCACCAAATGCGAGCAAGATTCCGTCAGGTTGTTCTTTTTTAATTACTTCCTCAACGAAATATGGAGTAACAGGAAGAAAATACACCTTATCTGCTATACCATCAGATGTTTGGATTGTAGCAATATTAGGGTTTATCAACACGGTAGAAATACCCTCTTCGCGCATAGCTTTTAAAGCTTGCGAGCCGGAATAGTCAAATTCCCCGGCTTGACCAATCTTCAGTGCGCCAGAACCTAGCAACAACACTTTTTTTACATCTTTCATTTTTATCTATTATTTTAGTTTTACAATTGTGCATATAAAAAAAATGCGTTAGTAAAAACGACTAACGCATTTCTTAAAAAAATAAAGACGAATCTTTTCTTGATGATCCAGCATCATGCAATGCTTGGGAGAGTCAAAGTGTTTCATCGTCATTTGTTTTTTTTATTGGGGCAAATATAGGAAAACGAATTTTTCCTGCAACAAACAAATGAAATTTTTTATTAACTTTTTTATTTACAATATACAAATCCCCCCCTGATTCATATGAGATGATTAATCTTCAAAAGGCATTGCAAAACAAGGGAAATGTCTCACTGTTTTCAACATTTTGGGGTCTGCGTAACTCCTTGTTTGATATTAGTCAAAAGACTGATTTGGGCGAATAGAAATTTGGCGAATTTCTTCAAACTCTGTTGGAGAAAGATCATTTAAGAAGTAATTGACAGGATTTACCTTCTGTCCATTTTTTATAATCTCATAATGCAAGTGCGAACCGGTAGAAAGACCAGTGTTACCAACTAAACCTATCACTTCACCTCTTTTTACACGTTGCCCCGGACGAACCAATATTTCTGACAAGTGTCCGTACATTGTTTCATATTTATAACCATGATTGAGCACGATAGCCTTTCCATATCCACGTTCAAAATTTGCAGATTCTACAATAGCATCGCCGGTTGCAAACACTTTTGTACCGGTTGGTGCAACCAAATCAATACCGGTATGCGTGCGGAGTGTTTTATAGATTGGGTGCATACGAGTTCCAAATCCTGATACAAATTTATATGACTTGAGTGGTTGTATGCCCGGAATGTGTTGCAACATTTCTTGTTTATTCTTCGCCAAATTCACTATTGTATCAAACGAAAGAGACTGTATATACAATTTTTTGGTTAGAAGATCCATACGTTTGTTTACCTGAATCACTAAATCCATATTAGGGATTGCTTCAAGTTCGGCATAACGATTTACCCCTCCAAAACCGCCATTTCTTATTGCATCAGGAATTGGTTCCGACTCAAATACCATTCTATATATATTATTGTCTTTGTCGGCTAAATCGTTCAAAACGGTTTCTAAATTTGCCATTCTTCCATTTAACGTCTTATATCGGCTACGAAGCATTTTGTTTTCGTCCAACAATTGCTTTTCACGTGCTGACGGAAAAAAATGTAACCACGTAAACATAAACGTGAAACCAACAAATACTATCAAAACCAAATAAGAGAAAAAGGTAATGATGATTTTTTTGGGCGAATGCACAATCTTTTCATACGACAATGTCTCTTGGTTAAATCTATATTTGCTTTTTGCCATTGAACTTTTCTAAAATTCTTAAAGAAGTGGCAAATATAAATAAAAAAATGTTTTTCTCAATTTATATCATCAACAAACTATATGTACAAATTGCTCAGTAGCTCTTTTCCATTGCAGAAAAAGGGCGTTTGGCATACGTAAATCAATATGCCAAAAATTAGACACACAAATGGGAAAGTCAACTAAAAAAATATATTTTTGCATTCTATTATAATAAACTATACAAAAATGAACGCTCAAGAATTACGACAATCGTTTCTCGATTTTTTTGCATCAAAACAACATACTATTGTACCTTCTGCACCAATGGTGGTTAAAGGTGACCCAACATTGATGTTTACCAATGCGGGGATGAATCAGTTCAAAGACATTTTCCTTGGCATTTCGCCAATTACAAAAACACGTATAGCCGATTCACAAAAATGTTTGCGTGTTTCTGGAAAGCACAATGATTTGGAAGAAGTTGGTCATGATACATATCACCACACCATGTTCGAAATGCTTGGAAACTGGTCGTTTGGTGACTATTTCAAACGAGAAGCAATTGATTGGGCATGGGAATATTTAACGGAAGTTTTAAAAATAGACAAAACATGTTTGTATGCTACCGTTTTTGAAGGCGACAAAACAGATGGAACTGAATTTGACCAAGAAGCATACGATATTTGGAAACAATATCTTCCGGCCGAAAGAATTTTGAGAGGTAACAAACATGATAATTTCTGGGAAATGGGCGAAGTTGGTCCTTGCGGTCCTTGCTCTGAAATTCACGTAGATATTCGTTCTGCCGAAGAAAAAGCGAAAAAACCAGGACACGAATTGGTAAACCACGATCATCCGCAAGTTATTGAGATTTGGAATCTTGTGTTTATGCAATATAATCGTAAAGCCAACGGCGAATTGGAATTCCTTCCTAAAAAACACATTGACACCGGAATGGGATTTGAACGTCTTGCCATGGTTGTACAAGGAAAACAATCAAACTACGACACAGATGTATTCCAACCGCTCATTAAAGAAATCGGCGCAATTTCGGACACACAATATGGCAGAGATGCCAAACAAGATGTGGCTATGCGCGTTATAGCCGACCATATTCGTACTATTTCGTTTGCCATAGCCGATGGTCAATTGCCATCAAACATAAAAGCCGGCTACGTAATTCGACGCATTTTACGCCGTGCCGTTCGCTATGGATACACGTTCTTAAATCTTCGCGAACCATTTATGTATCGCATTTTGCCAAGCCTTATAGAATCAATGGGCAAAGCATATCCGGAACTTGTAGCACAAGAAAAATTGATTACTCGCGTAATTTTTGAAGAAGAAAAATCTTTCTTGAAAACATTGGAAACCGGTATCAATTTGTTGAACTCAAAAATTGAAAAGACAAAACAGGCAGGAAGTACAACAATCTCTGGCGTTGATGCTTTCACGCTATATGACACCTACGGATTTCCACTTGACCTTACCACGTTGATTGCACGCGAACAAAATCTTACCGTTGACATTGACGAATTCCAAAAAGAACTTGACAAACAAAAAGAACGCGCGCGCCAAGCCACTAACATTTCTACCGGCGACTGGGTTGTGCTTTCTAACGAACAAGGAAATGCGTTTGTTGGCTATGACACCAAAGAATGCATGGTTACCATCGTAAAATATCGTCAAGTTACCGCAAAAGGAAAATCACTCTACCAATTAGTATTTGACAAAACTCCGTTCTACGCAGAAATGGGTGGTCAAATTGGTGATAAAGGATATATTGAAGCAAACGGCGTAAAAACCGCGATTGTTGATACCGTTCGCGAAAACGGTTTGATTGTTCATCTTTGTGAAAATTTACCGGAAGTACTTGAAACAGAATTTAATGCAGTAGTTGACGTAAAAGCACGTGAACTTACCGAATGTAACCACTCGGCTACTCACCTTTTGCAATATGCTTTGCAACAAGTACTTGGAAGCCATATAGAACAAAAAGGTTCATTGGTAACTCCCGAGCATCTTCGTTTTGACTTCTCTCATTTCCAAAAAATGACAGCAGAAGAAATTCGCCAAGTAGAACAACTTGTAAATCAAGCTATTCGCCAAGATATTGCTTTACAAGAATATCGCGAAACACCAATTGAACAGGCAAAAGCAATGGGTGCTCGTGCATTGTTCGGCGAAAAATACGGCGACAAAGTGCGTGTTATTCAATTTGGAAATTCAATGGAACTTTGCGGTGGAACACACATTGCGTCAACGGGCAAAATCGGCTTTTTCAAAATCATTTCTGAAGGAGCCATTGCAGCCGGCATTCGTCGTATAGAAGCTGTAACGTCTGACAATGCTGAAAAATACATCTTTGAACAAATTGACACTATTTCGTCAATCAAAGAAATTTTGAAAAACCCTGCCAATTTGATGAAACAAATAGAGCAAATCACTAATGACAATGCGGCTCTTCACAAACAAGTTGATGCTTTTGAAAAACAACAAACGCTACAAATTGCCAACGAATTGCTCAAATCGGTAGAAAGCAAAAACAATATAGCTGTAATTACCAAAGAAGTTTCTGTTTCAAACGCCAATGCTTTGAAAGACATTGCTTTTGATTTGAAAAACAGCCTTCCATCGTTTGTCATAGCTTTGGGCGCAAATATTGACGGAAAAGCGAATGTTTGCGTTGCTTTATCACAAGATGTAATTGACGACTACAAACTTACCGCACAAGACTTGATAAAAATCATGGCTAAAGAAATTGCCGGTGGTGGTGGCGGTCAACCATTCTTTGCAACTGCCGGTGGTAAAAATCCACAAGGAATACCTGCGGCATTACAATTAGTTAAAAACCGTTTGGCTGAACTGTAAATGAAAAAGATTTTCTGCATACTAGCGTCTTGTCTTGTGTTGAGCGCATGTTCTTTAGAACAAGCAAAAAATATTCAAGATTGTACGTTTGCCTTTAACTCTGTTTCTGATTTAATGGTAAACGACATTTCTTTTGACGGAAAACGAAGTTTACGAGATTTTTCTACCCAGGAAGTCGCTTTGATTTCGCAAGGACTTATGAGCGATATGCCAATTTCATTTGTTGCCAATATACAAATCAATAATCCAAACAAACAAGACGCCGAACTCAACATGTTGGAATGGACACTTTTAATAAAAAATGTAGAAGTAGCCAATGGTATTCTTGATGAAAAAGTTGAGATTGGAGCCCAAAACAGTGTTTCTTTACCTATTGAAGTTCAAACCAATAGCAGTGTGTTGAAACAATTTTCACTGACCGAAATCAAAAACATGATTTTTGAAATAAGCAACACAAACAAATTACCGGAGAATTCCTCTCTCAACGTGAAACCAGTTATCAAAATAGGGAAGAAAATGATTACGGTACCATACGCATTCAATATTGACTTATCAAACAAATAAAAATTACTGATCATGGTTAGGCCTCTTACAATTCTCGCACTTTTTTGCTCGGTTAGTCTTTTTGCACAACCCATTCAGACCAAACGCATAGAGTTTCCTGAAAAAGAAATTAATCAATACGGCTGCATTACCTTTGAAAATGACGGCTTACTTATAAAAATAGAAGACGACAACAAGCAAGAAAGCAAAAAGGTCAAGGTTATAACCTATGAAAAATATGATACCACATTACAAAAAGTGGCGTCGATAGATGTATCGCTCCCGGCAAAACACATGGCTTACGAAGTTTTTACAAACGAAACGATGCAATACGACATGATGTATAAAAAATCCGGAGAATACACGATTTCGGTACTTTCTGTGAAAGATATGCACACAAAAACGATACAAGGCAAAATGCCCAAAAACACGAGCGTTTCGTATTTGCGCGCTGTAGGTGACTATGTGTACATCTTGGGCGTTACCAAAGATTTGCCAATGTTGCTTTCTCAAAACATACAAACCGGCGAAACTTCATTTGGAAAAATCATTCCGTTGAACAAACGCAATTTTGAGATTATTTCATTTGAAATAAACGAAGACACACAAGAAGCATATATTTTCACAAAAGATAATGCGAAAAACGAAAAACTTATAAAGTTCTACATATACAAAGACGGTAAGAAAACCAACGAAATGATTATTAAATCGACTGACGAAGACAAATACATTGTTTCGGCATTTGCATCTCATCTTAAAGATGATTCGTATCTCATTTCCGGTACCTATGGTAATAGTTCAAACAAACGAAGCGAAACTTCTACTGGTATATTTATAATGAATAAAGGAATAAATGGAGAAACAAAATTCCTTAAATACATTAACTATCTCGATATCAAAAACTTTACCTCATACCTATCAGAGCGTAAACAAGAAAAAATAGAAAAAAAGGCGGAGAAAAAAGCAGCGCAAAACAAAGAGTATGAAATAAACTACTTAATGACTCCACACAATATTATAGAGCAAAACGGAGAATATGTGTTGGTGGGCGAAGCATTTTACCCAACCTACGAGGAACGATGCGAATATTACACTGGCGCAAACGGAGTACAAACAATGCGTTGCTACCAAGTATTTGACGGATATCAATACACTCATTATTTTATGCTTGGATTTGATAATCAAGGACAAACATTGTGGAGCAATTCAGCACCTCTAGGAATTATCGAAAAGCCATTTCAAGTAGTTCATTACCTTTCTATCAACCAAAACAATCCTTTCGTACAAATAATATATTCTACTTGGAATAGCATTATTCTGCACAACTATAAGGCTGGCGAAGAAGTTTCAAATAATACCATATTGTTTACCGAAGAAAATGAGAAACTTATAAACTCAATAAGCAGAACAAGTTCGTGGTACAAAGACACTTTTATCTCGTACGGAAGACAAAAAATTAAAGACAAAGAAGAACACGAAAAACGCGAAATTTTCTTTATCGAAAAAATCCAAATTGCACCAACTCATTAAATGTTAATAAGTTCTTTTTCAAACAAGCTTGGGGAAAATGCAAAGCACTATTTTTGCACATATTCTATTTAGACTATGATTGAGATATCGTATTCTTCAATTTCGCTAGGCTTCTGCACTATTTTTATAGTAGCTGCAAGCATTCAAATTATCTACTACTTATTTTTTTATTTAAGAATAAGCCTAATCAAACGAAAACCCGTTCCTCACATTCCTGAAGAACCAGTGTCAGTAATTATTTGTGCAAAAGATGAAGAAGAAAACCTACGCAAATTTCTTCCACGCATATTAGAACAGAAATATCCAAATTACGAAGTAATAGTTGTGAATGACTGTTCGGAAGACGACAGTGAATTTGTACTAAACGATTTCCTTACAAAATACCCTCACCTCCACGTTACGACAATCAAAAAAGACGAACGTTTTTCTCATGGAAAAAAATTGGCTATTGCAATAGGAATCAAAGCCGCTCATTATGAAAAAATGCTCTTTATTGATGCAGATTGCTATCCAGAATCAGACCGTTGGATTTATACAATGCAACAACAATTTCAAAACAAAACTGAAATTGTGTTGGGCTATGGAGGCTATATTCCAGGAAAAGGCTTTCTTGATAAATTAATTCGTTACGATACAGTTTTTGTTGCTATCAACTATATGGCTTTTGCACATGCTGGCTTGCCTTATATGGGAGTTGGACGCAATCTTGCTTACACCAAAAACATATACAACAAGAGCAGTAAATTCTCGAAACACTATTACATAAAATCTGGTGATGACGATTTATTTGTCTCTGAAGTTGGAAATAGAGAAAATACAGCAGTTACACTCAATCCTGAAAGTTTTACCCGCTCAACACAAGTGTCTTCGTTTCTTACGTGGAAATACCAGAAACGTCGCCACTTAACTACCTCTCCTAATTACAAGTTCAGGCATAAACTATTGCTTGGATTAGAGCCACTTTCACGTGAGATTTTCTATCTCTGCGCAATTCTCTATTGCATTTTTCTACCAAAGCCTCTCATGATTCCAATTATTATTTTGTTCAGTTGCAGAATGATCTTGTTCTTTTTGACTACAATTCTGAACATACGACGTTTTAAAGAAAGTGATTTGTGGGAATTTGCATTATTGTTTGATATTTATATGCCTATCCAAATAGGGCTTTTGCATATTCAAAATAGACTTCATCCTTTCCGAAATCGATGGTAACACACAAAGTTTTATACGAATATTTCCCTGACCTTACAAAGCAACAATACGAGCAAATTGAGTTACTTTGTGAGCTCTACATATATTGGAATGATAAAATCAATGTTATTTCACGAAAGGACATTGAAAACATATTCGAACATCACGTGCTACATTCTATGGCTATTGCAAAGTTTTTCGACTTCAAGCAAGGTAGTAAAATTCTTGATGTTGGAACCGGAGGAGGATTACCTGGCATTCCGCTAGCTATCTTGTTTCCCAAAGTGCAATTTACTCTGATAGATGGCATAGCAAAAAAAATTACCGTTGCAAGCAACATCATAAACGAATTAGGACTCACCAATGTAACTGCGCAACAAATGCGAGTTGAAAATTTACACGATAAATACGATTACATTGTAAGCCGTGCCGTAACTGCATTCCCAGACTTTTATAAACTAGTTAAGAAAAATGTGAGCTCCATTATGAACAACTCTCTGAGCAACGGCATTATTTACATTAAAGGTGGCGATTTCTATGAGGAAATGGAAGGTTTTAAGAAATATAAGATCTTTCCTATCAGCGCATTTTTTGCCGAGCCATTTTTTGAAACAAAAAAAATAATTTATTTACCAATTGAACCCTAAAAAGTTTTGTAATTAAAATAAATCTTGTACTTTTGCAAACCGATTTATGGGGATTTAGAACAAAGTAGAACTATTTAAATAAAAAATAAGATGAAACGTACATTTCAGCCTTCAGTTAGAAAAAGAAGAAATAAACATGGTTTTAGAGAAAGAATGGCTACTGCTAATGGAAGAAAAGTGTTGGCTGCACGTAGAGCAAAGGGTAGAAAAAAACTAACAGTTTCTGATGAATTCCGTCATAGAAAATAAGCTATAGATTTTTCAGTTTCTACTGAACATATAAAATTTGCAAAAACGTGTCTATCAATATAGATGCGTTTTTTTTTATATTGCATTGTGAAAAAAGTTTTTACGACCATACTAATTTGTCTTATCGCAATCTTCTCCTTTTCACAAGAGAAAGCGAACGATAACCAATTGGCTCTCCTCTACTTTTCACAAGGCGAATATGCCAAAGCAGCTGAAATATATCAAAACCTCTACAATGAGACTCATTCTCAAACTCATTTTGATTACCTTATACGATGCTATTTGGAGCAAGGTGAAAATCAAAAAGCCGTTGATGTTACCAAAGAACAAATTCGACATTATCCAAAATCAGTTTACTATCAAATTAAGTTGGCAACCATATATGTGCGCATGCAGCAAACCGATGATGCCAATGATATTTTTGGAAAAGCTATAAAAAAGTCTTCAAAAGAACTCGAATTTTGCCTCGAAGCCGGTCAAGCATGCCTAGATAATAAAGTAGATAGCGTTGCTCAGATTATTTATGAAAATGGACAATCAAAATTTCCTGAGAATACAACCATTGCAAAAAAATTAAGCGAAGTATATCTACAACGTGGTGAAAATCAAAAACTGATAGACACATACATCACATTGCTTCGCCATAATAGCGAAGAACTTGGTTTTGTTGAAAGTCAACTGCAATACACCATTTACGAAAGAAAATCTATACAATTGCAAGAAACATTGTCCTCAACCTTATCTACACTCACTGAAAAAGAGGGGAAAATAGTAGTTTTCAAAGAATTGTACCTGTGGTTGATGATTCAAAACAAAGACTTTGAGAAAGCATTTGCCATGAGTAAAGAGATTGATATACAAAACGATGAAGATGGCGAAAGACTACTTGAGTTAGGGAAAATAGCACTTTCAAACGATGATTATAAACAAGCTACAAATTGCTTCTCATACGTTGTACAGAAAGGCCCCATGGGCGATTATTACGAAGAAGCTCTCAGAAACCTATTAGAGACATCATACAACCGATTATTTAAAACATACACTACAATAGATAAAAATCAAGTTGTGGCGCTTGAAACCGAATATCAAAAAGCATTAGATGAATTGGGAGAATCAAAATCATCGGGCGAAATTCTCAAGAATCTGGCACACATTCGTGCCTTCTATCTTAACAAAGGTGAATCAGCCATAAGCATGCTTCAAAATGCAATACAATCACCAAACTATGAATATTATAAAGAAAGTTTGGAAATGGAACTTGCTGACGTGTATCTTTTTACCAATGACATTTGGAGTGCAAACATGCTTTATGCTTCTATTGCGCTAAACTATAAGAACAATGATCTTGGACATACCGCACAACTGCAACAAGCAAAAATTGCATACTATAATGGGAATTTTTCCTATTCTCAAGCCCTCCTTGACGTGTTAAAAGGTAGTACAAGCAAACTCATAGCAAACGATGCGTTTGAACTTTCTCAACTAATATCAGACAATACAGCGCTTGACACATCTACAGCAGCACTAGAGATATTTGCCCGTGGCGATTTGCTCCTTCTGCAAAACAAAAACGCACAAGCACTTGCTACCTACGACTCCATACCCAAATTATACCCCGGGCACTCTCTTGAAGATGATATTCTCATGCGCAAAGCAACTATTGCAAAATCAACAAACGACACGACTGCAATGATTCAATATCTTCAAGAAATAGCAGACAGATTCTCGTATGAAATTTATGCAGATAAAGCAATCTTCTCATTAGCTGAATATTATAATAAAATAGGTAACTTTGAGAAAGCAAAAGAACAATATAAAAAACTTGTACTCAACTATTCCAATAGTTTTTATGCTCCAACAGCACGGAAACGCTATAGGGAATTAGAACAATAAACACTTTAAAAATGCCTACAGTTGCTGTTGCCATATTAAATTGGAATGGAAAATCATGGATGGAGAAATTTCTTCCCAACGTCATTGAAAATTCACCGGAAGCCACGGTTTATATAATTGATAACCATTCAAATGATGATAGTATCGATTTTCTTAAAAAGAACTTCCCGCAAACGCCACTCATCATACTCGAGAAAAACTATGGGTTTGCCGAAGGTTACAATCGTGGATTGGAAAAAATCACGGCAGACTA
>DAIOSV010000014.1:33978-41007 GCA_036752345.1 Bacteroidales bacterium | reverse complement strand
AAAAAATCCATACATTTGCGTGCAAAACCAAGAGAAAGCATGATATGGCAACTATCAAAGAATTAACCATCACCGGTGGAAGTTTAGGAAACGTAGTTTTTGTACGGCGTGGCGACAAAACATTTGTTCGTGTAAGGCCTGCCCAGGTCAAAAACCCCAAAACGCAAAAACAACAAGCCAACAGGAGCAAGTTTACCCTTATGGCAAAAATTCTTTCTCCACTAAAACCTCTGCTGAGAGTGAGTTTTGGCAATACCGACAGACTCGTTTCGGGCTACAACAAAGCAATGAGCGCCAACCTCAATCAAAAAATAATTGATAC
This sequence comes from Bacteroidales bacterium, assembly GCA_036752345.1. Lineage (GTDB taxonomy): Bacteria > Bacteroidota > Bacteroidia > Bacteroidales > UBA1715 > UBA1715. Next base: position 40,685 of record DAIOSV010000014.1, on the reverse strand, counting down.
AACTGCCTTGGACTGCTGCGCCGACTATGCGAAACTGATTGTGGGCAAAGGTCCGCTCCTACAACCGCAAAACGGCCGTTTTGAAATAGAAGGTAGCACTCTGCACGTATACTGGTCGGCGCAGTGCACCTCAGCAGCTGACCATGACGACCTTGTCTTGCTCACGGTGTACAATACCACTAAAAACGATGTGTATTATCTCACGCAAGGCATCCGTCGCATAAGCGGCTACGCCAACATAGTGCTCTCCAAATGGTGGAAGTCCAATGAAACGTGTTTCGTATATCTGTCATTTGCACGAGAAGATTACTCCAAAACAAGCGATAGTGTCTGTTTGGGACAGTTCGTTATTGCCTAATACGCAGAACTTACAGAACAGCGCGCGGGGGAACCTGCCGTTACGGCTTGAGCCCCAACTCCTCGCCTTTCTTAAGCATAAAGGCAAACGCCGCTTCGTGATTGTTTTCTATAAGGCCATCAAGTATGGCTTCGCGAATGGCTGTTTTAATTTCTCCCACTTCGCGAGACGGCTGAATATGGAAGGTTTCAATAATTTCTTCTCCTGAAATAGGTGGCTGCCAATTGCGGAGCGCATCTTTTTCCTCTACTTCTTTGAGTTTTTCACGAACAAACTGAAAATTCTTTAAAAAGCGGTGCACTTTTTCCTCGTTTTTCGAAGTAATGTCGGCTTCGCAGAGCAACATTAAATCGTCAATATCGTCACCGGCGTCGAACAAAAGGCGACGGATAGCCGAATCGCTCACCCCTTCGTCAACCAAAGCAATGGGGCGCAAATGCAACGAAACGAGTTTTTGCACATACTTCATTTTCTCGTTCATGGGCAATTTGAGTCGGCGGAAAATGTCAACCACCATGCGCGAGCCCACAACGTCGTGCGCATAAAACGTCCAGCCTATTTCTTCTACATATTTTTTTGTGCGAGGTTTTGCCACATCGTGCAGCAGTGCCGCCCATTTAAGCCAGATATTATCGGTGTTTCGGGAAACATTGTCAAGCACCTCAATGGTGTGGTTAAAATTATCCTTGTGGCCACAGCCTTTCACCACATCAACGCCTTTCAACTTGGTCATTTCGGGGAAAATCAATTCCAGCAAACCGGCCTTGTCGAGTAGCAAAATTCCTTTTGAAGGCATTGGCGTCATCATTATCTTATTGAATTCGTCAATAATGCGTTCCATGGAAACAATGGAAATTCGCTCGCGCATACGTCGAATACCGGCAAATGTTTGTTCTTCTATGGTAAAATCGAGTTGCGTAGCAAAGCGTACGGCACGCATCATGCGCAAAGGGTCGTCAGAAAACGTAATGTCGGGATTGAGCGGCGTGCGTATAATTCTGTCGTGCATATCTTGCATGCCGTTGAAGGGGTCAAGCAATTCGCCAAACGTGTCTTTGTTGAGCGAAATAGCCAAAGAATTGATGGTAAAATCGCGTCGGTTTTGGTCTTCCTGCAACGTGCCCGACTCTACCTGCGGTTTGCGTGAATCGTGAGAATACGACTCTTTGCGCGCACCCACAAATTCGTAGTCAAAATCCTTGTAGCGAAACATGGCAGTTCCGAAGGTTTTGAACACCGAAACGTGTAACCTTTTAGAAATTGTAGCCGCTGTTTTTTTTGCTAAATCAATACCATTGCCCAGAGTCACAATATCTACATCATGATTTTGGCGATGGAGAAAAATATCACGGACAAAGCCGCCAATTACAAAAACCTGCGTTTCTTCCGCATCTGCTATCTTGGAAATGACTGAAAAAACCGGATCTGTGAGAAACTCCTTCATACCTATTTACTTGGAAGCAAAGATACAAGAACATTCAAAGATTGCCGCCTTTGTAGGAGAAAAATATTTCCACAAAACCACGCAATGGAAAATATTTGAGGAAGCGAAAGTTGTTAATCTAAAAAAAAATGTATTTTTGCCACGTCTGTCGCTCGAATGTTGGAATTGGTAGACAAGCATGTTTCAGGAGCATGTGTCTATAACTGACATGCGGGTTCGAGTCCCGCTTCGAGCACGCCACTCCGCACAGGTGTTGGAATTGGTAGACAAGCATGTTTGAGGGGCATGTGGTCATTAGACCGTGTGGGTTCAAGTCCCATTCTGTGCACAAGTAGTGAAAGGTGTTGTTCTTGGGAGCAACACCTTTTTTATTTAAAAATTACGTTTTTTCACTCATACGAGTTTGTAGGTTATGACTATATTTGTCAATCTAAACAAATTTTGATGGATACGAAAGAAAATAAAGAATTTATCAACGTAGAAAAAATAATGAAGGCGAAAGCTCCCTCATTATATAAAAAGCTGCCTCGATTTGTTATCAATTATTTCATCCACATTCTGCATCAAGACGAGGTAAACTCCGATTTGCACGAGATTTCCGACTTGGTTGGCGTTCCTAAATTTCACAAACATTTAGCAATCAATAACATACACATTGACCTTCACGGGGTTGAAAACATTCCCCAAGACGGACATTTTATATTTGCATCAAACCACCCGTTTGGCGGTCCCGATGGCATTATGATAGTTTCTGCCGTGGGAAAAATGTTCAACGACAAAGCCAAATTGATGGTAAACGATTTGCTTATGCATTTGCCCGACATAGAAGATGTGTTTATTCCCATCAACCGCTTTGGGCGCAACAAGCAGGACTACGTGAACGTGTTAGACAGTAGCATGCAGTCCGACTCGCAAATTATTATGTTTCCCGCCGGATTGGTTTCTCGAAAAATCAAAGGGCACATAGTTGATTTGGAATGGAAGAAATCGTTTGTAAGCTACGCCAAACGCTACAAACGCGATATAGTGCCGGTATTTATAAGCGGACAAAATTCAAATTTCTTTTATAACTTAGCGAACGTGCGCACAAAGCTTGGCATAAAGACCAACATAGAGCAACTCTACTTGATTGACGAACTGTATAAACACAAAAACGAAAGCGTTTCAATGTATTTTGGCAAACCCATTTCTTATACCGCTCTTACGTCAGAAAACACTGACAAAGAGTGGGCAGAAAGCATAAAACAAATAGCATACGCACTTTCTAAAAAATAAGAGTATGGAAACAGTAATAGAACCCGTTCAACGCGAACTCATAGAACAAGAATTGACCGACAATAAATTTTTGCGCAACTCTCACTATGGAGGGAATAAAATTTATACGGTTAATTATCTCAATTCACCAAACATTATGCGCGAAATTGGTCGTTTGCGCGAATTAGCCTTTCGCAATGCAGGAGGAGGAACGGGCAAATCTATTGACATTGACGAATTTGACATTCACCCAACGCACCCCTACGAACAAATTGTGGTGTGGAATCCTGAATCAAGGCAAATACTTGGAGGCTACCGCTACCTGTTGTGCGAGAACGCCAAAAAAGAAGACGGCACCTACGATTTGGCAACATCAGACTTGTTTGAGTTTTCCAAAGAATTTAAAACCGACTATATGCCCTACACCTTGGAATTAGGGCGCTCGTTTGTGTATTGCGAGGTTTCGCCGGGAAGCACTTCAGTACGGAAAAACATTTTCGTGCTCGACAATCTTTGGGAAGGAATTGGCGCAGTGCTCGCTTTGAATCCGCAAATTCGCTATTTGTTCGGAAAAGTAACCATGTACCTCAGCTACGATAAATTAGCGCGCGACTACATTTTGTTTTTCCTCAATAAACATTTCAAAGACAGAAAACATTTGGTGAAACCAATTGAACCACTTGGATATCATCATTCACGTATTGAATTAATGACGGCATTGAATCGACTGAAATTACAAGAGAATTACAAAATTTTGTTCTCCAAAGTTCGAGAACGTCATTGCAATATTCCGCCACTGGTCAATTCATACATCAATTTGAGTAAGACCATGAAAGTGTTTGGAACGTCGCTCAACAAAGAATTTGGCGATGTAGAAGAAACCGGCATTCTGGTAACGGTGAGCGATATTGATTCCGAAAAATTAGACCGCTACGTGCTGTCGTACACAAACGAACTATAAGGCATGGCTGACAAAGTTTTTCCCGAATTGGGTGTTGTGCATTTTACGCGCAAACGAAATTGCCGAAAAATTATAGGGAAAATCAAACAAGATGGCGAAATATACATTTCCTATCCTTGGCTTTGTTCGCAATCACGGGCCGAAAAATTTGTAATAGACCAAGCGGCATGGTTTATTGCCCACAAGCAAAAACAACAGACTAAGCACAAACTCATAAACGAGAGCCGGGGGAAATTCACCCATTTCCACGATTTGCAGATAGTGCAAAACAACGACACGAAACTACGGATTACTGCGCAAAACAAAGTAATTACCATTACCGTGCCTTGCAACGTGCCTATTGAAAATCGGCAAATTCAACAAACTATTGAAGAAACGCTGCAAGAAATTCTGCGCAAAGAAGCAAAATACTACCTTCCCCAAAGAACCGCAGAACTTGCAAAGCAATGGGGATTTTCGTACTCAAAAATCAGCATACGAAGCGCCCGAACTCGTTGGGGCAGTTGCAATTCTCACAAAAATCTGATGTTCTCGCTTTTTGTCATGACACTTCCCTACGAACACATTGACCACATTATACTGCACGAACTTTGCCACACCGTACACATGAACCACAGCGCAGAATTTTACGCTCTACTAAACACCTGTTGCAATGGAAACCTCGCCCGCCTACGCAAAGAACACAAAAAGCACGAGATGACTGTTTTCCCAAAATTCAGTATAGACAACGAGTAATTGAAAAAGACCAAAAATCGCTTCTTTGCTGAGTAAAATTACTATCTTTGACTCAATTGAAAATAAAGTAAATGGCTATTTCTATTTTAGATTGCACGCTTCGCGACGGTGGTTACTACACAAATTGGGATTTTGACAATGATGTGGTAGAACGATATATTCACTCCATTGAAAAACTGCCTATTGAGTATATAGAAATTGGGTACTGCAACCTTCCTTCTACGGAATATCTTGGTAAATATGCCTACTGTCCTAAGTTTTTGATTGAAAAATTTACGCATTTGACAAGTAAAAAACTTGCCATAATGGTGAACGAAAAAAACCTTCCGGCTAACAAAGCAGAACAATTACTTTCAACATACATTGGCACATTCAAATTGGTTCGCGTGGCCATTGACCCGCAAAACATTGAACGGGCTCTTCCTCTCCTACAAAGCATAAAAGCCATGGGGTTTGAAGTTGCCGCCAACATTATGTACATGTCCAAATGGGACGAATACGATGATTTTTATCAAAAACTGCAAATCCTCAACAAATACGTTGATGTACTCTATATGGTTGATTCATTCGGGAGTATTTTTGGCGAAGATTTGCGAAAAATTGTTGCCAAAGTACAAGAGAACACCTCCTGTAAAATCGGGTTCCACGGACACAACAATTTGGAGATGGCACTTGAAAACACCATAACCGCTATTGATTGTGGCGTTGACTTTGTTGACTCTACCATATTGGGAATGGGACGAGGCGCGGGAAATCTCAAAACCGAATTGCTGCTCACCTACCTCAACAAGAAAAAAGATGTGGCCGTTGACTTTAACGTACTCGGCGAAGTGGTTTCAACCTTCAGCGAATTGCATAATAAATATAAATGGGGTACCAATTTGCCCTACATGATTTCTGGAATGAATTCCTATTCGCAAAAAGAAGTTATGGACTTGGTACAAAACCGATTGTATTCGTTTGAACAAATCGTAAAAATTTTGGATCATCGAAAACATTCTGTTTCGGCAAATACAATACCTACGCTGCCTCTCTCTCATTTCGACAGCATACTCATCATAGGTGGAGGCAAAAATGCTCTGAACCACATTGATGGCATTAAAGAATTTGTGAAAAAGAATAAAAACATTGCGCTCATTCATGCAACGGCCAAAAACGCAATCCCATACCGCGACATACCAATTCCGCAATATTACTGCGTGACCGGAAACGAAGAACGACGCATTAATAACGTAGTTGGCAATAAGGAATTTAACGGCATGTGCGTGTATGCGCCATCTCCACGGCAAATGGAAACAAAGGTGCCTGATTTTGCAATCGGCAAAGCATTTGAACTTGCGTCATTCGACTTTACCGACAATTATAAAAACTCATGCACTACAATAGCCTTACAACTTGCACAGAACTTGTGCGCTGCCGGCAATATCTACATTGTGGGATACGATGGATACGATAATGAAATGATTTCAGAAAAAGAAATGAGTCTTTCTGCTGAAAATTTAGCACTTTTCAAAAGCTTCAAGTCGTTCTATTCCAAACAATTAATTTCGCTAACTCCAACGTCATACAAAGAGTTACACATACAATCAATTTATAGTTTATTATAATGGAAAGTGTCGCTTTTTTCCTTCCTACACGAAAAGGTAGTCAAAGAGTAAAAAATAAGAACACACGAGAATTCGCGGGAATTGCAGGTGGACTTGTTGAAAATAAAATAGCACAATTGCTGCAAACAAAAAAGATTGACGAAATCATTCTTTCAACCAATGACGAAGAATGCGCATCAATTGCAAAAAAGATTGGAGGAAACGAGAGCCGATTGCGCATTGTAGAGCGCCCTGCAGAACTCTGTACCGATGCTACCAATTTGCAAGATTTGATTGCATACGTACCCACAATTACCAAAGCAAATCACATTATTTGGGGACACGTTACCACTCCCATTGTTGATGCCA
>DAIOSV010000014.1:0-33878 GCA_036752345.1 Bacteroidales bacterium | reverse complement strand
GATATTGATTGGGAAGATGATTTTGCGATTGCAGAATCGGTGTTCAAAAAATTACATTCTAAATAACCATGCTGAAGAAAATCTTTGATTTCATAACGTCTTCATTAAACTACTGTTTCTATTCTCTCAAATATAGGAACACCGATTTTTTTCATTACAGAGAATTAATAAATCCCAACTTCAAGCTCCCAATGGGGTTTTCGAGCGTGATGCTCTATGGCAATTGGAAAGCGATTGCCTCATTGAAAAAATCTCGTTTCAAGTTTCTTTCAGAATATTTGGAACACGGAATGTGTTTCTACAATTCAATAGAATCGGCAGAATATCTTGGCTACATCAATCGTAAGGGCATAAAAACCATATACACCTATGGACCTCACCGCAAAGCCGTGCTCGATTCGTATTTGAAAGCGAACAACCTCACCGACAGAACAGTAGTTTCAATTGGCCCATACATAGTAGGAGCAAAACATTTCTACTCCGAAAGTCAATTGCAAGCACTGAAAGCAAAATACGGCAAAATCTTGCTCATGTTCCCTTCTCATTCTTTTGATGATGTTCGCGCCAGTTACGAAGTAGATAATTTCATTCAAGCCATTGAACACGTTAAAAATCAATTTGATACGGTGTTTATTTGCCTCTATTGGAAAGATATTTTAACCAAACCCAACGAGCCGCAACTGTACGAAGACAAAGGATACGTTGTTGTGACTTCTGGACATCGCAGCGATGCTCAGTTTTTATCACGCCAGAAAGATATTGTGTCTCTTTCAAACATGGTGATGACCAACGACAACGGTTCGCACGTGGGCTATGCTATTAGCATGAACAAACCGGTGTACTTTTTCTCTCAAGAAATTGAAGTAACCAAGCAACACCTTGATGAAATTGATGACGGGAAAATTGTTGCTCGCCAAAAATGCAAAGAACTTTTTTCAACATTCTCTTTTGACATAACTGAGGAACAGAAGTCATTTATTGAAGAGTATTGGGGTTCGTGGAATAAAAACTGAGACTATGAATAAATTTAGAACATTCCTTTTACACATTTTGTATCCTCAATGGCTGTTTCACTATATAGTTTGCAGTAAATGTGAGAAACACGGTAAGGTGCTTATTCGCCGCTATTCTACGGTAAACAAAGGTACCGTAATTGGTGACCAGGTTGCAATTGGCGGCATTCACATTGTAGGAAAAGGAAAATGCACCATTGGAAACTACGTTCACACCGGTACTGACTGCCAAATTCTTACCGACTATCATAACTACGACAAAGGCGATTTGATTCCCTATGACCATTCTTGGGTTGTAGAAGACGTTTCGGTTGGCGATTTTGTGTGGTTGGGCAACAATGTGATTATTCTTGCCGGGGTAACCATAGGCGAAGGAGCAATAATACAAGCCGGAAGCGTTGTTGTAAGTGATATTCCTCCTCTTGCCATAGCCGGAGGACATCCTGCTAAAGTATTCAAATACAGAGACAAAGAACATTTTGAAACATTAAAAGCGCAAGGTAAGTTCTTGCAGTTGTAAAAACAGTCTAGTACAAAAGACAACTCCAAGCTCCGCTTTTACAATAAAATGCCGTTACTTTGCGTAAGTAAACAAAAAAACAATGGGAAGAAAACTATTAAAAGTATATGTCATTCGCCCTATTCGGAATTTCTTTCTTTATCATCTCGCGAAAGGAATTTCATATGAACCATATATAATACCTCGAAGAATAGCAACCACATGGCATGGATTTCTTGCCGGCTGCGCATATCCGTTCATTACAAGTCTTCACAGAACGATAGAAAAAAATCTTGCTATTGCCTACGGAGAAGGAACATACACCAAAGCACAAGCGTACCGTTTCGGTAAAAAGCTCATGGTTCTTTTGGTGAGTTGCCTCAACGATTATATTTGGCTTTCGCACAAAGAAACACGTGAGGAATTCTCTAAATATTTCACATTTGAAGGAGAAGAACATCTTGCAGAAGCCTATAAACGAGGCAAAGGCGTGATTTGCATGGTACCTCACACCTGCGGATGGGAATTTTCGGCCATTATGCCACCCGTTATGGGATACGAAACTTCGGCGGTGAGTAGCAAACTCCGCAATCCCGGGCTTAACCGCTTTATCATTGAATTGCGTGAATCACGTGGCATGAAAAACATCTCACGTGAGAATTCCCAAGGCATGAAAAACCTTTCGGAAAAAGATCGTTGTTACGACAAACTTACCGGTGCATTGAATAAAGGCGAATGCCTGATAATCATGATAGACCAAGACAGCACAAACATCAAAGGAGAATTTCTGAAATTCTTTGGTCACACGGCCTACTCTCCACTGGGAGTTGCCCGCCTTGCGCTTGATACCGAAGCAGCAATTGTTCCTATGTTCACTATCAGAAAAGACGACGGCACGTACGTGTTCAAAATTTTACCGGAAGTGCCCATGGAAATCACCGGCGACAGAAAGTATGATATTTCTCACAATAGCCAAATTCATAATGACGTAATGGAGTCAATTGTACGCCAATATCCCGACCAATGGCTTTGGTTCCACAAAAGATGGCATACCACTCCCGAAATTCTGGCTTTTCACTTAAAAGTTCGTGCCGATGAACGAGAAATTGCTCGTCAACGGGAACTAAAAGAACAAGAAAAAAGGGAACATAAACAGGCAAAAAAACATTCTTAATTCTCACGCAATCATGAAAATCAAAACAATCATCGCAATACTTGGCACACTGGTAGCCTTTGCTTCGTGCAACAAAAATCCGTATCACAAAGACGTGTCGGATATTGCCGTAAATGTGTCTATTGCACCTTTTTATCTTGATGTTCAAAATTTTGAGAAAAATCCATCGCCACAAAACCTAGCAAAAATGCGACAAGAGTATGGAACTTTTTTCGATATCTTTCTTTCTGATTTACAAAGAAATAGCATGTATAGCGACACGTCAAAAATCGCAGTGCTTACCAAATTTATGCAAGACGAGTGGACGCAAGAGTTATACAAAATGAGCGACAGCACCTACAAAGCAAACGAAGACATGCTTTCCAAAAAAATCAAGAATGCCTTTCAATACTATAAATTTTATTTCCCCAACAAAGAAATACCGAAACTCTACGCCTTCATTACCGGCGTAAATTACTCTATGGCAATTGATTCCAATGTAATTGCCATTGGTATTGATAAATATCTTGGCCCTGAGTGCAGCATATACAAATCAATGAACATGGAATCATACATAAAACGGAATATGTATATTGAGAAACTCCCAACCGATTTGATGCGAGCGCTTGCAGAAAACACCTTCCCTAACTCGTTTGGTGAAAATTATCTGTTGGCAAACATGATTCAGTGCGGTAGATATCAATATTTTATGAAGTGTATGCTGCCCGACGAACCCGATACGGTACTTTGGGGGTTTACCGGGAAACAACTTGAATTTTGTCAAAAGTCCGAAGGTGAATTTTGGAAATACCTCATCAGTACCAAAGCTGAAAACACGCAAACGTCGGGAACTATTCTCTTCAGCACCGACTACATGCTTCAAAAACGATTCCTTGATGACGGCCCTTTCACTACCGTTTTTTCAAAAGAATCACCTGCACGTGTAGGACAATGGATTGGGTTTAAAATAGTAGAATCGTTTATGAAAAATAACCCGGAGGTCACACTCAACGACTTGTTCGCAATATCGTCATCAAAAGAAATTATGAGCAAGGCGAAGTATAACCCCAAATAATTCAATAGAAATCAATATATTTGTTTATTCTTAAAAAAGATAGTATGGATAATAATAATTTTTGCGTAATAATGGCAGGTGGTATAGGAAGTCGTTTTTGGCCTCTTAGTACATCAGCTACTCCCAAACAATTTTTAGATATATTAGGCATAGGCAAAACCCTATTACAACTTACCTACGAGAGAATGGTGAAAATCTGTCCTCCCGAAAATTTCTATGTTGTAACCAATGCGCAATATGAAAAAACCGTATTGCAACAATTGCCTGAACTCTATCCATATCAAATTTTGAAAGAGCCGTTGCGCAAAAATACCGCTCCGTGTATTGCGTACGGTAACCATGAGATTCGCAAACGCTCTCAAAACGCAAATATTATTGTTACTCCATCTGACCATTTAATTCTCAACGAAGAAGAATTCTTAAATACCGTAAAAGCCGGATGGAAATTTACAGAGAAAGAACAAGCACTGCTTACGTTGGGCATAAAACCAACACGTCCCGACACTGGCTATGGCTATATTCAACTTCGTGAACAAGTCCAAGAAATTGATTCTCACAAAATCAATAAGGTGAAAACCTTTACCGAAAAACCGGAGTTGGAAATGGCAAAAGTATTTCTAAGTAGTGGCGATTTCTTCTGGAACTCAGGTATATTTATGTGGTCATTGAAATCTATTGACCATGCGTTCAAAATATATTTGCCTAAGGTTTATGAGCTCTTTGAAGCAAAATCCAAAGTGTTCATTCTTGATGATATTTATGCGAAATGCCCTAATATTTCTATTGACTACGGTATCATGGAAAAGGCTGACAACGTGTTTGTATTGCAGTCGAATTTTGGATGGAGCGACCTTGGAACATGGGGCGCACTCTATGATAATGCCGAAAAAGATGACCAACAGAATGCTGTTATTGGCGAGAATGTAATGACATATAGCACCAAGAATTGCATGATTTCAATACCAAACAAGAAATTGGCTGTTATAGATGGTCTAGAAGGATTTATTGTCGTTGATTCAGCCGATAGGTTGCTCATCTGCAAACGTGAAGAAGAACAAAAAATTCGTCAATTTGTAAATGACATTAAATTCAAAAAAGGTGATTCATACTTATAGAATTGGTATAACTCTTCTGTGTATAACATTGCTGACGAGTGTGCATTCAAGCGCACAAGAATTAAAGAACAGCAATATCACATTTGAGTTACAAGGAACGGAAGTCCCTGATTCTATAATGAATGTGGTTTTATATAGCGCAACCGTTTGGTCAAACTATATAGCTACGAAAACACCAATTCGCGTATCTGTTTCGTGGCAGGAACTACAATCGAATGTCAACGCTTACGCAAAACCTACGAATTATTATGCTATTAATGGCATATACTATCCTTGTGCATTAGCCGAAAAAATTCTCGGGAAAAATCTGAATGGCTCCAATGCAGATATTGAAGTTGTAATAAACAAAAATATTACGTGGCACCTCAACCCCGAAACGATACCAAGCGAGGGGATATACGATTTGGCTACAACCCTCATCCATGAGTTTGCTCATGGCTTGGGCCTCATTGGCAATATTACTTCTGATTGTTTGCTCAACTCAGAATTTTCTACTCCGGCCATTTATGATATGTTTGTTTGCGACTCTGTTGTAAAACCGATTGTGTACAAAGACGCTAATTCATATTCCATTAAAAGCGAACTACTTACATCGCAAAAATTATATTGGGGAGGTAAATTTGCCAAAGCATATTGCGGAGAAAACCTTGCTCTCTATGCTCCAAGCAGTTTCAATAGCGGCTCTACCGCATACCACGTTGATGAAGCAACCTACCCGGAAGGAAGTGGGCTCGAATTGATGTCGCCGAGTCTTCGTTCATCAGAGATAATTCACACTCCCGATATTGCAACCATTGCAATGCTTGCCGATATTGGTTGGACAGACTACTTCATCAGCATCGACGGCTTAAAAAACTCCACAGACGTTTTTGCCGATATGCCTATTACCTATCGAATCAAAGACACCCTTTTTTCAGCCGATAAACAAATGGTACTCTACTCTTTTGATTCGGGCAATCATTTTTCAGAATTGCTACCCTCTGCAATTGCAAATACGGGCTACAATGATTTGACTGCAAACATCCCGGCATTAGCCTTTGACCACACAATTTCCTATGCCATACGAGTTGTAACTACCCAAGGAGACACAATAATGGTTCCTCAAAGGTATCCAACACCTCTGTACTCTGTTTTTGTGGGAGACGATACGGTAAAACCAAGCATAACGCACACTCCAATTACAAGCACCACAACGAACAAGATAGATATTGACGTACACGCTACCATATCAGACAATTTTGAAATAGATTCTGCGTATGCTCTGTATTTTGTAACATCAAACGGGACAACTATCATTGACACAACGTATGCGCCGTTTGCGATTGCCAGCGATGAAGCCCAAGCAACTCTTATGCTAAGCAGCGTGAATTACATCTACCGACAAGGTGACGTAGTTTCTTACAACATATTTGCCGTTGATAAATCAGGCAACACCGCAAACTTTTTTGGTGACGCATTCCACTCTTTTGCGTTTGAAGAACCTCAGGACCCTATCACATATTTCATTACCGACTTTGAGTCAGACACAATTGCCAACTACTTTACCCTTGACAAATTTTCTATACAAGAAGAGAACGGATTTTCAAACGCAGCACTCCATTCCTCTCATCATTATGAGAACACAGGCATTGACGGCAAATACAATCAATATATTGCAACGCTCAAAAAACCGATTATTATTGCCTCAAACCCGGCCACAATGACATTTGACGAAGTTGTTTTGGTAGAACCGGGCAAAGCAGGCATTGAATTTGGTTCGTTCGGATTCTGGGATTACGTAGTTGTGGAAGCATCAAAAGCTCTCTATAGCGACACGTGGTACGTACTTGGCAAAAAAGGCTGGGATTCACAACTATTTTCAGATTGGGAAACTCGCTACTACTCTTCTGTAAAAACAGAGGGCGAAAATAAAAACAGCTATGCTATTGCCGATTCCACACTGTACAAATCGCACACACTTAATTTGCTTGAAAACAAATATTTCAGAGCCGGTGATACCGTTTTTGTGAGATTTAGACTTCAAGCTGATGCAACAAACTTTGGTTGGGGATGGGCAATTGACAACTTGAAAATTCAAGAACGAATGAGCGTGCAAATTCCGCTTTGTAATCCCAATAGTACAACTGTGTATCCAAACCCGTGCAGAGATGTTTTATATTGCGCTGATAGTGATGTCAAGACAATTACCATTATAGACAACAGCGGTATCATTGTAATGAAAGCAAACCAATCGCCGATGAACATTTCTCACCTCCACAAAGGAGTTTACACTATTGTAGTAGAAGATACATCCGGAAGCAAGACTATCAAAAGAATTGTGAAACTATAACGTGGAAGGTGTTGCAATGTGCCTAAAAACAAAAAAGGAAAACCATTTTTGATTTTCCTTTTTCTTAGTAGCGGGAGCCAGACTCGAACTGACGACCTTTAGGTTATGAGCCTAACGAGCTACCAACTGCTCTATCCCGCGATATATCGTTATTAGATTTTTTCGTTGTGCAAATGTAAGCAATATATGAGAAAAGTCAAGTCTTTTCTCATATTTATTTTTCAGGCTCTAATACCAATCGAAAGCCGGTGAAACTATTTCGTAATGAAGGGTTTAGATGTCCTCTATTAGACACACGGCAACTATTTTCGTCTGTCATAATACTACCTCCACGCAAAACCATATCTTCTTGAGGATCATTTATCTTTCCTTTATATGCATCAATTGAATAGAAATCGCTACACCACTCCCACACGTTACCACTCATATCGTACAAACCTAATTCGTTCCCTACTTTTTGACCGATTTGGTGGGTTGTTTTCCCGGAATTATCAATAAACCAACCTACGTTAGTCAAATTGTTATCGCCACAAAATTTATAGCTAGCACCTTTTGCACCGCCTTTTGCAGCATATTCCCATTGCGCTTCACTTGGCAAAGCAAAGGTTTTACCGGTTAATCCATTCAATCGAGTAATGAATTCCTGTATATCGTTATAACTTACGTAATACATAGGGTAAAAATCTCCTTCTCCGCGTAACGGCCAATCCTTGTTCGCTTTGTCGCGCTGTTTCGAAATTGAGGTTCCCATTACGGCTTCCCACAACTGTTGAGTAACTTCGTAAGCCCCAATGTAGTAATCTTTTAAAACCACTTTGTGTGCTGGTTTTTCGTCTCTATCGAAGACATCTTGAGCCTGATTTGCTCCCATCATAAACGACCCACCATTTACCAACACCATGGTAAAAGAAACGCCCTTTACGTCTATCATTTGCGTAGGCGCAGTTACAGTTGGGTTCTTACTTTGTCTGACTGAAGCTTCCTTTATGGATTGCGCAGAAACACCTTGTGCTATAAATAGTCCGATTAATAACCAGAAAAAATTACTCTTCACCATTTTGACGTTTATTAATTAAACTTTCAATATTTTTCTTTGTACAACTAACAAACAAATGAATTTGTTCGTCAGTATAGAAAATCACATAACTCAATTTTTTGTTGCTCTGCAATGCATAATACATGTCACCGCCAGGAACAACTTTAGGAGCAGAAACCTTACTTGCAATGCCTTGGCTCAATGATTTTGCAATAATGCTTCCTTTATTTGATGCCTCGTTGCGCAATTCAATTGTATATTCATACATCATAAGCGGTTGTGCAAAGTCGTACACCAACGTGGTTTTGCTTACAGAATCAAGGCTATAAATAGAGTTCGGGAAATAAAATGCAGTTTTGGTTATTGCAGCATCGTCAGTTATTTTTTGGTTATTGAGAGCAACTGCGCACGAAGTATCTACGGCATTTACGTAGTTGCCATAAATAACACTATTTGCCACCGATTGCAAGGTAGAACCTACTGAAAAACCATCAACCGAATTGCCCGATATTCTTTTTGCAAATTTCTCAACGATCTCTGTTGCGTCATAAAAATTGTCTTCAACATAATTTTTATCCACACCATGTTTCACTTTGTCCAATTTAGGGAATGTTATTAAAGTACCTGATTCGTTGGCAATGGCATATGAGTTGTTTCCATATTGATTAAATGTTTTTACAACAGCAACATCTCCTATAAAATCAGTTGCCTCAGCAAATTGAGCATTAATTGCCATATTCCCTTTGGCGTCAAGAAAGCCATACGTTCCTCGTAGCTGCATTAATGCTAACCCATTATGAAAATCTGATAAACCGTCATAGATAGGGTTTATCTCAAATTTACCATCATTGTTGATGAATCCTTTTTTTGCAGAAAGCGTCACAATAGCTCTTTTGTTTGAAAATGTTCCTGCATCTTCAAATTGAGGGGTAATAACGAAAAGTCCATTTGAACCTATATAGCCCCAATTGTACCCATCAGATACGGCAGCAAGTCCTTCGCTAAATGTTTTGGCAGAAGCAAATTGCACTGATATTATCATTTTCCCCGTTTTATCAATATAACCCCATTTACCACCAACTTTTACTGGCGCTAAATCTTCGCTAAAAGCAAGAGCATCGTCATATTTGGGTGCTATCACAACTTTACCTTGTGTATTAACATATCCGTATTTTTTTGAGGAATCTTGAAACGCTGCTAACCCTTGATTAAAGGTAAATAGTTTGCGGGCGGTATTTAAAGTGAAAACAACTTTACCCTGACTATTTATACATACAGGATGTTCTCCGTTTTTTACAACCACTGCAAAACCTTCTCTAAAATTTGAGCCGTCCTTGTATTCGGGTTTTACCACAAAATTAGCACGAGCATCTATGTACCCAACATTTCCGTCAACAGTTTTTACACATGCCAAATCTTCATGGAAATATTCTGCGCTATAGAAACGAGGTGTAATTACGTATTCTCCCTTATTATTGATATATCCCCATTTTCCCTCTATTGCAACGGGTATCAGTTCATCTTTGTTCGAACATGACACAAATAATCCCAATAGCAAAGCGAATAAAGAAATTAATGTAGCGTGTTTCATAATTATCAGTTAAAAGTATATCACACAAATTTAATAAATTTTATTTATGTATTATCTTTTTATTAAAGCCAAGTGGAAACATTAGGAAATATTTGCACAAGCACAACAAAAACTATAATAATTATAAATAAAATCTCGGCAAGCACTGAACTTCGCACGTTTACCATATAGTTAGAAATAAATATGGCTGCCGGAAGTATTCCGAAAAATAATATATCTGTACTTACAAAAGGTATTAAGAACGTTATAGCGAGGACTATTAGTATAAAAAACAATAACAGCAAATAATATTTTTTTATTGATACTTTCTTTAATCCACCTGCATAGGCGTATAATACTGATATCACAAACAATAACGCTAAATAAAGCGTAAAGAGCAATGGGAAAGCATTGATAGGCAAATCACTATGGGCAGCGACTAAGTTTTCTTTCCACACCTCTATTTGTGCTGGCAATGCGTCGAAACAATATGCAAGTAAAAATACAATTAGTAACGGCATTACAATACCGGCAAAGGCAGACAGCCATTGACGCCAATAAAATGAGACAAAAATAAAAAGCCCTATAGGCGCCAATAATATGAAATAAATAGCTTGCGCATAGAACAACGAAGCAATTGAAAAACAAACACCGGCTTCGAAAATGGAACGAAGTTCTCGCTCGTTTTTATACATTTTATAGAGAGATACTATCCCTAAAATGATGAAAAAGAGAGCCGGCTGCATAGGATTCAATTGTTTGAAATCTTGCAAACTAGCCGAGAATACTATAAATAAAAAAACATAAAAAACCGATCGTTTTTCTATCAATCGTATTGATGAATTTATTTTAACTAACAAGAGTATATTTGCCCCCATTATTAAAATAGACACTATTTGCCCTGCTAACATACTCCAATGCTGAATCGCAAGAAGCGGTTTGTATAAAATCATTGGACTTGCATCGTAATAATGCGTAATGAATTGAGGATTTAATAAATTAGATCCCCACAATAGCAGTATTACTACTGGCAGTAGCACAAAATTAATTGATGAATTTCTCTGCAGTAGTTTGAACATTGATTATTGTAAGTCTAAGCCAATATCATGACGATAATACATTTTATCGAAATGAATTTTAGCAATGTTTTTATATGAAATTTGCAATGCTGCATTTTTATTAACGCCCAATGAAGTAACTGTAAGCACTCGTCCTCCCGAAGTTTTTACTTCTCCGTCAACCAATGTTGTGCCGGCATGAAATACAATGCTATCTGTTATTTCCCCATTGAATGTTATTGTTTTTCCTTTCTCATACGCCTCAGGATAGCCACCAGAAACGGCCATAACGGTTGTAGCAAAGAATGGATTTATTTCGATTTTTTCTTGTCCTAATGTCTTATTTGCTGCGGCAACAAATAGTTGCAACAAATCTGATTTTATACGAGGAACAACAACTTCTGTTTCAGGATCTCCCATACGTACATTGTATTCAATTACTTTTGGTGTCCCATTGTCATTCATTAAGCCAAAGAATATAAATCCGCAATATGGGATTCCGTCTTCTTTCAACCCTTGAACGGTTGGTTTTATAATTTCATTTTCCACACGAGCCATCAAGGCTTTGTCAGCAAATGGTACCGGAGAAACTGCTCCCATACCTCCCGTATTCAAACCTGAATCGTGTTCGCCTATACGTTTGTAATCTTTTGCTTCAGGAAGCAAAAGATAGTTTTCGCCGTCAGTTAAAACAAATACTGACATTTCTATACCTTTCAAACATTCTTCAAGAACAACGGTCTTACTTGCTGTGCCAAATTTGCCATTCAACATGTTTTGTAATTCGGTTTTAGCCTCAGACAAATCATTCAAAATGAGCACCCCTTTGCCGCCAGCAAGTCCATCTGCTTTAAGAACATATGGAGCTGTTTGCTTTTCCAAAAATGCAAAACCGTCAGCAAGATTTTCTGCCGTTACGGTGAAATAGTCAGCTGTTGGTATGTTGTGACGCACCATAAAACTTTTAGCAAATTCTTTGCTTCCTTCTAGTGTCGCAGCATATTTTTGCGGACCTATAACGGGAATCTGTTTCAATTCGGCATCAGCCAAAAAAAAGTCATGAATTCCTTGTACCAAAGGATCTTCAGGACCAACTATTACCATTGAAATAGCATATTTTTTTACGGCTTCTTTTATTTGAGGGAACGCTGTAACTGAAATTGGCAAATTAATACCAATAGATGCTGTTCCAGCATTTCCGGGTGCTATATACAATTTGTCCAACAACGGACTTTTGGCAATATTCCATGCCAACGCATGCTCTCTTCCGCCTGAACCTAATAACAATACATTCATTTTCACAATTCTATTTTACTCCGTTATTGTCTTCCGTATATACATACGCATCAGCACGTTTCACTTGGATTGAAGGCAATACTGCTTCTGCTTCTGATTTTGTACTATACGGTCCCACATACACTTTAAATAATTTTTCTCCTTCACGCACATCGCCTATCCAATAATAGCTGCAAGGGAGACTATCTACGCGAGTTAGTTGTGCAACCGTACTAATTGCGACAGCCTCATCAGGCGTAGCACGATATCCTATGACCCAACCTCTTGGAACTTTCAGTTTTGTTGCTATTCGAGCTGGAGGAGCAACTGGACCTGCTGGTGGAACGGTGTCTATAACCATTGGCTCCGGTGGAATATTCTTTACTTGTGGTTTTTCTACTACAACCGGTGCCTCTTTTGGTTGTTGCACTACAGTTTGTGGTTTTGGTTTTGGTCTTGAGAAATAATACCAAACACCGCCACATACAGCAAACAGCAACACTATAAAGACAGGCAAAGCACTTCCTTTTTTCCCTGTCTTGCTTTTTGCCTTTTCCTGTGCTTTTTTAGATTTCTTGGATTCTTTTGGTTGTTCTTCTTCAACCGATTGTACCTCTGTTTCTTCCTTTACTTCTTCGGTAGCTGCTGCCACTACCGGTTCTGTAATTTCCTGAATTTCAGGAGATTCTTCTGCCTGATTTTCTGTAACCTCGTGATTATCAGAAGTCTCTTCTACTTGATTTTCTGTAGATTCTTTGGAAGAATTATCGTCCCCTTCAATCAACAACGCATCGTCTCCAGTAGGAGAAAACATTGAGTCATCTAGCCCTGGCGTCAAATTGGAATTTAATCCATCGTTTGTTTTTTTCATAATCTACAATTTGTAAGGAAGAACAAATATAAGAAATCCTATTTAATTAATGTCAATCCTCCCATATAAGGAACCAAAACTTCGGGAACTTTTATGCCTTCCGGAGTTTGATAATCCTCAAGAATTGAAGCCACTATACGTGGCAATGCAAGCGCACTTCCGTTTAATGTGTGTGCCAACACCATTTTTTTTGTATTCTCGTCTTTGTAACGTAATTTCAATCGATTTGATTGGAATGTTTCAAAATTTGAAACTGAACTAACTTCCAACCATCGCTTTTGTGCTGCAGAATATACTTCGAAATCGTATGTTAAAGCAGACGTGAAACTCATATCACCACCACACAAACGAATGATTCGGTACGGCAAACCCAATGCTTGAACCAATGATTCCACATGGGCTACCATTTCGTCAAGAGCTTGGTATGAACGACTTGGGTGATCTATTCGAACGATTTCCACTTTGTCAAATTGATGCAAACGGTTCAAACCTCTTACATCTTTTCCGTATGAACCTGCTTCACGGCGGAAACAAGGTGTATAAGCGGTACATTTTATTGGGAAATCACTTTCTTTTACGATAGTGTCTCTGAAAATGTTTGTCACAGGCACTTCTGCGGTAGGAATCAAATATAAATTATCCACGCCCACATAGTACATTTGGCCTTCTTTGTCTGGCAACTGTCCTGTTCCAAATCCAGATGCTTCGTTTACCATAATTGGTGGTTGAAATTCCTTATAACCCGCTGCAATAGCACGATCCAAGAAAAATGAAATCAACGCACGTTGTAATTTTGCTCCTGTGCCTACATATACTGGAAAACCGGCACCAGTCAATTTGTTTCCTAATTCAAAATCAATAAGAT
Source organism: Bacteroidales bacterium (assembly GCA_036752345.1). GTDB lineage: Bacteria > Bacteroidota > Bacteroidia > Bacteroidales > UBA1715 > UBA1715. The sequence continues at coordinate 20,019 of DAIOSV010000014.1, read as the reverse complement.
TGTATTTTTCAGCTAAATCCCAGTGGCAAACTAAATTGTCTCCTTCAGGAATGGTTCCTCCCATTTTTACTACCACATTGTCCTCAGCAGTCTTTCCTACGGGAACTATTTCGGCAGGCAAGTTAGGTAATAGCACCACTTCTTTTTGTAGAGCAGCAGCAGTATCTGCCATGTCTTGATCCAAACTCTTGATGGCGTCTTTCAACTCTACTGTTTTTGCTTTTGCGGCATTTGCTTCATCCATCTTTTTTTGTTGAAACAACGTGCCTATTTCTTTTGATAATGCATTTATCTCTGCCTGTTTTGCATTCAACTCTTGCTGAATTGAAATACGTTTTTCATCAAGCGCGATTATCTTTTGTATAGCATCTTTTGCGTCGAAGTTCTTGATTGCAAGTCTTTTAACAACAAATTCAGGATTTTCCCGAATTAACTGAATAGTAAGCATTTTATTTAAATTTAATTTACACAAATATAAAAAAACTCCTGAATTTATACCCTATAAAGGAATATAATTCAGGAGTTTAATAGTCTATTGTTTATTGTAACTATGCTTCAGGAACAACTGAAACATACATTTTGTCGTCACGTTTTCTTTGAAATTTCACAGTTCCGTCAGTTAATGCAAATAAGGTATGGTCACGTCCCATTCCAACATTTTCACCAGCTACACGAACAGTTCCACGTTGTCTTACTATAATGTTACCAGCAACAACTGTTTGTCCACCTGATTTCTTAACACCAAGACGCTTGCTTTCTGAATCGCGTCCGTTCTTTGAAGAACCTACACCTTTTTTATGTGCCATTGTCTTATCTCTTTAAATTATGCAACAATATTTTCAATTTGGATTTGAGTTAAAGCAGCTCTAAAACCGTTTTTCACTCTATATCCTTTTCTACGTCTTTTCTTGAAAACGATAACTTTATCTCCTTTAAGATGAGACAAAACTTTTGCAGAAACTTTTGCACCTTTCACGGTTGGTGTTCCTACTTTTACATCTTTATCTGCAACTAAAAGAACGTTTTCGAAATCTACTGATTCTCCCTCGTTGTTTGATAGACGATTCACAAAGATTTTATCGTCCTTAGCAACTTTGAATTGCTGTCCTGCTATTTCTACTATTGCGTACATCGTAATAACTTTTATTCCTTCTAAATTCGGACTGCAAATGTATAAAACTTTATAGAATAACAAAGGTTTTTTTAAATTTATTCAAAAAAAATCTATTTTTGTCCTCGAAACAATAATACATCTAACGATGAGAAAAAAAATTCTGTTCTGCCTTTTAATAAGTGTATTTTTCACAGCTTGTACCAATGAAAAAGAACATATCGTATCTACGCATCCAAATGGGAAAACTGCTTTTGCAGAATATTTCTCTGATAAAGATACCATCAATCCAATTAGATCGCTCCGCTACTACTTTAATGGAGAGAAACAAGAAGAAATTAGCTACCGCGATGGCATAAAAAATGGTCCGTATATATTTTGGTTTCCCAACGGAGAAAAAATGTTTGAAGGAACATACAAAAATGGTTTGTTGGATGGTACATTCACTCAATGGTATGATAATGGCGAAATAGACTACATTGCGCACTATGAAACCGGCAGACCTTCAGGTACTTGGGAGTACTATTCAAAAGAAGGCAAATTACTTTCTAAACAAAAAATGAAATAATCTTTTGCTAAAAGAAAAAAAATAGTACTTTTGCGCACGATTTATGGTGCTTGTAGTTCAGTTGGTTAGAGCGTCAGATTGTGGTTCTGAATGTCGTGGGTTCGAGTCCCATCAGGCACCCAACAAAAAAAGCAGAGCGAACAGTTCTGCTTTTTTTATGCCCTTTTGTTATTGAGCATTCGCACATAAACCGGAAAGATTGCGATGAAAAAAAGATTAGATAGTCACAAAAAAATTGTTTATTTGTACTATGAAGATTGCAATAAATACACGGTTACTCATAAAAGGGAGAATTGACGGCATTTCGCGTTTTACCTACGAAACGGTGAAACGTATGTGTATCCAACATCCCGAACATGAGTTTTATCTTCTCTTTGATCGCCACTATGACAATGAATTCATTTTTGCCGACAATGTAAAACCAGTGGTTATTCCGGTGCAAGCGCGACACCCGTTTTTGTGGATGATTTGGTTTCACTACCTGCTCCCTCGCGTTCTCAAATCAATTCAAGCGGATGTGTTTGTCTCTACCGATGGATATGCGTTGCTCAATCCGAACATCCCCGAAGTAGATGTAATTCATGATTTGAATTTTGAACATTTCCCCGAACATTTACCTCGATTGGTTCGTTGGTATTATCGTAGATATTTTCCCAAATATGCCCAAAAAGCAACGAGAATTGCCACGGTTTCGGAATACTCAAAACAAGACATTCACACGCTCTATAATGTTCCTATCGAACGCATTGATGTGGTGTACAATGGCGTGAGCAGTTCGTTTTCTCCTCTCATGGATTATGAGCAACAATTGGTACAACAAAAATATGCCAATGGCGAAGAATTTTTCGTGTTTGTGGGCACACTTCATCCTCGCAAAAACATAGAGAACTTGTTTGCCGCATTTGCCCTTTACAAAAAGAAAACGCACCTCAACACAAAACTTATTATTGTTGGCGAGGCTATGTTTTTGTCAAAAGGAATACAATTGGCATACGATAGCAACGAATTTCACAACGACATCATTTTCACTGGCCGTGTTTCGGACAAAGAAATGAATTACATAGTAGGTTCTGCACTTGCCATGACGTATGTTCCTCTATTTGAAGGATTTGGAATTCCAATTTTAGAAGCGTTTGCATGCAATATTCCGGTAATTACGTCAAACTGTACTTCGATGCCCGAAGTTGCCGGCGATGCGGCTCTGCTCTGTAATCCTGAAGAACCACAATCCATAGCAGACGCCATGACAAAACTTGCCACCGACAAAGAGTTACAAACATCTTTGCTCGAAAAAGAAAAACTCCAAATCCAAAAATTTTCGTGGGACAAGACTGCAGAACGCTTGTGGGAAAGCATTCAAAAAGCAATTTAATAAACTTTTGATGGTTTTGTAGGTGTTTAATATCTACATTTTTTGCTTCATGTTACAATTCTATATCAAGAAAATTGTAATTTTGCTCAGCAAACAACCATATCATGAACAATAAATCTCTAAATTTTTCCATTAAGGAAGTGGAAAATCGTGTAATAAAATTACATGGTCAAATGTTTTTGTTAGACAAAGACATTGCAGAACTATACGACGTTGAAACAAAACGCATTAATGAAGCCGTTAAAAACAATCCCGACAAATTTCCTCAAGGATATATCACAGAATTATCTGAATCCGAGAAAAAGGAACTGGTCGAAAATTTCGACCGGTTCAAAAACATAAAACATTCTTCTGTTGCCCCCAAGGCTTTCTCTGAAAAAGCAGTCTATATGCTAGCAACTATACTCAAGAGCCCACGTGCTACGCAAACAACACTCTCCATTATAGAAACTTTTGCTAAACTTCGGGATCTCTCACGAACCATTCACGAACTTTCTGAGCAACAAGACAAAGCGGGACAACAATCTTTGTTAGAAAAAGGTGGGGAAATTATCTCTGATTTATTGGGAGAAGACCTTAATACGATTAAAACCGAGAGTGAATTTGAATTGAATTTTGCTGTTCTCAAGGTAAAACATAAGGTTACAAGAAAAAGTCCTAAAAAATAAGGCCTTTTATCTTCCCAAATACAAAATATACACGCCAAGTATCACACCAATAAGTGCGATGCCTTTTACGGCAATGTTTTTCTCCTTGAAAATAAGTGCGCCACCAAGGAAAGAAATAAGAACATTACTTCGACGTATTGGAGAAATTACGGCAATCAAAGCTCCCGGCATACTTAGTGCATAATAATAGAAGAAGTCGGCAAACACTAAGAAAATGCCTATCATTGGTATTGTCCAACGCCATTGAAATTTGTCACTTGTTTTGCGGTGCGGAAACCAAATGAGCATTACGCACGGAATCATGAGCAGGAACTGATACACCGAAAACCAAGCCTGTATTTCCATGCGCGAAATTTTCAACGTATCTATTAAATATTTGTCGAACAAGGAACTAATTGAGCCCAAGATTGTTCCCACAAAAATGAAGAGAATCCAAATATCGTGTGTGAAACGTATGCCTTCCTTTTTCCCAATTACCGAATATGCAAATAGACACGCTATTATGAGCAAAATTCCCGTCCATTGGTAGCCGTTGAGCGATTCGTGAAGTAAAAGTACGGCACCTAAAAGCGTCCACAGTGGTGCAGACGAGCGTATTGGCGACACAATGGAAATTGGCAGATATTTCATGGCGTAAAATGAAAATATCCACGAAGCAAGCACCAATATGCTTTTGAGAAAAATCAGCCACTGTGTTTTGCCTCCCGAAAACGGAATAAAAAACATGGAGTCTTGCAATAACTCTGGCTGAAAATGTGAAATTAAAATAAACGGAAGGAGTATGCAAAGCGATGTAGCAGAAGAGATTAGCATTACAAGCATCACCACATTACCTCGCAACGATGCTTTTTTAAATACATCGTAAAAACCTAGAAAAATGGCCGAAAAGATGATGACGGTAACCCACATACACTGCTGTTTTTATCGCGGGCAAAGATAGATTTTTTTAGGCTATTTGCAACAGGCTGTTGACTGATGGCATACAGATAAAGGCTAATTGCCTTTCTTCAACGTTATCACAGTAATTTCGGGTTTCGCATTGCCTATACGAATCGGAAAAAAGGTGTATCCCAAACCAACATTTACATAGAGCGATTGATTGCCTTGCACATATAAGCCTCTATTTTCGGGATATAACGACTTTGATGGCGAAAACCACGGGAAGTCAATTTGTGAAGCATGGGTATGTCCTGAAAGTGTGAGCGGAATATCTGTTCGTGGCAATACTTCCTCTGTCCAATGCGTAGGATCGTGCGAAAGCAAAATGCGAAACATTGATTCCGTACCGGCACTTGCTTTTGGCAAATCACCTAAATGCGGGAATGGATATTTCCCTTGATTTTCAACACCAATAACAGCTATACTATCACCATTGCGCGATATTGTTGTATGCTCGTTCAACAATAAATGCCAGCCCATTGCACGTTCGGTTGCAATCAGTTCTCGGACAGCTTTTGCAGAGTCATAGTGCACGTAACTCGCATAATCATGGTTTCCCAACACGGAATAAATACCATCTGGAGCCTGTAGTTTACCCAGAATTGACTTAAACGGCTCTAATTCTTCGGAGAGATTATTTACTAAATCTCCGGTAAAAAATATCGCATCAGCGTGTTGGTCGTTTATAAGACGAACAGCCTCCTCCAACTTTTTACCATTACGATTCCACGAACCAATATGAATATCGGAAAGATGCACAATTTTGTAGCCATTAAACGCATCGGGGACTTTCGGTGAAACAAAATCGACCTTGTTTACTTGAAAAGAAAAAACATTCCAAATGCCATATATCAAAAAACCGATGAGCGCACCACCTAATACCAAACCGGCGATATTGAATGGCACAATAGAAAAACCAAATAGTGTGAATAATCTTCCCAACAACGAACACACGGTAAGTAGTAATTTCGGCAACTGCATACAAATCAATATTGTAACAGCAATACCCAAATGACGGAATTTTATGGTCTGATTGTCTTCATTTAAAATGAGAACAATGGTTAAACCAACAAGCAATATTGGCACATAGTACAATAGTTTAATTCCCCACGATGTTTGCGCAATGAAACTAAAATACATGTATGCCTCAGGAGCAAACAAAATCACAAGCAAGATTGCAAGTACTATAATCATATTTCGTTCTAAAATGTATGCAAAAGTAGTCTTTTTAGCCGAATGTTTTGCCGTTCCGGCTACAAAACAAAAAAAGGGCGCAACCGAAGCTACACCCTTTTGCTTGAGAAATTGAGCTTTCTATCTCATTTCTTTGTATTTGTTAATCAAAGCATTTGTTGATGAATCGTGAGTTGAAACTTTGTCATCGCTTTTCAATTCAGGTAAAATCACATTTGCCAATTGTTTTCCTAGTTGAACACCCCATTGGTCAAAACTGAAAATGTTCCAAATAACGCCTTGAGCAAAAATTTTGTGTTCGTACATTGCGATAAGAGAACCCAATACTTTCGGAGTTAATTTCTTGAACAAAATAGAGTTTGTAGGTTTGTTGCCAGTGAAAACCATGAATGGCAACAATGTTTTGATTTGTTCGTCAGATTTGCCTTGTGCTTTAAGTTCTTTAGAAACTTGATCTGCAGTTTTTCCCATCATAAGTGCTTCTGGTTGAGCAAAGAAGTTTGCCAACAACTTTGGATGGTGGTCGCCTACAGGGTTTTGTGAAATAGCAGGAGCCATGAAATCGCAAGGAATCATTTTTGTACCTTGGTGAATCAATTGATAGAACGCATGTTGTCCGTTTGTTCCTGGTTCTCCCCAGATAATTGGTCCTGTTTGGTAATCAACTACGTTTCCGTTGCGGTCAACGTATTTACCGTTACTTTCCATGTTTCCTTGTTGGAAATATGCAGAAAAACGGTGCATATATTGGTCGTACGGTAAAATTGCTTCAGTTTCTGCGCCATAGAAATTGTTGTACCAAATTCCTATAAGAGAAAGAATTACCGGGATATTTTCTTCGAATTTCGTGTTACGGAAGTGGTTGTCCATTTCGTTTGCTCCTTCAAGCAATTTTTCGAAATTTTCGTATCCGATTGAGCAGCATATTGACAAACCAATAGCAGACCACAAAGAATAACGACCGCCTACCCAATCCCAGAATTCGAACATGTTTTTGGTATCGATACCGAATTCAGAAACTGCTTTTGCATTCGTACTCAAAGCCACAAAATGTTTTGCTACAGCGCTTTCGTCTTTTGCAACATTCAAGAACCATTGTTTTGCCGTAATGGCATTTGTCATTGTTTCAAGCGTAGTAAATGTTTTAGAAGCAACGATGAAAATGGTTGTTTCAGGATTTACTTTCTTCAAAGTTTCAGCCATGTGTGTTCCGTCAATGTTAGAAACGAAGTGGCTGGTGATATTTTGTTTTTTGTACGATTTAAGCGCTTCAGTAACCATAAGTGGTCCAAGGTCAGAACCGCCAATACCAATGTTTACAACATCAGTGATTGCTTTACCAGTATAACCTTTCCAAGTTCCTGAAATGATTTCATTTGAAAATTCTTTCATTTGCGCAAGCACTTTATTTACACCCGGCATTACATCTTTTCCGTCTGATAGAATAGGTGAATTGCTACGATTGCGAAGTGCAATGTGAAGCACTGAACGATCTTCAGTTTGGTTGATTTTGTCTCCGGTAAATTCAGCCTCAATTGCTTGTTTCAAGCCACACTCTTCTGCTAATTGGAACAAAAGGCTCATTACTTTTTCATCAACGATATTTTTTGAGAAATCAACAAAAATATCTTCGAATTGTAACGAATATTTTTCGGCACGTTTTGAATCAGCAGCAAACAGCGATTTCATTTGAGTACCTTTGAACGTGGCGAAATATTTTTCAAGTTCTTTCCACGCTTTTGTTTGAGTAGGATTAACTGTTGGTAACATATTTTTACGTTAAAATTTTTACATCATTTTACCCATATGGGTAACGCATCAAAGGTAATTATTTTTTACTATTCGCAATAATTCTCCCTTACAAAACAAAAATCGGCAAACAGCCTGAGCCATTTGCCGATTACAATATTTTGAATTCGTGTTATTTATTCAAGATAATTTTTGCGATTTCGTTTGGATTGCCATTTTCGTCAACAATTGGAAAATCGCCTTTGTAGCACCAATGTGCGTTTGCAATATGATGTTTGCGGAACACGCTTGAAATGTCTCTGTACCATTTCAACATAACTTCGTGGTCAACAAAAACAGGGTATGCGCCATATTCGCCACAATATGCTTGTAAACCAAGAGAATCGCACAAGCGAACGGCATCCATCATATCATTTTCAATACGTTCAACGTTCCATTCCTCGTTGCGAGAACGAAGATATTCTACGATATTTTCATCAAGATTTTTATAGAACGCCGTGTCTTGTAGCAACAATCCGGGATAGGTAAGCTTTGGTTTGTATGTAGCCAAATCTTTTGCTCTCGTCCAAGGTGCTCCATAGTGCGTAAGAAGAATTGGATTGTAATAGTGGAAACTGATAATCAAGTGTTTATCGTTTGCCGGGACTTTTAAGTATTTCACCGTGTACACCGATTGTTGCATGTTGGAACCTACAACAATTGAACGATATGGTTCAACTTCACGAATGCTAGCAATTAATTTTGCCTCAAGATCATTCAAATTTTCAGGTGTTGGAGCAACTGCCTCATTCAAAAGTTCATATGCAACGCGGTCGTTTGGATAGTCTTTCAAAAATGCTTGTAAATCTTTCCAAATACGAATATGGCGTTTTTGTGCATCAACGTTTTCAAACAAATTATTTGCGATGCTATTCTCATTATTGAAGTGGTGCGAACGAATAATGTGTAAATCTACCACCACGTTCATACCGTCTTCTAATGTCCAATCAATGGCTTGTTTAAGCAAACGGAAAGCTTCATCGTCGCGTGTCAATTCATCACTTTCGTCGTAAAACTGCACTTCGTCAATAGGAATACGAATGTGGTCGAAACCCATTGCAGCAATGCTGTCAATGTCTTTTTTACTGATTTGTGTGGCACGTTTTGTTTTGAAATCAGGTGATTGCGAAAGCCAGTGGCTTAGGTTTATACCTGTTCCGAGTTTGAACTCATAGTCGCCTTTGTCGGCCTTGCTTCCTCCGCAACCCATCAACATTGAGATTCCCAAAATTGAGAGGAAAGAAATTTTTAATTGTTTCATAATAAGATAGTTTAGATAGTTAATTTGGGTACTAAAATACTAATATTTTACTTCCGTACAAACACTGCCCATGTTTGTACGGAGAGAATTCACCGATTAAACTCTATCGTATTAAGGTTACGCTACCAAACTTCGTCTTGTTTCCCTTGCCATCATCAAATCCTTTCCATTCTTGACCGTCAAGGAACGTTGCCTCCATTTTCCAGATATACACACCCGACATCATCATTTCGCCATTGTAGCGTCCGTCCCAACTGCCCATAAACGTTCCGTTCTCAACCTTGTTGGAATACCACAATAGATTCCCCCATTTGTCATAAATTGAGAATTCACATGTTTCGAGATTGTATCCCACAGGATGGAATGTTCGTACACTCTCGGCCGGATTGGTTGGTGAAAATGCATTTGGTACAAACAACGACGATGTAATATTTACATAAATACATTCGCTATACGAATCTTTGCAGCCAAAACTATTTTCGACTGCCAAAATAGGACAATTATATCCAAATACATAATCGCCTTCTGTAATTGTATTTCCACGTTTCTTGTACGGAACCACGAAATCAACGGCATCTTCCGATTCACCTTGATGTCCATAATTCCATGACATGGTATATGAAACTTCCTCGCTCACTCGTTGTCCTTCGGCATTTGTATACACCAAAGAGTCTTGGATTGTGGAATCTTGGAGCGCAATCACATTTGATGAGCCCGGCATATGCCATGTAAATTTTGCCACCGGATTGGAAGCAATTTTCACAATTACGGTATCGTACCCTTGGCAACCAGCCCACGTTTGTTCAAATACGGTCAATGTATCCACTCCTGATTTCGTCCAATCTACGTATCGAACTGAGGTAGCATCAGTCTTCGCATAATTCAAATGACCACCAGATACATTCCACAAATACGTACTTCCTTGTGTATACTGCGTATAGTATGATTCGGTGGCTCCAATACATACTGAATCGGAACCGAAAATGTTTGTTTTTGCAGCAGGAGCAACTTCCATAGAAACCGTGTCGTGAAGACTTTCGCAACCGAGATTTTGCTCCGTATCATATATCTCATTATCAAACACTTCAAACTGATACGTGCCGGTATTTAAGTCTTGTTGGTCAAATTGATAGACTGTCCCTGTTGAAACCGAAGGAGTTGTTCCTGAAAGACTTATCCACGTCATGTTTGGCGTTCCCATAGCCTGCAAATTCTTTATTTTTTCACCATTACAAATCACGGTAGAGAACACGATTGGCGTACGAGGACGTTTTTTTACCGTATACGTAATTATTTTGGTTTCACTATTACAATATTTATTGTCATAACGATATCTATAATTCGCTGAAATAGTGTACGTTCCAGGTATTTTCGAAACCTCAGTCATGTCCAACGTATGTTGTTCATTATCAATATATGCTTTTGAAATATCACCGGAAGTAATCGTCCACGCAATGTAGGAATTCGCTGTAATTTCAGGTGTAAAATCTTGCGCCTGAACAGCTTGTGCAGATTCATATACGCACATTGTTACATCTTTACCAATTGAAAAATCAGGTTGCGCTATAACGTTCATAACCACTGGAATAACTGAACTTACACATCCATTTTGTTCGCGTTGCACATAATACGTTGTTGTTCCCGTGAGTGTTTCCAGCGCTGGTACATATGTTTTTCCTGTAGCTAAATAGGAAGTCTCAGTCACATTCTCTTCAGAGTACCATTTGTCTATTGCAAGACTTGATTCCAAAGTCGGAACTGCGACATCACCTGCACACATACTTGCACCTTTGACGATTGGGTTGGTTGGTTTTGCGCCAACGGTATAACTGATAGGAGCCGAAGGACCTTCACAACCATCGACCGTTTGTGATGCATAATATGGATGGCTACCCACTGTCATGTCAGAAGTTTGGAACGAATTGCCTGTAGCTAATTGCGTAATTTTGTCTGACGCATACCACACAATATTTTCTCCAGTTGCACTCAATGTTGGAGCTGCATCGTATTCGCAAAGTTTTGTAGGACCAGAAACTTGTGGTGCACTCGGCAATGATTTTATTTTATATTGAGCTTCAGCAGTTGGACCTGCACAACCATCAACAATTTGCAATACATAGAATGTATATGTCCCCACCATTGTTTGTTTTGGTTGGTACGTTTCGGTACCTCGTTGCAATTCTGTTAATTGCGTTGCATCTGCGTACCAAACTATTGTTGCATTAGCAGCACCTGTTGCCGTTACTGTTTTTGGCTGTTTTTCAAAACAAATTTCATTATTCGTTGTTTGCGGAGCTATAGGATTTGGCTTTACGGTATATTGAGATTCAACACTTGCGCTATAACATCCGTTATTATTGCGAACAGCCCATAGTGAATGAAGACCTTCTTCACCGGCTGCAGGTATGAATTCTAATCCCGAAGCACTGCTCGCTACCTGTGGTTCTCCACTTGCACCCGGATTTTCTTCGTACCAATACACATCACCAGCCGCAGCGTTAGCAATAAATGTTGGATTTGTCGTACCCAAACAAACCGAGTTTAGTCCACCCTCAGCCGTAATTGATGGTTTTGCGGTTTCTTTCATCGTAATCGTAACCTTCTTTCTCGGACCTTCACAACCAATTGGAGCAATGTTGCCATTATATTCAGAAACCCAATATGAATATGGCCCTGCTACTGATAGTGATGGCGTGTACGTGCCGTCGGCAGTTTCTTTTAATAACGTGCCATCAGTTGCGGCATCGTAGAAACGGAACACCGAACCGGCAGGCCGTGTCGCAGTCCATGTACCGGCAGTTGCAGTGAGTTGTGGCGCACCGGCATACACACAGGCTTCATCGTCAGAAATTACAACACTAGGAACAGGACAGGCAATAATAGAAACGTTTGCAGCGGTTCGGTCGCTGTAGCAGCCTTCTTTTTCCTGTGCTGCATAGTAATCTTTATTGACAACCACATTTCCTTTGTCTCCCGTTGTCCAAGAAGTTCCTTGACCCAACTGAGTTCCTCCTGTAACTGTATTGTACCAACGTATCGTGGTTCCACCGTTTAATTCAGCAGAAACAACGGCATCGGTATTTTGAGTAGTCATTGAAAAATGGTTGGTGGTAGTTGGTGCTGCAAGGTAAATCACCGAAATTGATCTATCAGCAGAATCTTGACACGACTTGCCATCGACATACGAATATCTAATAGTATAGGTATCGCTTACGGCACCATTTTTCTTAGGATTGAAAATTCCGGCGTTACTTATAGCATCAGCCACTTCCAAAACAGACCATGTGCCCGCTCCTGCGCCGTTTGTGCCATAGTCTACGGAAACTTCAATCTCTTCTGCATCAGAAGTATAACAAACCGATGATGCGGTTTCTGTAAATTTAATTATTGGCAACGCATGAATGGTTGTTGTAACCGTTGCACGCGGACTTTCGCACGCTATACCACTTGATGTTTCTATAGCGGTGTAGGCTACAAAATAGGAAGTTGTTCCAGTCATTGTATTATTAGTTTGGGTATATGAAGACGAATTGTTTACGATAGAATTTCCATCAGCATCGTACCATTTCCATTCCTCTACGGTAATTCCCGTTTGCGGAATTGCCGACATTGACTGCAAATCTTTTCCGGAACAAGCCGCATCATTTGTTACCATTGGCTTAGCCCACGGACAACTTACAACGATAACTGATTGACTTGCTTTTTCACTTTCGCAACCGCGCACCGTCTGACTTACCCAATATGTTTTATCAATTACAGCTGTGCCGTCATCGCCTGTTTCCCATGGATTGTCGTTGCTTGCAAACGTTGTCTTGTCGGTGTTGTACCAAGAAACTATTGCGTCAGTTTCTATGTTCGTTGCCGTAACTTCTACTGCAACCGGATGCGCAATAATGCCATTGTACGGCGTTGTTGTGAGTATTTCAGGATATTCTACTGAAAAATCTTTTGTTTGCGAATTTACACAACCGTTTCCGTCAGTATATGTGTATGATACTGTGTACGTTCCATCATTTTTACCATTCACCGATGGGTCTACAATGCCGTCGGTAGAAATTCCCGCAACTGCTGTGCCCAAGGTTTTGTCGGTCATGGCCCATGTGCCACCGGTTAATAGACTTGTACTTGTGCCGTTCACCGTTGCTTGTACTGCTTTTTTGCCGGCAGCATAGCACAATACATCATTCGCACTTAAAGGATTAATGACAATTTCGGGTAACGAATTAACCGTCATTGCAACCGATGCGTACGGACCGAAACACGTTCCACCTGCACCATCATCACCATCTTGACGAACTTGGAAGGTGTATGTGCCAGCCTTTGAAGTATATCCGCCAATAGTTGCCACGTTTAACGCAGCAGTAGAGCCAATACTTGCATTCACACTATCAATCCATTCAAATGTCGTTCCTGTTCCTATTGCCATAATTGTTGGCAATGCATCGCCTGCACAAATAGATATCGGAGAAACAGAAGGCTCTGGTGTTGGGCATTCTACAATATTCCATGTTGACGTTGCCACAGCACTTTTACAGCCGTTCAATGTTTGCGTAACCGTATATTCATACGAACCTTCTCCACTAATGTGAGTGCTATACATTGTGATTGGTGACGACGTTCCAATTTCCGTTCCTCCCTCATTTTTTACGCTCAGTGTTGCACTCAAACCGTCGGCATACGAAATTGTCATAGCCGGAAGAGATGCTATTTTGCTCACACTCCATACTTGCGGTGTGCCGATTCCAGTGCCGGTTGGAGCAAGAACATTTGTTACTTCAAAAATTTCACTTGTGGTGTTTTCACACGTTGCAGCACCAGTGCCGCTTCCCCAAACTTCTTGCGTAGCCAATTGAATAGTGGTTTGCGTGGTGCCCGTAGCTGATGCGTTATATTGCGTTGTCCACACGTTGCCCGTCAAACCGGTGCCACTTAATGTAGAGGTAACGCTTCCGCCAGTAGTTGGTGCATACGCCACAGTAATTTCATTCGTAGTGCTACAAATAACTCCGGGATTTGTGATTTTTGGATTTGGTAATACATGAACCAAAACGTTCACCGGCGTTGCCGCACTGAAACAATGGTCTGCTTCATAATACTCAGCCACATAGACGGTAATTGTTTTACTTGCTGAAAATTGATCCTTCGTAACCGTGTATGTTGCACCTGATGCGTCGGCAGCGGCTTGAGCCTCTGTTAGACTTGCGACAGTACCCGAAGGAACTGATGTTTTATCGATAAACCAACAGAAATTGTCGGCACTCGTTTGATTTGAAGTTGCCATTATTTCCAAATCGGAAGCACCGGCAACGCACGCATGGTATGTTTGTGCCGTTGGCGCTTTTGCCTTACAGTCGGTTATGGTAAGCGTTCCTTCGGCAGGAATACTCTGGCAGCCGTTTAGCGTTTGCGTAGCATAGGCAGAATACGTTCCTACATCCATTTTGCCATCAGTATTTGCGTCAACAAACGTCAATTGATAGTCGGCTGTACTTGCCACAACGGTTGTGGTAGTGTCGGCAGCTAAGTACCACTGAATGTCGGTACCTGTTGCACTCAAATTTGGCACTTCCGACTGATTTGTGACATCAAGATTTGATGCACTAGCCGACTGCACATCGGGCGCATCAGTATGATTGACTGTGATAGTATGGTTAACTTCGGCTGCACTACAGCCGTTTCCATCAGTATAATTGAATGTTATGGTGTTTAGTCCTTTAATGTCGGAACTTGGAGTAAATGTTTTGCCACTCACGCCCATTCCTGCAAATGTACCTTCAGTAGAGGTTGCTCCATTAATTTTCGCAGTCAAAGAAATTGGCGAAGCATAATCGCATAAAGCGGTTGCATTTGCACTAATGTCGGCAACCGGGCGAGCGTGTATGGTAACTTGCGTAGAAGCACTTCCCGCACAACCGTTTGCGTCAGTATATGCCAGTGAAATGGTGTGTGTGGCAGCTGTTTGACCTGTCGAATTAAATGCGCCCGTTGTGGCATTTACGCCGGTCAATGTGGCACTTGTGTAATTGTAGGTTTGCGTTTTTGTACCGGTTGTATTATAAGTACCGGTCATTTTCATTGTAACCGCACTTACACTTCCGCCCGATTCACACAAACCAGTTACACTCGGGGTAATTGAAATATTTGGCATAGCAAAAACTTCGACACTCGTAGTTGCTGCTGTTGCCATTGCGCAACCTGCATCGGATTTAAAACTATAAGAAATAGGATGCGTAGTCGCTGTTGCAAGACTTGGTGTAAAGGTCGCCGTAGTTTCAGAGGCTTTTGTTACATCGCCAGTCCACGTTCCCGTACCTGACAATCCAGTTGGTGTAATTGTGGCAGTCAACGTTTGCGCAGTGCTTACCGATTTACATTCATTAGTTAACGCCGACAACGTTGCTGTTGGAACGGCATTTACCGTAATTGCTTTAGTTGCTTGCCCTTTACAACCTGCGGCATTAGTAACCGATACAGAAACGGTATAGTTTCCAACCGGCACTGTAGATTTGAATGTAGGATTTGCAATATCTACAGCGCTCAAATATGAATTATCGTCGCACGACCATGTTTGCGAAGTATAGGTATCGCCCAATGAAAGACTTGCTGCCGTTCCGTGACAGACAGCGCCATCGTTGGCGGTTGTTCCACTGGTTTCTGTTACCGAAATTGTAGGATATAATTTATCCATAACGATAACCGTAACTTCGCCACGAGTAGCACTTTCACAAGCAGTCACCACTTGCGACACGTAATATTTATCGCCGGTAACTGCATTTGCCGTAGATGGTGTTGGAGCCGTTGCGTTTCCTGTTCCTCCGATTGATGTCGAATACCACAAAAGTGTTGCTCCGCTTGCTGCGGTTACATAATTGTCTAATGATTCTGTTGCATCATTCAAACATTTTGAGAAAGTTTTTGTGGTAGGTGCTGCAGGAATAGGATTCACTGTAATCGAAGTATTCGCCACTGCACTTTTGCAACCATATTGACTTGTATAGACATACGTTATAGCTTGAGCTCCTTCTGTACTTGCGGTAAAGGTGGCGGTAGTTTCGGTATCTTCTGTTGCACCTGTCCATGCGCCAGTTCCTCCTGTTTCGCTGACATTAGCAGTTACGGCAGTTGTTGTTCCTTTACACAATGTGGTTTTATCAGGAATTAAACTTGCCATAGGTGTTGGATATACTGAAATTGTTCCCGATTTTGTTCCTTTACAACCTTTGGCATCTTCAACAGCAACGGTAATGGTGTAATCAGTTTTGTTTGTCACACTTGCGGCTGTAAATGTAGGTGCCGCCAGTGAAGGATTGTTAAGGAACGAAAGTGCCGTTCCCGACCATACAATAGACGTGTATGACGCAGCTTGCGGCAAACTTATTTTTGTTGCATCAGTTATACACAAAGTTGCATCGTCAATAGTAATTGTGGGATCAAGATTCGCATTTACGGTAACAGTAAGACCTGCGCGGTCACTTTCGCAACCATTTAATTCTTGACTCACATAGTAGGTAGTTGTTGACTCGGCAGACGTATTTGTGCTTGGAGCTGTTGTACTTGATGATCCGCCCGTTGCATAAGTTCCGTACCATAACAACGTTGCTCCGCTTGCTGGCGTTGCTGTCAACGTTTGCGATGCATCGCCTATACAGAATGAAAGATTTTGTACTCCCGGAATTGCTGGTTTTGGATTGAGTGTAACTGTCGCTGTTTTATTTGCTGCGGGACAATTTGCTGCACTTGTATATGCGAGAGTTACGGTACGAGTTTCTTGAGCGGTAACGGTACCACTCACTGTGGCGGTTTTGCCGGAACCCGTTGCGTTGGTCCACGTGAAATGGCCATCTCCACTGTCGCTTACGGTAGCAGTAACGGTAGCGGTTTCATTTGGGCAAATAGTTGCATCGTCAACCGTAAGTTGAGTTATTGTTGGAATTGCGTTAATGGTAACAGTAGTAGCATCGGTGTCCTCACAACCATTAAGTGAAACCTTCACGGTGTAGTCACCGGACATTGCAGTGGTTGTTGAAGTTATTGTTGGAGACGCCAACGATGAACTGTAACTATTCGGTCCCGACCATAAATAGGTCACGCTTGGCGTTGCACACGTTGCCGTTAATGTGACGGAACTTCCTGCACAAACAGAACCGTTATTTGAAGCGGTTACCGATGGTTGTTCTTTAATTTTTATTGTTGTAGAACCCGTCAAAGCTGTGGCGGTACAATATGCATCAGCCAATGCGGAAATAGTGTAGGTATATTCTCCCACAGCACTAGGTGCCGATGGCGAATATGTTGTAGTAGTTGCTGTTTTGTTGGTGTATGAATTTTTCGTATCACTATATGAGAAGGAAAACGGAGCCGTTCCGGAGAATGTGAATGTTGGCGCAGTTACTGTCTTTCCATTGCAATAGTCACTACCGCCGGTCACAGAAACAACCGTAGGTAAATCCTTCACCGTAATAGTTACTTTTGAAGAATCGTTACAAGAAGCAGCAGCGTCTTTATCGGCAGCCACCACAATGTACGTTCCCGTTTCGCTCACTGTTTGTGCTAATGTAGCTCCCACCGTAGGACCTGCTATTATGTTTGCATCGGCAATAGAACCTTTGTACCATGTGTAAGAAAAGAGCGTCGCGCTGGTTTGAGAGGCAGGAGTGAGCGTAGCTGTTGCTCCTTTACAAAGAATATTATCGGCATCGGTGCTGGTAATTGTCGGTTTCACCGGCTTATTACATGTTGGCACGGTGCAATTAAATCCAACCGTGTTAGAAAATCCATACATTGAGCAACCATCAGTATTTGTGCCTTTGGCCACAGCATCGGCAAGAGATTGCGTTTCGGCAAATACCGCACGATACTGCACAAAACCAATATCTGCACTATTGTAGGTAACAAATGCCGCTGACGACACGTACGACCAGGTAACTCCTCCATCGAGTGATTTTTGCCATGCTTTCCCGAAACTAGGATATGCGGCTGACCATTGCGACACATTGTCAATATTAACATAATGAACTTCTGTACCACACTGAAAACCACCTTTATATACTTGACCACTGGTGTTGTCTATCATAATTGTTCCTACCGGAACTTTCTCTGAACAAATACACACTTTCATATTGTCAATTCCATAACGAATCCAATCGGAACTGTTTGCTTTGATTCGAATAGTAACGGCACCACTATAATTTTGCGCAACAGAGAATGGTATGGCTACATAATCCCATGTTGTGTTTTGGGTTTTTGTAACTTGTTGCGAAGCCAATGTATTTCCTCCTGCGTCGAGAATTTCAACCAATAATTTTACCGTTGACCAATCCCCTGGCGTGTATATGGCAAATGAAAATTGATAACTTTTGCAATTGCAAAATGGACCGTTTATGGTTTTCTCATACAACACTTTTCCACTCTGATTTTGATATACCATATACAAAAATGCTCCACTCGCATTGCCCGACGCATCATGCATTACAGGCATATTACTTTTTTGTCCACAATACCATGGCGATGACTCCCAACTATGATAGTCGCAGTATTCAAATGCAGTAGATGGATCTGAAACCAAAGCATATTCTGGATAACTACTCGCATTGCTTCCAAAACTATGTCCACCTTCGGTTGATGATATTTTTTCTTTAAATAAATTTAAAGTTTTAACATCAGTGCACCCATTCATTTGTCCTACCCCAGCAACACCAAAATCTTGTTGCCAAATTGCTTTCAAACCATCTTTGTACGAACAATCAATTTCAGGTGAAACACCGGCCAAGATGTTTGATATTGAAAAATACGAACAACCATCTTGCGGGCCACCATTGGCAGCAACATATTCGGCCTGAGTTTTGGCATCGGCTGCCGTATACCCACCACTAATTACCACACGATAGACATCGGTACTATTTACGTCCATATTTTTCATGGTAATGGTATTCTTATTTATGCCGCTGTATTCTGTCATGTTTGTCCAAGTTAAACCATCGTCTGAAGATTTTTGCCAAACATAATACGTGTAGTTGTACACATTTGCCCACGCAGTAACGGTTTCGGAAGGAATTGAGAAAACGGCATCATATACGCACAAGCCAGCTACTGAAACACTTTCCGACGAAATAGTACTGGTAGAAATTGTCTGTGTTGGAATGTCATATTGGTCATCGCGAAACAACGAAATATCATCAATAACAAAGTCATTTCCACTTCCCGAAGGTTTGTGGTTAATAACCTTCAACGAATATGTATTGCTGCTGTTTGCGGTAAAATCTATATAATAATATGACCATACGTGTGACTGAAACGGGTCATTGCTCGGACGATCCCAAAGAGGAATATCGCCGGTTTCGACAGAACCAACTACAACTCCCGTTGTTTTATTTACTACTTGCAGTGTGAGCGAAGCTCCTACCTCGGCAGCTGTTCCATAGTGTGTAACACTCGAAGCGTACAATCCAAAACGATATTTCCTACTGTTACAAAGTTGAAAATTAATATCCTGCGAATACACCTCTCGATCAATACCAGCACCGGAATTTACGAGCAGCATAGCTCCTTTATCATTGCCAGTGTGGTCGCGACCAGGTATCAGAATGTCGGAAGTATTGTGACATGAAGCCGGACGAGTATATGCCCATTTTACGCTATTGGTAATAGCATACGTGCCATCTATAACCTGACGACACTGATTCCCGGCTCCATCATCAAAAAGATATGGAGTTCCAGTACCGGTGTATTTAGTAATTGCATCAGCAAAGAAAATATGTTCTGCCACTGACATTGTGGGGTCAGGGAAATTTTTCATAATGGTATCTTCCGCAATACCAAAATCTTCACGCCACACCAAATTCCAGTTTTGTGAAAAAAGAGAGGACGTAAGGAGCATGAAAAATACAACGTATAAGGACTTTAGCTTCATATTTACGTTATTTATTAATTTACAAATATACAATCATAGTGTAAAAAATACACTATATATTGTATATTTTTTATAAACTAGATATTGCGGAACACAAAAGGAAAGCGGATAAAATTATTTTATCTCGCTTTCCTTTTGTGTTTATGAGAAATTTTATCGAATCAATGTCACGCTACCGAATTTGGTTTTCTTGCCATTGCCGGCATCAA
>DAIOSV010000013.1:31817-41977 GCA_036752345.1 Bacteroidales bacterium | reverse complement strand
TTGATCTTGGTCTTCAACAGTTGCTCCTGTTTCTCCATCCATGTCTGTTGTTTTGTCAACCTTTGTTTGTTTAGTCTCCTTTTTTTCTGGTTTAGCCTTTTTTGCTTTTGTAGATTGTTTGCCTTTTCCAGTATTAGAATTCTTTGCTGTTTTGTCTACTTTCGTAGATTTTGATTTGTTAACAGATTCCGTTGCTTTTGCGTTTTGTTTTTCTTTTTTGTCAACGCAAATGCTACATGGAGTCATTCCTTTTTCTTTTGCGGCAGTAAGAGATATGCGTGTTGGTTTAGCACATTTCTTTAATTCGCTACATGATGGCAATCGGTGATACACGTTTGATGAACTACAAATCCAAACCATTGTACTGTCGTTGAATACATCCCCAATAGAAAAAGAACAAAGGGCTACGATGCTTAAAATTAATGCTACTTTTTTCATTTTTTTTGTTTTTTTAGGAGTTTTAAAATGTTTTTTGTGATTTGCTGAAATAATAATGCTTTTTTGAAGAAAGAAAACCTATCACGCGAGATAGGCTTTCTTTGAGAGCCTTTTGCGAGAGTCGGACTCGCGACCCCTTCATTACGAGTGAAGTGCTCTACCACTGAGCTAAAAAGGCGTAATCGAAAACAAAAGTATAAAATATTTGGATTATATAGCCGTTTCAATCAGAAATTTTGTGAGATAAGGTCGATTAGTCAAACCTCACCATTTCTGCTGAAAAATACACGTGTTCCCGTGCGTTGCCAATAAAACTGCAGAGGTTATCTATCCCACGTAAGCTTTTTCCCAAATCCGAGAGTGTTGTCGGTCATTTTTGCCGAAGAAATTTCTATTCGCCATAATGTTTTGGGTGTAAGTGTGGCAAATGGGAATTTCTTGATGTACAATTTGTTCGCTCTCGTTTCCATTTCTCCTTCGCAAAGAAGCATGTTCCCGGTAAATTGCAAACCTTGAACTTTGGCAACGTTGCTCGTTTCAAGAACGACACTGCCCGCAACGGTTTGGTTTTTTAGCGCTTCTTGCACATGGCGCGTGTCGTTGTGCGAGGTGAAAATAAATGATTGTGTTTCTTCGTCGAAAACATAAAATGCATTGAAACACCATGGTTGCGAGCCCTCGCAGGTTGCAATCGTTATTACGTGGTGCTCTTTGAGAAACGTTGTTATTTTTTTTGGAAAAGCTTCTGCCATTAGTCTTCGTAAATATGTTGTTCTATCAAAGCTTTCAATTCATCGTAGTTACGAGCAACGGGAAGCTCCGGAAATTCATCAATAACATTTTGTGGAGGGCAATAAAGTATGCCTACGTCGGCTTTTTTTAGCATAGAAACGTCGTTGTATGAGTCGCCAAATGCAAGCACTTTGAAATTCATGCTCTGAAAGGCTTCCACCGTGTGACGTTTTGGATCAGCTTGGCGCAATTTGTAGTTGGTAATGCGACCGTTGTTGTCTATCTCCAATGAGTGACACAAAATAAATGGGTCGTCTAACTGCGCCATCAGTGGTTTTGCAAATTCTACAAATGTGTCGGAAACAACCACAAAACGGCTCACTTCGCGCAACCATTTTGTGAACTCCAATGCACCTTCAAACGGATGAATGGTGGAAATTACCTGCTGTATGTCGTGAATCGTAAGTTTGTGTTCGTCAAGTATTTCGAGACGATATTTCATTAATTTATCATAGTCTTGAATATCGCGTGTCGTTAATTTTAACGAATCAATACCGGTCTTTTTTGCGACGTTTATCCAAACTTCGGGAACCCAAACGCCTTCTAAATCAGAGCATACAACCCACATATTTGTAATTTTTTTTGCAAAGATAAGAAAAAAGTTATGGTTTATGAGTTATGCGTTATGAGTTATTGGTAGAGGTGAATTGCATTCGCCTTTGATTTTTTTTCGTATTATTGCGAATGTTTCATGAGGAAATGATATGAATCAACAACGAAAAATAGCAGTGTTTGCAGGGAGTTTTGATCCGTTTACCAACGGCCACAAAGCGGTGCTCGATATGGCATTGCCATTATTCGATGAGGTAATTGTGGCTATTGGCCATAATTCTGAAAAACAGGGTTTTATGACGGTTGAGCAACGAATTGAGTATGTAAAAACACTCTATGGAGCAAATACCGCGGTTCGTGTTGCAAGTTACACCTCACTCACGGTAGATTTTTGCAAGCAACAAGGTGCTCAGTATCTTATTCGCGGGCTACGCAATGCGAGCGATTTTCAGTACGAACAATCGATAGCCCAAACCAACAAAGAAATAGCCGGAATAGAAACCGTTTTCTTCGTTACTCCTCCTGAGTTTTCGCACATTTCGTCGTCAATCGTGAGAGAGTTGTTGTCGTATGGAGCAGACGTTTCAAAATATGTTCCGTTAAAAATTACCAACAAGGCGTAATTTTTTTGAGATAAACGGAAATTTCTATATTTTTGCTCAATTAAAAAATCAAGACTATGTCATATAAAACGGATCGAATTATTGGAGAAGGTTTAACCTTCGACGATGTGTTGATTATACCTCGTTATTCAGAGGTGTTGCCATATCAAGTAAATATCTCAACAAAATTAACACGCAATATCTCTTTAAATTGTCCAATCGTTTCGGCAGCAATGGATACCATTACTGATTCTCGTTTGGCAATTGCACTTGCTCGTGAAGGAGGAATTGGAATTATCCATAAAAATATGACAATAGAGCAGCAAGTGTTGGAAGTGAAACGCGTAAAACGTTGTGAAAATGGTATGATTTACGACCCTATCACAATTGTGCCTTCAGCAAAAGTTGCGGATGCTCTTAATTTGATGCACGAATTTAGAATCGGTGGTATTCCGGTAGTTGACGAAAACCGTAAACTTGTTGGAATTGTTACAAACCGTGACTTGCGTTTTGTTTCAGATAAAAAGAAATTGATTTCTGAAGTAATGACCAGAGACAATTTGGTAACCATCAAACAGGGTGATGATGTATCAAAAGCTGCAGAAATTTTACAGGAAAATAAAATTGAAAAACTTCCGGTGGTTGATGATAAAGGATTGTTGGTAGGTTTATTGACGTACAAAGATATTTTTAAAGCAATCAACAACCCACATGCGTGCAAAGACGAAAAAGGGAGATTGCGCGTAGGTGCTACTATTGGTGTTACATCTAACACGTTCGAGCGTTTGGAGGCATTGGTGCAAGCCGATGTTGATGTAGTAGTAATTGATACTGCTCATGGTCATTCAAAAGGTGTAATTGATACGGTACGCAAAGCAAAACAAATGTATCCTCAGGTAGATTTTATTGCCGGAAATATAGCAACTGCCGAAGCTGCAAAAGCATTGGTAGAAGCCGGTGCCGATGCAGTAAAAGTTGGTATAGGTCCTGGTTCAATTTGTACAACTCGTATCATTGCCGGTATTGGCGTGCCTCAGTTGTCAGCTGTGTTTGATGTAGCCGAAGCATTGCAAGGTTCGGGAGTTCCAATTATTGCCGATGGTGGTATTCGTTATTCTGGTGATATTGTGAAAGCTCTTGCGGCCGGTGCAAGTTCGGTAATGTTAGGCTCTTTGTTTGCCGGTTTGGAAGAATCTCCAGGCGAAACAATTATATACCAAGGTCGTAAATTCAAGGCATATCGTGGTATGGGTTCTTTGGAAGCTATGCAACAAGGGTCAAAAGACCGTTATTTCCAAGACAACGAAACCGATGTGAAGAAACTCGTTCCTGAAGGTATCGTAGCTCGTGTTCCATATCGTGGAACCTTGGCTGAAGAGGTTTATCAACTTATGGGCGGTCTTCGTTCAGGTATGGGATACTGCGGTGCTCCTACAATTGATGAATTGCATCGTGTTAAGTTTGTGAAAATCACGAATGCTGGTTACACCGAGAGTCATCCACATGATGTAACTATTACTCGCGAAGCGCCAAACTATAGCCGTGAATAGTGATATGAAGAAACGACCATTTGTATTACTGGTATTTCTTTTTGTTTCTTTCATCTCATTTTCACAAGAAAGACTTCAAATTCCTGACTCTGTTATAAAATCAACGATTGTTTGCGTTGATTCTACGGATTTTTCTGTGGGCGATTTTATTTGGTTCTATACCAAATATAATGCTCTCGGCAATTCTGATACTATGTCGCTCAATGCATATGTAGACAAGTTTATAGAGTACAAGTTGAAAGTCGCCGAGGCTGAACATATGCAGCTTGATACAACGAGGGCCTTTCGTGATGAACTTTTCAAATATTACAAAATGACCGCGCATGATAAGATGTATGGTGGCTCTGAAAAAATGCGCGAAAATATGGTCAAGCAAGAATACGACCGATTGCATTCGGATTATGAAGTGGCTCATATTTTTATAAAATCAAATGTAAACGATTCTCCGAAAGACACTTTGGCCGCATGGAATAGAATGCGAGATGTTAAAGAAAAGTTGCAAAACGGAGCATCGTTTGAAGAATGCGTTCAAAAGTATTCCGATGATAATTTAAGCAAGCAATTCAATGGAAATGTTGGATTTATAACAGCAATGGTTTCGCCCTATGAATATGAGGAAGCTCTTTATAATGCAAAAGTGGGAGAGACGGTGACTGTTCGTACCGAAGAAGGTTGGTATTTTCTGAAAGTACTTGGAAAGCGTGCTACCAAAGGTGCGGTTGATGCTGCAATTATTTTAATTTACCCTGAAACAAACGACACAATTGGTTGGAACAAAGCAAAAACTACGATTGACAGTGTATATAAGCAATTGCAGGCAGGTGTTCCTTTCGATACTTTGAGTAATCGCTACAATCTGAACGAAAACTTGCGACAAAACAAAGGCGTGCTTGGGCTTATTGACAATGGTATGCCCTACAGCCGTGAAATCAAGGAAACGCTCTTTGCAATGCAAACCGATGGAGAATATTCCAAACCTCTGTTGTTGCCGTATGGCTATGCAATAGTGCAACGTTTGTACGTAATGGAGTTGCCGGGTTTTGAAGCATATCGCAACGGCTACGCAAAACGTATAGAAAACGATCCGAGTCGCAGTTCGGTAGTGAATAGATACTACGAGAATAAAATGAAACAATCGCTCGGTTTTAGCGAAAATCGTGAAGAATTAGAGCGCTGCATGCAATACGTTGATGCTTCAATTTTGTTAGGAAAATGGACTGCTCCAAAGTTCGAAGACGATGTGACGCTGTTCCAAATTTCAGGCAAAAACTATGGCAGAAACGAGTTTTTCAGTTACTTGCAAGCTATTCAAGCGAATCGTTTGCGTGATGTGCACAACAAAGATATGGTGGTGCGTATTCGTTATAACGACTATGTGCTACGCAAGCTTGAACTTGCCGCAATGCAAGATTTGCAGAAAAATGACAAGGATTTTCAATACACCATGGAAGAATATCATGATGGCATGATTGTGTATGAGTTGGTTAAACGTGAAGTTTTGGAAGCCGCAGAGCAAGACTCGGTTGGCATGCGTTTCTTTTTCAGTCAAAATAAAGAAAAGTATATCACGCCACAACGTGAGGAGTCGGTTGTTTTCACTATCAACAACATGAAAGAGTATCCCAAGGTTCAAAAATTACTGAGCAAGCAGTTGTTATGGTATGGGAATCAGGAAGTTAAGTTGAAAGATGCCAATAAAATAGCATACTACGAATCGCTTGGTTCACCGCAATTATATATTTTGAATACTATCAATGCAAAATATGCCAACGCTATTGATGTTGACAAAAAAGAACCATTGCGTAAGCCCGAAGATATAATAGAGACCAATTGTCCTGCCCGCTATAAGAATCAATGTATTATGCCCGATGAAATTGTGTATTCGGGAAATCAGGTACATGTAAAATATTATGAATTAGAAAGTCGTCAGCAAACAATAGAAGAAGCAAAATCGCAGTTATTATTAGATTATCAAAAAGAAATAGAACGATTGTGGTTGAATTCTTTGCAAAAACGACATACGATAGAGAAAAAATCTGCTGTCGTTGAACAACTCAAATCGTACCTGTTATGAAATATGTGAAAATATATATGTACTTTATGCTTGCGGTTCTTGCGGTTTCGTGTAAACATGCCCAGCAAGGAACTCGAGAATTAATAGCAAAAACGAGTGATCACGTTTTGTATAAAGACGAAGTGATTTCGGCTATGCCCATTTCATTGTCAGCTGAAGATAGTGTGACGTTTGTCAAGAATTACGTGGATGATTGGTTGCATTTTACGTTATTGTACGAAAAAGCAGACGAAAATATTCCCGATGACGACAGCGTGTTGCTAAATCAAGTAAAGCGTTTTCGCAAAGAGTTGTACATAAACACGTACGAACAGATGTTTCTTATGCAAAAACTTGATACCTTGATTCCGCAAAAAGAAATTGACGAATATTATGCAAAACACAGTAATGAATTTATATTGTCTTCTCCTGTTGTGAAACCAACAATGATAGTATTTCCAAAAGAAAAGAAAGAAGATATTAAAGTTGTAGAAGATTTGTTTTTTTCAAAAAGGGACGATGCGTTGGATGAATTGAAAAACTACTGTTTCATGCATTGCCAGAAATTTTCATTTGCCAATACGTGGGTCGATTTAGATGCAATGAAACAAGAACTCCCCTTCGGTGTTCGTGAAGAGGTGTTTACAAGAAATGGTGCGAAATTACAGGATACTTCAAATGTATATTTTGTAAGAATTGAAGAGTCGTTGAGCGCCGGTAGTCCTATGCCGGTAGAATTGGTTCATGATAAAATTGCAAAGGTTATATTGCAATCTCGAAAAGTTGAATTGTTGAAAACCATGCGAAACAAAATTTATCAAGAAGCTTCGCATAGACGACAATTTGAAGTATATTATTAAAACTACAACTATGAATTACAAGAAATTACTGCTATTTGGTGCTTTTTTCATTTTTGCATCATATTCATATTCTCAAGTGTTAGACCAAATAATTGTTGTGGTTGGCGATGATATGATAAAACAGTCCGATGTTGACAATCAGCAATTACTTATGCTTCAACAAGGCGAAAAATCTGAAAAATGCGACATTTTCAAGGAAATGGTAATGCAAAAATTACTTGTTGACCAAGCTAAAATTGATAGTTTGGAGGTAACTGATGCAGAGATAAATACAGAGATTGACAGAAGAATTAAAGCGCTTTCGGGAGCCAAAGGCGGATTGGAGCAATTGGAAACTTTTTATGGTAAATCAGAGATAGAAATTCGCAACGATTGGAAGCCTGTAATCAAAGATCAACTATTGGCACAAAAGGTTCAAAATACCATAATTGGTGAAGTTGAAGTTTCTCCAAACGATGTACGCCTTTACTACATGAGCCATCAAGATAGCATGCCAAAAATTCCTACACGCTATGAGTTTGCGCAAATTGTGATAAAACCACAAATGACGGCCGAAGAAGACAAGGCGTTGCGTAAAAAAGCCGAGGAAATTCGTCAACGTGCCATCAATGGTGAAAATTTCTCAAAACTTGCGGTGCTCTACAGCGACGACACAGAATCGGCAAAAATGGGAGGACTTTTGGGCGATTATATTTCACGCGCTGAACTTGTGCCTGAATTCGCAGCTGTTGCGTTCCGTTTGAAAGAAGGTGAAATTTCTCGTGTGGTAAAAACTGATTTCGGCTATCACGTTATTCAAATGGTTGAAATTAAAGGAGAGAAAGCCAAATTGAAACATATTTTGGTGAAACCACAAGTTACCGTGGCAGAAATGCAAGCCGCTTATACTAAAGCCGATAGCGTTCGCAAAGCAATCTGCGATACGTTTAGTTTTGAAAAAGCTGCACAAAAATATTCAATGGACGATAAATCAAACAAAAACGGTGGATTGTACATGAATCCATATACCGGCACACCAAAGTTTGAAGAAGGAATGATAGAGCCAACAACGTGGTACACGCTCAGAAATATGAAGCAAAACGAAATCTCTGAACCTATTATGACATTTGACGACAAAGGCGCGCAGGTGTACAAAATACTCAAAATGGTTTCGAACGTACCCGAACATAAAGCCTCGTTGGTTGACGATTATGCCGATATAAAAGAATTGGCTTTAGAAGCAAAAAAACAATCGGTATTGAACCAATGGATGCGCAACAAAAAGTCCCAAATATTCATGTCAATCAAGAGCGACGAATACAAACAATGCGATTTGCGATTTGAAGACAAGTAGAGCATGTCTGAACGGTTTCAGCGAATAGAATTAATGCTTGGCAAAGAAACGCTTGAACGTTTCGGTCGGGTAAAAATTATTCAATTCGGTGTAGGCGGCGTAGGCAGTTGGTGTCTTGAAAGTTTGGTTCGTAGCGGTTTTCAGCATATTACCATAGTCGATTTTGACGACATAGTAGAGTCGAACATTAACCGCCAACTTCCGGCAACAACCAAAACCATAGGGCAGAAAAAGGCAGAAGTATTGGCACAGCGCATGCGCGAAATTAATCCCGATGTGGAAATTACCGTGCGCAGCGAGATGTATTCGCCTGATAATGCTCACACATTCCCACTTGTTGAATACGATGTTATTATAGACTGCATTGACACCATGCAATGCAAAATGCACCTGATTCGTGAGGCCACCAAAACCGATGCGTTCTTCATCTCATCAATGGGTGCGGCACTCAAAATGGCCGTGCAACAAATCCGTGTCGATGAGTTTTGGGACGTGCAGTATGATTTATTTGCCCGCAGTTTACGTAAAAATATGCGCAAAGGCGAACTGCCTTCAAAACCATTTCCCTGTGTATATAGCTGCGAACAGATTAAGCGCGAATCGGTGTTGATGGAAGTAGACGGTGTAAAGAAACGAGTAAACGGCTCGCTTGCCCACGTAACCGCAGCATTTGGTTTTATCATAGCCGGAGAAGTATGCAAACATTTCGTAAACGATAAATTATAGAGACGCAGCATCTAAAATTGGTTAATCGGATTCTCTCTCGAATTCATCTCGGGATATTTCGTGTGTCAAAATGAGTTTCTCTTCAAAATTTTTTACCTTTGCCACATGGCAAGAGTTTTAGCAATAGACTATGGGACAAAGCGTACCGGCATCGCCGTTACAGACCCTTCGCAGATAATAGCAACGTCGCTCACAACCGTGAGAACGTGTGATTTGCTACAATTTCTCAAAGACTATATTGCCAAAGAAAACGTGGAACATGTGGTGATTGGAATGCCCAAAACCTTGCGCAATGAAGATTCAGAAAATGCGAAATTTGTAAAAACGTTTGAAAAACACTTCAAAACGCAATTTCCAACCATGCCACTCAGCGAAATGGATGAACGCTTTACGTCTACTATGGCTCACCAGGCAATGCTTGACGGTGGCATGAAGAAAAAACAAAGACAAAACAAAGAAATAGTTGACAGCATTAGTGCCACAATTATTTTACAGTCATATTTAGAACAAAAGAATAATTTATTATGATAAAACCTATCATTGCATACGGAAACCCGGTGTTGCGCAAGGTAGCAACCGATATTGATAAAGACTATCCTGAAGTACAACAATTGATTCAAAACATGTTTGATACCATGTACGCATCAGACGGAGTGGGTTTGGCTGCGCCACAAATCGGGCTACCTATTCGTTTGTTCGTGATTGACGCAAATTCGTTTGTAGAAGACTATCCCGAAGCAAAAGGTTTTAAGAAAGTGTTTATCAATGCGCAAATTCTTGAAGAATCAGGAAAAGAATGGCTGTTTAACGAAGGCTGCCTTAGTTTCCCGGGCATTCACGAAGATGTCTCGCGTAAGTCGAATGTGAAAATGTGCTATTTAGATGAAAATTTCGAAGAACATGTGGAAACATTCTCCGGAGTGTGTGCTCGCGTGGTGCAACACGAATATGATCATCTCGATGGAAAATGCTTCATTGACCGTTTGGGCGCATTGCAACGCCGTTTGTTGCAACGCCGTTTAACAAATATTTCAGAAGGAAAAGTTCGTACAGGTTATAAAATGAAGTTTTTTAAAAAATAGAGAAGACAATGTATGTCGTTGTATAACGACCTCTTGACCAATATCCGCAACAATCTATTGGCAAGAAACCCTTGTGTATGCGTCGCCACCGCATTCATTACAGGAATTGTATGGAATAGCTTTCAACCAACCGATGCATCGCAAGGTGCGTGCGTGGTGGCTCTTATGGTTG
>DAIOSV010000013.1:17504-31717 GCA_036752345.1 Bacteroidales bacterium | reverse complement strand
TACTCGCAGGCGTATGTGCCTGCAGGAAAATGGGAGCGTATGGGCCACGATGCTGATGTGTTTTCATATTGCATGAATTTACGCGGCAAAGCGTTGGAGGCCTTGCGTTTGTCGGGTGTGTCCGAACATAATTTGCAACTGATAGCTGCTTTGGTTTTTGGCGACAAATCGTTGCTCGACGAAGAAACACAAGGGAATTTTTCGGCAGCCGGCGTTATGCACGTCTTGGCCGTTTCGGGTTTGCACGTGGGCGTGGTGAGCGGCATATTGTTTTTCTTGTTTTCGTTTATCCGCAAGCGAAAATATCTCTGGATAAAAATAGTCTGTTGCGTGTGTTGTATATGGATATATGCGTGCATCACCGGAATGAGCCCCTCGGTGGAGCGGGCTGCTATTATGTGCACCATGGTTTCTGTTTCGCTCTTGCTGCGGCGAAATCTCAGCACCTACAATTCTTTAGCGGCGGCAGCGTTTTTGTCGCTCGTGCTTGCGCCTAATGATGTGTTTTCGGTGAGTTTCCAACTTTCGTATTTGGCAGTGCTCAGCATTGTCTATTTTGGGCAATATGTTCAAAAATGGCTTGCGCCCGAAACGCCTATTGCGCAGTATTTGTGGGGAATAGTAGCCGTGTCGCTTTCGGTGCAAGTTGGTACACTGCCACTCACCGTCTATTATTTCGGTACCATTCCGGTGTATAATTTGCTGGCCAATATTATTGTGATTCCGTTGGCGTTTGTGATTTTGGTTGGCGTACTTGCTTCTTTATCTCTGTGCTGGTTTTTGCCGGGAGCAAAAGTCGTAGTTGCTGCTCTCAATTTCGTTACCGGCTACATGCAAGACTGCATAGCCGACATTACCACATTTCCGCATGCAAATTTGTCGGTGCACATTTCTCTTCCGCAGATGTTCCTGCTGTATGGAATGGTTGTATTGCTTATGTTGCTTTTGGAATATCGGAGTCTGTTACAGAATCGAAAAAATATCCTTCGGCTCTGACGAAATAATTCCTTGCGCAAACGCATTTTTGTAAAGCGTTTCAATTGCATTCCTCCCTTTCTCGCCAAGACTAAGACTGAATTCGTTTACGAACAACGCAATGTGTTGTTTCAAAACATCGTCTTGAATAGCTTGTGCATGCTCGTGAATAAAAGTGTTGGAAGCTTGCGGATGTTCGTTAGCGTACTCTATACTCTGGCGGAGCAGTTGGTTGATGGTTTTCTTTAAATCATCGGAAACGTCGCGG
The DNA here is from genome assembly GCA_036752345.1 of Bacteroidales bacterium. GTDB lineage: Bacteria > Bacteroidota > Bacteroidia > Bacteroidales > UBA1715 > UBA1715. Next base: position 30,474 of record DAIOSV010000013.1, on the reverse strand, counting down.
CGTATAGTGATGGCGCCAAGGGGAATAGGCGTGTGTGTACGTTTTTCCCAAAAGTCGCCCAAGTCGCGGAGCTTTGCAAACCCACGTTCGGCGTAGGTAAAACGATTTTCGTGAATAATAACGCCTGCGTCGGCTTCGCCATTCATTATTTTTGATTCTATTTCAGAAAAGAGGCATTCTTCTTTTTGGGTAAAATCGGGGTAAGCCATAGAAAACAGAAGATTTGCCGTAGTTTCTCGTCCGGGAACTAAAATTCTTGACGACGCATTGATTTTTTGTTCGTCACCTTTTTTACATATAAATAAAGGACCGTTGGCAAAACCAAGCGCACTGCCGGCATCAAGTATTTGATAGGTAGAGAACACGTTTGCATAGGCAAAATAACTCAATTTGGTCATTTGCAAATCGCCTACAAAAGCCCGCCGATTCAATTCCTGTACATCGGCAATTACGCATTTGAAATCAATGCCTTTGGTGTCGATTTTTTTATGTACTAAAGCATCGAAGGTGTACGTGTCGTTTGGACAAGACGAAAATCCTAATGTTATTTCCATTCTAATTTAAAAATGAGGGCCGAATTCGGTAAAATTGAAATAGGCATTCCTTCGTCCATAATTTCCTCCATTGGAAAGGCATCGGTAAATGTTTCTTCAAAAATGCTCTTAATGGTAAGCTCACCTTCTAGTGGGCAATCCATTGTTTTTAGTGCGTGTTCACCAATGTTGAGCCTAAATGTTTGCGTGTCGTTATAGTCAAAGTTGACGATGATGAGCAATTTCTCTTCGTTTGTATAGCGTAGGAATGCAAAAATTTTGTCAGCGTTAAGATTATTTTGATTTACCCACATTAAATCGTAAAAGTCACCTTCTTGTATTGTTTTAGATTCAAGTCGGATTGAGAGCAAGTTGCAATAAGATTGACGTAGGTCTTTTTGACTTTCAGATAAGCCTGCTCCGTCAAATTTCCCACCATTCACCCATTTATTGAATTCCGTCATTCCCCAATAGTCAAATATTGAGGTTCGGCCATCTCTGCCACTGAACCCTTCTTTGTTCATGCCTTGTTCGCCAATTTCTTGGCCAAAATAAATCATGAGCGGTCCCTTGTTGAGCGTAGCAAGGAGAATCATGGCTGCGATAGCTTTGTCACCGTTGTTAGCAAAGAAACATGAGGCAATGCGCTGTTCGTCGTGGTTTTCCAAAAAACGAAGCATTTTGCCTGTATATGCTTCCGTGCGTCTCCAATAATCTGATATATAGCGGGCAGAACCGTTTCCCTCAACTATCAAGCGCATGGTGTCGTATAAGCCAACTTTGTCGTACAAATAATCAAAATGACCTTTGTCTAGATAAGTGGAGTAGGCATCGGGATTATATATTTCAGCAATAAAAATAATGTCTGGTTTGATTTCCTTGATTTGCGGAATTGCCCATCCCCAAAATTCAACAGGAACCATTTCTGCCATATCGCAACGAAATCCGTCAATATCTTTTTTAGCCCAAAAAGAAAGTATTTCATACATGCGAATCCAGGTGTCTGGAATTTGTTCGAAATGATTTTTCCAACAATCTTGGAAGTCAACGCCATAATTAAGTTTTATGGTTTCGTACCAGTCGTTTTTGTTGGGATATGCCGAAAATACATCGTTCCCGGTAACTTTAGCCGGATTTTCCTCATATTTTTCGGCATTTTCATTGTACGGAAACGTGATGTCGTTAGGTAAATGCAATTCTTCGTTAGGTATGTAGTAGAAGTTATTGTTTGGCGCAAATGAAACTGATGTGTCATCGTAACTTCCTAACGAAGTCCCACCATCTGGAAGATTGTCGGAGTTATATTCACGAGAAACGTGGTTTGGAACAAAATCAATGATACATTTTAATTTGGCATCGTGTGTACGTTGTACCAAATTTTCAAATTCTTGCATACGTGTGCGCACATTGGTAGCCAAGTCGGGATCTACGTCGTAGTAGTCTTTAATGGCGTAGGGAGAGCCCGCGCGGCCTTTCACTACTTGCGGATTATCGGCTGACAATCCATATTTTGTGTAGTTTGTGCATGAAGCATGACGAATAACGCCAGTGTACCAAACATGGGTGATTCCCATCTTTCGCAGTTCGTCAAGAGCTACATTTGTAATGTCATCAAATTTAGAGCAACCATTTTCTTCTATTGTGCCGAATTCTTGATTATTCTCGTTAGAATTAGCAAAAAGTCTCGTGAAAATTTGATAAATATTTATAATTGAGTCCATAAAAAACCTTTCTCCAAAGGTACATTTTTTTATTGTATCAAGAATTTCTTGTGGTAAGAAATACAAAAAATTGAAATTAAAAATGAGCGTTTCTTATTCATTAGTGCTGAAAATAAGAAAAATGCATATTTTTTTCAGCTAAAAATGTGTATTTCAGTGAGAAAGAATATTGTAAGTCAAAGACCGCAATGCCTTTATTTCTCTAATTTGCACAAAAAATAGAACTATTTTGGTGTTTTTTTTTGACGCTCTCGCAAAATAATTTGTCAGTAATATGCAATTCGTGGACTTTTTTAACGTTTTTGTATAAACTATGTAAATCAAAGTATAAAAAAAAGAATTAATTGTTATATTTGCCCCGCTGGTTTTGAAGTGTATGTTGGTCATATTTAAAAAAGAATTATCTACCTTTTTCAGCTCTCTGATAGGTTATTTGGTATTAATTGTATTTCTGTTGGCAACAGGGTTATTCCTTTTTGTCTTCGATAGCGATTACAATATTTTGAGTTCGGGATATGCAAATCTTGATGGGTTGTTTATTTTGGCACCATGGGTTTTCTTGTTCCTAATACCGGCTATTGCCATGCGTTTTTTCAGTGACGAGTCGAAGTCGGGAACATTAGAGCTGTTGCTCACCATGCCTGTTTCTGATGTGTCTATTGTGTTAGGCAAGTTTTTGGCAGGGCTCGCGTTGTTGTTTTTCGCGTTGTTGCCAACTATTGTCTATTTTATTACGGTATACGCATTGGGAAGTCCGGTAGGAAATATTGATGTTGGTGCAACTATAGGTGCATATCTTGGTTTGTTTTTGCTAGGAGGAATTTATTTGGCCATAGGCACATTTATTTCTTCGCTTACCGAAAATCAAATTATCGCATTTATTCTTACCGCGTCAATTTGTTTCGTGTTTTACATAGGATTTGACTTTGTGGCCGATATGTTTACCAAATTCTCGTTTATTACAAATCTTGGAATCAACCAACACTATAATTCAATAAGTCGTGGCGTGCTTGATTCTCGCGATTTAATCTATTTTCTTGGTACAATAGCGCTATTCTTGTATTGTACAACATTATCGCTTGCTAAAAAACGTAAGTAACAAAGATGAAAAGAACAAATACATTTTCTGTTGTCTTAAAGGTTGTGATTGCAATTGCTATCACCCTTGTTTTATTTTGGTTAAGCGAACTCAAATATGTACGCCTTGACATGACCGAAGAAGGTCGTTATACACTTTCTGAGTCAACCAAAAAGGTGCTCGAAAATCTTGACGACACCATTCGTGTAACGGTATATCTTGATGGCGATTTGCCCACCTCTTTTTCAAAAATGCAACGTGAGGTAATTGATTTGTTGAACGAATTTCAACAAGTTGCCGGGAAAAAACATTTCCTTATAAAATCAATAAACCCCGAAACAATTGGCGATGCAAATAACTTTAAACATACTATATCACGTTTGCACGATTCTTACGGACTCACACCATACACCATCCAAGAACAAGATGAAAATGGCAAAATGGAGCAACGTTATGTGATTCCAGGTATGATAGTTTCTACTTCGGAGAAATTTGTAACCGTAAACATGCTCAGCAATGCTATGGGTAATTCTCCAGAAGAACAAATAAATCAAGCATTGCAAGACATTGAATATCAATGCGTAAAAGCTATTCAACAATTAACGGCAAAAAAACGGAAAAATATTGCGTTCCTTTCAAGTCAAGGAGAAATACCATTGTTGTATTGCTATAACGCAACGGTTTCGTTGCTCGATTTATATAATGTCGATCGCGTTTCGTCGGCCGAATTACTTGATTCGCTTACAAAATACGATGCGTTGATTGTAGCCCAACCAACCAAACCATTCACCGAACAAGATAATTACGTTCTCGACCAATATATAATGAACAACGGAAATCTATTGTATATGTCGGACAACGTATGGGCGAGCATGGATTCTCTCAAAACGAGTTCGTTTACATATGCATTGCCAAAGGATTTGAATACGTCGGATTTGTTGTTCAACTTGGGAGTTCGCATAAATCCTACCGTTTTGCTTGACAATCAATGTGCAAACATACCAATGAATGTGGCAGCCGTGGGCGAACAGGCTCGTTTTGCTCCCGTTCCGTGGTATTATTTCCCGCTCATGAAGCCTTCGAAAGAATCACATTTGATTACAAAAAATATTGATGTCGTAAAATCAGAATTTGCGAGCACAATTGATACGCTTCAAGGAAATGGAAACGTGAAAAAGACAGTGCTGCTATCATCGTCGGCATACGCACGTGTGTTGATGACGCCTAACACCGTTGGTTTCCAAGTGTTGCAAACCAATCCCGATAAGAATTTCTTTAATAAATATTACGTTCCAACTGCTGTGCTTTTAGAGGGAAATTACAATTCGCTCTATACTTCGCGCAAATCACCGTTGGAAAATGCCGACACATCGTATAAAACGCCAAAGAATTTTTCATTCCAAAAACAATCATCGCACAACCGCGTGATAGTTGTTTCTGATGGTGACATTATTCGTAACGAAATTGAGGTAACCAATGGCGATACGGTTCCAAAACCACTGTATTACTATAAATATTTTTCGTTTGACAAACGAGCTTACACCGGCAATCTTAATTTCTTTATAAATGCTGTAAGTTATTTGTGTGGCGATTCAGATTTATTGTCAATTCGTTCTCGTGAAATTACTATTCGTTTACTCAATAAAAACAGAATTGTTGAAGAAAAATTCTATTGGCAGTTAGGCAATATATTGATGCCAATAGTGCTTATAATATTCGTAGGAATAGTCATTTTCTTTGTAAGAAAACAAAAATATTCAAGTAAATATGTTGGCTAAACGAATCATTCCTTGTCTGGATATTAAGGACGGGCGGACTGTGAAAGGTATAAACTTTCTCGGCTTGCGCGATGCCGGTGACCCGGTGGAATTGGGCGCAATGTATGCCGAGCAAGGAGCCGACGAATTGACGTTTCTTGATATTACGGCTACCATTGAAAAGCGCGACACTTTTGCTGCGTTGGTAAAGAAAATAGCATTGCATTTGAATATCCCATTTACCGTTGGTGGTGGTATAAAGTCAGTGCACGATGTAGGAGTACTTTTAGCAGCCGGAGCCGATAAAATCACAATAAATTCGGCTGCCGTGTATAATCCGGAATTGATAACGGATTTGGCAAAAGAATTTGGCTCGCAGTGTATTGTGGTTGCTATTGACACCAAGTTGCACGACGATGTTTGGATGGTGCACACACATGGCGGTCACAAGGAGACAGACATTAAAACCCTCGATTGGGTAAAAGAAATATATAATCGTGGTGCCGGTGAGATTCTTCTCACGTCGATGAATCACGATGGAACGAAGAATGGATTTGCAAATGAAATTACGTGTCAGGTTTCCGAAATGGTTGACATCCCTGTGATAGCATCAGGAGGAGCCGGAACAATGGAACATTTCAAAGATGTATTCACCAAAGGAAAGGCCGATGCCGCATTGGCAGCAAGTATTTTCCATTTCAAAGAAATTGCAATTCCGGAATTGAAAAATTATTTAAAACAACAAAATATTTCAGTGAGATAATGGAGCTGAATTTTTCAAAATATGCTGATGGTTTGATTCCTGCAATAATTCAGGATGCAAGCACACGCGTTGTGCTAATGCTTGGATTTATGAATCAAGAAGCCTTGGATAAAACAATAGAAACCGGTAAAGTTACGTTTTATAGTCGTACACGTAAAACGCTTTGGACCAAGGGCGAAACTTCAGGTAATTTTTTAAATTTTGTAAGCGCCAGCGTTGATTGTGACAACGACACACTTCTTGTTAAGGTTCATCCAATAGGACCAACCTGTCACAAAGGCACTGACACTTGTTGGGCTGAGGAAAATACGAGCGAGGCTCAGATTTTATCAGCATTGCAAGAAAAAATTGATATTGAATTAAAAGACATGCCGCAAGACTCTAATATAGCAAACTTAATACGGAAAGGAGGTATAAATAAATTAGCACAAGAAGTAGGTGAAAATGCAATTGAAACAGTAATTCAATCTACTAATGGTAGTAACGAATCCTTGACAGAAAAAGGATCAGAATTGCTATACTATCTAATCGCTCTTTTGTCGGCAAATAACATACGAGTGCAAGAGGTGATAGAAGTATTAAAGAAAAAGTAAAAAAATAAATAACTAAATAACTAAATAACAGAAAATTAAACGTATTATGAAAATTCCATCACAAGCAGAATTATTTAAGACATTAAAAAATAATGATCTTTTAAAAGTTCTTACAGAGAAAGAGCTTAAGCTCGTTGAAGAAAATATAAAGTTTATCCCTTACAAAAAAGGCGAAACTATATATAAACAAGGAAATCGTATTGCTGATATAACAGTGAATATGGTAGGCCTTGTAAAAACATTTATCGAAAATAAATCACACGATAGAAATACAATTGTTGCAATGCAATTGCCAGTAACTATGATTGGTTCTACAACTCTTTATGACGATGTTTATAAAGCAACAGCAGAAGCAATGAGTGATTGTGTTATAGCATTCGTTGACATAAAACTTGTACAAGAATTAGCAAGAGAAAATTCAAAATTCATGGAAGGCTTGTATAAGTGTACTTGTGTAAAAATGAATACATTTATGAAGCAGATTGCTGACCTTGGCCAAAAACAAATCCGCGCACGTATGGCAACAGTGCTTCTTATTATTGCTGACCTTATTGGCAAAAACTATATCGATATCCATATTTCAAGAAACGAACTTTCTGAATATGCAGGTATTTCAACAGGAAGTGCTATCCGTTTGTTAAGCGATCTTGAAAAAGAAGGTATTATTAAATTGGATAAAAAGAATATTGATATCGTAAACAGAAAGAAACTTGAAGAAATTAGTCAAGTTGACGATTAATAATTGATATGTCAGAAATAGCAAATCTTCGACCAACCATAGTTTGGCAAAAATTTGATGATATTTGCAATATTCCTCGTCCATCAAAACACGAGGAAAAAATAACGAAATATATTCTTGATTTCGCAAAGCAACGGAATTTGCCCTGCCGACAAGATTCTGTGGGAAATGTGTTCGTTGAAAAACCCGCGACCCCAGGCTTCGAAACCAAGGAACTCGTTGTATTGCAAGCTCATGTCGACATGGTTCCTCAAAAAAAGAATGAAAGTAATCACAACTTTCTAACCGATGCTATAGAGGCATACGTCGATGGAAATTTTGTGCGTGCCAAAGGCACTACACTTGGAGCCGATAATGGCATAGGTGTGGCAATGATTCTTGCTATTCTTGATGCGCACGATTTGGAACACGGTCCAATTCAGGCCGTGTTCACGGTCGACGAAGAAACCGGAATGACCGGTGCTTTTGCACTCAAATCCACCGACATTACGGCAAAATATCTTATTAATCTTGATACCGAAAATGAAAATGTGGTAACCATTGGCGGTGCCGGTGGTTTAGACGCTAACTTCACGTTCGATTTAAGTTATTCCGGCGTGAGTGAATACGAAAAAGTGTACACCATTTCTCTTTCGGGATTAACCGGCGGACATTCTGGGTTCGAAATAATCTTGAACCGCGCGAATGCTAACAAGGTGTTGTGTGAATTTCTCTATGCCATTATGGAAAAAACCGATATGCGGCTTGTATCGTTCAATGGCGGAAATATGCGAAACGCAATACCACGTGAGGCAACTGCTGTCGTTGCGTTTAACCGTTCGTTCGAAAATATTTTTCACAAAATGTTTGAACGTTTTTTCGATGAAAAGCAATCACAGTTCTATCAAACTGATCCATTGTTTTCGTGTATTGTGGCCGAAACAATAGGTACTTCGTTGGCTATTTCTCAAGAACAAACAGCCGGAATTATCCGTGCTATAGTGAATTGTCCTAATGGCCCCGTGAAGTACGAAAATCACAACTGCAAAATTTTGAACACATCAACAAATTTGTCGTTTGTAACTACTGAAGGTAATAAACTCACCGTTGGTTGCCTGCTTCGTAGCACCGACGACAACAATAAACAGCAGTTGGCACAAGCGCAAAAAGCGATTTTTGAATTATATGGAGGCAAGGCTGAATTTTCCGGAGAATATCCCGGTTGGCAACCCAAGTGGAGCTCAAAGCTTTTGACCATTATGAAAGAATCGTGTGAAAGTGTTTTTGGAGCACCCACTAAAATTGATGTGGTACATGCCGGATTGGAATGTGGTATTTTTGCAAACACGTTCCCCAGCATGGAAGCCGTTTCGTTTGGACCAAACATCAAAGGTCCGCATTCACCCAATGAAGTAGTTGAAATTGCTTCGGTAGAAAAGACATGGCACGCGTTGCTATTAGCTCTCAAGAATCTTCCTGAGAAATGTTAACTCGCAAGGAGTTGTTTCCGTATTTTTTTTGTGGAGACAATAACTTTCAAATAATTTTTTTGTATTATTGCAAAGCAAAGGAAAATAAAACGATTATGATTCATCATCATTCAATATAATTTCTTGGACACAATACTGAATACAAATTAAAAAGGTTTGCTTCAGGCAAGCCTTTTTTTTATATTATAAAGAACAAATAGAAACAAAACAAATGGAAGAGCAAGCAGTAATTAAGTTGGCAATTCAAAAAAGTGGTCGTTTAAGCGAAAAAACCATTGAATTATTAAAAAATTGTGGTATCAAATTTATCTCAAATTCAAGTCGTTTGAAAACTCAGGCGTTCAATTTCCCTATGGAAATTTTGTTCCTTCGTGACGATGATATTCCCGGATATGTGGCCGATGGTGTAGCCGATCTTGGAATTTTGGGAATGAATGAAATTGATGAACAACAAAAGGACGTAAACATTATTAAAAAACTTGGTTTTTCTGGTTGCCGCCTTTCTATTGCGGTTCCAAATGCGTTTGACTATAAAGACATTCACAGTATGGAAGGAAAACGCATAGCTACGTCATATCCTTCAATTTTGCGTAAGTACTTGAATGATAATAAGGTAAATGCCGAAATACACGAAATTAGTGGTTCAGTTGAAATTGCTCCAACAATTGGCTTAACTGATGCAATTTGCGACATTGTAAGCACCGGAGGAACTCTTCTGAGCAACGGTTTGAAAGAAGTAGAAACTATCTACAAATCAGAAGCTGCGCTTATCGGAAACAAAAAACTTTCGGCTGAAAAACAAGCAATTCTTGAAAAATGGATGCTTCGCATAGAGGCTGTAAACAAAGCATCGAGCAATAAATACATTCTTATGAATGTGCCTAATGAAGCAGTAGAAGAAGTAGCTCGTTTGTTGCCGGGAATGAAAAGTCCTACCGTGATTCCTTTGAAAGAAAAAGGCTGGAGCTCGGTTCATTCTGTAATCAACGAAGATGATTTTTGGGATATCATAGAGAAAGTAAGAAATGCCGGAGCACAAGGCATTTTAGTGTGTCCAATTGAACAATTGATTATGTAAAAATATGAGTGTAGTAACTATTTGGCTATTGGGTGGGGTAATTGGCATTTTGCTTGAATTGCTTTTGCCCGGATTAATCGTCATTTTCTTCGGATGTGGCGCTGTACTTACGGGTTTAGCTGCATGGATTTTTCCATCGCTTGCGCTGAATGGTCAACTTATAGTTTTTACGGTCAGCTCGGTATCCTTGCTACTCATTTTCCGCAAGATGCTCAAGAATAAATTTTTCCACAAAAACAATACTCCCGAACCAATTGAGGAAATTGATACGGAATTCATAGGAAAAACGGCTAAAGCGCTCTCTACGTTTGAGCAAGGTCGTGGCAAAGTAGAATTCAAAGGAACTTCATGGGAAGCTATTTCGCAAGATTCTATTCAAGAAGGCGATTTAGTCATCATCAATGCACGAGAAAGTATAACATTAACAGTGTCTAAACTATAAAAACAGGAGGTCAAAATGAGTACAGTATTAATAGCGATTAGCGTATTAGCGTTTTTCATCCTTACCGGAAGTATTAAAATCATCCCACAACGTGAGGCATACATTATTGAACGTTTGGGAAAGTATAAAGAAACTCTTACCGCAGGTTTCAAAATAATTATTCCTTTTGTTGATAGAGTATCGTACAAACATTCTTTGAAAGAACAAGCAATTGATGTGGCATCGCAAACGTGTATCACCAGAGACAACATCTCGGTTGAGGTTGACGGTATCATGTATTTGCAAGTAGTTGATCCTCAAAAAGCTTCGTATGGTATTGATAATTACATTTTTGCGTCAATTCAGTTGGCACAAACTACTATGCGTAGTGTGATTGGTAAATTGGAACTTGATAAAACCTTTGAAGAACGCGATTCTATCAATTCTGTAATCGTTGAAGCTGTAGATAAGGCGAGCGATGCGTGGGGTATCAAAATCACTCGTTACGAGGTGAAAAATATTACTCCTCCGCAGAGCATTAAAGATGCCATGGAAAAGCAAATGCGTGCAGAGCGTGAAAAACGTGCCGTAATTGCAGAATCTGAAGGACAAAAGCAAGCGAAAATTAATGTGGCAGAGGCATCACGTCAGGAGTTGATTGCAAAATCGGAAGGTGAGATGCAAGCAAAAATTAACGTGGCAAATGCCGACAAACAAGAGTTGATTGCTCGTTCTGAAGGTGAAAAGCAACGTCGCATCAATGAAGCTGCCGGTAAAGCAAGTGAAATTGAACAAGTTGCTATAGCTACCGCAAAAGGTCTTCGTGAAATAGCCAGCGCTATTGGCTCGGAGAACGGAGTTGAAGCGGTGAATCTTCGTGTTGCCGAACAATATTTGAACGAATTCGGCAAATTAGCAAAGGAAAACAATACAATGATAATTCCTCAAAATATGGCAGACGTAAGCAGTGTAATTGGAACTGCAATGTCGGTTATTGAGAATACCAAGAAAAAATAACATGGAGTTGTTTATTAATCCCGATAAAAGTCAGTGGCCGTCAATTTTGAAACGACCATTACTGAATAATTCAGAATTGGAACCAATTGTTGCCGGTATTTTGGACAATGTCAAAAATAACGGTGATAAGGCGGTTTTGGAATATTGCAGAAAATTTGATAATCCAAATATTCAAAATTTGGCTGTAACGTCCGAAGAAATCAATAAGGCAGAATCATTGGTTCCCGACGAATTGAAGTCGGCTATTAAGGTTGCAATTGCCAATATTACGAAGTTTCATGAGCGTCAAGCTGATATTCCATCGGTTACTGAAGTACTTTTCGGGGTTAAATGTTGGCGCAAGAGTGTTGGAATAGAAAAAGTTGGTCTCTACATTCCTGGAGGCTCAGCACCGCTATTTTCAACTATTTTGATGCTTGCAATTCCTGCTAAAATAGCTGGTTGCAACGAAATTATTCTTTGCACACCCGAAGGGAAAAACGGTGCAATTCATCCTGCAATATTGTATGCAGCAAAACAAGCCGGAGTTACAAAAATCTTCAAAGTTGGCGGCGCTCAGGCAATTGCGGCTATGGCATACGGAACAGAAACTATTCCACGTGTCTACAAAATTTTTGGTCCGGGCAATCAGTTTGTGATGAAAGCAAAATTGATGGTGAGCACGCAAGGTGTTGCTATTGATATGCCTGCCGGTCCTTCTGAGGTAATGATTGTGGCTGACGAAACGGCAAATCCTGAATTTATTGCTGCCGATTTCTTGTCGCAATGCGAACACGGAAAAGACAGTCAGGCTATGTTGCTCACTACGTCAAAACGAATTGCAGAAGAAACGCAAAAAGCCATAGGACAACAACTTAAAGAGTTGAAACGTAATGAAATAGCACAAGTTTCGGTACAGAATAGCAAAATAGTTGTGTTCGAGTCTGACGATGATATGGTTGCTATGATGAACGAATATGCACCCGAACATTTGATTCTCTCTGTTGATAATGCATTTGATTTTAGCAAAAAAGTAGTGAATGCAGGCTCGGTTTTCCTTGGAAATTATTCTCCTGAAAGTGCCGGAGATTATGCATCGGGAACGAACCACACGCTTCCTACAAATGGCTATGCAAAAGCATACAGTGGCGTTTCACTAGATAGTTTTGTACGAAAAATTACATTCCAAGAAATTATTCCGGAAGGGCTTCAAACACTTGGCCCAACAATAGAAGTAATGGCAGAAGCCGAAATGCTTGATGCGCACAAAAATGCGGTAAGCGTTCGTTTGGCTGAGATTAACAAAAAATAATATGGCTGATTCAAATTTTTCTCTCGTTGATATATTGCGTTCCAATATCCGTAACATTACCCCGTATTCCACTGCGCGTGATGAATACCAAGGTGTTGCGTTGGTAAATCTTGACGCAAACGAGAACTCATTCGGTTCGGTTGGTAACGGTCCTAATAATCGTTATCCCGACCCATATCAGATTGAGTTGAAAAAGGTTGTTTCCAAGATAAAAGGAATGCCGACTGACCAAATATTTTTGGGTGGAAGTGGTAGCGACGAAGGTATTGGTTTGCTGTACACCGCTTTTTGTGACCCGGGAAAAGACAACGCAATCGTTTGCCCGCCAACCTACGGTATGTATGGCGTTTCGGCTGAAATCAATGATATTCCATGCAAGGAAGTTCCGTTGACTGACGATTTTCAATTGCAGGCAGACAAAGTGATTGCCGCCATTGACGAGCATACAAAACTCATTTGGATTTGCTCTCCAAACAACCCTTCGGGAAATGCCTACGACCGCGAAGCTGT
>DAIOSV010000013.1:0-17404 GCA_036752345.1 Bacteroidales bacterium | reverse complement strand
ATGGTGCAAAAATACGCTATCGATATTCTTTCGAACTATGCGTCGCAAAAAGACGAATACGTAGCCCAAATACTTGCAGGACGTGAGTTTCTTGAACAAGAGCTTGCCAAACTTCCAAAGGTGCAAAAAATATATCCGAGCGATGCCAATTTCTTGTTGGTGAAAATTGCAAACGCACACCAAGTGTATCTTGATTTGGTGAAAGCCGGCATTATTGTGCGCGATCGTTCTAAGGTGAAACTTTGCAATGATTGTCTTCGAATAACGGTGGGAACAACAGAGGAAAATGAGTCGTTGCTCAAAGAATTGCGAAAACTATAGCTCTTCGAGTTTTATGATGCCGTGAAGTACGGCGCAAATAGTGAGATGTCCGATAGAGCGAGATCCCAATTTGCTTGATACATTATTTCTGTGAAACGCAACGGTGGCGGGCGTAATGTTTAGCTTCTCGCCAATTTCTTTGTTGTAATATCCCAACACTACCAATTTAAGAACTTCACGCTCGCGAGGCGAAAGAACGGGCATTGGTGTACTTCCTTTTTCTGCCGTTTCCTCTAATCGTTCGTGTCCATTCGGATGTCCGAACTGGTGCAAACCAAGGAGAGATTTGAGTAACGTTTTTTCAGGTTGTGAAATGTCAATGGTTCGAAAGCCATAACTTTTCATAATAGCTGATTCTCCTTCGCAGAGAACCACGGTTTTGGCTTGGAGTGGTGTGAAAAAATCCAACGCGCTGAATATGATATTTGCTCCTACAAAATAATGGACAACGGGAGTGTTTGCTGCAAATTCTTTGATTTCTTTCACCGAATTGAATAGCTGTATGTCAACATTGGGGATAACATCTGCCAAAATTGACTGTAAGGCGATGTTGCTCAGCGTATTAGTGCTAACTATGGCAATAGTGAAATTCATATCCGTTGTTGAATGGCGCAAAGATATAAAACTATCAATTATGAGAGTTGATTGCTAGTCAATAAAATAATAGTTTTGTGCCATGAATGTATTACTAAGTCTATTGATTCCCTTTTTCGGCTACTACCCAACTGACACGGTCGTTGTTGATACCGTGGCAATACAAGCACCTATAAAAACGTCAAGTTCGTTGCAGGAGCAGCCGGTGGCTTCTACTTCATTCAATGTGAGTCAGATAGACAATATGCAGATATCGTCGGTGAAAGATGTGTCGGCAACCGCGCCTAACTTTTTCCAACCAAAATATGGTTCGCGTATAACTTCTACAATCTACATCCGTGGTTTTGGCTCTCGTATGGACCAGCCGGCTGTGGGTTTGATGATAGACAACGTGCCAATAATGAATAAAAATGCGTTTGATTTCGACTTCTTCGACATAAGAAGAATTGACGTTTTGCGGGGTCCGCAGGGCACTTTGTATGGACGAAATTCCAACGGCGGAATTATGAACATTTACACGCTTTCACCTATGGTGTGGCAAGGGTTGCGGGTAAAAACAGAATTCGATTCGGAGTTTTCTACAAAAGCATCGGTGTCGTATTACAGCAAACCAAAAGACAACTTTGGCTATTCGGTGGCCGCTGCTGCTTCAGATAACGAAGGCTTTTTTACCAACGAATATTCAGGCGAACAATGCGATGGCGGTTCAAGTTTTTCGGGCAGAGTAAAGTTGCATTGGCTCCCAAATGCACGCTGGAGTGTGGAGAATAGCACGTCGGTGAACTATGTGGATGAAGGCGGATATGCCTATCACCAGACTGATTCGAATAATTTGAACCATTCTGACATTTTACCAATCAGCTACAACGACGAGTGTGGATACCAAAGATTCACTCTGATTGACGGACTTGTGGCTAAACGCACCGGCCGTCGTGCCGATTTGGCGCTGGTTACAAGTTATCAGTTTTTGAGCGATGATTTACTCCTAGATAATGATTTTACCTCTTGGTCTTATTTTACTTTGCACCAAACCCAGCGTGAACACAATGTTACGCAGGAAGTGCTGCTTACTCGCCACGACAAATCTAAACAATGGCAATGGACTACGGGAATGTTTGTGTTTGGCAAAATGCTCCAAATAGCATCGCCGGTGACCTTCAAACGAGATGGGATAGAACGACTGATTTTAGACAATGCCAACAAGGGAATTCACACCACATTCCCCAATAATAATTTGGAAATAGCCGATAGCAGTTTTGTGATTGCTTGCGATTTGACAATTCCAGCCTACGGCGCGGCATTGTATCACGAGTCAAATTGGAAAATCAAGCGTTGGAAGTTGACTGCGGGCATCCGTGCCGATTTTGAGTATTTACAGATGGATTACGACGAATCGTGCGATGTTGATTATCGTTTTGATTTGACTATGACAAACTATAAAAACATTCGTTCAGAATTCGTTGGAACAGAGAAAATCCATTCGTTTGTGGTTTTACCAAAACTTTCTGCGCAATATTTCTTCAATGATGGGAGTGTATATGCCACGTTTGCCAATGGGTACAGGGCCGGAGGTTTCAATACGCAAATTTTCTCCGATATTATGCAGTCGGTTATGATGGCAGCAATTATGGATGATTTGGGAGTGAGTTTTTCTTCTGAAAATGCCGGAGCACAATCGGCGGCGGCAACAACCTACAAACCGGAGACAAACTATAATTTTGAAGTTGGGGGAAAATATCAAAAAAAATCCTTTGCCGGTACGCTAGCCTTGTTTTGGATAGAAGGAGTGGATCAGCAAATTACCGTATTACCAGAGGGAAACGGGGTGGGACGTAAGATGTCGAACGCAGGAAGAACCAGAAGTAGAGGTGTTGAATGTTCGGCACACTACACACTGCAAAATTGGAATTTTACGGCAGACTACGGCTTTACTGATGCGCGCTATCGCGATTATCAATATAACGATACCGTGAATTATGCCGGAAATCATGTGCCGTATGCACCAACGTCAACCATAGCGGCACAGGCAAAATATGTATGGAAGATTAACCGGAAATTTCTTGACAACGTGCAATTTTCATTGCAGTACAGAGGAATTGGTAAAATTTATTGGAACGACGACAATTCCTTGTCACAGCCACTGTATTCGTTGCTCTCGGCTCAAATACAATGCGAAAAAGACAATTTCTCCTTTGGCCTATTTTGTAAAAATCTTACTGATACTCAGTATTATACGTTTTATTTTAAATCAATCGGACGCTCTTTCTATGCCGAAGGAACGCCTCGCGTAATTGGAATTAATTGTAATCTAACTATTTAATATTTTGAAAATGAAAAAGGTAAATAAATTTCTTGCTTTGCTTGCTATGACGGCACTGTTTGCAGGATGTAACAACGAAGACCCAAAAAATGATGGCTCACAAGAGTCAGGCCAAGCCACTTCGTATGTTGGAACTATGGTAGTGGTGCAAAAAGATCAGACAACGTACACTCAAGAAAGCGTGGCTGTTGATTATGAAATTACCGACACTGCCGGGCTTGTGCTTACGTTCAATCAAGTAGCTTTTTCTCCAAAAATGCCGGTAAAAATTGATATGATTCTTACAAATGTGCAGCATGAAGAGAGTGTTGAAACAACTTCTTTCAGCGGTGATAGCATTGTCCCGATTGCTATGGGCGGATTGTTCCCTCAGTATACAGTAACAAATTTATCAGGAACCATACAACAAGGAACAATGAGCCTTTCAATGATTTGTGGTGGTTATCCGATTACATTTGTCGGAACGGTTCAAGAATAGCATTGCTTGCATAGCGCAGACATAAAAAAAGCGGTTCAAAATTGGACCGCTTTTTTGTATCATGCTTTACTATTTATTTGCATTTGTAGTCATATTCTGTACCATTGATTGTTTGTGTCCATTCTCCGGTTTTATCGCATTTGTCTTGGTAATCAATTGATTTTGATTGTTTTTCTCCATCTACTTTTACTGTGCAAACACATTCACGACCGAAACATGAAGATAAAGCTACCATAGAAGCTCCTACTGCTAATACTAATAAAATTTTTTTCATAACTTTTTAGAGTTTTATTGTTTTACCTATTGCGAACATACTAAATCTTTTCCAAATAGACAAAATTGAGGCAATTTTCTTCCTAAAATGCCAATTTAAGGCACTTTATTTAAATTACATACAATTTGGAAAACGGCTGAATTGCATTTACTTTTGACTAAAATTTCCGGTATGGATAGTAAGAAAATAATCCTTTTCGTATTGCGCTTGCTCGTAGGTATTACGTTTGTCGCTTCGTCGATACTTAAATTGTACACCCTTGAATCGTTCGAGTTGTATGTATATAGTTTGGGTGTCTTTTCTTATACAGCTACCGCGTTTTTTGCTCGAGTACTTATAATGACTGAGTTTTTGCTTGGTATAGGCATCTCGTTTCGCATTTTTTACAAGCAAGTTTGGTGGCTTACCATGGCAATGCTTGTGGGCTTTTCACTTTTCCTGATTTACATAGCGTTATTTCGTTCCAACGACAATTGTCATTGTTTTGGCGATGTTGTTGACCTTAATGCAGCAGAGTCTATCATTAAAAACATAGTGTTGATAGCAATGCTTTGGTTTGTGCGCAAACAAGAAGAGTGGCATCATTCTTTGAAGGCCTACATTGCCACAATTTCTATCATGTCTTCTGTGTTTGTAGCCTTTTTCGGCTTTCCTATGGATTCCATGTATTCGCTATTTTACGCTGACAAAAACGAGCGTTTCAATCAGTCGGTGTACGACAAGGTGGTTGTGCTACCTGAATATTCAACCATGATTGATTCATCAAAAAATATGGTGATAGGACTTGTTTCAGAGACTTGTAAGTATTGCAAGTCGGGAAATACCATAATGGCGGCAATTATTAAGCAAAATAACTTAGATACAGCCGATTTTAAAAATTTGGTGATGAGCCGAAATTCTGCTATTCTCGATACCTTTAAAACAGTAACCAATACGCAGCAATATGAGTATAGAACAATGAATCCGTCTTACATTATTTCATTGAACAATGGCTATTTCCCAACCTATTTGTTTATAGAAAAAGGAAAAGTTATAAAGGCTGCAAATTACAAGCAATTAAACGAAAAAGAACTTGTAAAATTCCTTGGCGGTAAGCAATAATTTCTGGCTATTCGTACACGTACACTCTCTTAACGCGCGGAGCAATTGACGTCATTACTTCGTAAGGAATGGTGCCAATGCGGTTTGCCATAACGGTTACCGGCAAATCTTTCCCAAAAAGAATAACCTCGTCACCCAATTGAACGTCAGGAATGTCGGTAATGTCAATCATTGCGGCATCCATACAAATATTGCCAACTATCGGAACTTCTTTGCCATGAATGAGCACCGTGCCCACGCCATTGCTGAGTTTTCGGTTGAACCCATCGGCATAGCCAATAGGAATAACTGCAATCTTTGAATCGCGCGAAAGCATTCCTTTCCGTGAATATCCAACGGATGTGTCTTTTTTCATTTCGCGTATGCCCGAAACAAACGTCTTGAGTGTGCTAATGTGTTGGCAATTCTGTGGATTTTCAAAACTAATACCGTACAACCCAATACCCAAACGAACCATATCGAATTGATATTTGCGGAAGCGTTCAATACCGGCCGAATTCAATATGTGGCGCATAATCGGATAGGGGAATGCATTCATGATTTGTTTTGACATTGCATCGAACAACGAAATTTGTTCTTCCGTGAATGTGTCAAATTGCGCATCGTCGCTTCCTGCAAGGTGTGAGAATATTGAGGTTATTGAGCAATCTGGTATTTGTTTGATTTCGGAAATAAGATTTTCAATCTGTTGCGGCTGAAATCCGTAGCGCGCCATTCCGGTATCCATTTTCAAATGAATAGGGAATGTTTTGTTCGGATATGTTGCACAAAGTTTTTTGAGTTCGTTTATCACAGCAAAATTGTGAACGTTTGGCTCCAATCCGTAGTCATAGAGCTTTGAAAGCATATCATACTCAGGATTCATCACAATAATTGGCAACGTAATGCCTGCGTTGCGCAATTCTATTCCTTCGTCAATAAATGCCACAGCCAGGTAGTCAACTTTGTTGTGTTGAAGTATGTTGGCAATCTCGTATGAACCGTTTCCATAGCAAGACGCTTTCACCATTACCATTGTTTTGGTTGTTGGTTTTAGGCATGAACGGAAGTAGTTGAGATTGTGTACAATAGCATTCAAATTAATCTCCAAAACGGTTTGATGTGTTTGTTGTTGCAGTTGTCCCACAATACGTTCAAATTCAAATTCGCGTGCCGCTTTGAACAAGATTGTTTCATTTTGGAACGCAAATTCATGGAGTTTTTGTAAAAGCGCATCCGTCGTTTTAAAATACAAGCCGGTAGGTACATATTTTTTCAAATATTTTGAAATGTCTTTCCCTACGCCAATTACGCGGTTTATGGAATATTCGCGAATCATGTCGGCTATGCTCGAATAGAGTTCGTCGAAGTGCATGCCGGTTTGTTTCACATCAGACAAAACCAATGTTTTTGCCGAGTGTTTATGTTGTAGATGCAGATATTGCAAAGCAATTCTAATGCTTTGAAAATCAGAGTTGTAACTATCATTTATAAGAATGCAATTGTTGCGACCCGCAATTTGTTCCAATCGCATGGCAACGCTTGGCAGTTCCATAAAACGATTTTCATCAATGCTAATGTTAAGCCCACGGAGCGCATAGAAACAATGTACTGCATTTTCAATAGAAGCGGTATCAACAAAAGGAATAGAAAATGAATATGGTTTTTGCTCCCATTGTGCGGTGATTGTTGTGATTCCACCATTGTTCTTATACGTTACGTGGTTTTTTGCTTTTGTGTCAAAGCCCCACGAAATCAATGTTGTGTTTGAAAGCTTTTTTGCTTCGGCATCAATAGCAGCGTAGTCGGAGCAATATATAAGCGTTTTTGCTTCTTTGAAAAGCAACATTTTTTCGTGGACTTTTTGTTCCATCGAAGAAAAATGTTGTTGGTGCGCATCGCCAATGTTTGAGAAAATGCCAATGGTAGGTTGAATCATTGCTTGCAATTTCTTCATTTCGCCCACTTCTGAAATGCCGGCTTCAATAATAGCGTAGGCAAACGATTTGTCAAGCAGCATGAGCGAAAGTGGCACACCAATTTGTGAGTTGAAACTTCGTGGACTGCGCACAACCGAAGTGGTTTGTTTCATCAAAAAATACATCCACTCTTTGATGATGGTTTTCCCGTTGCTTCCTGTAATTGTGAGCACCGGATTGGTATATGTTTTACGGTAGTTTGCAATCAATGTTTGAAATGCGTCTAATACAGAATCCGACACTATATAGTTGGCATCGGCAAATTGAGGATATTGTTCTCCTTTTTGTACCCAAAAACTTCTGCATCCACGTTCGTGCATATCGGCAATAAACTCGTGGCCATTGCTTCTGACGCCTTTTATAGCCAAGAAAATAGCGGAAATTTCGTCAAACGAGTTTCTACTATCTGTTTGGATTTTAGTAATCTTAAGATTTCCGTTGCCTTCGCAAACGGAGTTCGTAATTTGTGCGATTTCCGCTAATGAGTATTGAAACATTTTTCCTATAATTTAAACTCTATAACCAATAACTAAAATGTCGTCAATTTGTTCGGTGTTGCCCGTTGCAATCCAATCAACTAGTTCGCTGTCTAATTTTGAGCGTTGTTCGTCCATTGGTAACGTATAGATATCAACAAAGAGTTGTTTTAATCGTTTTATCATGAATTTTTTGCCTTTTACGCCGCCAAATTGGTCTTGAAAACCATCAGAGAAAGTGTAGAGCGTGTCGCCGGGGTAGAGTTGTATGCTCACTTCTTCAAACGGATTTAGATCGGCGTATATACCAATAGGCATTTTGCTACCGGCAATTTGTATTATTTGATACGTATCGTTGTCGGTTTCGGAAATAAAATCTTGGGTTTTGACGCGTTCTGCCTCGGCTTCGTTCAAATGGAGTTCTTTTACCTCTTTGCGCACAATAATCAACGGGTTGTTTGCTCCTGCATAGCGGAGCATATTGGTGTTTTCGTCAATCATCCAAAGAGCCACGTCCATACCATCTTTTTGCTCTCCGGCTTTCCCTGTCTGTCTAAGCGATTTTATCACATTATCACGGAGTT
The DNA here is from genome assembly GCA_036752345.1 of Bacteroidales bacterium. Lineage (GTDB taxonomy): Bacteria > Bacteroidota > Bacteroidia > Bacteroidales > UBA1715 > UBA1715. The sequence goes on along the minus strand of DAIOSV010000013.1, from coordinate 9,298 downwards.
TGTTAAGAATTTGTCCGGCATCAATGTCTTGTATGGTGTTGTCGTTGATGATTTCGTTTAAAAATGCGGTTCCCAACATGCTCATGAATGCTCCCGGAACGCCATGGCCAGTGCAGTCTGCCGCTATTGCAATTTTCCAATTGTTTCTGCGGCCCATCCAGAAAAAGTCGCCACTCACAATGTCACGAGGCTTGAACAAAATAAAGATGTTATCGCCGAAAAGCTGGTTCTCTACTTCTTTTTGTGGCAAAATTGCTGTTTGTATTCGACTTGCGTAGTGAATACTATCCAATATGTTATGTTGTTGAACTTCAATTCGTTCTTTCTGGGCAACAACTTCGTTTTTCTGATGCTCAATTTCAATATTTTGCTTGTTGATTTTGTCATTCTGTTTTTCCAAAATGACATTAGCTTTTCGTTTTTGAATGAATAAATAAATAACGAAAAGCAAAAAGAATGCAATAATGATAGCGGCCCCAGTCATGATTTTGTTATGCATTTGCAATTCGTCTTGTCTTGCCTGCATTAATTGTTGCCTATCTTTTGCTGCGGCAATTTCTTGGTCTTTCATTTTGGAGCCGTAATGTGCCGAAAGTTGATTCATTTGACGGTCAACGTCTCGACGGCGAAGCGTATCCTGCAGTGTAACATACTTTTCATAATAGTGTAACGCTTCTTTGGGCTCTCCCAACGAATCAAGCAACTGTGCGATATCTCGATACCACATCATTTCTTTTTCTTTATAGTTGCCTGCAATAATTCGTGGATATTCTTTCAAAAAATATTCTCTTGATTTTTCAAATTGCCCCATTTGCTGGTACAGCATGGCATAACTATTTTCTACTGAAATAATTTCAGAGGTATAATTTTTCTTCGTTGCAGTTTTGTATGCTTTGTCTAAATATTCTTTCGATTGTTTCCAATCCTTGTCCATCATCATATATGACAACCCAAGATTTGTCCAAGTCTTAACAAGATTAAGTGAATCTTTCAATTGCTCATAAATTTTGTTCGCCTCTTTGTAATAGTAAAATACAGAATCGAGGTGACGATATTTCGTGATGATATTCCGACGATTATATCCTGAGTATATTGCAGCTATGTTTTGCATGGCGTTAGCAACATCAGTAAGATTTCCCAATTCTCGCTGGAGACCAATAGCTTTTCTACTAAATTCTAATGATAAATCAAAGTTTTCAATGGTATAGTAAATACTTGCCATGTTTATCCAGCATGAAGCCATGCCAGACTTGTGTCCGCAACTATCAAAATATTTGCTTGCTTCTTGATAGTTTTGAAGAGATTCTTCATTGCTTGCTAAATATTGTAAAGCATTACCAGCTTGTAAGTGCCCAATTGCAATACCTCGTAAATAATGGGCTTCGTGTCCGGCTTCTATGGCTTCTTTAGCATATTTTAGTGCTTCAATATTTTCCCCTGATATACTATAGTTGCTTGCCAATTGTCCTAAGGCTTTGTTTAATCCAAGCCAATATTTAGCAGAACGGGCAACGTTGGCAGCCTTCTTAAAGTACACAATGGCTGAATCTAATTGGTTCACCATTAAGTATAGTTTTGCCTCTTCGTAGTAAGCATCCGATAATTTGTTTTGTAATTTGTTTTTTTTCGCAACAGATTGTGCTGCTTTGTAATAGTGTAGAATAGAGTCTACATTTCCTGAGGCGAAAAAATTTTGTGCTTTTTGTAAATAGGCGTCAACTTGTTTGCTTTTTGTGGAATCAATGCTTTGAGCAAAACTTGTAATGCACAAAGTCAGGAAAACCAATACTATAGCAAATGTTTTTTTCATAAAAGCAAATATAGGAAAACTGCTGAGAAAATACGATGAGGGCCTTTCAATTCGCATTATTTTTTTGAGATTGCGAATAAGTGAAAAATACTCGTTTTTTTTTGCCCCCGTTTCTAAATTATTTCTACTTTTGACCAAGTAAAACGAAGTTTAACCCAATTTAATTTAAAGTATCATGTCTAAAATGACGAGTCAAGACTATATGGACAGAGAGCTTAAGTATGGCGCACACAATTACCATCCACTCCCTGTAGTTTTGGAAAAAGGTGAAGGTGTATTTGTATGGGATGTTGAAGGAAAACGTTATTATGACTTCCTTTCCGCATACAGTGCAGTAAACCAAGGTCATTGCCATCCAAAAATTGTAAAGGCAATGGTCGATCAAGCACAAAAAATCACTCTAACATCAAGAGCATTTTTCAACAATGTGTTGGGAGAATATGAAGAATTTGCAACAAAATTTTTCGGCTACGACAAATTGTTGCCTATGAATACAGGTGCAGAAGCTGATGAAACTGCATTGAAATTAGCTCGTCGTTGGGGCGTTGTTAAAAAAGGCATTCCAAACGATAACGTTAAAATCATTTGTTGTGACGGAAACTTCCACGGAAGAACTATTTCTATCATTTCAATGTCGGTAGATCCGGAATCATACGCAAACTACGGACCTCTTACTCCTGGCTTTATTCATATACCATACGACGATACAAAAGCATTGGAAAAAGCGCTTAACGAGTATGGCAAAGAAGTGGCCGGATTCCTTGTAGAACCTATTCAAGGTGAAGCTGGAGTATATGTTCCTCACGAAGGTTATTTGAAAGAATGCTACGATTTGTGTAAAAAACACAACGTATTGTTCATTGCCGATGAGGTACAAACAGGTTTAGCACGTACCGGAAAAATGTTGGCTTGCGATCATGAGAATGTTCGTCCTGACATCTTGGTTCTTGGTAAAGCTATCAGTGGTGGTACTTGCCCCGTGTCATGCGTACTTGCTGACGACGATATTATGTTGACAATTAAACCGGGAGAACACGGATCAACATACGGAGGAAACCCAATAGCTGCAAAAGTTGGTATTGCTGCTCTTTCAGTATTGAAAGACGAAAAATTAGCTGAAAACGCAGAACGTCTCGGAAAAATTTTCCGTGATGAATTGAATTCTTTCCAACATCCAATGAAAAAATTGGTTCGTGGAAAAGGTCTTTTAAATGCTGTTATAATAGAGCCACACAAGGGCAAATCAGCATGGGATTTCTGTTTGGCACTTAAAGAAAACGGAATGCTTGCAAAGCCAACACACGAACACATTATTCGCTTTGCACCACCGTTGGTTATCACAGAAGCTCAAATTAGAGAATGTATTGATATAATCAAGAAAACATTCAACCAATTCGAATAAAAGAAAAAATGAGGACAAATTCAATGTCCTCATTTTTTTAAAAATTTCTTGGATAGATATTTTTTTGTTTGAGAAATTATGCGTTATTTTGCAACCCGATTTGGAGATATTAATAGCAAATAAGAGTATTACAATGTATAGAATTTGTCAAATTACAGGAAAGAGAGCAATGAGTGGCAATAATGTTTCGCACTCAAATGCCAAGACGAAAAGAATTTTCGATGTGAACTTGCTCGAAAAGAAATTCTATTTAGCAGAAGAAGACAGATGGATAACCCTTCGTGTTTCGGCAAATGGATTAAGAACAATCAATAAAAAAGGCCTAAGCCAAGCACTTAAAGATGCTAAAGCAAAAGGATATATTCAAAACTATTAATAATTATAGTAATGGCAAGAAAAGGAAATAGAGTACAAGTAATTCTTGAATGTACTGAACAAAAAGAGAGCGGCGTTCCTGGAATGTCTCGCTACATAACGACAAAGAATCGTAAAAATACTCCAGATAGATTGGAAATGAAGAAATACAATCCATATCTTCGTAAAGTAACTGTTCACAGAGAAATTAAATAATTTAAGCTATGGCAAAGAAAGTTGTTGCATCTCTACAAAAAGGTGCCGGTAAGGAATTTACCAAAGTTATTAAGGCTATAAAATCTGAAAAAACAGGTGCTTACGTTTTCTCAGAAGAGATTGTTCCAAATAGCGGTGTTCAAGCTTATTTAAATAAAAAATAAGAATCGTAAAATCATATACTGAAAAGCCTTATCTCATAGATAAGGCTTTTTTGTTATATAATTGTAAATTTGTACATTTGTACATTACAAACAAAAACGTATGGGGCTATTTGATTTTTTTAAGAACGAAAAAAAAGAGACACTCAACAAAGGGTTGGAAAAAACTCGCGAGACGGTGTTGCAAAAAATCGCTCGCGCCGTTGCCGGAAAATCTTCGGTTGATGATGAGATTCTTGATAATTTGGAAGAAATACTCGTTTCTTCCGATGTGGGTGTTGATACAACCCTCAAAATTATAGCACGCATAGAGGCGCGCGTTGCTCGCGATAAGTACGTTGGTACTGATGAATTGCAAAAAATTCTCCGTGAAGAGATAATGTCGCTTTTGTCGGAAAATGACAACGATATTTCGGAGAACTTCCTTAACGTTAAAACCAAACCATACGTGATATTGGTTGTGGGTGTGAATGGCGTTGGAAAAACTACTACCATAGGCAAACTAGCCGCAAAATATAAAGCAGCAGGCAAAAAAGTATATCTTGGTGCCGCCGATACGTTTCGTGCCGCAGCAATTGAGCAACTTGAAGTGTGGGCAAACCGTGTACAAGTTCCGCTTGTGAAACAACAAATGGGCTCCGACCCTGCTTCGGTAGCATACGATACGCTCAATTCTGCTATGGCAAACGATGCCGATGTGGTGATTATAGACACCGCCGGTCGTCTTCACAACAAGGTGAACTTGATGAACGAGTTAACCAAGATTAAACGAGTGATGCAGAAGTTGATACCCGAAGCACCACACGAAATCCTTTTGGTACTTGATGCATCAACCGGACAAAATGCGTTTGAACAGGCAAAACAATTCTCATTGGCAACCGAAATTAACGCCCTTGCGCTTACCAAACTCGATGGCACGGCTAAAGGTGGTGTGGCTATTGGCATATCCGATCAATTCAAGATACCGGTAAAATACATAGGCGTTGGCGAAGGAATTGAAGACCTTCAATTCTTCAACAAAAAAACGTTTGTAGAGTCGCTGTTTGAATAAATAGAATACAGAAGTAGTTGTGTAATTATTAGATTAATTATCTATTAATTACAACGATATCCTATTTCCATATAGGCAAGTTTTGCCAATTTTCAGGAAACCCCATATCCTTCATATTTAATAGTTTGGGCTTTGAATTGAGTAGCTTTATAATGTTTTGTTTGAATTCACTTGTGGGGCTGATTATATTGATGAGATATACAATGCATGATACTATTGCAAATAGTTTATTGTCATGTATTTTTTGAATAGAAGGAATGTCAAGGAATGGAGATGTTGTATTGTATGGCAATTTTATGCCTACCATATAACGACGATTCCAAATCCGACTGTGATGTGCACAACAATTACGAAGATTGGATATTGCATGAAGCCAATTTTCCATAATATCTACATTCCTTATCCCAAAATCTAGGGCTATTTGCTTTTTCTTGTCATCAAGTTTTAATGATTGATATAGCTTGCTGAGAGTCCCAAATGATACAACCTCAAGAGCCATCCAGCTAGGAGGGTTAGAGGGTTCATTATATTTCATCTTGTAGTGTTTAATGAAGTCTTCATTGCTACGACGTATATCTGAATCTATTTCACTGATAAGACTCTCAATGTCCTTCCAGTACAGGTTCTTATCATAGTACCAATGGCTGTCCCCTGTGCTAACAGCGTAGGTATAAATAATTTTGGTTCTAACGGCAACTTCTATTTTTTCAATTGCATTAAAAATTAGAGTACGAAGTCGACGATCAAAACAATATAAGTCTATTATATCGTTGAAGTGAATATCATTTCTTATAAAATCATGTTCGGAATCGTTCTCGTTTTTTTGAAATGGGTATGTGTATGCACGTAGTCTATAATAACTTATGTTGTATAAATAATTTTTCGATTTTTCTTCGTCATCGAAAATAAGACCTCGTTTCTTCAGCCGTTCAACTTGTTCGTTAAGGGAAAGAGGATTCTTTGTGTATGTTATTTTGTTGTATGTGGGCTCCATTAAAACTCGAAGACCTCCCCGGGTGCGCTGATCGAGGGAAGCGTGGGAGGTCATATCAATTGCAAATATAATCATATTTATAAAAATGCAAGCGATTGTGAATGAAAATTTTAAGTAAGGAAATGTTGTGTTTATCAAAGATATAATTTCCCCTCTTTATATGCATTTTTAGAAAAGAGATAGATAGAGTAAAGGTAAGCATAATTTCTTATTTTTGATAAAAATTTATCCCGCAGTGAGGTCTGCCGATGAGAAAAATTCTGCCTTTTATATTGCTGTTTCTTGTTGCTCAAAGCTCGTTTGCCCAATTCTATAATGGATTGCAGCAAGAGTTTGGGAAAAACCGTGTGCAGTACGACGACAAATTTTGGCTCTATCTTCGCTACGAGAATTACGACGTGTACCACGACAAGGCCGGTAAAAAGTTGGCCGAATTCGTTGCGCAAAATGTTGACTCAAATTATGCCGAAATCAAGCGAATCCTTGAGTTTGAATATTCACGCCGAATAGTGTTTGTGGTGTACAACACCATGGACGATTTCCGTCAAAGCAACATAGGCTACTCTACGTCTGACGATGAATATAATGTGGGCGGAACTACGCAAATCATTGACAACAAGGTGGTGCTTTACTTTAACGGCGACCACAATGATTTGGTGCGACAAATACGCAAAGGCATTGCCGAGGTTATGATGAGTGAATTCCTTTTTGGCGTTGGCGCATATCGTAAAATACTCTCAAATACTGACCTTGCAGCTTATCCTGATTGGTTTTTTGATGGCATGACAGAGTATTTTTCCAATAGTTGGAATGCCCAAAAAGAAGAATTGTTTAGCCAGCGAGTCAAAGTAGGAGCGTATAAAAAGCTGTCAGATTTGTATGGCGACGATGCAATTTTTATAGGGCAAGCATTGTGGGTGTATATTGGCCAAAAGTACGGAGATAAAACTGTTGCAAATATATTGTATATGAGCAAGTTGACCGACGATATAGATGCAAGTTTCCAATATCTATTGGGGAAAGATTTACGGATGGTGTTGCTTGAAATGACTTCGTATTATCAACAAAAAGATTCGTCACCGGAAAACCCAATAGTAAGTAATGTGGATATACCAAAACGGCTTACCAAACGTGCAATTACCGATGTTTCGCTCAATTCCGATGCATCAAAAATAGTGTTTGTGACTAACAAAAAAGGGAAAACAGGTATTTGGGTCTATGATTTTGGTACACAAAAAACCACGAATATATTTCGCTATGGATCTATGGTTGAACAAATTACCGACTATTCATACCCGATTGTCCGTTGGCATCCGTCTCTCAATGCATTGGCGTTCTTTTACGAGAAAAAAGGCCGGTTGTGGTTCTCCATTTACAATCTTGAGACCAAGGAGATGATGACGCGCGAGTTTTTCCATTTTGAGCAAGTACTTGATTTTTCGTATGCTCCCGACGGGACAAAGATTGTGTTTTCTGGAGCTCAAGGCGGCCAAACGGATGTTTTTACCTACAACATACAAACCTACGAAAACGAACAAATAACCAACGACAAGGCCGATGAACGTTTCCCTTTGTATGTGCAAAATGGCTCAAAAATCTTGTTCTCTTCCAATCGTGCCGATGATGATTTACAGAATTATCAAACCCAGTTGCAACCAACCTATGATTTGTTTTTGCTTGCGGGAAAATCGCTGGAACGGCTTGAAACCTCTTCGGCTAGCGAATTGCGACCATTGGAATTGCGCAAAGGCGAATATGCGTACATGTCCGACCGCAATGGGCTCACTAATTTGTTTTCGGTGTCGAGAGATAGCACGGTGAGTTATGTAGATACGGCAATGCATTATTCCTATACCACGAAAAATTTTGCAATTACCCCGGAGTCGTTCAACGTGTTGAATTATTCAGTATCGAATGGCACATTGGTGCAGTTGCGGCAGCAAAATAAGCGGCAATATTTGAATAAATCGGAGATAAACAGCAATGAATACGTTCCCGTGTCTTCTCAACAACCTCAAATAACCAATCAAACTCCAATAACCGATACCGTGACAAATAGTTCGGTTGATACAATTGCATGGCAGCGTAAAAGCTCCGATTTGTACAAAACCAATTTTTACGTCAATACGTTGGTCAACCAGCTCGATTTTAGTTTTGTGAATACCGGCTATCAGAAGTTTACCGGTGGCGCCTATGATTATTCTCAGAAAGTAAATGTGTTGCTCAAACTTGGCATTATTGATTTGTTTGAAAACTATCGACTAACCGGTGCCTATCGCTTTACCGGCTCGCTTGGTACCAACGAATATCTTTTGTCGGTTGAAAACCTGAGTAAGTTGATTGACCGCCAATATATCTTTCATCGCCAGTCAGGACTGACATTTGGCTCAAACGGCTCAAGTAATTATGAACGTGTGCAAGACAATAATTTGATTTTGCGTCTCAAATATCCCTTGTCGCAGTTGCAGTCGGTTACGGTTACGCCAAATTTCCGCTATGTGCGCAATGTGACGCTTGCTACCGATATGAGCTCGCTAGAAAAGCCTACCGTTGATGAATATTGGGTTGGCGTGTCTTGTAACTACGTTTATGACAATGTGCGCAAGCGCGACTTGAATATCTACAACGGCACGCGTGCCAAGGTTTTTGCCGAAGCTTTTGCGCAACTCAACAAATCCGATTCGTATTTGACCGTGTTTGGCCTTGATGTGCGCCATTATCAAAAGATTCATAGGAATATGATATTTGCTTCGCGCGTGGCATATAGCACCTCGTATGGAACCTCGCCGTTGCTGTATTATTTGGGTGCGGTAGACAATTGGCTGAATTTATTTGGCCGCTATCAAACCTACAATACCAACATTCAATATGACCGTTCGGTATATTGGGCGTACCAGGCTGTGGGAACGAATATGCGCGGTTTTTCGCAGAATATACGCAATGGGAATTCGTTTGCAGTTGCCAATTTTGAATTGCGTTGGCCTATCATTCAATATTTTGTGGTGAAACCAATGAAATCGGACATTTTGCGCAACTTCCAAGTCATTGGCTTCTTTGATGTAGGCGGCGCGTGGAGCGGCTTGCTTCCCGGACAAAAAGAGAACGCATACAAATACACCATAGTGGAGCAAAATCCAATCTATGTAGAGATTGACGAAATGCGTCAACCCTTTGTGTGCGGCTACGGGTTTGGTTTTAGAACCAGAATTTTCGGATACTTTATGCGTCTAGACAACTCGTGGGGATACGATGAGGGTGAGGTGCAAAAAATGCTTCAGTTTTCGCTCGGAATGGATTTCTAAAAATGCCG
>DAIOSV010000012.1:34190-42684 GCA_036752345.1 Bacteroidales bacterium | reverse complement strand
AAAAAATGATAGATCTTGGACAAGCAACAATTGATACCATTGTTATCCATAAAATTGGGCTAAAAGCCGCTGAAGAAAACGACCCTCGAAAAGTCAATTTTTATTCAAAAAGAGAAATTCAAATCTCCGACGAACAAACACAAGATGTTCTGAAAAGTTATTTTTTTCGCGCTCTAAAATCTCAAGAAATTTATCAATTCCAAAACAATGATACGTGCGTTGCAAGGGAAGTGGCTGCCATTTTTGAACAAAAAGCAAAACTCTACAGTTCTTCGATTCAAATGGCGGAAAAATTATACAACGTCATTCCCGAAAATGATGAAAACTATAGTGAATTTTATGTGGCTTTCCTTTCCAACTGCATGATTGATGACCAAACCGTAGATGCTGTGGGCATTTTCCAATCAGAATCAAAAGACGTGTTTCTGAAAATAATGCAAAACGAGAATGAAGTAAATTTTCAATCCGAAGAAGGCATCAATATTAAGAAACTCGACAAAGGAGCTATCATTTTTAACGTTGAACAAGAAAACGGCTATATCATGAAAGCTCTCGACAACACCAAGGGCGAAAACGTGTATTGGATAGACTCGTTTCTGGAAGCGAAAGTTATTGAAAATGAATATTTTAACACCGAGTCGTTTATAAAAATCTGCAAAGACTTCAACGAAGAAATTTTGGGACAAAATCAAACAGTGACAAACGAAGAACGAGTTCGTTTTCTTCAAAATTCGTTAGATTATTTTCAAAAAAATCAAACCTTCAATCAAGAAGAATTTGAAGCTCAAGCAATCGGGCATCCTGAAGTTATTAAAGAATTTGATGGTTTCAAACAACGCTACCGCAATCAGTATGAAGTGGAAGCACCAGAGTCTTTTGAGATAGACAGCGAAGCTGTAAAAAAAGCAAAACGATATTTGCGAAGCGTTATAAAACTTGACAAGAATTTTCACATCTATGTACACTCTCGCCCTGAGTTTATAGAACGTGGATATGATGAAAATAAAGGAAAAAGTTTTTATAAAGTGTTCTTCGAAGTTGAAAGTTAACAATTATACAAGTTTTTTTTTAATTTTGTCTGATTTTATATGAACGACAAATGACATTCCGTGAATCTCATTTTACTTGGGTATTGACTATAGCAACACTATTGCTATTTTGTTGTTCTTCGTGCAAGAAAGCAAACAATGAAGGAACTCTGACATATAAGATTGAATTTAATGAGCAGGAGAAGGCACAACGAGGCATAATAGAACTACTTCCCGAAACTATGAAATATTACTACAAAAACCGCTCTTCTTCTATGGAAATAAGTGCGTTTGGAATGTTTCGTGCAGCCTATATCTCAAATTTCAAAGAAAAAGCCAATAGTGTATTGTTTTACTTTATGCCGAAAAAATATGCTTGCACCGCCAAGTATAAAGAGCGTATGATTGGATTTGACCCGATTGAAGGAATGATTATGACTCCAACCAAAGAGGAGAAAGATATTCTTGGGCTTAAGGCACATAAGGTTCATATATCATTTAAAGATAAGTCGAAAGAGGAATATGACATATGGTATACTAAGGACTTAAAAGTACACAACCCCAACTGGCATACACCGTACAAGGATATTGATGGCGTTTTACTTGATTATAGAATAGCACTGAAAGACATTTCCATGCATTTAACATTGAGCGAAATATCGGATGCTCCGATTGATAGTACCAAATTAATGGTTCCTAATGATTTCGAAAAAGTGCCGGTTGATACTATGAACGCTATATTTGACGAATATTTAAATATGAAATTTTAAATGTTGGAAAAAATCAGTCATACTTTTCTCATTGAAGACAAACGGAAGCGTATTGCTCTTGCATTATTATTGTTTGTCGTTGGCATATTTCTGCTTATCTCGTTTATTTCCTTCTTTTTCACTTGGGAAAACGATCAAAGCGAATTATTGAACAAAAACACTTTTGAGATTTTATTTTCTAACAACGACACAGAAGACCCTGCGCTTGCAGAATCAATTCCTACTACAATACAAAACAGTGCAGGCAAACTTGGAGCTATTGTTTCTAAAAAATGTATTCACGACTGGTTTGGTATAGGCTCGTTTTCGCTCATATTTGTGTGCTTTTACCTTATGCTCCGTTTGATGAACATTTGGACAAACTCCGACTGGAAACGATTCCTTTTTATTCCCATTTCGCTGATGATTATGTCATCGCTGGTGTTTGGATTTTTTGCCAACGATGCATTCGACGGTAATCTTGGTGGTTGCTTCGGATACTATTTTGGAATATTACTCACAAATATTCTTGGTAATTTCATCACCGGATTAGTGATTGTAGCAATAACTATTACGTATGTTATTTTTACATTCAAAAAAATCCTCCCATTCCTCTCTGAAAAAATCCTAAATCGTAAAACGCCAAAAACTACAACTCTTGCAGATGAGGCAGAGACAGAAGAACCAATATCAGAGCAAGCAGAAACTACTGATGTAGTTGAACAACAAACAGAACCTGAGCCTACCATTGAGGCACCCCAAGAAATGGTTATGGAACAGCCCGAACCCGTTGAAGAACCAGAGCCAATTTATGAAGAAAATACTATAGAAAGCCAAGAGGAACCTGTAGAAATCATACCGGAAGAACCTTCTGCTGAAATTGAAGAAGAGATACAAAATGAGGAAGAAATTTCTTCTGAAGAAATACCAGAAATAGAAAACTCTGCCGAAGAGGAAACTGAAGAATTAGTTCCCGAAGAAGATGACACTACAAAAACTATTGGTGGCATGAATATCGTTAACACCCTTGATGGTGCTGAAGATACTTCTGACATTAAAACCGTTATTCAAGACTACGACCCAAAAGCCGATCTTTCTCACTTTAAACAACCCGATGAATCGCTTTTGAAAGTCTACGACAACGACAAGACTGCCGTTCAAATTGACGAAAACGAACAACTTGAAAATAAAAACTTAATTGAAAGCACACTTTTGAGTTTTGGTGTTGAAATTGAAAATATTTCTGCCACCGTTGGCCCTACAATTACGCTCTATGAAATTGTACCAAAAGCAGGGACGCGCATCACCAAAATACAAAGCCTCGAGAAAGACATTATGATGAGTCTTTCGGCTCTCGGTATCCGCATTATTGCTCCTATTCCGGGCAAAGGCACTGTAGGTATTGAGGTTCCGAACAAGAAACGACAAGTGGTTTCAATGTACTCCGTTCTCAATTCAAAAGCCTTCAAAGAATCAAAGATGGAATTGCCGGTTGCCTTGGGCAAAACGATTACCAACGAGGTGTATATGTTTGACTTGGCAAAAATGCCTCACCTTCTTGTTGCTGGTGCTACAGGACAAGGTAAATCTGTTGGACTAAATGCAATTATAACATCGCTACTATTCAAAAAACATCCATCACAACTGAAGTTCGTGTTGATTGACCCAAAAATGGTCGAATTCACTATCTACTCTGGTCTTGAACGTCATTTTATGGCGAAATATCCCGATGGAAACGATATTATTATTACCGACTGCCTAAAAGTGCAACAAACGCTTAAATCTCTTGTACAAGAGATGGAAGACCGTTACAAGTTGCTCATGGAGGCTCACTGTCGCAATATTATAGAGTACAACGAGAAATTTATAAAACGAGAACTCAATCCAAACAAAGGCCATAAATATCTTGCCTACATCGTAATCATTATAGATGAGTTTGGTGATTTCATCATGCAAGCCGGCAAAGAAATAGAGACACCAATTGCTCGTATAGCACAAAAAGCTCGTGCCGTTGGTATGCACCTAATTCTTGCTACACAACGCCCTAGCGTGAACATTATTACTGGTGTTATTAAAGCAAACGTACCGGGAAGAATTGCCTTCCGCACCGCAAGTGGCGTTGATAGCCGCACCATTCTTGACGAAGTTGGTGCAGAAGGCTTGGTTGGTATGGGTGACTTACTCATTTCAAAAGGAGGAGCAAAACCTGATCGCGTTCAATGTGCATTTGTTGACACACCTGAAGTGGAACGTATTGTAAAATATGTTCATGACCAACAAGGGTATGGAGAGCCTATGCAACTGCCCGAAATCAAAGACGAAAATAATACAATCATTACATCAAACTCTTCTGCAGGAGGAGATACGGGAGCACTTGATGAACTTTTTGAAGATGCAGCGAATATTGTTGTCATGGGAAAATCTGGTTCTACCTCGGCTATTCAACGTAAATTTCAAGTAGGATACAACCGTGCCGGCAGAATCATGGACCAATTAGAAAAATATCAAATTGTAGGTCCTTATAACGGAAGCAAGGCTCGCGAAGTACTTGTTGAACCTATTGGACTTGATCAAATACTGAATGACTTACGCCAAAAAGGTGTTTTGAAAAATTTTTAAACTTTGGAATGATTTTTGGAATTCAACCTCTATACTTTTTTAATTATTACAAAAAATGAAAAAAATAATTTCTTTACTTACTGTATTTGCACTCTGCACAACAGTATCATTTGGTCAAAATAACACAAGCGCGAAAGCGAAACAAATTCTTGACCAAGTTTCTAAAAAAACAAAAGGCTATAGCTCTATTTCTCTCACCTATTCGCTCGTACACACGTCTCCTGAAGGCTCGAACGACAACGCAAACGGCGACATGCTTCTAAAAGGGAACAAATACAAACTATCGGTTCTTGACAACGTATTGTATTGTGACGGAAAAACCCTTTGGACACACATGCTTGAAGAAAAAGAAGTTGACATTACCAATGTAGACAATAGCGACAAATCAGCTTTAAATCCTGTAAACGTGCTTACAATGTATGAAAAAGGGTTCAAATACTCTTTCATTCAAGAACGTTTTGAACAAACTCGCGCTATCTATGTTATAGATCTTTACCCTGAAAACATTGAAAAATCAGAATATTCAAAAGTTCGTCTTTCTATCGACAAAGACAAAACGCAACTTTGGAAAGCAGAATATTTTGCAAAAGACGGAAACAAATACACCATTACTATTAACACATTTAAAGTAAACCAGCCCATACCTGATGCTTCATTCACTTTCGACAAAGCAAAAAATCCAGGTGTTAAGGTAGTTGATGAGCGTTAATACAACGCATATGAATTTTGAACAACGAATTTCAGCATTCATTTCGTTGGGAGATATTGCAAGAAAACTCTCCACAAACAACGAAGCGGATGCTGATTTTTGTAAGGCAATAACTCGTGCCGAAGCAAAGAACGCATGGTTTACACGAGAAAATTGTAATCTTTCAATTAGTTCTCTCGCCGACTTCTTGCAAGAGCAGACTCTCTCTCCTCTGCAAAAGGTTTCATTTCCAAGCAGCTGTTCTCGCATAGCTGTCTTATTTTCAGGCAAATCGCCACTTGACGGATTTATTGATGCACTTTATGTGTTACTTTCAGGGAATATGCTCGTTGCGCGACTCGCTCCAAACGATGTATATCTGCCAACATTCTTTTTTGAAAAACTTATAGCAATAGAACCGGCGTTCAAGGCTCAGATTGAAATCAGCGACGGCATTTTGCCCCAGTTTGATGCAATCATTTCGAACGAACAAAACCCATCGCTTACAAAATACATTGAAAAATATCCGCACCTAATTCACAAGGAAACATGTTCTGTGGCCATACTCAATGGCATGGAAACCGAAGATGAATTACAAAAACTCGGTAGTGACATTTTTTACAATTTTGGACGGAGCAATAAAACTATAGCAAAATTGTTTCTACCACAAACTTTTGATGAAACAAACATATTGAAAGCTGTGGAGCAATTCAATGCCATTGCTATGCACAACAAGTACATGAATAACTACGAATACAATAAATCAATATATTTGGTAACGCAACAAAAGCATTTGGATAATGGTTTTTTACTACTTAAAGAAGATGTTGATTTCAAACCTCCAATTGCTGTTGTTTTTTATGAAAAATATTCTGACATTGCCCACGTTATAAGCAAGCTAGAAGCGAATAGAGAAATAGTATTGCACATAGTAAGCAATGAACGTAATTTTCACAAACTCTCTATTCCTTTTGGCGAGACCTACAAAATTCAAGAAAACGAATATTTAGAAACCCTTTCTTTTATACAAACAGTATGATTTACAAGTTTAGAATTATCAGCGACGAAGACCAACTCTTTACTAGAACTATAGAGATAGCAGAAACCGATACCTTTTTGAGTTTTCACAAAGCAATAATTACTGCATGCAAATACAAAGATTCCGAAATGGCATCGTTCTTCATATCCAACGACGATTGGGACAAAGGACAAGAAATCACACTCTTTGATATGGGTGATGACTCAACTGCGACAATTCCCATGCAAAAGGCAAAATTGAATCAATTTGTAAGTGAAAAAGAAGACAAAATAATTTACCAATTTGATTTCTTTGGCGACCGTGCATTCTTCTGCACCCTAACCGATATTAAAACACCTGATGCCAAGAAAAAATATCCTCTCTGCTCTCACTCTATTGGCAATCCTCCGGTACAAAAACAAGATGATTCGAGTGAAGAATTCAATGATTTGTTCAACGAAACCGGCCTTGACGACGATGATTTGCTTTTTAACAATACCGATGACGATGAATTCGGAGGAAACGAATTCGGTGGCGATGAATTTGGTGGTAACGATTTCGGAGGCAGTGGAGATGAGTTTGGCGGAAGTTCGAATGAGTACGATTATTAATGAAACATCTGATTGTTATAGTAGGTCCCACCGGTGTTGGTAAAACCAAAACCGCAATTTGCTTAGCACAACATTTCAAAACAGAGATTGTTTCTGCTGATTCTCGTCAAATTTTTATGGAGACGAAAATTGGAACAGCCGTACCATCTGATGAAGAATTACAAGCAGTAAAACACTATCTAATTCGTACTCGTCATATCACAGAATACTACAATGCATGGCTCTATGAACAAGAAGCGCTTGAAACCATTACGCACATATTTGAGAACCATGACATTGCAATTCTTGCAGGAGGTTCCGGACTGTATGTTGACGCAGTATGCAGCGGAATTGACGAAATACCGGACATAGAACCTTCTTTGAGAGAAAATGTAAACCAACAATTCGAAGCCGAAGGCATTATGGGCCTTCGACAAACTCTTAAACATTTAGATCCCGAATATTATTCAATTGTTGATTTACAAAATCCGGTGAGATTAAAACGAGCCATCGAAATATGCTTGCAAGCCGGCAAACCTTATTCCGAACTACGACAATCACAAAAAAGGAATCGTCCTTTCAATATTATAAAAATTGCATTAAATCTACCTCGAGAAGAATTATATGAACGCATAAATCTTCGTGTGGAGGAAATGATTACATCAGGGCTAGAGCAAGAAGTAAAACAACTTGAACCACTTAAAGAGTGCATGGCTCTCAAAACAGTTGGATACCGAGAGTTTTTCGATTATTTTGATGAAAAATGTACCAAAGAAGAAGCAATTGAAAAAATCAAACAAAATACCCGCAAATACGCCAAGAAACAAATTACCTGGCTCAAGCGGGACAACGAATACACATGGTTTTCTCCAACTGAATTGCCTCAAATAATTACACACATTACAACCGAAATAGAGAAAAATAAGTAATCGTATTTCGGTCTATGCAGAAAATAAAAAAGGCTACATCACTGTAGCCTTTTGATTTATTGATTTAATATCTGATTAAAAATCACGACGTCTTCCTTTGTGATTTCCTCTATCTCGCTCATAGCGACGTTCGCCACTACTTTTGCGATTTCTATCAAAATCTCGTCCGCGGAAACGATCTCCCCCGCTACGTGAGCTACGAAAATCACCACGTCTTGAAGATTGTTCGGCACCCTCTCCAACTTCTGCAACTTTAGGAGCTTGCGCTACTTGTACTGAAACAGGAATACCTTCATACTTTGCAGAGGCAAGACTTCCCAAAATTTTATCAGTAAATTTTGATTCTACTTCAAAGAATGTGAACGAACGCATGATGTCAATAGCACCATAATGAATATCACGATCGTTGGCATGTTCGTTTAATAATTTCAACAACTTAGATTGATCAAGAGATTCTTTCTTACCAATGTTCAAGAAGAAGCGAGTATATTCTCGGTTGTCAGATGAGAAATTGCGTCTTTCGCCTCTTTCACTTCTTTCTCCTCTGTCGCTTCTCTCTCGTCTTTCGCCACGATCACGAAAATCACTGCGGTCTCCACGATCACGACGGTCACCACGGTCACGGAAATCGTCACGACGGCGATCACCACGACCTCTATCGTCTCTTCTATCTCCAAATCTATCTCTGTCGCGACGATTGTGATCACGATTGCGTTCTTCTGATTCGCGAGAACGTTGACTTTCTTTCTCTACATCCAAGTTTACATCAGGAGCATTCTCGTAATACTCCAACATACGATTAACCTCGTATGAAACAAAACGTTTCAAGATTTCTTCACTGCTCAAATCCTTAAACAATGGCATGATAGGCTC
>DAIOSV010000012.1:21065-34090 GCA_036752345.1 Bacteroidales bacterium | reverse complement strand
TATGTTTCCAAATCATCAGGAATTGAATAATTGATAACGTGTGTCAAATCGTGTACGTCAAGACCACGCGCAGCAACGTCAGTTGCAACGAGAATATTCAAATTCTTGTTACGGAATTTTTTCATTACATAATCACGTTGTGCTTGCGACAAATCGCCATGAAGAGCATCAGCATTGTAGCCATCGCCCATCAACTTATCTGCCACTTCCTTCGTTTCTTCACGAGTACGACAGAAAACAATACCATATATGTCCGGGCAAAAATCAGCTATTCGTTTCAATGCGATATAGCGATTTTTTGAGCTCACAATATATGCTTGATGAGAAACTGTTTCAGCACCAGAGTTTTTTGTACCTACCGTTATTTCAAACGGTTCTTTCATGTAGTTTGATGCTATACGACGTACTTCCGATGGCATTGTTGCTGAAAACAACAACGTACGTTTTTCATCTGGCGTTTGTTCTAATATTGCATCCAAATCATCTTGGAAACCCATGTCGAGCATTTCATCAGCTTCATCGAGCACCAATGTTCTCACATGTGATAAATCGATTTTTTTGCGTTTGATTATATCAACCAAACGACCCGGTGTTGCAACAACAATATGCACACCGTTTTGAATTGCACGCATTTGACGCAAAATATCAGCGCCACCATATACTGCAACAGTTTGTAATGGTAAATATTTACCAAAACTTGTTAAATCGCGTTCTATTTGCAAACACAATTCGCGTGTTGGGCAAATTATTAATGCTTGTGGTTGCGTTTTTTCTAAATTCAGTTGTGAGATAAGTGGCAAACCAAATGCTGCCGTTTTACCCGTCCCTGTTTGTGCTAAAGCAATTAAATCTCGCGTGTCTTGTAGCAAGAAAGGTATTGCTTGACTTTGAATCTCTGTAGGTTTTTCAAAACCCATTTCTTTTATGGCCTGCAAAATTTCTTTTGAAAGCAGACCACCTTCTTCGTATAACTCCATACAATTATATTACCGAACAGAACCGCCTGTTCATTACGGAAAGGAATTACACAAATCAGCGATAAAAGAACAGAAATGTAACGCCCTTCAAATATTCTTTATGCGTTCATCAACGCGTCTTTTGTCTTTACTTCTATTTCCTCGCGAAGTTCGTCGTTATCCTTTAATAATGCTTTCACAGCATCACGCCCTTGGGCCAATTTTGTGTCTCCGTAACTAAACCATGAGCCGCTTTTCTTTATCACTTCACATTCTACGCCCATGTCTATAATTTCACCTATTTTTGAGATTCCTTCACCGAACATGATATCAAATTCAGCACTACGGAATGGAGGTGCAACTTTATTTTTAACAACTTTAACTCGAGTTCTATTTCCTACTACATTGTCTCCGTCTTTTATCTGTCCGATTTTTCGTACATCTAAACGAACTGATGCATAGTATTTTAATGCATTACCACCAGTAGTTGTCTCAGGGTTCCCAAACATGACGCCTAATTTGTCACGTAATTGGTTAATGAAAACCACTGTGGTATTTGTTTTATCTATTACACTGGTTAATTTTCGCAATGCTTGCGACATCAAACGAGCATGAAGTCCCATTTTGGAATCGCCCATGTCGCCTTCTATTTCTGCTTTTGGTGTAAGAGCAGCAACTGAATCTATCACAATTATGTCAATTGCACCAGAACGAATCAATTGGTCAGCTACTTCCAAAGCCTGTTCACCATTGTCAGGTTGAGAAATGTAGAGATTGTTCACATCTACGCCTAAATTTTCAGCATAGAAGCGATCAAAAGCATGCTCTGCATCTATAAATGCTGCTATGCCACCTTTTTTCTGTGCTTCAGCTATTGCATGAATAGCCAAGGTAGTTTTACCTGAAGATTCAGGTCCGTATATTTCCACAACTCTACCGCGTGGATATCCTCCAATCCCCAATGCGATATCAAGTCCTAAAGAACCGGATGAAATACAAGGAAGATTTTCAATTGCGTGATCGCCAAGTTTCATTATGGTTCCTTTACCATACGACTTGTCTATCTTGTCTAGCGTTAATTGTAATGCCTTCAATTTCTCGGCTTTTGTTGCATTACTGTCTTGTGCTTCTGCCATGATGTTATTTTTTTGCAAAGATAGCAATTTTTGGAAATCTCTTAATTGTTTTGGAATTTATATTCATAAAAGATTGGCAGTAAAGCACTTAAAAAGCATGTGCCATTGCTACAAGAGAAATCTTCTCGCAACAAAAGCGTTTGTTTTGTGACGATTTATTTATTTTCTCCTAACGCTTTCAATTCTTCCATCGTTTTCAACGGATTTTCCGATGAGAAAATTGACGCTCCTGCAACAATTGCATCTGCTCCTGCTTTGAATATTTCTGCTGCATTTTGCAATCCAATGCCTCCATCTACTTCGATCAATGGATGAACGCCTCGTTGTTGCAACATTTTTTTCAAATCTTGCACTTTCTGCAATGTTTCGGGAATGAATTTCTGTCCACCAAATCCCGGATGAACCGACATTACTAACAATAAATCGACATAGGGAATTATATCATTTAACACACTTACAGGAGTCTCTGGATTGATTGAAACACCAGCTTTCATGCCTTTGGAGCGTATTTCTTTTACCGTATGTTGTAAATCTTTACACGTTTCATAATGCACCGTAAGAAATTCAGCTCCAGCCTCTTTGAATCGTTCTATGTATTTTTCAGGATGTACTATCATTAAATGTACATCAAACGGCTTTTGAGAAATGGGTTGAATTGCCTTCAATACCGGGAAACCAAACGAGATATTGGGGACAAACACACCATCCATCACATCAATATGAATCCAATCGGCCACACTTTTGTTTAACATGGTAATATCAGACTCGAGGTTTGCAAAATCTGCAGAAAGGATTGATGGGGATAAAATTGACATTTTTGTATTCTTGTTTATTTATAATTCTATATCTAAATCACCGTTTTCGTACTGTTTGTAACGCACTGCAAGTGCTGCCATCAGGTTCGAAAATGTTTTTACGGCTAGCTTGGTATCGTCGGAAATTTCTTTGTGCTGCAAACGAAGCATCATCATGCCGTACAATCCGGTCAAACAAGCATCTATCTCATTCCTTACACACTCATTTGAACGATTGATAATCTCGGTGATATGTGGCATTGCAGCAGCGAACAATTCATGGTATTTTTTCTCGTCTTGCTTTTGCAACAGCTTTATATTAAGCGTAGAAAGATCTTGTACCAAATCTTTGAGTTGCATTAAATGTCCTTTGCGCTGTATTCCTTCGGAAATCATTGCAGCAGCCATGTTCTGATACCATTGACGTACTTTGGGTTCTTCTAAAGGAGATATGGAAAAACCTTGCATCAAAACATCAACATTGAAATTGCATGCACGAATCATATCTTCCAACTGCCACATATATAGGACGTATTCGGCAATATTTTCCTGTCGTTTTTGCTTTGCTATTATCATGTACGATTTGGAATTTCGTTAGCACAAAAGTATTATTTTTTTTAGATTGAACGATTGCTGTTTCAATTTTATTGAAAAACAACTGCGAATCGCCTACGTCATAACAAAAAAAACCTCAACACTTTTGGTATTGAGGTTTTAAGAAGTGATCCAGATGGGGCTCGAACCCATGACCCCATCCTTAAAAGGGATGTGCTCTACCTGCTGAGCTACTGAATCAATCCATCTTTCTAAAAAGACGATGCAAAAGTAGTCTTTTTTTTATTCCACCCAAATTATCTGTGTGCTTTTTTGAAAAAAAATACAAATTAAATATTTTTCTCCGGCTCCAGCAGCGGTTCTATGACACCGGACAATCGAAATTTGAGATACGTAATTGGTTTACCTTGTGCTAAATAAAACGATTCATATTGCGTTTTTATAGACAATATTTCATCACACATCCCAGAATTGTATAAATCGTCGGTTGCGACCAAAATCTCTTGTTTATTCTGTTCTAACAACGTTTTTGTGTAATCATACAACTCTTTGCTGTCAGTTTTTAGATTAACAACAGCGTTTGGCTGCAACATTGTCCGATACATATTTAAAAAACGTGGTGACGTTAAACGCTTTTTAGCGCGTTTTTCACGCAATTGCGGATCGGGAAAGGTTATCCAGATTTCGTCAATCTCGTTGGCTCCAAAAAACGAGTCGATAAATTCTATACGAGTACGGAGAAATGCAGCATTTTTAACTTCATTGTCTAATGCGGTTTTTGCTCCTCGCCAAAAGCGAGCTCCTTTGATATCTATACCGATATGATTTTTTTCGGGATTTGCTTGAGCCAAGGCTACCGTGTATTCACCTTTGCCACAGCCCAACTCCAATACTATTGGATTGCTATTGTGCCAATATTCCGATTTCCATTGGTTTTTAAGTTTATAGTCTTTGTGAAAAATTTCTTCAAACTGTGGTTGTATCACATTCGGAAACACTTCATTATCGGCAAATCGTTGCAGTTTGTTTTTCGCACTCATTATTTTGTATTCAATGAAAAAGAGACTGACTTTATTCCTTTTACGTTACAGTCGGGATTGGTACAACGCATAGCTTGTTCAAACGAAAAATCATACGTTCCTTCGTGTGGAAAACGAATGTTTGTTTGATATTGAAATTCATTGACGTAACCACCTTTATTTTTGCCCAACCACTGACCATCGGGAGCAGCAAGCATAAACTCTACCGTATCACGTACCACTTTTTTATCCGGGAATGTAATAGCGCCAAACAAATATAAGTTGGAATATGGGTATTCTTCAGTGTTGGTGAGAGTAAGGACTATGTTGTACGACTTGAGTGTGTCTGGAATTTCAACAGTAAAGTGTACTATTGAATCCTTATTCCACGTATTGTCGGTGAATTTTACCTCATCGTGAAAGACTTGTTTAGAATTGCATGACACAAATGCCATCAAACAAATACTCAAAAGTATTCCAATACTATGCTTGAGTTTTACCATCGTTTTGTTGATTTGGTTGACGATTGTTATTGGAATTATTTCTATCTCTATTTTGCGGAGTTCTATTTTGATTTCCGTTTCGTTGTTGACCATGATGAGCCTGCTGTTGCTGACGTCCCTGGTTATTATTGTTATTATTGTTTTGCCTTGGCTGATTTGGTCTCGGTTGGTTTTGCTTTGGCTGATTTTGTGGTTGAGCATTGTTTTGCCCACCGTTTTGATTGTTGTTGAAGTTTTTTTGTTTCTTCTTTTTCTTATCAAAACGAGTCAAACTTTCTTGTCCAACAACATTCTCATAATCAGGTAATTGTACTTCCGATTCTTTCACAGAAGCATCTGCCAAATTCTCTGGTTTTACGCCTTTTTTATTTAAATCAATAATTTCTTTTACGCGATCTACCGGCAATTCCACAAATGTTGGAATGTCATCTTTCTTATATACGTATGTCATCAATGCCTTATACACATCGGTTTTGGCATGATGCGCCTTGCCTTCGGCAAATTCCAACGCTATCGTTGTGTCAGGGAAATTTTTGCGTGCATCCATGTAGCTCGCTAACTCAAAATTGAGACAACATTTCAATTTTCCGCATTGCCCCGCCATTTTTTGTGGATTAAGCGAAACTTCTTGATACCGAGCAGCATTAGTTGACACCGAGCTAAAATTGGAGATAAAAGATGAGCAGCACAAATCGCGACCACAAAGACCTATTCCACCAATTCTACCAGCTTCTTGACGAACGCCGATTTGACGCATTTCTATTCGTACCTTAAATTCTTCAGCGAATATTTTAATTAGTTCACGGAAATCAACACGTTCATCTGCTATATAGTAAAAAATAGCTTTCATTTTGTCGCCTTGATACTCCACATCGCCTATCTTCATGTTTAGCTTCAAATCTTTAGCTATTTGGCGAGCTCGAATCATAGTTTTATGTTCCATAGCTTTCGCCTCTTTCCATTTCTCAATGTCGGTAGGTTTTGCCTTACGATAAATCTTGTTGAACGTGTCGGGGACTTTCTTTGGGTACACTTTTGCTATTTGCAAACGAACCAATTCGCCCGTAAGCGATACAATACCAACATCATGACCTGTTGCCACCTCTACGGTAACAACATCACCAACTTCCAATGAAAGTTGTTGGTCATTGACGTAAAAATCCTTTCGTGTGTTTTTGAAACGAACTTCAACTATATCTTGATGTATTTGTGGCAATTGAATATCTCGCATCCAATCGTAACAATACAATTTTGCACTTCCACTTCTCCGAGCCGATTGTTTAAGCTTTTGAGCATATTTCTCGGTATCGTCTTGTGGAGTGGTTTCTATATTCTTATTTGGTAAATTTATATTTTCCATTGTACTTTAAAAAACAAGCAAAAGTAGCAAAATTACTTTCTTATTAATACTATTATCTGCATGAACAAATCGAAAAACACGATTTTAGGATTCCCATTGCGCATAATGTGGTAATGCGCACTATTGAACTCTCGCATAAATCCGGTAATGTTTCTTTCGTTTATAAACGGATGAAATTTCTCAGCAAATGCGTCTTCCTGATTGTCCATATATTGAATTTGCGGTATATTCTGATTACGAACAAAGTTTTCGCGGACTTCACGTAAACAGTACTGCAAAAATGATTTTTGTTTCTCTCTACCAAAAGCTTCAACTTCCGTTACCATTGTGTTGAGGGTAAACACATCACGTTGCCAAGCGGCACGCATCATGCGTGTAAACAAATCAAAATATTGCGAAGGCGTATTGTTCGACGTAGCCATTTTAAAAGCCTGAATATAGTTACCATTGGCATTTTTAACCAACGATTGCAACTCTATTCCATCGAACATAAAATCATCGTGAATACGCTTACTCAAACTTTCATCGTCAATTTTAGGGATACGCACTATTTGCGTCCTTGATAAAATAGTTGGAAGCATATAACGAGAATCCTCTACTATCAAGAAAAAGATTGTATTTGGAGTTGGTTCTTCTAGTATTTTGAGAATTTTATTGGCACAAACGTCATTCATTTTTTCAGCCATCCAAATCACCATAATCTTGTATTTAGCACTGAAATTGCTGATTGACAGCTTTTTAATAATACCTTTAATTCTCGGTTGGTCTTTGTCGCCGGCTGCCTCCGATTCGTATATGATTGGTTGTTTGTTTTCAACCCCAATGTGCGCCTGCCACCATTCCAAACTGATATAAGGATTTTGTCTGAACAATTCACGCCACTCCGTCAAATAGTCATCGCAACACAATTTGTCTTTTTCTTTATCTTTAACAATAGGAAATACAAAATGTAAATCGGGGTGTTCCAATTTGGCGAAAGCCCTACAAGAATCGCATTCGCCACAGGAATCCGTTCCGGTAGGATGCTCGCAATTTAAGTATTGCGCAAAAGCCAATGCCAACGGCAATTTTCCAGAACCCTCCGGCCCGTATAACATGTATGCGTGGGCCACGCGGTTCATAGCTGAAGCTTCAAGTAAATCTTTTTTTATTGCGTCTTGTCCTATTATTTCACTAAACAGCATACTTCTGAACTTAAAATTTATACCTCACGCCCACCCGAAACATTGGATTGGTTCGTATAGACCATGCCTCATCATATAAAAGATCGTACAGCACCATTGCATACGCTTCGGTATTTTGGGACAAAGCAGTTGTACCGCCCAATCCTATCGGCAATGAATTGACAGTTGCTTGATTGTTTTCGGCATCTGAAAGGTGCGACAATTCATACTCGGCATGGACAAAGATATTAAAATCAAAATGATATTCACCAAAAATACGTCCTCCATACAGCATCATCCAATAGGCTGACGCCATATCTTTATTGTATAACAAAAACGGAGATGCTCCTACCCGCAGATGTTCTATAAAGGTGTATGACACCTCGGGAGCTAAGTCAACATTCAAATAATTGTTGGTAATTCCCAAACCAAACATTCCTCCTAGGTTAACCTGAGAATAGACTTTTGGGAATAAAATCAATATAAAGATAGTCGATAGAATTACTTTTTTGAACATAAAAACCATACCTTTGTGACTCTCGATAAAAGTAAACAAAATTTTTATGCAAAAACGACTAATAGGGAAAAACAATTCATACTCTTTCGACTTTGAACTTCCTGACGAAAAAGAAGTAAAGCCGAACGATTTCGGACTCGTTTTTAGAGGAACATGCGATCAAACCAAAAAATCGGTTATCATTAGATTTTTGACCGACAAGAAATTGTTACTAAATGAGCAACATGTGATTCTCATTAATAACATTTATGCAAATTTAAACCTATTACATTCGGGCATAGTCCAGACATACGATTGCATAGCCGACGAAGACGGACTCTATATAGTGCGTGAGCAACTTATTGGCGTTGACCTACAATCAGTTATTTTTACAGGCGATTATCCTCACCTACGCGATCCTAAATTTTTGCTTCGAGTGAGCGAAAAAGTATGCGACATTCTTGCAGTACTGCATCAAAACAAAATTGTGCATCGCCGTATACAGCCAAGCACTATCTTTATAGTTGCTGACGAAACTGGTAAAATTGACACCGAAAATCCTATGGTAAAATTGCTCAACTTTGAATATGTGCAAATCAACAACCAAAACATGTTCAACTTTTCGAGAATACCATACTCTCTCTATTATTCTGCCCCAGAATTAGTACTACAGTCAGGTTTGCTTATAAATGCTACCTGCGATTTGTACAGTCTCGGGATTACCCTTTATGAGGCGTTGGCACGTGAACATGCGTTCGAGTGTGAAAACAACGACAACAACCTCATTCTAAATATGCAGATTTCCTATCCGCTGAAAAAACACTTCCGCATTGATAAAGTTCTTTTTGCCTTTTTGCAAAAAGCAACAGCAAAACATATTTTCAAAACACCGCCAACACGATACAAAGCAGAAGCTCGAGACAAATACTTTTTCTATGCGCAGCAACAACGATTCCAATCGGCTCGAGAGATGCAACAAACATTGCAACTTCTCATTCAAAGTATGCCTGATAAATCTGAAAATGCATTTAAAGTGAAACTGAAAAAAATCTTTTCTAAAAGGAATAAGGAATAAACGAAAACGACAAAAAATTGCGTTATCATTTTACAAAAACATTCTTTTTAAATAGAAAAACTATTTTACCATTTTTTGAGAAAAATCATTATTTTTGGTCAACGAAAAAAATTAAGTATAACAATAAATAACTACACAATGCAAACAATAGACAAGTACAATTTTGCAGGTAAAAAAGCAATCGTACGCGTGGACTTCAATGTTCCTCTAGACGAAAACGGAAAAATCACAGACGACACACGTATTCGTGGCGCTCTTCCTACATTAAAGAAAATTTTGGCCGATGGTGGTGCAGCAATCATCATGTCTCATATGGGAAAACCAAAAGGGAAAGTTAACCCTAAAATGTCATTAGGACTTATTACTGAAGCAGTTGCTAAAGCTCTTGGCACTACAGTAAAATTTGCTCCAGACTGTGCAAAAGCTGCAGATGCTGCTAAAGCATTAAAATCAGGAGAAGTTCTTTTACTTGAAAACCTTCGTTTCTATCCAGAAGAAGAAGGTAAACCAGTTGGCATCGAAAAAGAAGATCCAGCTTACGATGCAGCTAAAAAAGAAATGAAAGCAAAACAAAAAGATTTTGCAAAAACATTGGCTTCTTATGCTGATGCATATGTTAATGATGCATTCGGAACAGCACACCGTTCACATGCTTCTACAGCTGTTATTGCTGACTACTTCGACACCGATAGCAAAATGCTTGGTTTCTTGATGGAAAAAGAAGTTACCGCTATTGACAATGTATTGAAAAATGCAAAACACCCTTTCACCGCTATTATCGGTGGTTCAAAAGTTAGCTCAAAATTAGCTGTAATTAAAAACCTTTTGGACAAAGTAGATAACCTAATTATCGGTGGTGGTATGGGTTATACCTTTATTAAAGCACAAGGCGGACACATTGGTGATTCACTTCATGAAGATGAATTAATGCCAGATGCATTAAACATCATAGCTGCTGCTAAAG
This sequence comes from Bacteroidales bacterium, assembly GCA_036752345.1. GTDB lineage: Bacteria > Bacteroidota > Bacteroidia > Bacteroidales > UBA1715 > UBA1715. Next base: position 24,069 of record DAIOSV010000012.1, on the reverse strand, counting down.
AAAAAGGCGTAAACTTGAGCCTTTCTGTAGCTACAGTTGCCGGTGATTCATTCTCAAATGATGCTAAACGTCAAACAGTTGACATCTACAACATTCCTGATGGATGGGAAGGAATGGATGCTTCACAACAAAGTATAGACAATTGGAAGAAAATCATCATGGAAAGCAAGACTATTCTATGGAATGGTCCTGTTGGCGTATTTGAATTTGAAAACTTCGCACACGGAACTGGCGAAATTGCTAAGACTGTTGCAGAAGCTACTCAGAAAAATGGCGCTTATAGCCTTATCGGTGGTGGTGATTCAGTGGCTGCAATCAATAAATTCGGATTGGCAGACAAAGTATCATACGTCTCTACCGGTGGTGGTGCTATGCTAGAAGCAATCGAAGGGAAAACTCTTCCGGGTGTTGCTGCCATTCGTGGAGAAAAAAAATAACTAAGTAAATTTTGTTTTCTAAATCCTATAAAAATGAAGAAGCAAGTATTAAAACCAGTTGAAAACGAAACTGAAGAAGTTACGTTTAAAATCTCTGCCGAAGTATTAGGTGGAGCAAAAAAAGCTAGCGTTGCCGGCGAGTTCAATAATTGGGATATTACCAAAAATCCTTTTAAAATTACCAAAGGAGTTGGTAGTGTAAAAGTTACTCTTGAAAAAGGACGTGAATATCAATATCGTTTTGTTATTAACGGAGAAACATGGGTTAACGATCCAAGTGCAGCGAAACAAGTAGCTAACGAATTTGGAGAACAAAACTCAGTTATCTCTCTATAACAGATACTGAATACTACAAAGGCGATCGCATTTCAAAAAATGTGACCGCCTTTTTTATAAACTCTCTTTAACACAAACTGTCATGAAACGATTTGTCTTTTACTTGATTTTTCTAGGCATTCTTCCGTTTGTTAGCTTTAGTCAAAATGCACAATGGAAATTCACATACCTACCAAGCCAAAATTCTTCCACAAATGAGTTTGAGATAATAATTGACATTACCATCCCAAACGATTTTCACATGTACAGTTTTGACCAAGCTCCCGGTGGACCTATCCCGGCAATGGTTAGCTTTACTACACCACAAGGAATTGAAAAAATAGGTGGCTTGCAATACAAAACGCAAGAACCAAAGGAATTTTTCGATGACATATTTGGAATAAATATCCGTCAGATTTCGGGACATACCACATGGTCACAAAAATTCAAAATTACTAATAACGCCACTTCAGGGCTGATTACGGGTAAATATAGTTACCAACTCTGCAAAGACGATGGTTTTTGCATCAACCCGCTTCCCGAACAGTTTTCTGTTGCTATTCCAATAGAAAAATATCGTTCTAAAGACAAAGAAGCCTCGTCCTCAAAAGGAACAACTAAAGAGAACGCTACTACAACGTCTATGATTGTAGATAGCTCTTCAAAAATACGTCATCAAGACACATCTATTACTAACGACGCACAAATAGACACTACATCTCAGATACAAGCCACACAAGAATCAACAACAAAAACCCATGGTCGCTCACTATGGCTGACGTTTTTCCTTGGCTTTTTAGGTGGATTGTTGGCATTCCTTACACCATGCGTATTCCCAATGGTACCAATGACTGTGAGCATGTTTCTCAAGCGGGACAAACAACATGCTCTTCGCGACATAATCATTTATGGACTTTCCATCGTTTTTATTTTTGTTGCGTTAGGCCTGAGTATCACACTGTTATTCGGTGTTGATGCGCTCAATAAGTTATCCACCGAACCTGCATTCAATATAGTATTCTTCATCATTTTTGTACTATTTGCTGTTTCATTTTTTGGAGTATTCGAATTAATGCTTCCAACCTCGTGGATAAATTACTTCGACAAAAAGGCAGACTCATCTCAAGGGTTCTTTAGCATATTCTTCATGGCATTCACCTTGGTACTTGTGTCATTCTCATGCACGGCAATGATTATTGGCACACTGTTGGTTGAATCTGTTGTGACAGGAACCATCGCCGGCCCCTTGGTAGGAATGCTTGGATTTGCAATCGCCCTAGCGCTCCCATTCATAGTATTTGCGGCGGTTCCCTCTCTTCTTCAATCGCTTGCAAAATCAGGAGAGTGGATGAACGACATAAAAGTCTCACTTGGCTTTATAGAATTGGGATTTGCACTGAAATTTATTTCGAAGGCTGATTTAGTCGCCGGCTGGGGAATTCTTCCACGCGATGTGTTTATTGCAATCTGGATTGTACTGCTTATCATTTGGGGATTGTATATACTTCGTACATTCCCTCACAATAGAGCCATTCCTCTAAAAATAGACAAAACTAGAATTACAATAGCAGCATTACTATTCTGTTTTGCGCTCTATCTTATTCCTGGCTTTTTAGGCAAACCGCTTGACCTTGTGAGCGGATATTTACCACCTATGAGCACCCAGAAGATTCACATTCTTTCTGCAGAAGACAAACTTACTGACGTCCAAAAACAAAAAAAATATAGTAACCTTTTCCACTCTCCTTATGGAATAGAAGGATTTTATGACTATGACGAAGGCATAGCATATGCAAAACAAACGAAAAAGCCTGTACTACTTGATTTTACGGGACTCGGCTGTGAGAATTGCAGAAAAATAGAAATGAATGTATGGGAAAAACCGGAAATACTCAACCTTTTGAAAAATGACTATGTCCTTATATCTCTCTACCTTGACTCTCGCGAACCATTAGATTCATCACTAGTTCGTAAAGAAACATACGGAGGGAAAACGTATGATATCACCACCATAGGCGAACATTGGAGCATTTTTATGATGAAAAACTATCATGGACTAATGCAACCCTATTACGTGATTCTCTCTCCCGATGGAAAACAAATAGGAGAACCTATTACATACAACGAAGCAAAGGATGTTGCACAATTCAAGGCATTTTTGAAAAAGGGAATTGAATATCAAACAAAACAATAATTACCATGTTTGAATACCAATATCCACACCCTGCTATCACAGCTGACTGTGTCGTTTT
>DAIOSV010000012.1:0-20965 GCA_036752345.1 Bacteroidales bacterium | reverse complement strand
TGGTTCTCATTCGACGAAATCGCTAACACTCCCCTGGCATTTGACCATGCAGAGATGTTACGCTTAGCAAAAGTGAGCTTCTACCAAAACATAATGAGTAAACTCTCAATCATTGTAGGTGACATCACAAAAATCGGATTTGATGCCATTGTAAATGCAGCAAATACAAGTCTTTTAGGCGGTGGCGGTGTTGATGGGGCAATACATCGCGCTGCAGGCCATCAATTACTCGAAGAATGTAAAACACTCAATGGCTGCAAAACGGGAGAAGCTAAAATCACAAAGGGATACAATCTTCCCTCAAAATATGTAATTCACACGGTAGGACCTGTATGGTATGGTGGAAACTCCAATGAGCCGGAACTACTCCGCAACGCCTACGCAAATTCTATGAAAGTAGCACACGAAAATGGTTGTAAAACCATTGCATTCCCTTCTATCAGCACAGGAGCTTACGGATATCCTTTGGAAAAAGCTATTCCAATAGCTATAGGCGAAGTTATTCGCTCACTTTTTCTATATCCGGAGATACAACAAGTTGTCTTTGTCTGTTTTGACCACGATACAGAAACGTATTACCGAGAATATTTGAATAAAAACCGATAGAGATCGGGAAAAACCGAAAATGAAATCGATTTCTATTTTAGAAATCCAGCATGGAATTTTTTCACAGTAAGAATCTTGTGTTTTAGCAAAAAAAGAAGGCTCACAAAAATGTGAGCCTTTCCATTATGAAAACCTAAAAATCTTTTCTTGATTATTCAGCAACAGGTGCTTCTGGTTTTTCTTCTGCTTTAGCTTCTACTACTTCTGCATCAGTTGCAGTTGCTTTTTTGCGACTTCTACGAGCTGGAGCTTTCTTAGCTGGAGCTGTTTTTGCAGTCTTAGAATAAACTTCATTGTAATCAACCAATTCTATCATACACATTTCAGCGGCATCACCAATACGAGTTCCTAATTTAATGATTCTCGTGTATCCACCAGGACGTTCGCTTACTTTTGTTGATACTTCGCGGAACAATTCAGTCACAGCATATTTGTTTTTCAAATATCTAAACACCATACGACGTGAATGAGTTGAATCTTCTTTTGAACGCGTAATTATTGGTTCAACATATACTTGCAAAGCTTTTGCCTTAGCAACTGTTGTTTTTATTCTTTTGTGCATGATTAACGAAGTTGCCATATTTGACAACATAGCTAATCTATGTTCATGAGTTCTACCTAAATGGTTTATTGTTCTTCCGTGTCTCATCTCTTACTATTCTTTATCCAATTTATACTTCGAAATATCCATACCGAATTGCAAATTATAGTTTTCCAACAATTCATCTAATTCAGTAAGTGATTTTTTACCAAAATTTCTAAACTTGAGTAAATCGTTTTTGTTGAATTGAACTAATTCGCCTAAAGTTTCAACATCAGCTGCTTTCAAGCAGTTTAATGCACGAACTGACAAATCCAAATCAACTAAGCGCGATTTAAGTAATTGACGCATATGTAATACTTCTTCATCGAATTCTTCGTTTCCGAATTTATCATCAGCATCAATTGTAATTTTCTCATCTGAAAACAACATGAAGTGTTGAATTAAAATACGAGCAGCTTCTTTTAATGCATCTTTTGGATGAATTGAACCGTCGGTTTTAATTTCAATAACTAATTTCTCATAATCGGTTTTCTGTTCCACACGATAGTTTTCTGTGTAATACTTCACATTAACCATAGGTGTATAAATAGAGTCTACCTGAATAATTCCGAATTCGCCATCAACTGGTTTGTTTTCTTCAGCTGGCACATATCCACGACCTTTTCCAATCCAAAAATCGATAGTCAATTTAATAGACGGTTCCATGTTACATAATACTAATTCTGGATTAAGAACTTGGAAATTAGTCATAAAAGCATTCAAATCATTCGCTGTTAAGGCTGATTTTCCTGCAACTGTTACTGTAAAGTGTTCGTTTTGTACAGCATCAGCAGATACTTTTTTGAAACGAATTTTCTTAATATTTAAGATAATTTCAGTAACATCTTCTACAACACCTTTAATTGCTGTAAATTCATGATCTACTCCTTCTATCTTGATATTGGTAACAGCGTAACCTTCCAATGCAGAAAGCAATACTCTCCGAATTGCGTTTCCTACCGTTGTACCATATCCTGGTTCAAGCGGACGAAACTCGAACACGCCCTTACGTCCGTCCGATTCAAGCATTATAACTTTATCGGGTTTTTGAAATGCTAAAATTGCCATAGACAAATGCCTCTTTGTTATTATTTAGAATAAAGTTCTACGATTAATTGTTCTTTAATGTTTTCAGGTACTTCTGAACGTTCTGGTACATTCAAGAATTTGCCTTGCATTTCTGCTTTATCAAATTCTAACCAAGAATATTTACTTACTGAATTTGTACTTAAAGAACTCGTAATTACTTCCAATGATTTTGATTTTGGTCGAACTGCAATAATCATTCCTGGTTTTACAGAGAATGATGGAATGTTTACAACATTTCCATCAACCATGATATGACCATGATTTACGATTTGACGTGCTGAACGACGTGAAGGAGCAATTCCCATGCGGTAAACCACGTTATCTAAACGTTGTTCCAACATTTGAATTAAAATTTCACCAGTAATACCTGGTTTTCTTTCTGCAGCATCAAACAAATTGGCAAATTGACGTTCTAAAACGCCATATGTATATTTAGCCTTTTGTTTTTCTTGCAACTGAATACCATATTCTGTTTTTTTACCTCTTCTTTTTGAAGGTCCATGCTGACCTGGAGCATAGTTCTTTTTTTGTAAGGCACTATCTGGACCGTAAATTGGTTCTCCAAATTTACGGGCTATCTTCGATGTTGATCCTATATATCTTGCCATCTATCTAATCTAATTAAAATATTAAACTCTTCTTCTTTTTGGAGGTCTACAACCATTGTGTGGTAGTGGAGTTACATCTACGATTTCAGTAACTTCGATTCCTGCATTGTGAATTGTACGAATTGCAGATTCTCTACCAGAACCAGGTCCTTTAACATACACTTTTACACGACGCAAACCTAAGTCGAATGCCTCTTTTGCGCAATCCTGCGCAGCTACTTGAGCAGCATAAGGAGTGTTTTTCTTTGATCCTCTAAAGCCTTTTCTACCAGATGAAGACCAAGATATAACTTGTCCCTCTGCGTTAGTTATCGTTACGATAATGTTATTGAACGAAGCATGAATGTGTGCTTGCCCAGCGGCTTCTACCTTTACAACCTTCTTTACAGACTTTGTCTTTTTAGCCATACGTATTCAATTATTATTTAGTTGCTTTTTTCTTGTTCGCAACAGTTTTTTTCTTTCCTTTTCTTGTTCTTGCGTTATTTTTCGTAGATTGTCCACGAACGGGTAGTCCTACACGATGACGAACACCTCTATAACAACCAATATCCATCAATCGTTTAATGTTCATCTGTACTTCAGAACGCAACTCACCTTCTACCTTCAATTCGTCTACAATTATACTACGAATTGCTGTTTCTTGATCGTCTGTCCAATCTTGTACTTTTATCCCTCTATCGATACCTGCTTTATCTAATATATGTGCAGCTGTCGTTCTTCCGATACCGTAGATATACGTTAACGCAATCTCACCTCTCTTATTCTTTGGTAAATCTATACCTGCTATTCTTGCCATATTGATCCTTAAAATTTGTGCAAAATTATTAAATTATCCTTGACGTTGTTTCATTTTAGGATTTTTTTTGTTTATCACATAAATTTTCCCTTTTCGACGAACGATTTTACAATCTTCGTTTCTTTTCTTTACTGATGCTCTAACTTTCATTGTTTTATCTTTTTACTTATATCGGAATGTAATTCTTCCTTTTGTTAAATCATACAAGGACATTTCTACTTTAACTTTATCCCCAGGTAGAATTTTTATGTAATGCATTCGCATTTTCCCTGAGATATGAGCCGTGATGACGTGTCCATTCGTCAACTCAACCCGAAACATTGCATTCGATAATGCTTCTATGATGGTTCCGTCTTGTTCTATTGACTGTTGTTTTGCCATATTAAATCATTGTAGTACCTACTCCTGAACGACCTTTTATTCGTCCTGTTTTCATCAAACCATCATAGTGACGATTTAATAAATAACTTTCAATCTGCTGCAAGGTATCCAATATAACTCCAACTATAATCAATAGCGATGTTCCTCCATAGAAATAAGAGAATTGATTACTTACATGTGCTATAGATGCAAATGCTGGTATAATTGCTACTATCGCTAAAAATATAGATCCTGGTAACGTTATTCTAGAAATTACATCATCAATGAAATCTGCTGTTTTCTTTCCTGGTTTTACTCCAGGGATAAATCCACCATTACGTTTCAATTCTTCAGAAATTTGTTGTGGGTTCATTGTAATAGCAGTATAAAAATAGGTAAACACAATGATTAATACTGCATATACTATATTATACCATAGATTTGTGTGATCTGAGAATGCCGTTAAGAAAGATGATGGCGCTTCAGAAGAAGAAAAACCGGCAAATGTAATAGGAATGAACATCAATGCTTGTGCAAAAATGATTGGCATAACTCCTGCGCCATTTACCTTGATTGGTAAATATTGACGAACGCCTCCATACTGTTTGTTGCCTACAACTCGTTTTGCATACTGTACTGGTATTCTTCTTGTGCCTTGTACTAACATTATTGCAAGTGTTATAATGACTAACAACATTACAATTTCAATCAAGAATACAATCAAACCTCCGGCGCCTTCAATACGAGTACCAAACTCTTGTGCAAGTGCTGTTGGGAAACGAGCTATAATACCTATCATAATGATAAGAGAGATACCGTTACCTATGCCTTTATCTGTAATTTTTTCTCCTAACCACATTACAAACATTGTTCCTGCTACCATGATTACTATTGAAGAAAGCCAAAACATGCCTCCGAAATCAGATCCAATTTGAACTTCCAAATTCTTCAAGTATGCAGGAGCTTGTGCTGCTGTGATGAAAATAGTTAATATACGAGTAATTTGGGTAATTTTCTTACGTCCACTTTCTCCTTCACGTTGCAACTTTTGGAAATAAGGAATTGCCATTCCCAATAATTGTATTACGATTGAAGATGATATGTATGGCATAATACCTAATGCGAAAACCGAAGCATTTGCAAATGCACCACCCGAGAACATATTAATCAATCCCAAAAGGCCTTCGTTTGCTTGTGAAGCAAGTTTTACTAAACTTGCAGGATCAACTCCCGGTAAAACGACAAAGGACCCTAATCGATAGATTAATATCATACCGAGTGTAAATAAGATACGAGAACGTAATTCTTGTATCTTAAAAATATTCTTAATGGTTTCGATAAACTTCATATCTCTGTAATACTTTACTATTCCTCAACAGTTCCACCTAGTCCTTCAATAGCTTCTTTTGCTTTTGCAGAAAAAGCATCGGCTCTTACCGTAACTTTTGCTGTCAAAGTTCCATTTGCTAAAATCTTAATTAAATCGTTTTTTGAAGCTAAACCATTTTCAACAAAAACATCTTGGTTGAACTCGTTAATACCTTTTTTGTCAACTATCGTTTGAATTTCATTCAAGTTGATAGCTTTGAAAGTAACGCGATTAAAATTTTTGAATCCAAATTTTGGTACACGTCTTTGCAATGGCATTTGACCACCTTCAAATCCTATTTTTCTAGAATAGCCGCTTCTTGATTTTGCACCCTTACTACCACGAGTACTTGTGCCTCCATGTCCTGATCCAGGACCACGACCGATAACCTTTTTTCCTTTTGTACCTTCTATAGGTTTTAATGTATGTAAATCCATTGCCGTTCTAAATTTCTTCTGTTTTTACTAAATGACTTACTTTAGTTACTATACCCATAATTTGAGGAGTAGCTTCTTTTTCTACACTTGAACCAACTTTGTTCAAGCCCAAAGACTCTAACATTAATTTTTGAGCTTTGGTTCTATCTATTTTACTTTTTTGTAAAGTTATACGAACTTTTGACATAATTCTTTAAGTTTTATCCGTTAAATACTCTTGTCAATTCTATTCCTCTTTGTTCTGCAACCATTGCAGCATCAGACATCTCTGTTAATGCTTTGAAAGTTGCTTTTACCACATTGTGAGGGTTAGAAGAACCTTTAGATTTTGCCAACACATTCTTAACACCAGCACTTTCTAATACTGCACGCATAGCACCACCTGCTTTAATTCCAGTACCTGGAGTTGCAGGTTGCAAATATACAACTGCTCCACCAAATTTTGATTCTTGTGAATGAGGCAACGTATTTTTTATCAAAGGAACGCGTATTAAATTCTTTTTAGCATCCTCTACACCTTTAGCGATTGCTGCTGTAACTTCTCCAGCTTTTCCTAATCCATAACCAACAACACCATTTTCGTCACCAACAACTACGATGGCAGCAAAAGTGAATGTTCTACCACCCTTAGTAACTTTAGTCACACGATTGATTGCAACTAAACGATCCTTCAATTCTAAATCAGAAGTTCTTACTTTTTTTGAATTACTATCTAACATGTGATTAAAAATTTAAACCGTTACTACGTGCTGAATCAGCTAATGATTTTACTCTTCCGTGATACAAATAGCCGTTTCTATCAAATACAACAGATGAAAATCCTTTTTCTATTGCTTTTTTGGCAATTGCCTCACCAACTAATGCAGCTTGTTCTATTTTGTTTTTGCCCTTGCTTTTAGATTCAATATCTTTATCTAAAGAAGATACTGCAACCAATGTAGTAGCAGCAACATCATCAATAAGTTGCACTGAGATTTGTTTATTACTTCTATAAACAGACATACGCGGTCTTTCAGCTGTACCATTTACAACTTTGCGTATTCTATGTTTAATTCTTATTCTTCTTTCTAACTTTGTAATAGCCATCTTTCCTAAGTTTTATTATTTACTTGCAGATTTACCAGCTTTGCGACGAACTTGTTCGTTCTGGAACTTAATACCTTTACCCTTATATGGTTCTGGAGCACGTAATGAACGTATCTTCGCTGCAACTTGTCCTAACAATTGTTTATCACAACTTTCCATAGTCAAGATTGGGTTGCTACCTCTTTCTGATTTTGCTTCTGCCTTTATTTCTTTTGGCAATTGGAAAATAATCATATGAGAAAAACCCAAGGCCATTTCAACATTTTGACCTGTAACAGATACACGATAACCAACACCAACAAATTCTTGTACTGTTTTATATCCTTCTGTTACCCCTTTTACCATATTGTTTATCAAAGCACGATACAAACCGTGTTTTGCTTTTGAATCTTTATCTTCTCCTGGACGTTCTACTTTTATAGAACCATCTTCTACCTTTACCACGAATCCGTCAGCAATTTCTTGCTCTAATTCGCCTTTAGGTCCTTTTACCTTAACAAGATTTCCATCAACCTTGACTTCCACTTTTTCTGGAACACTAATTGGTGCTTTTCCTATACGTGACATGTTCTTACTATTAATATACGTAACACAAAACTTCTCCACCAACATTCAAAGCACGCGCTTCTTTATCAGAAACGATTCCTTTATTTGTAGATAAAATGGCTATTCCCAAACCATTTAATACACGTGGCAATTCTTCTACTGGAACATATCTACGTAAACCTGGTTTACTGATTCTTTCCAATTTTTTAATTGCAGGCGCCTTTGATACTGGATGATATTTTAATGCAATTTTTATAACACTTTCCTGTCCTTCTCCTTCGAATTTATAACTTAAAATGTACCCTTTTTCAAACAAAACCTTTGTCATGTCTTGTTTGATTTTTGAAGAAGGAACTTCAACTACTTTAAGTTGTGCTTTTTGAGCATTTCTAATCCTTGTTAGATAATCTGCTATTGGATCTGTCATTGTTGTTGTTTTTTTATTTTACCAACTTGCTTTCTTTACTCCTGGAATCAATCCCTCTGAAGCCATTTCACGGAATTGGATACGGCTGATTCCAAATTGACGGATATAACCTCTTGGTCTTCCTGTTATGCTGCAACGATTATGCAATCTTACACGCGATGAATTCTTAGGTAATTTACTTAATCCCACATAATCACCCTTTTCTTTCAATTCTTTGCGTTTTTTCGCATATTTATCAACTAACTCTTGGCGCTTTCTTTCGCGTGCTTTCATTGATTCTTTTGCCATCTGCTATCTATTTTTTAAATGGGAAACCAAATTCTTTTAACAAAGCGAAACCTTCTTCATCGGTTTTTGCTGATGTTACAAATGTTATATCCATTCCTAACATTTTTGTAACTTTATCTACTTCTATTTCAGGGAAAATAATTTGCTCTGTAATACCGAAAGTGAAATTTCCTTTCTTATCAAATTTTGTATTGATTCCTTGGAAATCTCTGATTCGTGGTAACGCAGTACTAATCAAACGTTCCATGAATTCGTACATTTTATCTCTGCGTAATGTAACTTTTACGCCAATAGGCATTCCTTTTCTTAATTTGAAATTAGAAATATCCTTTTTAGAGTACGTAGGAACAGCTTTTTGTCCAGCAATCATTGTTATTTCTGTAACTGCTGCATCAATTAACTTTTTATCTGCTACTGCATCGCCAACAGCTTGATTGATAACAATCTTCTTTATGCTTGGCACCTGCATTTTTGACTTATACCCGAATTGTTTTTGCAAATTCTGTTGTATAGTTTCCTTGTACTGTTTTTTTAATATAGGTACGTAACTCTCCATTATTTAATTTCCTCCCCAGTCTTTTTTGAATATCTTACCAATTTACCTGCTTCATTACGTTTTTTACCAACTCTTGTAGGTTTTCCTGTAGCAGGATCAACTAGCATAAGATTTGATATATGAATAGGTGCTTCTTTCTTTATTATTCCTCCTTGAGGACTTTTAGCATTTGGCTTTGTATGTTTTGATACCAAATTAATACCTTCTACAAGAGCTTTGTCAGATTTTGTATTAATTTCTATAACCTTAGCCGGCTTACTACCTTTATATTCTCCAGATAGAACTACAACTGTATCACCTTTTCTTATGTTAAACTTCTTTTGCATCTCTACTATATTTAATTATAATACTTCAGGAGCAAGCGAAACTATCTTCATATATTGGCCATCACGTAACTCACGTCCGACTGGTCCAAATATACGAGTTCCTCTCATTTCACCGGCTTCGTTCAACAATACAACAGCATTGTCGTCAAAACGGATATATGAGCCATCTGCTCGCTTTACTTCTTTTTTTGTTCTTACAACTACACCTTTAGTAACCTGGCCTTGTTTAACATTACCATTAGGCACTGCGCTCTTAACAGTTACTACGATTTTGTCACCAATAGAAGCATAACGCTTTCCTGTACCACCTAAAACACGGATACAAAGGACTTCTTTTGCCCCACTATTATCAGCAACATTTAATCTTGTCTCTTGCTGTATCATCTCTTATTTCGTTTTTTCAATTACCTCTACTAAACGCCAACGTTTTGTTTTACTCAAAGGGCGTGTTTCCATGATTCTCACAACGTCACCTTCTTGACACTCAGATTTCTCGTCATGAGCAACAAACTTTGTTGTCTTCTTTAAGAATTTTCCATACAATGGGTGCTTTTCTTTTCTTTCAACAGCGACAACTATAGTTTTGTCCATTTTGTTGCTTACAACAACACCGATTCTCTCTTTTCTAAAATTTCTCTCCATCTTAGAATTATTTATTTTGTTCGCGTTCACTTAATACTGTTTTTAAGCGAGCTATCGTTTTTCTCGCTTCTTTCAATTTGTTAGGATTTTCCAATGGAGTGATTACATGATTAAGTTTCATCTTATTCAAGTTTTCTAGCTCTACTTGTACTTTTTCCTCTATCTCCTTTGTCGATAATTCTCTAATTTCTGTTGTTTTCATCTCTTATCTCCCTATTCTTGTGCATAATCATTTCTTACAACAAACTTCGTTGTTATCGGCAATTTTTGAGCAGCCAAACGAAGTGCTTCTTTTGCAACTTCCAATGGAACTCCATCAGCTTCAAACAATATTCTTCCAGGAGTTACAGGAGCTGCCCAATGATCTACGGCTCCTTTTCCTTTTCCTTGACGAACCTCAGCTGGTTTAGCTGTTACTGGTTTGTCCGGGAATATACGAATCCAAATTTGACCTTCACGTTTCATATAACGAGTAACTGCAACACGAGCTGCTTCTATCTGACGAGAGGTAATCCAATATGATTCCAAAGATTTTATTCCAAAGGATCCGAAAGCTAATTCATGCCCTCTTTGGGAAATGCCTTTCATTCTTCCCTTTTGTTGCTTTCTATATTTTGTCTTTTTAGGTTGTAACATCGCTAATTCTCTATTAGTTATTTTTTATTACTTTTTCTTCTTGCGCCACTAAAGCTTTTCTTTGGAGCTGCATTATTAACGAAGTTGTTCGGAGTTAAATCTATTTTTCCGTATACTTCACCTTTAAAAATCCAAACCTTTAAGCCTAGTTTCCCATAAGTCGTTAAAGCAAACGTACTTGCGTAATCAATATCAGCACGTAATGTATGCAATGGAATACGTCCTTCTTTATACATTTCTGAACGAGCCATTTCTGCTCCGTTCAAACGTCCTGAAATTTGAATTTTGATTCCTTCTGCACCCATTCTCATTGCGGATGCAACAGCCATTTTAATGGCACGTCTGTACGCTACACGACCTTCTAATTGACGAGCGATCCCATCTGCTACAATTACAGCATCTAATTCTGGACGTTTAATTTCAAAGATATTGATTTGAACCTCTTTGTTTGAGATTTTCTTCAATTCTTCTTTTAATTTATCAACTTCCTGACCGCCTTTTCCAATAATAATACCTGGACGAGCGGTATTGATAGTTACTGTAACTACCTTTAATGTACGTTCTATAATTATCTTTGAAATACTTGCTTTTGCAAGACGAGCATTCAAATAGCGGCGAATCTCATAATCCTCATGTAGTTTTTCCACATAATTATCGCCACCATACCAGTTAGAATCCCAACCTTTTATTATTCCTAACCTGTTTCCTATTGGATTTACTTTTTGTCCCATGAATTATTTTTTTGCTTCTGATTCTTTTTGTATAGTATCTACAACAACTGTTACATGATTAGAACGTTTACGAATTCTATGTGCACGACCTTGTGGAGCCGGTTGAATTCTTTTCAATGTTCTACCTTCGTCAACAAAGATTTCCTTAATAAACAAAGGATTGTCTTCTAAACGAACACCTTCATTCTTTTGTTGCCAGTTATTAATTGCACTCATAACTAATTTCTCAACTTTACGAGCTGCTTCTTTCGAAGAATAACGCAACACATCTAACGCATAATTAACCTCTTTTCCTCTAATCATATCTACGACTAAACGCATTTTACGAGGAGAAGATGGACAGTTACGCAATATAGCGAAAGCCTTTTGTTTTCTGGCTTCTTTTAATTTTTCTGCACTTACTTTTTTTCTATTCATGACTCGCTAATTTACTTTTTATTACCACCATGACCACGGAAGTTACGCGTAGGTGCAAATTCACCTAATTTGTGTCCTACCATATTTTCTGTTACATATACAGGAATAAATTTGTTTCCATTATGTACCAATACTGTATGACCCACAAAATCTGGCGAAATCATAGAAGCACGTGCCCAAGTTTTAATTGATGCTTTCTTCCCACTTTCGTTCATTTGAAGAACTTTCCTCTCCAAGTTGAAATCAATATATGGTCCTTTTTTTAGAGATCGACTCATAGTTCCTTCTTTTTAATTACTTCTTTCTTCTTTCAATGATTAATTTATTTGATGCCTTCTTAGGTGTACGTGTCTTGTAACCTCTAGATGGAAGACCTTTTCTTGAACGAGGTAAACCTCCAGAAGCACGTCCTTCACCACCACCCATTGGGTGATCTACTGGGTTCATAACAACACCTCTTACGCGAGGACGACGTCCCAACCATCTTGAACGACCAGCCTTACCTGAAGCCTCCAATAAATGTTCTGGATTAGAAACTGAGCCTACTGTTGCTTTGCAAGAAACGAGAACCATTCTCGTTTCTCCTGAAGGCAACTTTATGATTGCATATTTTCCATCACGAGACGCAAGTTGAGCATATGAGCCGGCGCTTCTCGCTAATTGAGCTCCACGACCTGGTATCAATTCAATATTGTGAATGATTGTTCCTAGAGGAATATCTTTCAAATACAAACAGTTTCCAAGTTCTGGTTCTGCACCAACTCCTGATACTATTTTTTGTCCTACTGCGATACCATTAGGAGCGATAATATATCGTTTTTCTCCATCAGCATATTGCACCAAACAAATTCTTGCACTTCTATTTGGATCATATTCAATAGTTAGTACTTCTGCTTGAATATCTTCCTTGTCTCTTTTAAAATCTATGATACGATATTTGCGTTTATGGCCTCCACCTATATAACGCATCGTCATCTTACCTGTGTTATCTCTACCACCCGTACTTTTCAATACTGACAAAAGCGATTTCTCTGGTTTGTTTGTCGTTGAAATCTGAGAATCAACAACAACAACTTTGTGACGTTGTCCAGGAGTGGTCGGTTTTAATTTTTTTACTGCCATTTCTATTAAATATTACTATAGAAGTCTATTTTTTGATCTTTTGGTAACGTTACGATAGCTTTTTTAAAAGCATTCGCTCTTCCTACCATCATACCTTCTTTTGTATTACGAGCTTTTAATTTGCCTATGTAACGAACAGTGTTAACAGCTAAAACTGTAACACCGTACATCTCTTCAACAGCTTTCTTAATTTGATCTTTGTCTGCCGTTTTCTCAACTATAAAACCATATTGGTTCAAAGCGTCGCCTTTTTTCGACATCTTTTCAGTTATGATCGGTTTTTGCAATACTTCCATCACCAATTATTTATTTAACGTTTTTACAATTTCTTCCACAGAACTTTCACACAAAATCAAATTCTTAGCTTTCAATAAGTCGTAAGTGTTTATATCACAAGCGTTTACGACTGAAATGCTCTGCAAATTTCTAGCGGACAAATATACATTATTATTTGGATTTGCTACAACTATCAAAGAGTTTTTGTCATTTAAGTTTAGATTTTTCTTGATTTCCAACATTTGTTTCGTTTTTGGAGCTTCGAATGAGAAATCTTCAACTACTATAACTTCATTGTCTTTAACTTTTGCAGATAACACTGATTTACGTGCTAATTCTTTAAGTTTCTTATTTACCTTTTCTGAGTAATCGCGTGGTTGTGGACCAAAAACACGTGCTCCACCATGGAACAATGGGTTTTTGATACTTCCTGCACGAGCACCACCAGTACCTTTTTGTTTCTTTAATTTTCTAGTACTTCCGGAAATAACACTTTTTTCTTTTGAAGCATGTGTACCTTGACGTTTGTTAGCAAGTATAGCTTTCACATCCAAGTAAACTGCATGTTCGTTTGGTTCGATTCCGAAAACTGAATCGTCAAGGACTACTTTCTTTCCTGTATCCTTACCTTTAATATCTTTTACTGCTATTTCCATCGTTACTTAGTAATTATTAAATATCCACCTTTAGCACCTGGTACAGCACCTTTTACTAAAACTACATTCTTTTCTGGCAATATTTTTACAACTTCAAGGTTTTCAACCTTTACACGATTGCCACCCATTTGTCCGCCCATTCGCATACCTTTAAACACGCGAGAAGGAGTAGAACAAGCACCGATAGAACCCGGAGCACGTTGGCGGTCATCTTGACCGTGAGTTGCTTCACCAACACCACCAAAACCATGACGTTTTACAACACCTTGAAAACCGCGTCCTTTAGCTGTTCCTGCTACGTCTAACCAATCTCCTTCTGCTAAAATATCAGCTACTGATAAAACATCACCTAGATTAACTTCTTTATCGAAATCTCTAAATTCAACAACTTTTCTTTTTGGAGTTGAACTTGCTTTCTTAAAATGACCTTGTTCTGCACGAGAAGTGTTTTTCTCTTTCTTGTCTTCAAAGCCTATCTGAACAGAGTTGTAACCATCAGTTTCTTTTGATTTAATCTGTGTTACAACACATGGTCCAGCTTCGATTACAGTGCATGCAACATTTTTTCCATCTTCCAAGAAGATAGAGGTCATGCCTACTTTTTTTCCTAGTATACCAAGCATTTCTTTTTCTCAATTTAAATTACTACACTCTAATTTCAACTTCTACACCACTTGGCAACTCAAGTTTCATCAAAGCATCAACAGTTTTTGCTGAACTACTATAGATATCAAGTAGTCTAGCATGTGATGACAGTTGAAATTGCTCACGGGCTTTCTTGTTAACATGTGTTGATCTGTTGACTGTGAAAATCCGTTTATGAGTTGGCAGCGGAATCGGACCACTTACTACAGCACCTGTAGTTTTTACAGTCTTCACAATCTTATCAGCTGATTTATCAACCAAACTATGATCATAAGACTTTAATTTAATTCTAATTCTTTGACTCATGCCTATTATTATTAATTGTTTTTATTAATTATTGTTTCTGCAATATTTGCTGGAACTTGTTCGAAATGATCAAATTCCATTGTTGATGTTGCGCGACCAGATGTGATTGTACGCAAATCTGTTACATATCCAAACATTTCTGACAATGGAACGAATGCTTTTACAACACTTGCGTTGTTTCTTGAATCCATACCACGTATTTGACCTCTACGTTTGTTTAAGTCACCTACTACGTCACCCATATATTCTTCTGGTGTAACAACTTCTACTTTCATAATTGGTTCTAGAAGTTTCGGAGCAGCTTTTCTGCAAGCTTCTTTGAATGCCATCTTAGCACAAATTTCGAATGAAAGTGCATCAGAATCGACATCATGATAAGAACCATCTAACAATTGAACTTTCAATGATTCTACCGGATAGCCTGCCAAAACGCCATTGTCCATTGCTTGTTTGAAACCTTTTTCTACAGAAGGAATGTATTCTTTTGGAATATTTCCACCCTTTACATAGTCTTCAAACTGCAAACCTTCTTTACCTTCATCAGCTGGGCCAATCTTGAATGCGATATCAGCATATTTACCACGACCTCCTGATTGTTTTTTGAACAACTCACGATGCTCAACTTCTTTGGTAATGCACTCTTTATAGTTAACTTGAGGAGCACCTTGGCTACATTCAACATGGAATTCACGTTTTAAACGGTCCATGATGATATCCAAGTGTAACTCACCCATACCACTAATGATGACTTGACCGGTTTCTTGATTAGTTTTTACCGTAAAAGTAGGATCTTCTTCGGCTAATTTAGCAAGTGCCATACCCATCTTATCAACATCGGCTTTTGTTTTTGGTTCAACAGCCAAACCGATAACTGGTTCTGGGAATACCATAGATTCAAGCACGATAGGTGCTTTTTCATCACAAAGAGTATCACCTGTTTTAATATCTTTAAATCCAACTCCAGCACCAATATCACCACCTTCTATGAATTCAATTGGGTTTTGTTTGTTGGCATGCATTTGATATATACGAGAGATTCTTTCTTTGCTTCCACTGCGTGTATTTAATACATACGATCCTGCATCTAGATGACCAGAATATACACGGAAATAGCACAAACGACCTACGAATGGGTCAGTTGCGATTTTGAATGCAAGTGCACAGAAAGGATCTTCTGCTCCTGGCTTACGAACTACATCTTTACCAGTATCTGGATTTGTACCTTTAATAACTTCTTTGTCTAGAGGACTTGGCAACAATTCCATTACATAGTTCAACAATTCTTGAACACCTTTGTTCTTGAATGAAGAACCGCAAAGCATTGGAACGATTTTGTTTGCAATACATGCTTTACGCAATGCTGTCAAAATTTCGTCTTCTGTAATTGAATTAGGATCTTCAAAGAATTTTTCCATCAAAGAATCATCGAATTCAGCAACAGATTCAAGCAATTTTGCTCTCCATTCGTTTACTTCCTCTACCATATCTTGTGGAACTGGAATTTCTTTATAAGTCACACCTTGATCAGCGTCGTCCCAAATAATTCCAATATTCTTTACAAGGTCAACAACCCCTTTGAATGTATCTTCAGCACCAATAGGTAATACAATAGGAACTGCATTACCACCTAGCATATCATGAACTTGTTTTACAACGTTCAAGAAGTCTGCACCTTGACGGTCCATTTTATTGACAAAGCCCAAACGTGTTACACTGTAACCGTCAGCTAAACGCCAGTTTGTTTCAGATTGAGGTTCTACACCATCAACTGCTGAGAACAAGAATACCAAACCATCAAGTACTCGAAGAGAACGATTTACCTCAGCAGTAAAATCAACGTGTCCCGGAGTGTCTATGATATTAATTTTATATTGTTCTCCTTTATATTTCCAGAAACAAGTAGTTGCAGCAGAACAAATTGTAATACCACGTTCTTGTTCTTGGGCCATCCAGTCCATTGTAGCTGCTCCATCATGAACTTCACCTATTTTATGAGTTTTACCTGTATAAAAAAGAATACGTTCTGTAGTGGTAGTTTTTCCAGCATCTATATGGGCTGCAATACCAATATTTCTTGTATAATTTAAATCAACTTTTTTTGCCATTGTCTTTTCTCGCTAAAATTAGAATCTAAAATGTGAGAAAGCCTTGTTAGCTTCTGCCATTCTGTGTGTCTCATCTTTTTTCTTGAACGCACCACCTTCTTCGTTAAAAGCAGCTAAGATTTCAGCAGCTAGTTTATCTTTCATTGAATGACCAGCGCGTTTACGAGCGAAAGCAATCAAGTTCTTCATGCCGATTGATTGACGGCGTGCAGGACGGATTTCTGATGGTATTTGAAATGTTGCACCACCTACGCGGCGACTTTTTACCTCTACCAATGGAGTTACATTGTCTAAGGCTTTTTTCCAGATGTCCATAGCTGAAACTTCTGGCGTTTGCTTCTTTTCTTCAACGATATCTAACGTATCATAAAAAATATCATATGCGATGCTTTTCTTTCCATCAAACATAAGATTATTTACGAACTTCGTTACAACCACGTCCCCAAACTTAGGATCAGGAAGAATTACTCGTTTTTTTGGTTTACTCTTTCTCATTGAAAATGATATTTAAAAATTATTTCTTTTCTTGTTTTGGTTGTTTTGCTCCATATTTTGAGCGAGATTGTAAGCGGCCTTCTACACCAGATGAATCCAATGCACCTCTTACTAAGTGATAACGAACACCTGGAAGATCTTTTACTCTTCCCCCGCGTACTAACACGATAGAGTGTTCTTGAAGTTTGTGACCTTCTCCTGGAATGTAGGCATTTACTTCTTTGCCGTTTGTTAAACGAACACGAGCAACTTTCCTCATTGCAGAATTCGGCTTCTTAGGTGTGGTTGTGTATACACGAACGCAAACACCTCTTTTTTGTGGGCATGAATCTAATGCTGGGGATTTACTTTTATCCACAATTTCGACTCTACCTTTTCTTACTAACTGCTGAATTGTAGGCATATTACTATAATACTTTATTAATAATTGAATATAATTTTCCCATTAAATCGGGTTGCAAAGGTACATTTTTTTTTGAATAACAATTCAAAACGGGTCTTTTTTTCAAAAAAACTTGTATCTCAATATTTTATCAACAAAAAAAATGGACATAAATACAAAAACATTATGCCCATTTTTTTATTAATAGTTTGCCTTATCGAATCAAAACCACATTACCCCATATTGGTTTTACGGTTTGTACAATTTTTAGATTATCTTCTGAATGGTCTTCAAAAGTAACTTCTATTTTGTAACGATATGTCCCGGCTTGCATCAATTTTCCATTGACCATACCATCCCATTCTGCCAACGGAACTCCTCTTTCTCCTACGCCCGAAGAGTAATATACTAAATTGTTCCACGCATCGTAAATCCAGATTTCAAATGTACGGCAATTGAATCCTTTGGGTTTGAAGATTCTGACTTCCTCTGAAGGACTATTTGGAGCAAATGCAGTAGGAACAAACAAACCATGTTCTACATCAACAAAGAATCCTTCTTTTGCAACTGACGTACATCCAAATTCATTTACTGCAGTCAATTCTGCAGTGTGGTCTCCATATTTGTAATCTCTTTCAAATGTTTTGGAATTTTGCAAAACCAATACGGTATCTATATTTCTCCCAAAGTCCCAGAAATAATCAACATGGTATTCTTTTTCAACGCCATTG
Source organism: Bacteroidales bacterium (assembly GCA_036752345.1). Classification (GTDB taxonomy): domain Bacteria; phylum Bacteroidota; class Bacteroidia; order Bacteroidales; family UBA1715; genus UBA1715. The sequence continues at coordinate 2,741 of DAIOSV010000012.1, read as the reverse complement.
TCTCTTACAATTTGACATTCCGATGTGTTTGTAAAGGTCACAACACCTTCCTGGCCTAATGTTTCCGCAGTAAATGACACATCTGGAGCTGAAATTACTTCAACCGGCATTTCTTTTTTACCAACACAACCATATTGGTTTGTTTCGGCCACGTAAATAGTGTCAAAGCCTTCGTTACCCCAATCTACGTCTCTCACAAAACCGGTATTGTATCTTGATATTTCATAAGAAATCTTGTTGCCGGTAACTCTCCAATCAATCTGATTGTTCTCATCGGATTTAGTTACCACGTATGTCTCTTTAACATTGGCACAAAGTTTATTCTTTCCTAGGATTTCCGGAGTTGGTATCGCACATATCAAAAATGGAACTACGGTGGTGTCGCTCACGCAGTCATTAATAGTTTGCGTTAATTGTACACTATAATTTCCTACCTCGCTATACATGGTAGCATACGTTGGTGAATCTGCAGAAAGCAGATTGCCATTACTACCATACCACATTGGACTTTGTGCCGAAGTAGACAATGTTACAGGAGAACCGTCATAACAAAAGGCTTCTTTATTCAATGTAGGATTTGCAGGTTTTGGATATACCACATACTTCACTATTGTTTCTTTTCGTGTATCATATGAGCAAGATGCTACCGTAGTACGAGCCTTGAAATTGTATACACCAGGTACTGTAATTAGATTCTTCGGAATATCTAATGTATCACCTAAACTAAGTACGACGCCTGTTGGCGAAATCCAAGAAACAATTTCGTTTTCCGAGGTGCGTGACACTATCAATCTTCCTGGTTCTTCATACTCACATATAGTGTCTTGTTTTACAATTAATGCGGCTGTTGGACCTCCTTGAATAATAACTTTTTTCGAACTCATATCGCTCACGCAACCGTTGACATCAGTCTGAGTAGCATAATAAGTGTACTCACCTACCGCAGTCGTTGGTATTGTATAATAACGACCGGTAAATATTGGCTTTCCATTTTTGTTATCATACCAATAAATTGTATTTGCAGATTCTGCTATAATTACAACCGAATTGCCTTCACATACAACAATATCATTCGTTTGTTTGAATTTGACATCTTCCGGCTTACTAATAACGGTAAATTTTACCGTTGCAGAAGCACTTTCGCAACCTTCAACCGTTTGCGTTACATAGTATGTTTGTGTTACTTTTTGTGTTGGTGTGTGCGTTGTACCGGTAGCAACTAATTGCGTATGAGATTCGTCGCCATACCATGATGTTACAGCACCTGATTGAGAATTTATGATTATTGGCTCTATATTATCATATTCACATATTGTTACATCTGTTGCTGTTGGAGCACTTGGTATTGAATATACCGTTGCGCTACTTTGTGCTTCAGGGCTCGTACAACCTTCAACTGTTTGCGTTGCAGAAATTTGAACAGTTCCTGCAGGGACACTTGGTATTGAATACGTTGCACCTTCGCTCACCTGAATTGTATTATTGTACCATTTAATATCAGTTCCTGTTGCCGTAAAATCGACATTAGAACCTGCACACACATTTGCTACGGTAATTACCGGAGCATCCGGAATGGCATTAACTTTAACGGTCAAATGTACAGGATTGCTAGAGCATGCGGTTTCTTTGCGAACCATCCACAAATCATACGAACCGGCAGCAGCATACGAAACGGTATGAGCAGTAGAAATTTCATCGTAATTTGAAGTTGCTGGTGTTGAAGAGTACCAATATACTTCTTTATCTGCTGCTAATGGCAATTCTTCGTTTTCGCAAACGGTTTTATTTCCCGAAATTGTAGGAGCAGGTATTGTTTGCATTTCAAGTGTAACAGTAGCAGGTAAACCTTCGCACGTTCCATCATATTGAGTTACGGAGTAAACATATTTTCCTGCTGAAATAATATCAGTTGGTGTATATTGACTACCTGTTGCAATTATAGTATTCAAATCTGTTGATTTATACCAACGAATTGTATAGTCTCCACCTGCCTCAAGTATCGGCATGTCTTGGTTGGTACAACCGATTAGGCTTGGATTATTAACCGTAGGTTTCGGCACTGGACAATTAATGATTGAGAACGTCATGCAGGATTTTTCGCTTGTACAAGTTCCATCGGAAGCTGTTACACAGTAATTCCATTTTCCTACTTTAATATCGTATGGATGTGTAAGTGTCGCTGTAGTTCCAACTACATTATTAATAGAATCTTTCCATTGGTAAGAATAGCCTGCCTTTGGAGAACTTACTGGAATTGTAAAATCTGTATCAGTTATAAGTTTTGTTACATTGTCAACTGAAGGTGATGCAATTTCGCGTATTTCAACTTCTTTATTCAAGCAAGTTGAAGTATAACAATTCTTTGCTGACTCAACTGCCGGACATCCGGTTAGTGGATCATTGTATGAATATGCCAATGTGTACGTTCCCGCTGCATATTGTGACGGAACTATATTTGTTATTGCATTTCCATTGAATGTAAAGCCAGTTCCAGAAAGATTTGATGTAGGAGTTACATTTGCACCATTTTTACAAATTACCGAAGGTATCGATACCGAAATTTCAGGATTTGGATGTATTTTTAAGGTAACCGTTGCAGCAACACCTTCGCATGCGTTTTCACCGGTACTTGTCTGGGTTACCGTCCAATTGTAGGTGCCAGCAATACCTTCAACATCAGTTGGAGTAAAGTCGTTTTCGTGATGTATTAAGGTTGAATTTGCATCATACCAATTGATTGT
>DAIOSV010000011.1:4534-46483 GCA_036752345.1 Bacteroidales bacterium | reverse complement strand
AGTTTGGATGAAATACATTCGTAATTTCTGTATCATAGCCCATATTGACCATGGGAAAAGCACATTGGCAGACCGCTTGCTTGAGTTTACCAATACTGTGTCTTCTCGTGATGCGCAAGATCAAATTCTTGACAATATGGACTTGGAACGTGAACGTGGTATTACCATCAAGAGCCACGCCATACAGATGGACTACGAATATCAAGGACAGAAATACGTACTCAATCTTATTGACACTCCGGGACACGTTGACTTTTCATACGAAGTGTCACGCTCCATTGCAGCATGCGAAGGAGCTCTGCTTATTGTTGACGCTACGCAAGGTATTCAGGCACAAACTATTTCAAACCTCTATTTGGCAATAGAAAATAATCTTGAGATTATTCCTGTGCTAAACAAAATGGATTTGCCGAGTGCTATGCCCGAAGAGGTAAAAGACCAGATTATAGAACTCATTGGATGTAAACGCGAAGAAATACTTGAAGCAAGCGGAAAAACAGGTTTGGGAGTAGAAAAACTGCTACAAACTATTGTTGAAAAAATTCCCGCACCAAAAGGCGATGACAATGCCCCACTTCAAGCCCTCATTTTTGACTCGGTGTTCAATCCTTTCCGTGGTATTATTGCATATTACAAGATTCTTAACGGTGAAATTCACACCAACGACCTTGTAAAATTTATCAATACAAAAAAAGAATACGAAGCCCTAGAAGTTGGCGTTTTACGACTTGATATGGAACCTCGTCCGGTAGTTAGAACTGGCGATGTAGGCTACATTATTTCAGGTATCAAAACCGCTCGTGAAGTGCGCGTGGGCGATACCATTACTCATCGCGACAATCCATGTCAAAACGCTATTGAAGGTTTTGAAGAAGTAAAACCAATGGTATTCGCCGGCATCTATCCTATTGATACAGAGGATTATGAGCCATTACGAACAGCAATGGAAAAGCTCCAACTCAACGATGCTTCCCTTACGTTCACCAAAGAATCATCGGCTGCATTAGGCTTTGGATTCCGTTGCGGATTCTTAGGCTTGCTTCACATGGAAATTGTGCAAGAACGCCTCGATCGCGAGTTCAACATGAGTGTAATTACTACCACTCCTAACGTATCGTATTATTGCTACACGAAAAAAAGCGAGAAAATTATCGTGAACAACCCGATTGATTTACCCGAACCGAGCAAGATTGATTATATAGAAGAACCATACATTGCAGCACAAATCATTACCAATGCGGAATTTATAGGTCCGATTATGAAGTTGTGTATAGACAAGCGTGGTATTCTAAAAAATCAAACGTACCTCACCGGTAACCGTGTGGAAATTAACTTTGAAATGCCTCTTGGCGAAATTGTGTTCGACTTTTACGACCGCCTCAAAAGTATTTCGAAAGGCTACGCTTCGTTTGACTATCATATTATTGATTATCGCGAATCGAATTTAGCAAAACTTGACATACTTCTCAACGGAGACCCCGTTGACGCATTATCGGCACTTATACATCAAAGTAATGCGTACGATTTCGGGAAACGTATTTGTGAAAAGCTCAAAGAAATTATTCCGCGTCAGCAATTTGATGTGGCAATACAAGCGGCCATCGGGTCTAAAATTATAGCTCGTGAAACTATCAAAGCAGTACGCAAAGATGTTACCGCAAAATGTTATGGAGGTGATATTTCGCGTAAGCGTAAATTGCTTGAAAAACAAAAAGAAGGAAAAAAACGAATGAAACAAATTGGGAACGTAGAAATTCCGCAAAAAGCTTTCCTAGCTGTTCTCAAACTTAATGAATAAAAATAACAAATTATGGCAAAAATAACAAAAGAGGCAGCTCTACTCTATCACTCAGAGGGCAGGCCGGGGAAAATAGAGGTTGTCCCAACGAAACCATATCGCACCCAAAAAGATTTATCGTTGGCTTATTCACCAGGTGTAGCAGAACCATGTTTGGAAATCCAAAAAAATCCGGACGATGCGTATAAATACACTGACAAAGGTAACTTGGTTGCAGTTATAAGTAATGGTACTGCCGTACTTGGACTAGGTGACATTGGTGCCGTGAGTGGAAAACCTGTAATGGAAGGAAAAGGATTACTTTTCAAAATATATGGCGGAATTGACGTTTTTGATATTGAAGTAAACGAAAAAGACCCTGAAAAATTCATACAAGCGGTAAAAGCTATCGCTCCAACATTTGGAGGTATTAATCTTGAAGATATCAAAGCTCCTGAATGTTTTGAGATAGAACGTCGTTTAAAAGCAGAACTTGACATTCCGGTAATGCACGATGACCAACACGGAACAGCTATTATCTCATCAGCTGGATTGATCAACGCATTGGAAGTTAACGGCAAAAAAATTGACCAAGTAAAAATAGTAGTAAACGGTGCAGGAGCTGCAGCCATCAGCTGTACAAAATTATATGTATCACTTGGTGCTAAGGTTGAAAACATTGTAATGCTTGACAGTAAAGGTGTTATAGACAAGGACCGCGAAAACCTTTCTGAACAAAAAGCAGAATTTGCAACCTCTAGAACAGACATCCACACATTGGAAGAAGCTCTACGTGGTGCAGATGTTTTCTTAGGATTGTCAAAAGGAAACGTGTTGACACAAGAAATGATTTGTTCAATGGCAAAAGACCCAATAGTATTTGCGTTAGCCAATCCAGTTCCAGAAATTACATATGAAGAAGCTATGGCTTCTCGTCCTGATGTATTGATGTCAACCGGACGTAGTGACTATCCAAACCAAATCAACAACGTTATTGGATTCCCCTACATTTTTAGAGGTGCACTTGATGTAGCTGCTACAGCTATCAACGAGGAAATGAAACTCGCAGCCGTATATGCTATTGCTAACTTGGCAAAACAACCAGTTCCTGATGTTGTAAACGAGGTATATCATGTGAACAACTTCACGTTTGGGAAAGATTATTTCATTCCAAAACCAGTTGATCCACGTTTGATTACTGAAGTTTCTACTGCAGTAGCACAAGCAGCTATCAAATCGGGAGTAGCACGCAAAGCTATCACCGATTGGGATGCATACAAACGTCGCCTTCGTGAACTTATGGGTTACGAAAGCAAATTCTCACGTCAAATAATGGACACCGCGCGCACTGACCCACAACGTGTAGTATTTGCCGAAGGTATTCACCCAACTATGCTTAAAGCTGCTATTGAAGCTAAAAGCGAAGGAATTTGTTACCCAGTTTTGCTAGGAAATACAGAAAAAATTAAAAAACTAGCAGAAGAATTGGACCTCAACCTTGATGGAATTGAAATCGTTAACCACCGCGAAGATAACGAAGCTGACCGTCGCGAGCGTTATGCAAAAATGTTTGTAGAAAAACGTCAACGCCAGGGAATCACGCTTGCAGAGGCAAACGACAAAATGTTTGACCGCAACTACTTTGGTATGATGATGGTAGAAACAGGAGAAGCAGGTGCATGTATTACCGGCGTATATTCAAAATATCGTGATACCATAAAAATTGCAAAAGATGTAATCGGCCTTCGCGAAGGATTCAACCACTTTGGTACTATGCACATTGTGAATTCAGAACAAGGCACATTCTTCTTTGCTGACACTCTTATCAACCGCCACCCTGACTGCGATACGTTGGTTGACGTTGCAAAATTGGCAGCCGATGCTGTTAAATTCTTCAACAAGACTCCGGTTGTAGCTATGGTATCATACTCAAACTTTGGTTCTGATGAAGTTGGAAGTCCTGCTATTGTTCATCAAGCAGTAGAAATTGTACACAAAGATCGTCCGGAACTCAGCATTGATGGTGAAATGCAGATTAACTTTGCCGTAAACGATGAATTGCGCGACAAAACATTCCCATTCAACCGTTTGAAAGGACAAGTAGTTAATACTTTGATTTTCCCTAATTTGAGTAGTGCAAATTCAAGTTACAAATTGCTTGCTTCAATGAACAACAAAAATGTTGAAATCATCGGCCCTATCCAAATGGGATTGAACAAACCTATTCATTTTGTCGATTTTGAAGATAGTGTTCCAAGCATTCTCAACATTGTTGCAATAGCAGTAATTGATGCTATAGTTGAAAAGAAAAAAATTCAGAATCCTCAACTCTAGTGTGATATTTGCACATTAGATCATTCTTTATTCCCCCTGAGAAATACAACATTTCCAGGGGGAATTTTTGTTTATTAACCACACAACAAAAAGATTATCAGCAAAATACAAAATTCCAAATTCCACAATTGCTCATAACTTTGAATGTGTAATTACAATACCAAATTCATTTATTTTTAATTTTGAAATGCATAAGTGATTGAGATATTTTCTTATCAAAATTGAAAAGGGAATTTGGTGAAAATCCAAAACTATACCCGTAGCTGTGAGTTCTTACAGACATTTGCGCAACCCAGTCACTGCCAATAGGTGGGAAGACAGTGCAAATTGAACAAGTCAGAAGACCTGCTTTGCATTATTACCGAAATTCTCGGGCGAAAGAGTTTCCGTAAAAATGTAGAAAACCAATTTTTGGGTGGAGAAATTTTAATCGCTTAACAAACATAAATTAAGTCATTGATAAAACTACATACTATGGGAATATCAGAAATACGTATTGTTAAGCGTGATGGTTCAAAAGAACCATTCTCTATTGAGAAAATTAAATACGCTGTGAGAAAGGCTTTTCTCTCAGTTGGTAGCTACGCAACCGATGAAGATTTAGCCGGTGTGCTTAGTCGCGTTCACGTTGCTGATGGCATGAGTGTTGAAGAAATTCAAAACCAGGTAGAGGTTGCACTCATGGCCGAACGATACTACACCGTGGCAAAAAACTACATGCTCTATCGACAAAAACACTCCGAAGACCGTGAAGATAGAGAAAAACTGAATTTCCTTGTAAGCTATTGCGATGCATCGAATGCTGCCAGCGGCTCAAAATACGATGCCAATGCCAATGTTGAAAAGAAAAACATTGCAACACTTATTGGTGAGCTACCAAAATCAAACTTCATCCGTTTGAACCGTCGTTTGCTCACCGATAGACTCAAAGAACTCTACGGTAAAGAATTCTCCGACAAATACTTACATCTGCTTACAAATCACTTCATCTATAAAAACGATGAAACGTCGATGGCAAACTATTGCGCATCCATCACCATGTATCCATGGCTACTCAATGGAACTATGTCGGTTGGTGGGAATTCAAAAGCGCCCACAAACCTTAAATCGTTCTGTGGTGGTTTCGTAAATATGGTGTTCATCGTTTCTAGCATGCTAAGTGGAGCATGCGCTACGCCCGAATTCCTTATGTACATGAACTATTTCATCGAAAAAGAATACGGCGAAGATTACTACAAACGCGCTGATGAAATTGTTGACCTTTCGGTAAAAAAACGCACAATTAAGAAAGTGGTAGAAGACTGCTTCCAACAAGTAGTATACTCTATCAACCAACCATCGGGCGCACGCAATTTCCAAGCAGTTTTTTGGAACATTTCGTACTACGATAAATACTATTTCCAAAGTATTTTTGGCGAATTCTATTTCCCCGACGGCTCACAACCACATTGGGAATCGCTTTCGTGGTTACAAAAAGCATTTATGAAGTGGTTCAATAAGGAACGCACAAAAGCTGTGCTTACATTCCCCGTTGAAACTATGGCTCTTCTTACCGAAAATGGTGATGTGAAAGACGAGGATTGGGGCAACTTTACTGCAGAAATGTATTCCGAAGGACATTCGTTCTTTACCTACATCAGCGATAATGCCGACTCGCTAGCTTCATGCTGCCGCTTGCGTAACGAAATTCAAGACAATGGTTTCAGCTATACATTAGGTGCCGGCGGTGTTTCTACCGGTTCCAAAAGTGTACTTACCATCAACTTGAATCGTTGTATTCAATATGCGGTAAAAAATAATATGCACTACCTCACCTATCTTGAAAGTATAGTTGACATGGTTCATAAAGTACAAATTGGATACAATGAAAACCTTAAAAATTTACAAGAGAAAGGTATGCTTCCGTTGTTCGATGCCGGCTACATCAACATTGACCGTCAATATTTGACTGTCGGTGTAAATGGTTTGGTTGAGGCAGCAGAATTTTTGGGAATTGAAATTAATGACAACCCTAAATACGCTGAATTTGTACAAAACGTGCTTGGCTTGATAGAAAAGTACAACAAAAAATATCGTACGAAAGATATGATGTTTAACTGCGAAATGATTCCGGCAGAAAACGTTGGCGTAAAGCATGCAAAATGGGACCGCGAAGATGGTTTCGTTGTTCCCCGCGACTGCTACAACTCGTATTTCTATGTCGTTGAAGATGATTCGCTTAATATTATTGACAAATTCCGTTTGCACGGACGTAAATACATTGCACACCTTACGGGAGGTTCGGCGTTACACGCCAATCTTGAAAGCCACCTTACCAAAGAGCAATATCGCCAACTTATTCGCGTTGCCGCTCACGAAGGTTGTAACTATTTTACGTTCAACATTCCTAACACAATTTGCAACGATTGTAATCACATTGACAAACGGTATTTAACAGAATGCCCTGTTTGCCATAGTAAAAATGTTGATTATTTGACTCGCGTTATTGGTTACATGAAACGTGTTTCGAACTTTTCCGCTGCTCGTCAAGAAGAAGCTACACGCCGCTTCTATGCAAGCGAAAAACAATTTGTCCTTGACATCTAATGCTTAAATTTCACAACTTTGATATTGTCTTTGCCGAAGTACCCGACGAGGTTACTTTGGCAATCAATATCACCGGTTGCCCAAACCATTGCCCCGGCTGTCACAGCCCACATTTACAACAAGACACAGGAAATCCTCTTGATGACAATGCGTTGGCAGAATTACTCACTTTATACACAAACGATATTACCTGCGTGTGCTTTATGGGTGGCGATGCCGAACCGCAAGAAGTAGAACGGCTGGCACTGTTTGCAAGAGAAAAATTTCCTCGCATCAAAACTGCATGGTATTCGGGAAAGCCAACTATCTCCGACAAAATTGCGATTACTTCTTTCAACTACATTAAAATTGGCGGATACAATGCCGCGTATGGCCCACTCAACAAGCCTACAACAAATCAACGGCTGTATCGGATAGAAGAAAACTGCACGGAAGATATTACCTCTCGTTTCTGGAAAAATAACTTGAATTTCTCATAATTCTACCCTATTTTCGTTGAATAAGTTTTTGTGGTATGATAAAAATTGTTGTGTTAACCGGAGCCGGCATTAGCGTAGAATCAGGAATTAAAGCATTTCGTTCTGAAGATGGTTTGTGGGAGAATTATCCTGTTGAAGACGTTGCAACGCATAGCGCCTGGTTTCGCAATCCACAATTAATACTTGATTTTTACAATACCATGCGTACTAATCTCCAAAGTAAAGAGCCTAATCGTGCACACCAGTGTTTGGTAGAAATGGAGGAATTCTTTCAAGTAACTATTATAACACAAAACGTTGATAATCTGCACGAAAGAGCCGGAAGTACGAATGTAATTCATCTTCACGGAGAACTTACCAAAGGGTGCAGTTCTGTTCACAAATCAGACTCGCGCTATTTTGTAGAAATTGGCTACAACCCTATTCACATGGGAGACAAAGCGCCTGATGGTTCTCAACTTCGTCCGCAGATAGTTTTCTTCGAAGAAGCCGTTCCGAATATAGAGCCAGCAATTCACTTGACTGCCGAAGCTGATATTCTGATGGTAATTGGAACTTCTATGCAAGTATATCCGGCTGCGAGCCTTGTACGTTACGTCAAACACGGAACCCCAATTTATTTCATCGACCCAAATCCGCAAGTAGCAACGTTAGATAATCTTACGGTTATTGCAGAAAAAGCCTCAACGGGCGTTGACAAAGCCTACGAAATGATATTGAAACGTTTGAGTGAAACGGAATAATTACTGCACCTCACTGGTTATTTGTCCATCGCTGAAATGAGTGATAATGACATCACCAGCCTGCACTTGTGACCTCGAACGAATCATTTCACCTTTTGCATTTGCAGTGAATGTGTACCCTTGCTTTAAAATATTTTCGGGATTTCGAGCAACAATTGAAGTTTCTATCACTTGCAACCTTGTCCTCGCCTGCAACAAGCGTTTTTCGGTTAGTTCCTGAACTTTTCTTGCTATTGCCAGCAAACCACTTTGCTGTTCCGACAAACGTAATTGTGCTACATGCGTTATTTTTTGCCCGAACGACGACAATGTGTTGTTCGTTTTTACAATTGCAAATTTCAAACTTTGTGATATACGCGCCTGAAAATCGCTTATCATAGCTGTTTGCTGTTGCAATTCATCGGCAATTGCAGTTTCTATACGATACGTAACCTCAGCCAATTGTTCTACAAAGGCACTACATTCGTCTATCAAGAATTCAGCAACAGCTGTCGGCGTTTTGAGCGACGTATTGGCCACCATATCGGTTATTGATTGATCTTTGTCGTGGCCAATTCCGGTAATCACGGGCAAAGGAAATTGTGCTACGTTGGCTGCAATTGCATAACTGTCAAACCAGCGCAAATCGGTGCGAGCGCCGCCGCCGCGAATAATCACCACAACGTCAAAATCGGTTTCACGTTTGTAAATTTCATCAAGCTGTGCCACAATTGTAGCCTCAACATCAGCACCTTGCATGGCAGCAGGAAAAAGTTGCGTTTGAAAAACTATGCCGTACTTATTTTGTTGCAATTGTTGCATGAAATCTTGGTAGCCCGCAGCCGTTGACGAAGAAATAATTGCCACACGCTGAGGAACCAGCGCCATTGGAATCTCTTTGTTCAAATCCATCACGCCGTCTTCTTCAAGCTGGCGGATGATTTTAATACGACGTTGCTCGTCCTCGCCTACCGTATAGGTTGGATTTATGTCGGTGATGACCAAACTGAATCCGTACATGGCATGAAACGAAACGGAAACTTGCACCAAAATTTTCATGCCAACCGTAAGTTCACTGCCGGTTTCCGATTCAAAATACGGGCCTAACATACGGTAGGTGTTGGCCCACACCACAGCGCGCATTTTTGCCGTAGGATTTTGCTCTCTTTCGGGTTTTTCAATCAATTCAAGAAAACAATGCCCTGTGCGATTGACCTGGATTTCACTTATTTCGGCAACAACCCAATAGGTTGGCTCCAAAGTCCGCTCAAGCCCTTCTGTGATTTGCGCTGCTAATTCCGATAATGAAATTCCCTCGTCCATACGACAAAGGTAGAAAAATAAACTGTACTTTTGTTTGCATGAAAACGAAATCAGAACTGCTGTTGCAGGCATATATTCAAAATCACATTGACGACGAGCCGGAGCTTCTCAAGGAACTTCGTCGACAAGCTTTTCTCACGCTTTTGCACCCTCGCATGCTTTCGGGACATGTGCAAGGACGCATTCTCAAAATGTTTATGGAAATGATTCGCCCAAAACATGTGGTTGAAATTGGCACGTACACCGGCTATTCCGCTCTTTGTATAGCCGAAGGTCTTGCCGATGATGCGATGCTTGACACGATTGAAATAAACGATGAATTGGAAGACAAAATTCTCAAGTTTTTCAACGCTTCGGAGCATGGCAAAAAAATTAAGTTGCACATAGGCGATGCCGTTGAAGTCATTAAATCATTGCCCTACAACATTGATGCAGCGTTTATTGACGGAAATAAACGCCACTATATTGCTTACTACGAAACTTGCATGGAGAAACTGAATACCGGAGGGTATCTTTTTGCCGACAACACGCTTTGGGACGGCCACGTAATTGACGAAGTAGTTGACAAAAACGACTTACAAACTATTGGTATTCTTGAATTTAACCAAATGATTAAAAACGATGCGCGCGTAGAAAAAGTGATTTTGCCCATTCGCGACGGCATAACCATCGTTCGTAAACTATAGTTTCACCACCACCGACATTGGCATTACAACGGTATTTCCCATAGGTTGATGTTTGTGCAACCATGGCACAACTATTCCACACAAAGCGCCAAAAGCATATCCCGTGAGTACATCTGTCGGAAAATGTCGTCCCGACTCTATTCGCATACCACCAATTACGATAGGCATAGCCGCTGCCATTCCCCATCCTACATAGCTTTGCCATGATTTCCCGTAGGTCTGAGAAATAATAGAAGCAGCAAAAAAAGAACTTGCCGCAGTAAACGAGGTGTGCATAGAGAAATATGAAAATCGCGCATCTCGCTCCATTTTATCGGCCATCGACGCTTCATCGTTATACACAAACGGGCGCGTACGATGCACCAATGTTTTCACCAATAAATTGGTGGTATACGTTACGGCCATGGTCTCCATATACATTGCCCCATAGATTGCCGAATTTCTCCAAAAGTCAGGACAGGAGGGACTTTGCGCCAACGAAATTGCACCCACTGATGCTATTCCCGACAACATAAAACCCACAGCCATATAATCACTCGCCTTTGCTATTCGGTTGGAATATTGAGCAGTGGCATATCTATCAACCGAATTTACGTGCGAAGGATCAAGAGAATTAATTTCGTCAACGGTTAACGGTGCTATCTTTTCTTGGCATAGCAACCCTACACTACCTGTTACCAACGAATAACTAACCAACGCTAAATCAGTGCCAAGCCGCAAAGAATATGCCCCAGGTTGCCCTAATACACCTCTTGAAAGCATGGTAATGCAAATAAACAAAGAGAAAAGTAATCGTTTCATTCTCAAAATACTACACATTTAAACAGCGTAAAAGTCCGAAAAATTTTGAGAAAATTAAGAAAAATAAAAGAAATGTGTATATTTGCACCACCAAATGCCAAAGTGGCGGAATTGGTAGACGCGCTGGACTCAAAATCCAGTGATAGCAATATCGTGCGGGTTCGATTCCCGCCTTTGGTACTAAGTCTTAGAAATAAGACTTTTTTATGGTTCCTTGGATGAGTGGCTTAGTCACCGGTCTGCAAAACCGTCTACGGCGGTTCGAATCCGCCAGGAACCTCTTAGGGAGACTTCATAGTCTCCCTTTTTTATTTCAGATCAATGAAAAAATAATACAATTCTTTTACCCTTTTGCATTATTACATGACGAATATTTTTGCAACAATTTTTTCGTCGTTATGAATTTTATTTCAAAATATCAATATATTTGCAACAGATATGAAACAAACTATAACTAACATATTGCTCGCTCTCTTGCTCATTGGTATTCGCTAAGGGGTTGAGAAATATATGTTGTGTAACAAATAACCCCTTGGCTATGGCTTAGGGGTTTTTTTATTAAAATATAAGACTATGGATACTAACAAGGTTTACATTTTCGACACTACGCTTCGCGATGGCGAGCAGGCTCCGGGAAATCAATTAAACATGATTGAAAAATTGGAAGTTGCACGTGCCCTCGAAGAACTTGGTGTTGATATTATTGAGGCAGGGTTCCCTATTTCCAGCCCCGGTGATTTTGAATCGGTTATGCAAATATCTAAAACGGTAACCAACCCTACTGTTTGCGGATTGACTCGTGCAGTACAGAAAGATATTGACGTTGCCGCCGATGCGCTTCGTTATGCAAAACATCCACGTATTCATACCGGATTAGGCACATCGCCATATCATATTTTTTACAAATTGAAATCAACTCCCGAAGAAATCATTACTCGTGGCGTTGACGCAGTGAAATATGCCAAGAAATATGTAGAAGATGTGGAATTTTATTGTGAAGATGCCGGTCGCACCGACAATGAATATCTTGCGCGTGTGGTTGAGGCTGTAATTGCCGCCGGAGCTACTGTGGTAAATATTCCTGACACTACAGGATACTGCTTACCTACTGAATTTGGTGAAAAAATTAAATACTTAATTGACAATGTGCCAAATATTCACAAAGCAATCATTTCTACCCACTGCCACAACGACTTAGGAATGGCTACTGCAAACACCGTAATGGGTGTATTAAATGGAGCTCGCCAAGTTGAAGTTGCAATGAACGGTGTGGGTGAACGTGCTGGAAATACTGCACTTGAAGAAGTTGTTATGGCACTTCGCAGTCATAAAGGTCTGAACCTTGAAACAGGCATTGTTACGCCAAACATTATCCGCACCAGCAAAATGATTCAACGATTAATGAAAAGCCCTGTGCAAGCCAATAAAGCCATTGTTGGTAAAAATGCATTTGCACACTCTTCAGGTATACACCAAGACGGGGTTCTTAAAAACCGTGAGAACTACGAAATCATTGACCCTAAAGATGTTGGAGTAGATGAATCGTCAATCATTTTGACCGCTCGTAGTGGTCATGCTGCGTTAAAATATCGCTTACAATTATTAGGCTACACATTTGAAAATGAAGAACTTGACAAGATGTATGATAAGTTCTTGAAAATGGCCGACCAGAAAAAGATTGTAAATGATGAAGATTTACTTGTTTTAGTTGGCAAAGACACCAAAAAACGAGAACGTGCCATTACTATTCAACAATTACAAGTAGTGTGCGGAAATTCAACAATTCCTACCGCTACCGTTTCTTTGAATATTAAAGGTGAAACCAAAACAGAATCAGCTATGGGAAATGGTCCGGTTGATGCTGCATATAGTGCTGTAAAGAAAATTTTAAACGACAGAAAAATTCACTTACAAGAATTCTTGATTCAAGGTTTCAATGGTGGTTCCGACGATAGCGGACGTGTATCGGTACAAGTAGAATGTGACAAACACTACTATCAAGGACTTGGTGTTGATACCGATATTGTTACAGCATCGGTTGACGCGCTCGTTGACGCAATTAGTAAAGCATTAGAATAACGATAAATTATATACAATGGGAAAAACATTATTTGAAAAGATTTGGGACGCGCATGTGGTGCAGGTTGTAAAGGACGGTCCTACACAATTGTACATTGATCGTCTATACGGACACGAAGTTACAACTCCTCAAGCTTTCGACACCCTCCGTGACAAAGGCATCAAAGTTTTCCGGCCTAACCAAGTCATAGCTATGCCCGACCACAACACACCTTCTGACCAACAGAAAGTGATTAATGATCCTATCGGTCGTAAGCAGGTTGAAACATTGGCAAAAAACTGTGCTGAATTCGGCATAACATATTTTGCGATGGGAACCAAAGACAACGGAATTATTCACGTAGTTGGTCCAGAAAAAGGATTATCACTACCGGGAATGACCATCGTTTGTGGTGATTCTCACACCTCTACTCACGGTGCTGTTGGCGCTCTTGCAATGGGTATTGGAACAAGTGAAGTTGCAGAAGTATTGGCAAGCCAATGTATTTTGCAAAGCAAACCAAAAGCAATGCGCATCAATGTAGAAGGCACATTGCAACCGGGTGTTACCGCAAAAGACATTGCGCTTTATATTATGGCACAAATGACTACTTCTGGTGCTACTGGCTACGCCGTTGAATACGCTGGTTCTACTATTCGCAATCTTTCTATGGAAGGAAGATTAACATTGTCAAACCTTTCTATTGAAATGGGTTCACGCGCCGGTATTATTGCTCCTGACGAAACTACATTTGCATACCTTAAAGATCGTGAATACGCACCAAAAGGCGCTGATTGGGACAAGGCAGTTGCTTATTGGAAGACGCTCAAAAGCGATGATGATGCAGTTTTCGATAAAGAAATCACGTACCGTGCAGAAGACATAAAACCACGCATTACATACGGAACAAATCCGGGAGCAGGTATTGCGATTGACGAAACAATCCCAACACTTGATGGTTTAAGCGATGCTGAAAAATTACAATTGCAATCACAACTTGACTATATGCAATTTAAGCCGGGACAAAAATTAGAAGGTGTTCCTGTTGATTATTGTTTCCTTGGCGCTTGCACCAATGGTCGTATTGAAGACTTCCGCGCATTTGCATCAATAGTAAAAGGCAAAAAAAAAGCAGCAAATGTTGTAGCATGGTTAGTTCCAGGTTCTTGGTTAGTTCGTCAACAAATTATTGACGAAGGAATTGACAAGATTCTTGAAGCAGCCGGCTTTGAACTTCGTTTACCATCATGTTCTTCATGCCTTGCCATGAATCCTGATAAAGTACCTGCAGGCAAGTTATCAATATCAACATCAAACCGTAACTTCGTTGGCCGTCAAGGTCCGGGCGCACGTACGGTACTTGCATCTCCGCTTGTTGTAGCAGCTAGTGCTATTACCGGCGTAATTACTGACCCTCGTAAATTATTATAGAACTATGGCACAACAAAAATTCAATATAATCAAATCTACCTGTATTCCGGTTGCTATAGACAACTGCAATACCGATTTAATCATTCCTGCGCGCTACTTAGCAAGCACAACTCGTGACCCACAATTTTTTGGTGACGCATTCATGCACGACCTCCGCTACGATGCTAACGGAAAAGCAAATGCTGACTTCGTATTGAATCAGCCTAATTTCTCTGAAAAACCTCGCGAAGGTGTTCACGAAATTATTGTTGCCGGTCAAAACTGGGGTTCAGGCTCTAGCCGCGAACATGCAGCTTGGGCAATCGCAGGATATGGTGTACGCGTTGTTATTTCATCAAGCTTTGCTGATATACACCGCAACAACTTGCTTAACTGCTTTGTGTTGCCAGTAATTGTTAGTCCTGAATTCCAACAAGAATTGTTCGCTTCAATTGCAAAAGATCCAAAAACAATTGTAACAGTTGATCTTCCAAACCAAACGGTGACGAATGAAACAACAGGCAAAAGCGAAAAGTTTGAAATAAACGGTTACAAAAAACATTGCCTTATCAATGCGCTTGACGACATTGACTATTTATTGTCGGTACAAGACAAGACTGAGACTTACGAAAAAACTGCGAAGAAATACTAGTAGTTTTATAAACACAATAAGAAACGTCCGATAATTCAGATTGTCGGACGTTTTTTTATATATAGTGTTCCAATACTATTTTAATCCCAATACAAATAAGGATAACACCGCCCAGAATTCCGGCTTTGAATGTAAACCTTGAGCCAAACGTGTGCCCAATGTACAACCCAGCTATTGAGAATAGGAAACTACCCAATGCAATAATTGAAACTGCCCATAGGATAATATCGGGCGTTGAAACAAAAATAATTCCAGTAGCCAAGGCATCAATGCTAGTAGCTACCGCTAGCAATAACACTCGCTTCCAATGGAAAAAGTCAATTGCACATTTGTCATCTTCGTTTTTCTTTGATTCGAATTCCTCTACTATCATTTTTATTCCAATAACCGAAAGGATTCCCAACGAAATCCAATGACTAAACGAATCAATAAATTGGGCAAACGAGATTGATAACAAAAAGCCTATCAAAGGCATAGCCCCTTGAAAAAGGCCAAATAATAGTGGCATTTTGTATGCCTGAGAAACTTGCATTGACCGGCATTTTAAGCCTGTAGCGATTGATACAGCAAAACAATCCATAGCAAGTCCTATGGACAAAAGTATAATGTCAAATAGCTCCATTCACTACTTGTTTTGAATCTTCATTACTACCGATTTTTGAATTGTAATTTCAAACGTAAGTTTTCCACCTTTCGCTGACAATTCGGGCAACACAACATCGCTATAGTTGTGATTATACACAATGAATGTATGCGGTTCCTCGCCATTCTTTGCATCTACCCTAAACAAAAATTGTGAAGCTGCAGAAAGACTTTTGCCATCGTTCCACAACGCATCTGCAAACTCTTCAAAATCAGGCATTTCGTATTTCGTAGATAGAAATTTGTATAATTCTGTTGCATAGAAATAAAAACGAGCTTTTGCCACATTTACCGTTCCGTTTCCGTATTTATTATTCGGTTTTTCATGTCTATCACAACCAAATAAAATGGCGTTTTTGATAGCTTGTGCCGACGAATCAGGGAACTCTTCCCACAAGGTAGCACAACAACCGGCAACCAACGGACACGAGAACGATGTACCACCGCTTGTATTGCGAACGCTTCCATTAGGTGTAACTATTGTTGGATACAACCCCAATGCCATTACGTCCGGCTTAATACGTCCATCGGAAGTAGGGCCTTTTGAACTAAATTTAACTCGCTTGTTGTTGTATTTACATGCACCTACAGTTATAACACTGTCAGCATCAGCAGGAGACGTAATATATTTCCAAGGTTCATCGCCCGAATTTCCTGCACTATTTACGAGCAAGATTCCTTTTGATGAGGCGATATCGGCTGCGATTGTTATTCGTGCAGTATTTCCATCCATTTGGCTGTACGTATGATTTTGTGATTTATCGTCAAATTCGCTGTATCCTAGCGAAGTTGAAATAATATCCGCTCCGGCGCTATCGGCTATTTCAGCAGCAGCAACCCAATTGTCTTCCTCTACAATATATTCGGTATCACCTTCCTCGCTTTTAAGCAGGATAAAATTTGCTTGTGGTGCTGTTCCTACCAATTCTTTCGGAGCAAAACCTCCAATAAGTGAAAGTACCATCATACCATGTGTTCCTTCTGAAAATATACTCAACGTGGTATCTAAACAAGCTGCCGTTCCCGTTACATCACGAGTTAACAACAAACGGCCATCTTGGATTATTTTATGAAATACGTGGCATGAATCCACATGAAAGAAACCAGCGTCGATTACTGCGATTGTGATACCTTGTCCCATGTGGTTACGGTAGTGAGATTGGACTACTCCTAACATATAATTTTGACGCAATGACTGCCCGTAATTTAACAATGGTGTGTAATCTCCTTCGGTAGTTTCAGCCGCTTTTGTAATTATTGAAAAATCGGCAGTAGGCATTTCTGTTGGAAGTAATTTTACTGTATCAGGAGTGAATTTCTGAAGGGGCGCTACATATTCAACTTTAGAAACAAATGGTAAATTCTTAATTATCTTAAACTGAGTCTCAGTTGAAATATAAAAAATTGCTGAATTGAACCACTTTGAACTATTGCAAAATATAGCACCTCCGTCTTCTATTGTCTTGATATACGATGGATTTACAGGAATATCTTGTTCAGTAATTACACTATGGCTTTTAGCTCTTCGCTCAATTGCTTTTTGGCTTAAAAAAGCTTGCGGATTATCAACAGAATATGGAGAATTCTTCTTGTCGGTAAAAGATATACGATAGCGACCAGGAATCTTAGAAACAGTATCTTGTTGTGCTTGCACTTGTACTAGCATCAACGCTGCAACGAAAAGCAAAAAAAGTTTTTTCATATCAATAAGTATTTAGCAAAAAAAAGACCACACAAACGGTGGCCTTTCCTGTATTCTTTATTTTACTATCAATTAAATCCTGTTAAACGACCAGCGCTTGGTAAAACGGTGATAGCTGATATTCCGTATTTGTTTCCAATAATTTTTTGTTCGATAGCTCCAAACATATAATCGGAGAAATCAAGCTCTTTTGACGTAGAAACGAGTATTGCATTCGCATTCATCTTGTTTGCATATTCAATTACTTCGTCTGCGAAATCATTGCTACCGGCTCCTTCTACCACACTGTATTCAATCTTATTTTGATCAAGCACAGACTTCACATGCACCAAGTTTGAATAGATTTGCAATTTCAATTTTGAATCGTTGCTTTTTTGTACGTACAAATGAAAATTTGATTTGAAATATTTATTCATATATACAGCCCACGATACTTTTTGTTTGTCTTCTTTTCTGTAACCTATAGAACAAACAATGTCTTCAAAGTGTTCGTCGCGAGGAGGACGTTGCACCACAATGAAAGGACAATTAGAACCTTCGATAACCTTGAGAGCCCAACTTCCGGTAATTTTTTGCAACCCTTTCATGCCATGAGTTCCCATAAACACAAACGGGCAATTCAAGTCACGCGCAACTTCTTTAATCGTTGAAAAAATATCACCCTTAACGGCAAGAACTTCTGGTTTGAAATTGTATTTCTTTTCTGCATCATCAGCAACAACTTTCAGTTGCGCCATGGCATTACTTACATCTTTTTCATCATCAACTATGTGCAAAAGCGTTACCATAGTGCTTCCTATAGTCGTTGCGAATCTGATAGCATGTTGCATTGCATACTCTGCTACATTAGAAAAATCCCACGCAACTAAAATAGTTTTCTGTAATCGTTCCATATTTTTAATATTTTAATAACTTTGAATGCTTTTTCTGCTTTACCCAAAAAAGCGAGTTAAAAATAGTAAAAAAAATTGGAATCTATTAAACACATCGTCTTTTTTCTATTCCTTTTGTTGGAAATACCTGCTTTCTCCCAACAAACAGAATTTGGTACACCTTTTATTGAGAACATTCCTTACAGTCAAATTTCATACGAAGGTGAATTAGGAAAAATAGAACAGAATGCCGAAGGGCTCTTGTTTATTGAAAATCAATATGGAGTTCTAACCTATGACGGTATAGAATGGAATTTGCTCCGCACCAAGGGGGAACCTACTATTTGCAAAGATATGGAAGGTTCTATATATGTTGGGGCAAGAAATTTTATTGGCAAAATCGTACGTAATGAATTCAATCAATTCTATATCCAATCATTATTGTCTGATAGTATTCCTCTCTTTGGCAAAGTAGTTAGCATAGAGGTAGTAAAAGGCAATGTGTATTTTTTCGCAGGAAAAACCCTCTATAAATTAGTGAAAGGAGTTCCGAAAAAAGAAAAAGAACTTCCTGAATTTAATAGCATGCTTGCGAAATTAAATCAGCTCTATATAAGTATAGGAAACAATGTATATCAATACAACGACGGCGAATTTAAACCAGAATTTAAATCACCTGCATTGGCCTATGATATAATAAAAACCGACAAAGATATACTATTAGTTAGCAACGAAGGACTCCGAAGAGAAAATAAAGAAAAGGCATTATTTCCATTTCCTACCGATATTGACTCCGTAATAAATGCCTATGAATTCGCTGGTATAAAAAGAATGATAAACAACACTATCTGCATAGCAACAGTAGATTATGGTGTTTATTGTATTGACGCTACGGGTAAACTCCTATTTCATGTAGATGAATCAAATGGTTTGGCCGACAATCACATAAAGGGGATGGTTATTGACCGGAACGACAATGTGTGGGTAACAACGAGTAAAGGTGTATCTCGTATTGAAATGACTTCGGCAATAACCTATTTCAATAAGAATAACGGGCTTATAGGAGTAGTTAAAACAATCACAAAAAATGCTGGGAAATTATATGTCGGAACCGATAGAGGAATATTCGTTTTACAGGGCAACAAGTTCCAACGCTATACTCAAATACCTTGCAATGCCCTCATTTCTCACAAAAATACGCTCATAGCCGGGACTGTCTACGGCTTAACCATTTTTGGAGGAAAAACCACCCAGATTTTTTCAGAAAACGTGCGACTTATTTCAGAGGCCGATGACAACCACATAATTGTAGTTACCGACAACAATATCTATGTGTTTAAGTCTTCTGACGCATATCCAAATCTAAATCTCAAAATAGTAAAACAAATTCCTACACCTAATATTGAAATAACAACCATAGCAAGTAACTTCTCTACAAGCAAATCAGCTCTAGTTGGTACTCGGTATGATGGTCTTTGGATGATTACCAGAGATTCTTCACAAACTATCGTTTTCAAAAAATGCAATTGGAGTGGAATTGATAATAAAAACTTGGAAAGAATTGATGTTCATAGTACTAGTATAGGATTTTTAGTTTCAACTCCAAACGGTATCTATTCTTGCGATGAAGAAAATAAATTCTTTTATCATTCCGGGAAAATAAATCTACCCGAAAGACAATTACGTGTTTGGGCTTCCCCTATTGTTGAAGATAAAAACAGAAATATGTGGATGGCATTTCGCTACAAAGGAGAATTTGGAACACAAATAGCTGTAGCTTGGAATACCAACAACCTTGATCGCTTTACACTTATTACCTCTCCTTTTGAAAAAATCCGCAGATTTCATACTGATGTAATCTATCCTGACGACAATTCAATAGTTTGGTTGGGAGGCGTTGACGGAATTGTTCGCATGGATTTTAACCAAATGTCAATACGCAAAACGCTAGGGAATGTGATTCTTTCAAAAATCACAATGAATGGAGACTCGCTTTTGCCTCAAAATCAGCGTATTATTAAACTTCCGCACAAAACAAAATCAATTGTTTTTGATTTTGTAGCAGCTGAATTTGAAAATCATGAAGACCTGCTTTATACCTATTTCCTTGAGGGATATGACAACGCATGGTCATACCCAACAAAAGTTAACACAAAAGAATATATGAATTTACCTACGGGGAAATATACATTCCACGTAGCAGCAAAACGAAACAATGGCGCTATCTCAAAAGAGACAACGTTCTCATTTGAAATAAGACCAAATCCGCTCTTAACGGGATGGGCATTCGCATTCTATTCTGCCATACTTATTGTTATACTTATCTATTTTTTGCGTAATTATATCGGCATGGCAACGAAGAACACTACAATTATTAAAAAGCCGGAGAGCAAAACAAATACTACCAACGATAAAAATACTCAGGCATATAAGTCACATCAGAAACTTGTGGAGCCAACCGAGATTCGCAGAAATACCGTCCCGCAAAAAATAGACATGGCAACTATCCTTTTCTCGGACTTCAAAGGATTTACCAAAATAGCAGAACGAATGCCTGCTGATGCTCTCATCCATAATCTAAGCAAATATTTTAACAAGTTTGATGAGATAGTACAAAAGTACGATGTTGAAAAAATCAACACAATGGGCGATACCTATATGTGCGTAGGCGGAATACCGAAAGAAGACATTACCAACCCAATGAAAGTTGTGGCCGTAGCTCTTGAAATGCAATATCAACTGGCAGAAATGCAGAAAAATAGTGCAAGCGAAAATGATATTTGGGGAGTTCGCATTGGTATTCATACCGGTCCTGTTATTGCTGGTATGGTTGGCGATAGAAAAGGATCTTATGATGTATGGGGCGATAGTGTAAATATTGCAAGCAGTATGGAATCGGCAGGTGAAGTTGGAAAAGTTACTATTTCAAGAAACACTTATTTGCTTGTACGCGACTTGTTTGAATGTGAATATCGAGGTAAAACTGCTATTAAAGGCGATGAAGATGATGCCAATTCCTATTATTACATTGTTAATGGATTTAAGGAAACACTCGCAGACAATGTCAATAAAGTTCTTCCAAACAAGAATTTCTTTGACAAAATTGCACTCTATAAATTTGAAGGACTACAAGAACAAATGTATTCGATATACGAGCAAAATTTGCCGAAAAATTATTACTACCACAATATAAAACACATGATTGACGTGGTTGTTCAAGCAGAAATCATTGGACAAGCCGAAGGCATTAGCGATGAGGATATGTATATATTAAAAACTGCAGCCCTATTCCACGATGCAGGATTTATACGTTCCCACAAAAATCATGAAAGGGTAAGCATTGATATTGCAAAAGAAATGCTACCGCAAGAAAAATATACCGAACAACAAATTACCACAATCTGCCGCTTGATTGAAAGCACAATGCTCACTGAAGAGCCAATAACATTATTGGAAAAGATAATTCGCGATGCAGACTTGGATTACCTCGGTCGTAGTGATTATTGGTTCGTTTCACGAGAATTATACAAAGAATTATTGGAACTAAAACTCATTAAGAAAAACGAATACGAGTGGACACAAAAACAAATTAAATTTTTACAAGAACATACCTATTATACAAACTATTCACGATGCCACCGCAATCCGGAAAAAGCAAGGCATCTTCAGTTAATGCAAGAACAATTATCAAAATTTAACAATATAATATAAATACATATAATTATGATAGACTGGGCAAATCTTCCGTTTGGATACGGAAAGACAAATGTAAATACCCGATGCTATTACAAAGATGGCAAGTGGGGTAAGATAGAGGTTACCGATAGCGAATATCTCAACATTCACATCGCGGCAACATGTCTTCATTATGGTCAAGAATGTTTTGAAGGATTGAAAGCATACAGAGGCAAAGACAACAAAATCCGTTTATTCCGTTGGGAAGAAAACGCAAAACGTATTAATCGTTCTGCTGCACGCATTGGCATGCCACAAGTACCAACAGACGTTTTCAAAGAATTATTATTTACCTTAGTAAAACAAAATGCAGAATTTATCCCTCCATACGGAACAGGAGCTTCATTGTACATTCGTCCATTAATGATTGGTACCGGAGCTCAATTAGGTATTGGAGCATCTAAAGAATATATTTTACTCATGTTCTGTAGCCCTGTTGGACCATACTTCAAAGGTGGTTTCAAACCTGCAAAAGTAATTATTGAACGTGATTCAGACCGTGCAGCTCCACTAGGAACAGGCGATGTAAAAATCGGTGGAAACTATGCTGCTGCATTAAACGCATGCATTGTATCACACGATAATGGTTTTGCTGCACCACTATATCTTGATTCTACAGAGAAAAAATATCTTGACGAATGTGGCGGTGCAAATGTTATTGCCATTAAAGGTAATACCTATATAACACCTAAATCAACATCAATTCTACCGTCAATTACAAACATGAGTTTGAAGGAATTGGCAGCAGACAAAGGAATGAAAGTTGAAAACCGTCGTATAGCATTAGAAGAATTGGCAGAATGCCAAGAAGCAGCACAATGCGGAACAGCAGCTGTTTTAACCCCAATTTCAGTAGTTTACGACCCTGTAAACAAAAAAGAATATACATTTGGCGATGGTGTAAATCCAGGAAAATGGTGCGTTGAATTATATAACACACTTGTTGGCATTCAATATGGCGACGTTGCCGACAAATTCGGTTGGGTTACAATTATTGATTAATCATTTTACTACAAAGGAAGACGTTGCAGAAACGTTTTCCTTTGTTCTTTTTTATGGCGAAGATTAGAATTACCAAAGAATTTACATTTGATATGGCACATGCCCTCTATAACTATGACGGACTATGCCAGAATCTGCATGGCCATACCTATAAACTCCAGGTAACGCTCATTGGTTCACCTTGCACCGACGAAAAATCGCCTAAACACGGAATGGTACTTGACTTTAATATTTTGAAAGAAGTGGTGAAAAAACCCATTGTTGACCGTTTTGACCATGCACTTATGGTTCCGCAAGGCAAAGGATTTGAGAGCCTACAACAATTTCAAAACAACGAGAAATATATTGAAGTTCCCTTTCAACCAACGTGTGAAAACATCACCACATACATTGCGTCGCAAGTCATTGAAAATCTCCCGAAAGACGTTCAACTCCATAGTGTGCGATTATGGGAAACTCCTACTTCATTCGCCGAATGGTTTGCTGAGGACAATCGCTAAAACACAACTATAATTTTTAGATTGGGAACACAATGTAACGTGTTCAAAAAAAATTTTGTTACTATTCAGTATATCTTATCTTTGAATAAGATTTCATTTGTATACGTATGCGCGAATTAGTTTCGGGAATAGATATATTGATAGTAGTTGTACTACTATTTATGATATATCTTATAGCAAACAAAATACAAACGGACCATATTGACCGCTTTGCCTACTACTCACATTTTAAACGAGCACTTTTTATTCGCATTGCATGTGGAATAGTTTTCGCCTTAGTGTACATTTTTTACTACGATGGTGGCGACACTCAATATTATTTTACAGGTACGCGCTCTATTGTACGTATGGCAGGCAAAGATTTCGGCACGTTCCTACAGCTCATGTTTGGTGAGCGAAGACCGGAACTGCTTTCTCAATTTGATTATAGAACAGGCTGGCCTACGTATTTCAGAGATGCTAATTCATGGGCAGTCTGCCGCTTTTCAGTCCCTTTTTATCTGCTTGGAATGGGGTCATACTTAGGTCTGACCATTGTGATGGATGTTCTTCTTTTCATTCCAATATGGAACTTTTACAAAATGCTTAATAAGATATTTCCAAAAACTGCCAATTACTCGGCAATAGCACTATTTTATGTCCCTTCGGTCTGCTTTTGGGGTTCTGGACTGCTAAAAGATGTTTGGTGTATGGTAGGTGTCTTTAGCATATACTATTCCTGCTGGATGATTTTTTTACGACAAAAAAAAATCTTCCCTAACATTGTACGCTACATATTTTGGGCATATGTGCTTATTTCTATTAGACCATATACATTCTACACTGTTTTGGGCACGAGTATCGCCTGGATAGGATTGGGCTATCTTGAAAAATTCGACAACAAATTTATGCGTACTCTTGTTTTTCCTTTCATGATACTGATTGTAGCGGGAATATTTACGATATTTCTTCACAATGCAAGCAACTTGGCCGAAGGGAAATATGCAACGGTTGATTCTATGATGGAACAAGCGGTTATTATTCAAGATGACTTAAAACGCGACACGTATGGGGAAAATTCCTTCGATATAGGGACATTTGACCCATCTATCTCTGGAATGCTGAAAAAAGTGCCTCAAGCATTACTTGCTGGTCTTTATAGACCATTTTTATGGGAAGCTCGATCGCCATTCATGCTTCTTTCAGGATTAGAAAACCTTGCCCTTTTGCTACTGAGCCTTTTTGTGGTATTCAAACTGAAAATGCGAGCTCTTACAACATTAATACATGATAATTTGATTTTCAGTTTTTTCATGTTCGCACTAGCATTCGGATTTTTCATTGGATTGACTATTGCAAACTTCGGAGCATTGGTTCGCTATCGCATCATCTTGATGCCATTTTTCGTACTGGTACTCTCACGGCTGTATTACGTGTACAAAAAATCTGTTGAAGAAGAATACGAAGAAGAGTAATTACTTCTTTTCCAAAATCTCTTCTAGAATGACGGGAAGTAATTTGGTTAATTGACGCTGTTTGATATACCAATAGCGCTCTTTTTGCTCAAGATAATGCCCTAAATACACTTGCTCACTTTGTCCCGGCGTTGGAACAAGTATTGCCTTGCATCCCAATTTTTCATAGTCCATAATGGAGCTATAACCCGCACGTGAAATAACGAGACTACTACCACATAAAAGTCGGGTAATTTCTTTGTTGTTGGCAAATGTTTGAATTTTACAATTCCCCACTTTCGTAGAATTATTACGATGTGCTACAACTCCTCGGATAATACAGGAGTTATAAGGCAACGAGGGTAAAATTTCTCGCAGTTTTGTCTCAAAAATATTTCGCTGTGGTTCCGGACCGGACAATATTGCAACAATATCAAATTCTTTATCGCACTGTATTCGTTTTCGACCCGAAAGCGGGCCTATAAAATAACTATTTGGGATGCGCCAACTATGTGACAAAATTCCAGAAAGATTTTTAGAACCTTTGGTGTCGGGTATCCAACATTCGTCAAATTTTGAAATAATTGCCTTGTTTACAAGGAAAAATGGATATTCCAACCAACGAAACATTAACGGCAAACGGATACGAATTTGGTGTGTTATGAAAATCGATTTACACAAAGAACTATGCATTCCAAATCGGTTGTCGGAAATTATATATTGTGCCGAATGCTTTGTTACCAATTCATTGGCTATTCGTTCCTCTGTTTCTTTTGTACCAAATGCCTTTGGAAGTTGGAAAAATAATTTTACAAACGTTGAAAGTGCATTAGTACTATATGAAATATTATATTCAGGAACCTTTTCGTGTTTTAAATTTGGGAATTCTTGTCTGAGCAACTCTAACGAACGCCCAGAAGCTGCAATAATACAGTTATTCCCGTTTGCAATAAGTTCGTTTATGATAGGAATACAACGCGTAGCATGCCCTAATCCCCAATCAAGTGGAGAAATTATTACTGTCTGATTTTGTATTTTAGCAATTCTATTTTTCATAACTATGCGCAATCCAATGCAAAAATAACCTTTTTATTGGATTCCAAATAATCTGAATATATATCTTTGCCCAAAAGAAATATACGTATGGAACTCATATTTGCATCGAACAATAGACATAAATTGGAAGAAATTTCAAAGATAGTGGGCAATGCCTTTACTATTTTAAATTTAAAGCAAGCAAACTGCGAAGGAGAAATCCCCGAAACTGGCACTACTCTTGAAGAAAACGCACTTCAAAAAGCGCACTGGGTTTATAGCAGAACGCACAAAAATTGTCTTGCCGATGATACCGGCCTTGAAATTGATGCACTAAACGGAGCTCCTGGGGTATACACGGCTCGCTTTGCAGGTGATGATTGTTCTCCCGAAGATAATATTCAAAAAACCCTTCGGTTAATGAAAGAGAAGACAAATCGTCGTGCGTGTTTCCGTACCGTAATAGCTTGCATAATAGATGGCAAAGAATATCTCTTTGAAGGTATGGTTGAAGGAGAAATTGCAACGGAAAAAATGGGCGATGGTGGATTTGGCTACGACCCTATTTTTATCCCTAAAGGATTCTCTCAATCATTCGCCCAAATGCCTCTTGACCAAAAGAATAGCATGAGTCATCGAGGCAGAGCGACAGCTAAATTCGTCGAATTTTTAAAGAATTTATAGGTTTAAGATACGTGTAGTATTAATCTTCCAGGATGAAGATTCCATTTGGCGTACAAGAACCATTCGGATGAGTAATTCCCTTCCATTGCGTTCCGTCATTGAATGTGGCAGATATCTTCCACATATATTTACCACGAGGCAAGTCTGCACCACGGAATTTTCCATCCCAACCTACAGCTGGTTTTCCATTCTGTAAATCAGTTGATTCCCATATCTTTTCATTACGAGCATTGTATATCTCAATCTTATAGCTTTGTAAATCGCCGTTA
Source organism: Bacteroidales bacterium (assembly GCA_036752345.1). GTDB lineage: Bacteria > Bacteroidota > Bacteroidia > Bacteroidales > UBA1715 > UBA1715. Next base: position 19,780 of record DAIOSV010000011.1, on the reverse strand, counting down.
GTCATTGGCATAAAATATTTGCCACTAATTGGAGTGAATTTTTGAGGAACTGCTATAAAATTCCTATTGAAATCTATGTCTTTCTGAATGGAGGCTACACAACCATTGCGATCAGTTACAGAAAGGGTTACAAACGAGTTGTCCATTCCGGTAACTTCATGTGTTACAGTTGGTTCAGCGTATTGCATATTTTCAATATTCCATAGATATGAATATCCTTTTCGTTGCGTTTCGCAGAACACAAACTGATATTCTGTCTCGCTCAACGGATATACTTCAAAATCAATTTTCGGTTGTGGATACACTACTATGGCCATAGTAGCAGAAGACTTACATCCTGTTTTTGTATTCACTTTCACTACCGAAAGGGTGTCTTTCCCACTATTTGTCCAATCTATATTGATGAACTTGTTACCTATTTGGTCTATTGTATTCTGCTGTGTTTCCCACAAATATGAAATTTCTTTATTTATGTTTTCATCAACATAATACAACTGTTTTTCGGTTCCTTGGCACACTTTTGTTTTTCCTTTAATAATTGGAACTTCAACTCCATCTACCACAACTGGATAATCAAATTGTTTCTTTTCGCCACCAATTTTTATGATGGCAGAAATATTCTGCGAACCAGATTCTTGCCATGATATTGAAACATTATACCCCGACAACGTATTTTTCTTTGCAGATTTTGGAAGTATCCATTTAATCTCAGCATAGGTGGTCAAACCTTGTACACCATACACCGAAGGAACATCTTGGCAAATAGAATTGTTGCCAACAATCTTCACACCCGACCAATCAACAGGAGCGCTAGACTGCTCTTTTTTACTGTTTAATGAATTGTTGCCAACAGTAAGATTTTGGTCGTGGGTGTAAACTGTTTGTGTTGCGGTTTTTTCTGATTGCGCTATAGATTGCGCTTCAATGTTATGAGATATTTGTGCTGGTTCTGATTCTTTTGTTTTTAAAGGAGATACTGCTCCTGATTTTGATGTTTCTTCAACATTCTGAGCATTCTGAGCTATATGAGAAACCGATTTTGTTGTGTTACCATCAAACTTCTGTGAAATTTGAAATGCCGTAACGCCTAAGATTGCCGATATTATTGAAGCATAATAAATATTGAATGTACTGCATTTAAAGGTGAGGAATGCCCGAAGTGCGAGTATTGATGAAATCTTTTTCCATACAGAAGCAGCCGGACGTACTTCTGCATTCTTGAATGCAGTCTGATAAAGACTTTCCACCCCATTATTTTCAATTTTTGCTTCAAGTTTTGCCCAAATATCCTGTGAAGGATTGACTTCTGCGTCTTGAAACCTGTCCTTGAAAAGTTTTTCTATGTCATCCCCTGTCTTCATACTATTCCTTTTCTTGATTCAACTCCTTCAATTTTATTTGTATCATCCTTCTCGCTCTATGATATTGGGTTTTTATAGTTGAAATGTCGGCATTTAGCATTTCCGAAATTTCTCTGTGTTTGTACCCCTCAATTGCGAACATATTAAAAACGATTCTGTATGTGTCAGGAATCGATTGTATTACGTTCATCAATTCTTCGTTTGAAAAGTCTGTGTCTTTAAAATCAAAGTCTTTTATTGTCGTTTCATTTACCTCTTCAATATTTTGTTGATCATTAAATTTTTTGTTTTGGTAATAATGTGTTATCGCCGTGTTAGTCATCACTCTTCGCATCCAACCTTCAAACGAATGTTCGCGAGAGAATTGGTCTATTTTGGTAAATATTTTTAGAAATCCATCTTGTAAAATGTCGGAAGCATCGTCTCGGTCTTTTGCGTACCGCATACATACCGCGTACATTCGTGATGCGTACTTATCGTACAATGCTTTTTGCATTTTCCTATCACTTCGCAGACATCCTTCTATAATTTCATCGTCAGTTAACATTATTCCAATTTCAATAGATAAGACAAACCTTTTTAAAAAATGGTTACACCAATTTGTGAATTTTTCTCAAAAATACGAAAAAACGGACTTCTTAGAAAAATACTTCCGCTTCTTTAGCAATTTTCGTTTTCAGCTCGCCTACAGCCATCAAAATCAAGGACTCATTTCTTTTCAAAGAGGAGAAAAACAATGCAAACAAAAAAAGAGAGGAACGAGGTGTAATTTTCAATAATTCATATCTTTGTAAAAATGAAAATAGAACTCAAATGAAAACTTCCGTTTTACATACTTTTTTTATTGGTTTGATGTGCGTTGCTAGCATTGGCTGCCAAAAGAAAGAAAAATTATATTATAACCCCGTGGTGTCTCTTGATAAAGTTTCAATCAAAGATATTACTCCGGTTGATACTAATAAATTTCTTGTATTAGGTTTTGATACCGATGATCACAGCGTGGTCTATCTTTGCACTAAAAACAACGATGGAACATACTCAAAATCAAAACGTTGGAGCAATAGGGTTCATTTTAATACGATAGAATTTGTGAACGGAACCACATGGCTTGGCGGTGACACGCTTGCCATTCGCTCAAGTGCCGACACCGGTAGAAATTGGACGAAATATGGTGATTTCTCGGATTGGAAAGAAAATTGGCCAAGTGAAATATCTGACTTGCGAAAATTGTACATCAAAAACGATGTCCCATACTATGCAATAGGAACTGACGACTTGCTTTCCGGAAATTTCTATTGGATAAATCCTAATTGGGGCGCATGGGCGAGTACTCAACTCAAATATGGAGCGAATAGCATGGTAGTATATAATGACTCGGCATACGTGGCCGGGTATGGCTCTATTTTATTTGCAGCCGAAGGTGGTAAAGCACAATCGCTCGAAGATATTGGTGGAGAAAACTTTACCGATATAACTTTCGCCAACACCAATTATTTGTATACTTGCACCTATTCCGGAAAAATATATCGTTCGGAACTTTTTAGCCATTCTTGGCAAAAAACATTTGACCAAGGAGAACAATTATTGCACATTGCAGCCGATGACCATGGCAATGTGGTGGCAGTAGGCGAATCAAAAACGGTGCTTATCTCAAATGACAATGGCGAAACATGGCGAGAAGATTCATACTCTGAAGGAAACAAAATTTCATGTATGAAAATTATTCAAAATGAATTTTATATTGGCACAGAAAAAGGGACTATCATAAAATTGAATAATGTCTCGTTGGAATAATACTCGAGTATTACCCAACAACCCTTTGATTTATACTATTATTACACTCTAGCTCTATTGATATGAGAACTATTTTTTTTCTTATTCTTGTATGTTTTGTAAATCTTGAAGGGTTTGCCCAGGATCTCATTCTCAACGAAGTTTGTGCAAAAAACACCCTATCATACACTAATACAAATAGTGAAACACCCGATTGGTTTGAGATAAAAAATGTATCGCAAACTACGGTAAACCTTTCAGACTATAGCATTGAGCTTAAAAGTATGCCAAATATTTCGTGGCAATTACCACAAATTTCGTTGGCAAAAAATCAAATCTACTTTTTTGAAACAGACGAGAACGCCATTTCTGTGGCACAATGGGAAACAATCATTGATTTGGGAAAAGAGTTCTCATATATTGTTCCTAGTGAAACTATCTCCAACTGGACTGCTTCAGACTTTGACAACACAGGCTGGGGAATTGGATCAACACCTATTGGCTATGGAGAAACCAACATAGTCTCGAGTGTGCCGACGGGAACCCAATCGGTATTCATGCGCACCACTTTCTCTATTGACGATGTGAGCGATGTAGCCCAAATGGTGTTACACATGGATTTTGACGATGGATTTATTGCCTACATTAACGGAACAGAAGTAGCACGATCCAATATGAGTAATGACTCATACAATAGCTACGCCAGCAACTATTCCGAAGGGGTAATTGTGAACAATGTCACTCCTCCATCATTTACTATAGAAAATCCACAATCTATTCTCCATCAAGGCACGAATACCTTTTGCGTACAAGTTCACAACAATAGTGCAAGTTCGAGCGATTTGCTTGCCATACCTATTCTGAGCATCGGACATTATACCACAAAAGCTAATAGACAAGCTGTTTCTGCATACGCAACATTCTCTACCAAAAACGCTGCCCCCTTTGCATTCAAAAGTTCGAGCGACGTACTTTATTTGTTAAAAAACCAACAAGTGGTAGATAGCATTGCATGGGAAGATATTCCCACCGACGTCTCTATTGGTCGAGAGACTGGCGATAATCAATCAGTTTACTATTTTGCAGCACCAACTCCAAATTTGGAAAATACAACGCAACAATATGTAGCAAAAACGATTTCAAAACCAAAACTCAATAGAGAGGGAGGTGCATATTACAAAAAGAAATTCTACGTGGTGGGCTACACAACTAATAACAATGCAACTCTTCGCTACACTACCAATGGCGCGGTTCCTACCATATCATCTCCAATTTTCCCCGATAGTATTTATATTGGAACGAGCACAAACTTGCGCATACGAGCATTTCGCGAAGGATACATTCCAAGTGAAACGACTACGGCAACTTATCTCATACTCCCTCGCATTCCACAATTGCCAATAGCATCTATCACCGTACAAAAAGAAGATTTCTTTGATTACAATACTGGAATCTACGTTGAAGGGCCAAATGCAGAAAGTGCAGAACCACATTATGGTGCGAATTATTGGCAAGATTGGGAGAAACCCGCTCATTTTGAATATATTACCCCAAAAGAAGGTTGTGTTATTTCACAAGATGTAGGTGTGAAAATTGGAGGAAACTGGAGTCGTGCACAAGTGCAAAAATCTCTCAAACTCTATGCACGAAACCAATATGGTAAAGACAAATTTGAATATCAGTTTTTCAAAGATAAGCCTTTGTATGATTTCCATATAATCCTGCTGCGCAATGGCGGTGGCGATTTCAACTATGCCCACATGCGCGACGGCATATCGGCCATACTTGCACGAAGCATGAACGTGGACCGCGTTGCATTCCAACCTGCCATTGTGTATATTAATGGGGAATACTACGGCATACAAAATGTGCGCGAAAAAATAAATGCGTCCTATATTGCAGAAAATTACGGATACAACAAAGATGATATTGATTTTATAAAAAATCATGGCGGAGTTGCCTACGGGGACGAGAAAGATCATCTCGAAATGCTTAATTCAATTACGGAAGCGGATCTGTCAATCGCAGCAAACTACCAAAAAGCAAGTGAATACCTTGATATAGATAGCTACATTGATTATCAGGTAATAGAAATGTATGTGGTAAACGAAGATTGGCCCGGAGGAAATGTCAATTGCTGGCACTCCCGTTCTGACAATTCTAAATGGCGTTACGTCTTGTACGATACCGATTTTGGCTTTGGTATTTGGGATGCAGACAAAGTAAATCACAATATGCTCACATGGTGTACTAATGCTGTGGATGAGAATCCCAATGCCTACAAAGCAAATGACCCTTTTGGCACGCTCATGTTTCGCAGTCTTTTACAAAATGATGATTTCAAGCGTGACTTTATGAACCATACAGCCGACCGCCTCAATACAACTCTCTCTCCCGACTCGATAATTCATGTCGTTGATTCGGTAGAAAGCCTTATTGCTTCAGAAATTCCGTTTCATACCACGAAATGGAGTGCTTACACCTACCTAGCCGACATGAAATCATGTATCAATGATATTCGTGTTTTTGCCCGAAACCGCGAATCGGTTATGCGCACACAAACTGAAGAGTTTTTTGCCACCAATGGCAGCTATACCCTTTCTTTAGCACTTTCTGACGACAAAGCAGGAAAAATTCACCTTAACTCTATTGATGTTACCAAATTTCCCTGGAGTGGAAAATATTTCAATAACAATCAAATATTTCTTACTGCCATTCCGAATTCAGGATACACCTTTGTACGTTGGGAAGGCACCGTTACATCCACTGAACCAAGCATTACTATTACAACTGACCAAGCCACAAATCTCACCGCAGTGTTTGAATATGTGGGCAATGAGCCCAATATTGTATTTACCGAAGTGTACTACAACACGTTACAAAATACTGAAACAGAATGGCTTGAAATACACAACAACAGCAATTTCGCAGTTGATATGTCAAATTGGAGCATTCGTTTCGACAAATACAACCAAACATTTACCATTCCTAGCGGAACTATCCTAGAAGCAAACAAATTCTTGACGTTTGCAAATGATTCTACTGCTCTGCGTGCACTCCATCCTGACATTAGTATAGTGGGAAATCTGAATATTGATTTTGCGAAAAATAAAGCAGTCGTAACATTGCGTGACAGCAACAATTACCCTATTACGTCGTTAACCTACAGCGACCAACCATTGCCTCGAAAAGCCGATGGCTATGGATATTCATACGAATACATTGCAGAACTTGACTCGTGGCGTGCCCCATCTCTTGGTGGAACTCCGGGTATTGCAAATAATGAAGGCCCCAGTTCTGATGCACATCAAAAGAATCCCGTTATTAACGAAATTAACTATGCCTCTGCAGAAACGATTGATGCAGATGATTGGATTGAAATATACAACCCGGACAACAACGAATACGACCTTTCGGGATGGGTTATCGCCGACAAAAGCGGAAACATTGCCATCTTCCCCGAAAATGGAGAATGTACCATTCCTTCTGGCGGTTACCTGGTAGTTGTTAAAAATGCGGAAAAATTTCATCAAATACATCCAAACGTAGCGTGCGTGCAGCTAGATATATCACTCAACAGCTATATCGATGGCATCAATTTGTATGATAAATACGAATTCTTGCGCGATTCTGTTTATTACTCCATGTTTGAAAAAAACTGGACTAAATATGCCTTTGGTACGGGAAGTACGCTATCCCTTCGCTCCACTGAAGATGATAATGCAGTTGCAAAAAATTGGTTAACGAGTAAATACTACGGAACACCTGGTGCTGCAAATGACTTTAAACTTTCAATTCCAACAACAACAGAAATGTCAAATGTAAAAATATCACCGAACCCATGCAGCGACTATGTAATTGTTGAAATTCCCGGAGAATATTCATACGAAATAATCTTTAGCGATGGTTCTACAGTCAAGTCTGGTAACGGCTTTGGGGCTCAAACTATTCCTATGCAAAATCTTGCGAATGGTGTGTACTTGATTGTGACTACTCAAAATTCTTTACATCATATTTCAGAAATAGTAAAATCAGGGAAATAAACAAAGTTTTCAACATGTATAATTCTGATTGCTAGTATTTTGCAATGAATTTCGGATTTTATTAACACTTCCCTTTATTGTTGGAATTTATTGCCTAATTTTGAAGCGATAAAAATTGACTTAACTAAAGATGAAATTACACAAAATTGCCCTGTTATTAGGCCTCCTTATTGCAAGTACAGCTGCATTTGCTCAATATGATGACGATGAAACAGTTCAATCAAGAAAAACTACTCACAAAAGAGAAAAAGTAACTGCCGCACCTTCTGCTGACACTCGTAAGATGAAAAAAGAAGACAACTTCAAATCGAGTGTGAACAAAACTACACATTTAAGCAAAAAAGAGCAAGCTAAACTACAAGCTAAAAAAGAAAAAGAACATCAGAAACGTTTTGAAGAAAATCGTGAAAGGATGCAAAACAAGCAGACCTTGAATCGAATGAAGAAAAACGAAAAATATTCCTATCGTTACAATTCTGCAAAAGGAAAATCATGGAGTAGCAGAAACCATGATAACGCAACATCTAAAGCGAATAAGAAACGGTCAAAAGCTCTTGAAAAGCGACAAGACGAAGCTCGGGAAAAATATGAAAACAATGATTATCAACCCGGCGAACGCAAGACAACTAAAAAAGGAAAAATTCGCGAATTTTATAATCCATTCAAACGCGATTATTAATTGATGAAACGTTTGTTGGGAATAACGATTGCGACAATGCTCGCAGTTTCCGCTACTCAAGCTCAAAACTGCGACTCTTTGTATGTATTATCGCTAAAGTTGTTTGACCAAAAAGCATATCAAGCATCTCTTGATACTATTTCGTCTATTATCAATACTTGCCCGGCAAAAACCGACTACTATCTTCATCAAGCTAAGTGCTACAGCCAATTGAAAAACACTATTGGCACGATGAATGCCTTGAATGGTGCCATACAAACCGATAGCACCTGCATTAGCGCATGGGCAACGAAAGCATTACTCCTTACCCAAGCCGGCCTGAACGAACAAGCTATCACAGCATACGAAAAAACGCTTTCGCTCATTCCTATCACAGACTCGAGCACAAAAATATACTACACCAATTTAAGTGCGTTGTATATTTTAACCAATCGCTACGATGATGCCTATCTGCTTCTAAACGATTTGTGCTACAAAGATTCTACCGATGCAAAAATGCTGACTAACCTTTCAGCATGCGCAATCTATTCAGGGAGAATCAACGAAGCAGAATGGAGTCTATCAAAATTTATGGCTATTGACCCACAAAACACTGATTGCCTTATAAATATGGGATTTTGCAAAGAGCACAAACATGAATACGACTCTGCTATTTATTACTACGATCAAGCTCTACGCATAAAACCAAATGAGGCATATGCCTTGAGCAATCGTGGATATGCAAAATATGCTTTGGGCGAATTTGATGCTGCATTAGCCGATATCAATTTGGCAATCACCTACGACCCGTCAAATTCATACGCATACCGAAATAGAGCATTAGTTCATTTTGCTATAGACCAAAACAACGATGCTTGCTCCGACTTGCAAACAGCATTAGATTTGGGTTATACAAAAATGTACGGCAACGAAGTTTCTCAATTACAGCAAGAAAAATGCGGTAAGAACATCAAGAAACGCAAGTCGAAAAATTAACTCACGAAAAAACTTCTATGAACGAAAAAAAACTTTTCCTCATTGATGGACATGCGGTTCTGTATCGCTCATATTTTGCGTTCATCAACAACCCACGTATAAACTCAAAAGGAGTGAATACCTCGGCAATTTTTGGGTTTGTGAACACAATTTATGAAATGATTCGCTCTCAGATGCCAACGCATATTGGCGTTGTCTTTGACCCAAAAGGGAAAACGTTTCGTCATGAAATGTTTGAACAATATAAAGCTAACCGCCAATCTACTCCAGAAGACTTGAAAGCGGCCATTCCCGAAGTATTCGAGATAGTGAAAGCCATGAACATTCCGGTTGTACAAGTTGAAGGTTACGAAGCCGACGACGTGATAGGCACTCTTGCAAAACAAGCCGCACGAAAAGGGTACATGGTATATATGGTTACTCCCGACAAAGACTATGCACAACTCGTAGAAGACTCCATTTATATGTATAGACTCGGGCACATGGGCATTGATATTATGGGGCCAAAACAAGTTATGGAAAAATTCTCCATTCGTCGTCCAGAACAGGTGATTGACCTGCTCGGCCTCTGGGGTGACAGTTCCGACAATATTCCCGGAGCGCCCGGTGTTGGCGAAAAGACCGCAAAAGCGCTCATTGAACAATTTGATAACATAGAAGGAATATACGAACACGTTGACGAGCTCAAAGGCAAACAAAAAGAGAAAATGATTGCCGCCAAAGACCAAGTGTTTCTTTCAAAAGAACTTGCAACAATTTGCACGCAAGTGCCTATTTCGTTCGACGACTATAATTTTGTAAAAGAAGAATTCAACGCCCCGGCTTTGCAGGAGAAATTCAACGAATTGGAATTTTTCTCGTTGGCAAAAAAAATGTTGCAAACCACCGTTGAACCAAAGCAACCGGTAGAAAAACCGGCTCCAAAGCAAGAACAATCGTTGCAACTTGATTTGTTTGCGACAACTGACACTCCTGCTCCATCACAACAGGCACGCCAGCAACAAGATTTTCTTGGGTACAAACTTGTTCGCACCAATGATATTGACAATTTCCTCAAACTATTGTCAAAGCAACTCACTATTTCGTTTACACTCTGCACTACCACTACGGTAGCTGTTGATGCGGAAATTTTAGGACTTGCATTTTCGTGGAAGGAAAACGAAGCACACTATGTAGCTGTGCCTAGCGACAAAAAAGAAGCCGAGGAGTTTCTTAAAAAGTTCGCTCCCATTTTCGTTTCTTGCTCAAAGAAAATTGCATACGACATCAAATACAGCATATCGGTTTTGTCGCACTACGGCATCAATGTATATGGCGAATTGCACGACATAATGCTTGCTCACTACATTTTGCAACCCGAAGTTCGACATGAATTGTCAACTATTGCTCGGCAGTTTTTGAACCGAGAACTCACACAAATAGAAGACATTACGGGTAGAAAAATTGGTAATTTCTCATTCACAGAAGTTCCGGTTATCCAACAGAAAAATTATTTCTGCGAACAAGTCGACGCTCTTTTTCAAATTGCCACACCGCTCGAAAAAGAATTACGCGACTTGCACCAATATGATCTTTACACAAAAATTGAATGTCCGCTTGCACCGGTATTGAGCCACATGGAAATGACCGGCGTACGCATTGATTCCACGGCACTCCACGAGTCCTCAAAAATCATCACGGCCGAAGTTACCGCCTTGGAAGAAAAGATATATGAGCAAGCCGGAGAACACTTCAACATTGGATCGCCAAAACAATTGGGAGAAATTTTGTTTGACAAACTCGCCATTACTGAAAAAGCGAAAAAGACCAAAACAAAACAGTACGCCACCGGCGAAGAAGTGCTTGACAAACTGAAAGACGCGCACCCTATTGTTCCGCTGATTTTGGAATACCGAGAAATGAAAAAATTGCTCTCGACCTATATTGACAGCCTTCCGCAATTGGTAAATCCACGCACGGGAAATATTCACGCCTCGTTCAATCAAGCAATCGTGGCAACCGGCCGACTCAGCTCTACCAATCCCAATTTGCAGAATATTCCAATCCGCTCAACTATGGGGAGAGAGATTCGTAAGGTCTTTATTCCTTCGCAACCGGACAATATTTATCTTTCTGCCGATTACTCGCAGATTGAACTCCGCCTGATTGCGCACTTTAGCGAAGACGAACATTTTATTTCTGCTTTTAAAAACGGCGAAGATATTCACGCTGCTACTGCGGCAAAAATATTTGGCGTACCGCTGAGTGAAGTCACTTCAGATCAACGACGCAAAGCGAAATCGGCAAACTTCGCCATTTCGTATGGCACAACCGCGTTTGGATTGTCTCAAAACCTGAACATTCCTCGCAAAGAGGCGCAAGACCTCATCAATAGTTATTTTGAAAACTATCCGCGCGTAAAGGCGTTGATGGACTCATACATACAGTCGGCACACGAAAAAGGCTACGTTGAAACCATGTTTGCCCGTCGTCGCTATTTGCCCGACATTAATTCGCAAAATGCCACAATCCGTGGCGTTGCTGAGCGAAATGCCATCAATGCACCAATACAAGGCTCGGCTGCCGACATCATTAAAATTGCAATGATTCGCATAGAAGAACGAATACAAAATCAGAAACTGAAGAGCAACATGATTCTTCAGGTTCATGACGAACTCAATTTTGATGTATTTCCCGATGAGTTGGAACAAATGAAAGCTATCGTTAGCGAAGAAATGCAAAATGCCGTTGCGCTCAAAGTTCCTTTGATAGCAGAAGTTGGAACCGGCAAAAACTGGCTTGAAGCGCATTAATCCAAGTATTTTTTGAAATGAACAAATCGTATATCTGTTATAAACCCACGTTTCGCTTCCATCGCTGGAATCATAAGTCGTACTCGGCGTTTGCGAGCTTGGGAAAACAGATTACCATTGGCCGACTCACTACCGACGTGACCGACGGACTTTTGCGCGACCAGCACATTCGCGTTCTTGCGCTCGCACCTTTGGTTCTGGACGAAACAGTCGAAGCTCCACCTCCCGATATTTGCAATGACATAGTATTAAATATATTGGAGGAAACTATTGTAACGGTAAGCCAAAGCTCTACCGCATATCCTGTTTTTGCATATTCTTATTGTTTAACTATAAAATCCTATTTGTGGGCACTGCCAACGGATAGGATTTTTTATTTTCTATCAAAATGAAAAAACTAGTATTGTGTGTTTGCGCCTCAATGGGCGCATTCAGCGTTTTTGCTCAAGACGATTCTTTGTACGTGAATCTTCGGAAAATTGAAGTAGTAAAAAACCAGCCGGGAATTGCCTCCGAATCGCTGCGAATTGTGACTACCCTTACTCGTAATGATATCGCTAATTTGCCGGTGCGCAGCATAAACGAGCTTTTGGACTATGTGCCGGGAATTGACGTCCGTTCGCGTGGTACAAACGGCGTGCAAGCTGATATAACAATGCGTGGAGGAACTTTTGACCAAGTTGTAATTCTTCTCAACGGCATAAACATTACCGACCCACAAACAGGGCATCAAAATCTGGATTTGCCGGTGGATATTTCGGTAATTGACCGCATAGAAGTATTGCAAGGCACCGCGCTCAATGTGTTTGGGCTCTCGGCATTTTCGGGAGCAATAAACATCATCACCGGTGAATCGCCCGAAAACGCAATAAACGTGGAACTTGTAGCTGGCGAAAACGGGCTTTTTGCTCCGCACGCCACAATGGTAGAGCATCGGAAGAAACTCACCGTGGTAGGGAATGTTTCGCACAACGAATCTGCCGGATACATTGACAACACCGATTTCAATTACACCAACGCGTTTCTGCAAACAAAATATGCCGACACCACTCTTGGTAATTTTAATTTTCAATTGGGTTTACAAGCAAAAGAATTTGGCGCAAATGCTTTTTACTCAACAAAATACCCGCATCAGTTTGAAAAAGACAACACGCTGCTTTCATCATTGCAATGGAACAAGCAATTTGGCAAATTTTTGGTAGAAGAAGCCTCTGCCGTGCGCCTCCACTACGATGAATTTCATCTTTTCCGCAATATGGAAAATGCTCCAAGCTGGTACATCGGCCACAACCATCATGTTACAAAGGTGTTTGTGGAATCGTTGAAAGCAACGTATTTTTCTTCTCTTGGAAAAACAACTCTCGGCATAGAATTTCGAAACGAAAACATTCTGAGCAACGTGTTAGGCGACAAACTCGGCACACCCGTTGACGTTCCGTTTGTGGCAGCCGACAGCGTGAAATTTCTCTATGGCAAAAACCGAATGAACCGCAACTACTTTGGCGAGCAGACATTTGTTCTCGGCAAAGCCACGGCATCTGTAGGAGTTTCGGGGAATCATAATTCAATGTTCGGCTCGCACGTTTGCTGGGGCGCCAATGTTGGATACGCGCTCACTCCCCAGAATCGACTGTATGCCAATATAAACAAATCAATGCGAATGCCCACGTTCACCGATATGTATTACAAAAGTGCCACACAGTTGGCCAATCCAAATTTAAAGCCAGAAGAAAGCATTACGTTTGAAGTTGGCAACAAAGCGCAATACACGGCGTTTGCCTACCGCATTTCATCGTATTACCGCGTTGGGCAAAACATTATAGACTGGGCAAAAAAAGAAAACGACGACGTGTGGATGAGCATGAACATTCCGAACGTGAACGCATTTGGAGTTGAAGCCTCTGCACAATACAACTTCCAACGGATTTTGAATCACGTAGAACTATCGTACGCATTTTGCCGGTTGGATAAAAAATCGGGCGAATACATAAGCAAATATGCGCTTGACTATCTTCGTCATTCGCTGTCAGTTTCTATTGAACACAGCATTTATAAACATCTTGGGGCAAATTGGCAACTAACGACACAAAATCGTTCGGGAAGTTATTTCAACTCAGCAAATGAAGTTACCGAATATGCCCCATTTAGCATTCTTGACGGACAACTTTTTTGGAAAGCGGGAAATGCGAAAATGTATCTTGAAATAGCAAACATTTTCAATACAACGTACTTTGACTATGGAGGAATTGAACAACCCGGCAGATGGGTAAAAATGGGAATTGCTGTTCACTTATAAAAAAAGCGGAAAGATAGGGATTTGAACCCTAGAAACAGTTACCCGTTTACCGCATTTCGAGTGCGGCCCGATCGACCACTCCGGCATCTTTCCGAGAGCAAAACTACTATATTTATCATTCTTTACAATTTTGCGACTCTCTTTTTTTCTAAAAAATATCTGTCGTGCTACCGGAATTTTGAACTAACTTTTTCGTTACCTTGCGTACGAGAACTTGTATATATGCGCTTACAAAAAAAACGGATAACCCTTGCAGTGATTTCAATTAGCTTTCTTTTGATTGTCACTACACTTGGTATATTCAACTCTCCTACACCCTTTAAAAGACTGAGAAATACGTTTGACATTACTAAAGACCTCCCAAAATCAGATACGATATACGGAATAGATATTTCTCATTATCAGGGAGAGATTGATTGGGTAACCCTCGGCCATGACAAGGATATAGCCTTCGTGTACTTGAGAGCTAGCATGGGTGCTGAAAATAAAGATTGTAAAGCCCCAGAATATGCCTTAGATGCTTCTAAAAATGGACTTCTTGTGGGGCTGTATCACTTCTTTTATCTGCAAACCGATGTGAAACAACAATTTGAAAATTTTGATTCTGTCTATTCCACAATTCAATCCGACCTCATACCCGTGCTCGATATTGAAGCAGAAAAAGGTAGACGCAGAAGACCTAAAACTCCACCTCCTGGCTTATGCGATTCCATTCAAAAATTTATAGACTTGTTTCACGAAAAATATCCGAATGAAACTCCTGCTATCTATGCAAGTCAAACATTCTTCAATCATTATCTGTCACACCGGTTTCAACAATCCTTAAAATGGATAGCAAACTACTCTCAATACCCTGTAATGCGCGATAGTTTGGTGTTTCACCTTTGGCAATACACCGACAAAGCAAGGATTGACGGCATTAAAGGTTGTGTAGATATGAACGTGATAGTACGCGATGACGCGTTGCCATTACTCCGTAAAAAGAAAGACATCAATTCCATGATGCAAGTAGAATTACCTACACTGCCATCAAAATAAGGAACTGCGCAGCCATAATTCTGAGCAACATAGCCAACGGATATACGGTTGCGTATGCCAATGGCGTTTTGCCGCTTTCTTCCACACTCGTTGCAAAGGCAAGAGCAGCCGGATTGGTACAACTTCCCGAAATAAGACCCATTAATTGTGGAACATCAAGTTTTAACAATAAGCGACCAAGTATCACAACAATAATAATTGGCACTACTGTTATAATCGTTCCATACAAGAACCACAATGCTCCGTTTGCAAGAAGCGTTTCCCAAAATATTTTACCTGAACTTAATCC
>DAIOSV010000011.1:0-4434 GCA_036752345.1 Bacteroidales bacterium | reverse complement strand
ACAATGCTCCGTTTGCAAGAAGCGTTTCCCAAAATATTTTACCTGAACTTAATCCTACAGCCGCAAGGAATAGTGTGATACCTAGCTCTTGTAACATTTTCAAGGCACTACTTGTAGCATACGTCACCATTTTCAATTGAGAACCAAATCTATTGATGAGAATTGCAACAATAAGTGGACCACCAGCTAATCCAAGTTTTACCGGTTGTGGTATTCCTGGTATTGCAAAAGGTATTGAACCTAATAGCACACCCAACGCGATACCAAGGAAAATCGGAATAAGGTATGGATCATTTAATTTCTTTTGAGAATTACCCAAGAAAGAACCAAGTTTATTAACAGAAGAAGACTCTCCTACCGCAACAAGCGTATCACCCAATTGCAACTTCAATTCTTGTGTTGGTACCAAACTCACTCCCGCACGAATCACACGCGACACATTGACACCGAATGCCGAACGACAATCTATTGACGAAATTGATTTACCACTAATACGAGGATTAGAGATGAGGAGGTTTTTCGAAACTAATTGAGAATCAAGTTGATCCCATGACGACATATCCATGTCAAGTCGATTTCCGACATTTGAACGAATTAGCTCTGCATCTTCTTTTGCTGTAATGACAAACATTCTGTCACCTTCATGCAAGACAGAATTGGTGTCTGGAATTTCTATTTTTTTCGATTCCGCATGATATAATCGTGTGACTACAAAATTGACGTTTACAATCGTCTTTACATCTCCAATGCTCTTCCCAAAGCATTGACTATTGTTAATTTCTACTGTGAAAATATCCAACGCATTTTCCTGTTCTTCATTAACAACCACTTCGGGGTCTTTGAGGAATTTGCGAATAAAAATAAATACAAGTATCACACCTATTACACCCATTGGATAGGTGATTGCGTATCCGGCACCAAGAAACGAAGGATTATTTCCCGTGATTTCGGCATACGTTTGCTGTGCCGCACCAAGTCCGGGCGTATTCGTTACCGCACCCGACATAAGACCTACAGCACTCGGTAAATCTGTGTTTGTGAAGTAATAAATTCCTAACGTGGCCAATACGTTACAACCAACCAAAACCATCGTCATAAGATTCATCTTGATACCGCCATTTCGCAACGAGGAGAAAAAACTTGTACCAACTTGACTACCAATTGCATAGACAAATAGTATCAATCCGAATTCTTTTATAAAATGTAAAACTTCCGGATTAATTTTGAAATAATCAAAATGTCCAATAGCAAGGCCTGCAAACAAAATCCAAGTTACTCCCAATGAAATTCCTCGAATTTTAATTTTCGCCAACCAAAAACCAATCACAATTGTGATTCCTATCAAAAAAATTGCTTGTGCTATGCCTTCTTGTGCAAAGAAATTACTAACCCACTCTATCATAGAAAATCTGTTTATCTAGCCAACCTTATATCTCTAAGAATGACCTGTTTTTTCGTGCGCAAAGGTATACGTCTTATTTTGTTTCTCTATATTTGCTCAATTAATTTATTCTATTAAATCAATCGGAAAAAACGATTAATATATGGAACTAAGACAATTGAACTATTTTCTTAAAGCTGCCGAAATTCAAAATTTCACGGAAGCAGCAAAAAAATTGTGCATCACGCAAAGTACTCTATCTCAGCAAATTAAACAGCTAGAGAACGAGATGAATGTGTTGTTGTTTGATCGCATTGGAAAACGATTATACCTTACCGAAGCAGGAAAGGAATTTGTTCCATTTGCACGGCAAACGGTGCATGATGCTGAATTAGGGAAACAACGGATACTTGACTTACAAAATATTCATACCGGCACTTTGCGTGTTGGCATTACACATAGTTTGAGTTTTGGTCTTTCATTAACCGTTTTGCATTTCATGCAAGAATATCCAAACATCCATTTGGAAATCGTTTCATCTACCATTACCGACTTGCTGGAAATGCTCAAACACCGCGATATTGACTTTGTGCTTTCTTTTAACTTTCAAGACAATGAAGAAATTGAAGTAACCGATTTATTTGAAGTTCCGCTTTGTGCTGTTATGAGCAAACAACATCCGTTCGCACACAAAAAGCAAATTTCGTTGCTCGAATTAAATACTCATTCTCTTGTATTGCCGTCAAAAGGATTGAACGCACGCGCAAGCCTTGATATACTTTTAGAAGAGAATCATTTCACCTTGGAACCTCATCTAGAGATGAACGATGCCAATATATTATTGCAATTGGTAGAGTCGTCACTATACGTTACCGTACTTTCCAAGGCGGCAATTATAGGACGAGAAAACATTGTAGCGATTCCTTTTACTGATCAAAAACACTTGATGGTAGCATCGCTCTTAACATTAAAAGGAGCTTACCAGAAAACGTCAGCAAAGGCTTTTATGAAATTTTTCAAGGACAAAACCGCACACCAAAACAAGAGTTTATAGCCTCATTAAAACTACAATTATCAAAAAATACTATCTTTGCCAAAACTAAAATTAAAGATTACAATATAATGAAAGCAAAAATAGCTGTTCTTCCGGGCGATGGTATTGGACCGGAAATTATGGAACAAGGTGTAGCGGTAATGAAAGCCGTATGTAAAAAATTTGGACACGATTTTTCTTACACCTATGCAATTTGCGGTGCAGATGCCATTGACAAAGTAGGAGACCCTTTCCCTGAAGAAACATTCAAAACCTGTATGGATGCTGATGCCGTACTCTTTGCTTCAGTTGGTGATCCTAAATTTGATAACAATCCTGCTGCAAAAGTTCGTCCAGAACAAGGCTTGCTTGCCATGCGCAAGAAACTTGGATTGTTTGCAAACATTCGCCCAGTACAAACATTCGATTGCTTAGTTCACAAATCTCCTCTTAAAGAAGAATTGGTGAAAGGAGCTGATTTTATTTGCATCCGTGAGCTTACCGGCGGAATGTATTTTGGCGAAAAGAAAGAAGGCGACGATTTTGCATACGACACCAACTATTACTCTCGTAATGAAATAGAACGCATCTTGAAAGTTGCGTATGACTATGCTCGCAAACGCAACAAACACTTGACAGTAGTTGATAAAGCCAATGTGTTAGCATCAAGCCGTTTGTGGAGAAAAGTTGCACAGGAAATGGCTCCTCAATATCCTGACGTTACAACAGATTATATGTATGTAGACAATGCTGCTATGCGTATGATTCAAGAACCACGTTTCTTCGACGTAATGGTTACTGAAAATACGTTTGGTGACATTCTTACCGATGAAGGTTCTTGCATTACCGGTTCTATGGGATTGTTGCCATCGGCTTCTACCGGCGAGCACACTCCAGTATTTGAACCTATACATGGTAGTTGGCCACAAGCAAAAGGATTAAATATAGCAAATCCATTGGCACAAATTCTTTCGGCTGCTATGTTGTTTGAATATTTTAACCTTAAAGCAGAAGGCGAACTTATCCGCAAAGCCGTTGATGCTTCTCTTGATGCAAATGTACGCACTCCAGAAATTCAAGTTGAAGGTGGCGCTAAATATGGCACAAAAGAAGTTGGTGCTTGGATTGTTGACTTTATTGAAAAAGCATAATACTCGTTATTTAACGACACAAAAAAAGCGAAGTTCAAATTGAGCTTCGCTTTTTTTATTCCTTTTGAGAAAAGGCTACCGAATACTTTGAATAAGACCGGGAAGTGCCAACTCAAATTTAACACCGTACCAATGGCTTTTGTCATCTATGGTTTTTTGAATAGCATCAACCGTAAAATCAACAGCAATTTTGCTTGCTTGCTCAATTGATTTACCCAAAATCATAGCGCCTGCAAAACTACTTGCAAACACATCGCCGGTGCCATGGAACATTCCATCTACTAAATCACGGAAATAATAAGTAATCTTACCTGTTTCTCCATTGATTGCAGCAACGCCCAACTTGCCCGGTTCTAGAGTTACGCCGGTTAATAATGCATTTTTACAACCAAGATTCAAAAGTTTCTTTAAAATGCGTTCAATGTATTCTTTGGTATGACCAGTTTCAATATACTCTTCGTCAAGCATAAATGCCGCTTCTGTCAAATTTGGTACAATCACATCGGCTTTACGGCACATTTTTGCCATTTCTTTGGCAAAACTTGGATCAAAACCCGGATATAATTTGCCTTTATCGCCCATAACCGGATCAATCACAATAATACTTCCCGGTTTAGAAAGTTCATCCATTATGTCAGAAATGTATTGGAGCTGTTTTACGCTGCCTACATACCCTGTGTATATTGCATCAAACTTGATGTTTTCCTTTTTCCAATGTTCCTTAATAGCAGGAATATCTTCAGTTAAATCATGAAATGTATATCCTTTAAATCCTCCGGTATGAGTAGAAAGGATTGCCGAAGGCAAAATAGCGGTTTCGATTCCCATAGCGGAAATTACCGGCAAGGCAACCGTTAGGGAACATTGCC
>DAIOSV010000010.1:45808-47682 GCA_036752345.1 Bacteroidales bacterium | reverse complement strand
CCCAACAAACGGATACAACGTTTTATTTCGTCGGTAATGTGAGGAACTATTTGCACCGTTTTTCCCAAATATGCACCTTCACGCTCCTTTTCTATCACAGTTTTATAAATGCGCCCTGTAGTTACATTATTTGCCTGCGAAGTATATACATTCAAAAAACGTTCATAGTGTCCAAGGTCAAGGTCTGTCTCGGCTCCATCTTCCGTAACATAGCACTCCCCGTGCTCGTATGGGTTAAGAGTTCCCGGATCGACATTAATATATGGATCGAACTTTTGAATAGTTACACGCAACCCACGAGATTGTAGCAATTTCGCCATTGATGCAGCAATAATTCCTTTTCCCAAGGATGATGTAACACCTCCAGTTACAAATATGTATTTTGCTTCCATTTATTTATTAATTAATTAATTCAATGTATATTCATCTGAAGATTTTATGGTAATTTCATCAATACTCTCATTACAAAATGCACGCACAAAAGCGGTTGCCAAACGAGCGTTTGTAATAAGAGGAATATTAAAATCAACAGCAGCACGCCTAATCTTATACCCATTTTCTAGTTCCACAGGAGTGTAATTCTTGGGAATATTAATGACTAAATCCACCTCTTTTTCTTGAATAAGAGAAAGAGCTGAAGGGAATTGCTTTGCTAGTTCTTGATTTTGTTGTATTTCGCTCGGCCACAAAACACGGACAGCCGAAACTCCATTTTCTTCCAAATACCGTTGTGAACCATCGGTTGCGTACAACTCAAATCCTTTTTCTGTCAATGTACGACAAGCTTCAAGCAAGTCTGTCTTTTGGTAGGCGTCACCCGATGATATTAAAATCTTTTTTTGTGGAATAGCATATCCGACAGAAACAATAGCTTTGAGCAATGCATCATCAAAATTATCGCCAAGACAACCAACTTCGCCAGTAGAAGCCATATCAACACCAAGAATAGGATCAGCTTGCAACAAGCGGACAAAAGAAAACTGCGATGCCTTAATTCCTACATATTCAAAATCGAAATCGTCCTTGCGCACAGCTTCAGGATGTTCGCCTAACATTGCCTTTGTGGCAAGTTCTATCATATTAATTTTTGAAACTTTTGAAACGAAGGGGAAACTTCGTGAAGCTCGTAAATTACATTCTATCACTTTCACGAAATTATTCTTAGCAAGAAACTGAATATTAAATGGTCCGGTTATTTCCAATTCCTCTGCGATTTTTTTTGCTACCGATTTTATTTTTCGCAACGTGACTGTATACACTTTTTGCGCAGGATAGACAATGGTAGCGTCACCCGAGTGCACACCGGCAAATTCAACATGTTCAGATATAGCATAGCACAAGATTTTTCCACCGTCAGCAACTGCATCAAATTCGATTTCTTTGCATCGTTGCATGAATTCGCTCACTACTACAGGATGCTTTTGCGAAACTTCGACAGCTAACGACAAAAATGTATCCAACTCTTCATTACTATAACACACATTCATTGCAGCACCACTCAGCACATACGAAGGACGAACCAAAACCGGAAATCCAACTTCTTCAACAAACTTATGCAAGTCTGCATTAGTGGTCAATTCTTTCCATTTTGGTTGGTCTATTCCAAGGGTATCTACAATGGAAGAAAATTTGTGACGGTCTTCGGCTCTGTCAATGTTTTTTGCTGTTGTACCAAGTATCTGCACATTGTGCTGACTCAAACGCAAAGCCAAATTGTTTGGAATTTGTCCACCCACTGAAACAATCATTCCATGTGGATTTTCAAGTTCGTAAATATCCATCACACGTTCAAAGCTGAGTTCATCAAAATACAAACGGTCGCAGATATCATAATCGGTTGAAACGGTTTCGGGATTGTAATTCACCATAACGCC
>DAIOSV010000010.1:0-45708 GCA_036752345.1 Bacteroidales bacterium | reverse complement strand
CACCATTTTCAACAATTTGTGCAGAAACCAATTATCTATTTTCGTCAAATCATGAATTTGATCAATGGTATAACCTGCTTGTAGTGCCTTTGCCAAAACAAAAATTCGTTTGTCGGTTGGCTCACGCAAAGCTTCATCAATGTCGGCAACTTGCAACTCTTTATTGCCTACAAATCCGTGCGCTCCCTGTCCAATCATACGCAAACCTTTTTGTAGCGCTTCTTCAAAACTACGCCCTATGGCCATAACCTCACCAACACTCTTCATGCTTGAGCCAATTTTGCGCGAAACGCCATGGAATTTACTCAAATCCCAACGTGGTATTTTACATACAATATAATCAATAGCCGGTTCGAAGAAAGCCGGAGTACACTGAGTTACCGCATTTTTCAATTCAAAAAGACCATACCCCAAGCCTAATTTTGCAGCAACAAATGCCAACGGATATCCCGTTGCTTTTGATGCCAATGCAGACGAACGACTCAAACGAGCGTTCACTTCAATCACACGATAATCATCACTAAGAGGATCATACCCATATTGCACATTACATTCTCCTACAATACCAATATGACGGACTATTTTTATTGCTATGTCGCGAAGCATATTAATATCGTGATTATTAAGTGTTTGACATGGAGCAACCACAATGCTTTCGCCCGTATGAATGCCGAGTGGATCGAAATTTTCCATATTACAAACAGTAATACAATTATTATATGTATCACGAACTACTTCATATTCAACTTCTTTCCATCCTTTTAGAGATTTTTCAACCAATACCTGTGATGAATATGCAAATGATTTTTGGGCAAGTTCATTCAGTTCTTCTTCATTGTCACAAAAACCACTACCAAGCCCACCGAGCGCGTAAGCTGCACGCAAAATAACCGGATAACCCAATTCTTTTGCAGCTTCACGAGCTTCTTCCATTGTTTCTACAGCATGCGACCGAATAATTTTTACATTAATTTCTTCCATTCGGCGTGCAAAGGCCTCTCTGTCTTCTGTATCAATAATAGATTGAACAGGAGTACCCAACACTCTGATACCATATTTTTCAAATATGCCTTTTTGGTAGAGTTCTACACCACAATTCAATGCCGTTTGTCCACCAAACGAAAGCAGCACACCATCAGGCTTCTCCTTTTGTATGACTTTCTCCACAAAATATGGAGTTACCGGCAAGAAATATACTTTATCGGCAACACCTTCGGAAGTTTGAACTGTTGCAATATTTGGGTTGATGAGCACGGTTTTGATGCCTTCTTCTGAAAGCGCTTTGAGTGCCTGACTACCACTATAATCAAATTCACCGGCTTGACCAATTTTTAGGGCGCCGGAACCAAGAATAAGTACTTTTTTTATTGAAATATCCATAATTGCAGTCGGTTTTAGAGAAGAGAAACAAATTGGTTGAACAAATATTGCGTATCAAGCGGACCGCTAGATGCTTCCGGGTGAAATTGAACAGAGAAATAGGGTTTCGTTTTATGTCGAATTCCTTCATTCGTTCCATCATTAAGATTCACAAAATAGGGTTCCCAATCGCTCGACAAACTCGTATCATCAACTGCATAACCATGATTTTGAGACGTAATAAAACAATAATTGGTGCCAAGCATTCTTACCGGTTGATTATGTCCGCGATGCCCATATTTCAATTTATAGGTTTTAGCTCCGGCTGCCTTTGCCAAAAGTTGATTGCCCATACAAATGCCAAAAATCGGTTTTCCCGACTCCATTGCCACACGGATGTGGTCAACTGTAATTGAACAAAAATCAGGATTGCCCGGTCCGTTTGAGATAAAAAGTCCATCGTAGTCCGACATTGTGGCATCGGCATTAAAATCATAATCCCAAGGAACTCTAACCACCTCAACACCGGTTTGAAGTAAACAACGAATAATATTGTGTTTCACACCACAATCAATCAAGACCACCTTTTTTCCGGCACCTTGACGGTAACGAATCACTTCTTTGCATGAAGCAACGCCAACCAAATTTATTTGATTTGGATCATATATTTCGGCACTTTCGGAACAACCGGCAGGTACAATTTGTCCCAACATTGAACCACTATCACGTAAAACCTGCGTTAAACGACGCGTATCTATTCCCCAAATGCCGGGAATTTTTTGTTCTTTAAGCCACTCATCAAGGCTCATGACTGCACTCCAATGACTATAGTCAAAAGACAGGTCTGAAATAATAAGTCCGCGCACATGAATTGCTTCTGATTCAAAATTAGACAAAAGTCCATCGTCGTCAATCTTTGCTTTTGGAACTCCATAATTACCCATAAGTGG
This sequence comes from Bacteroidales bacterium, assembly GCA_036752345.1. Taxonomy (GTDB): domain Bacteria; phylum Bacteroidota; class Bacteroidia; order Bacteroidales; family UBA1715; genus UBA1715. Next base: position 43,399 of record DAIOSV010000010.1, on the reverse strand, counting down.
ATATGACACACACAAAAGTTGTCCCTCAAACGAAGGATCTGTGAGTGTCTCGGGATAGCCTACCATTGCGGTAGAAAACACCGTTTCACCTTGCACAGGTTGCAAAAAGCCAAAAGAATAGCCTTCAAAGACCATTCCGTTGGACAGCTTTAAATAAGATTTTGGAAATTGTAACATTGTTTCGTGTATTTGTTTCGTGTATTTATTTTCGTATTAGTTGTTTTTCATATAATTTTATATTTTTGAGTATGCCGATTCATGAACTCCTTTCACGGCACGACCACTAGGTTCATTAAGATTTTTAAAAGCTTCATCCCATTCCAATGCGATAGAAGTAGAACAAGCGACACTCTTTTCACTTGGGACACTGCGAGCCGCCGATTCACTTGGAAAATGTTGTTCAAAAATGCTCCGATAGTAATATTCTTCTTTATTCATAGGCGGGTTGATAGGGAAACGTTCCGTTGCATGAGACATTTCTTCGTCGCTCACATATGAAGCCGTTAATTCTTTCAAAGAATCAATCCAACCATATCCAACGCCATCAGAAAATTGTTCCTTCTGACGCCAAGCAACACTTGCCGGCAAGAGATCTTCAAACGCTTTTCGCACTATCCATTTTTCCATACGTCCATCTTTTGACATCTTGTTCTCGGCATCCACGCACATTGCGACATCAAGGAATTCTTTATCAAGAAACGGCACACGGCCTTCTACTCCCCATGCCAACAATGATTTGTTTGCCCGTAAACAATCGTACAAATATAGTTTCTTTAGCTTACGAACCGTTTCTTCATGAAATAATTTAGCACTCGGAGCTTTATGAAAATAAAGATACCCCCCAAAAACCTCATCAGCACCTTCTCCAGAAAGTACCATTTTTATTCCCATTGACTTAATGACGCGTGCTAGCAAATACATAGGTGTTGAGGCGCGTACGGTGGTCACATCATACGTCTCTATATAATAAATCACATCACGTATGGCATCCAAACCTTCCTGCACGGTATAATGTATCTCGTGATGAACGGTGCCAATGTGTTCGGCGACTTTGCGGGCAGCAATCAAATCAGGAGCATCTTTTAAGCCCACGGCAAACGAATGCAATTGTGGCCACCATGCTTCTTTTTGGTTATTGGATTCGATACGCATCTGCGAATATTTTTTTGCGATAGCTGAAATAACTGAGGAATCTAGACCTCCAGACAACAGCACCCCATACGGGACATCACACATGAGTTGTCGTTTTACAGCATCTTCAAGAGCAAATTTCACATCTGTAACGCCAAGCGTACTTCCTTTTACGTTTTCGTATTCTTCCCAATCACGTTTGTACCAACGTACCATTTTCCCCTCACGGCTCCAATAATAATGCCCTGGCAAAAATGGTTCATACGATTCACAGAAGCCCTCCAAAGCCTTGAGTTCCGATGCCACATACATGGTTCCGTCAGCATCTTTACCGATGTACAAAGGAATAACCCCAATCGGGTCACGCGCAATGATATATTCGTCTTTTATCGAATCGTATAAAACGAAAGCAAAAATTCCGCTCAAATCTTCAAGAAATTTAATTCCTTTCTGCTGATATAGTGCAAGTATCACCTCACAATCCGAACCCGTTTGAAACTCAAAATCATTTGCGTAGCGAGCACGAATATCACGATGATTATATATCTCACCATTTACCGCCAAATACACCGTTTGAGCTTTGTTTTTCAACGGTTGGCTACCAGATTGCGGGTCAACAATTGACAAACGTTCGTGAGCCAAAATAGCCGACTTGCCAACATATATTCCAGACCAATCCGGACCACGATGGCGTATTTTTCCAGACATCATCAATGCCTTGGTGCGCAACGATTCCGGATGCGACTTAATATTGAGAATAGCAACAATACCACACATAATTTATCTTTTTTAACAACAACATTATTTCTTTTCGCACAAATACGCGTTGATTTCTGTAGCTGCATTTCTTCCCGATGCTATTGCACGAACCACAAGACTTGCGCCGGTAGCTGTATCGCCAGCTGCAAACACTTTGTCTATGCTACTCTTTTGACGAGCATCAACAGCCACATTTCCACGGTTATCATACGCAACGCCAAGTTCATCAAGCAAACCGGCATGCATAGGATGCACAAAACCCATAGCTAGAAAAACCATATCAGCCTCGATTATTCTTGTTTTCTCGGTTTCTCTCATTGTCATTTTTCCTGCATGATCTTTTGCCCACGAAACTTCAACAACTTCAACACCAGTCAATATCCCGTTTTTGCCGATGAACCGCTTGCTGGCCAAATTCCAATAACGTTCGCATCCTTCCTGATGTGAGCTGGACGTTTTAAGAATCATGGGGTAATTTGGCCATGGCGTAGCATGATTAAAACCTACCGGAGGCTTTGGCATGATTTCTATTTGTGTAACAGAAACAGCACCTTGTCGTATTGATGTTCCAACACAATCAGAACCTGTATCACCACCTCCAATCACAAGCACTTTTTTACCTTTGGCAGTAATACGGTCTGATTCTGCAAATTCTTCTCCTGCAACTAGGTGATTTTGTTGTTGCAACAATTGAAGTGCCAAATAAACTCCTTTCAAATTGCGCCCTTCAATAGGTAAATCACGAGGTTCCTCTGAACCCATTGCTAAACATATTGCATCGTAATTGTTCAACAAATCCTGCGATGTAATATCTTTCCCAACCAATGTATTCGTTTTAAAGGTAATACCCTCAGCCTTAAGGATATCTAAGCGACGTTCTATTACCTTTTTATTCAATTTAAAATCAGGAATACCAAAACGCAACAAACCGCCAACAGCATTTTGTTTTTCAAAAACAGTAACCGTATGTCCCCATTTATTGAGCAAATCGGCAGTTGCTAAGCCCGATGGTCCTGAACCAATGACGGCTACAGTTTTTCCAGTACGTTGCTTTGGCGGGCATGGTACTATCATACCCTGATTGAAGGCATATTCTATCAATGCTGCCTCGTTCTCACGACAAGTTACCGCTTCTCCTGTTTGTGCAAGCACGCACGATTTTTCGCACAACGCAGGACACACACGACCGGTAAATTCAGGAAAGTTGCTCGTTTCTTGAAGTTTTGCAACTGCATCACGCCAATTTCCGCGGAACATCATGTCCTGCCATTCCGGATTTTTATTGCCGAGCGGACAAGCCCAATGACAAAACGGAACTCCGCAATCCATACAACGTGAGGCTTGAAGTTTTCTGTCTTCTATATTTAGTGTTTGCTCTACCTCACCAAAATCGCTTATTCTTTCATGTATAGGTCGATAGCCTGCTTCTTTGCGGCTTATCGTCATAAATGCTTTAGGATTTCCCATAGTTAATTAGTCTTTTTTATTAATAATCGTGTTCTACTTGCGCTATCTTCTTGTTTATCGCTTCCATTTTTTCTGATTGAAGCACTTTCTTGTATTCGATAGGCACAACTTTGATAAATTTTGGAATGTAATCGTTCCAACTTGTAAGAATTCTCTTCGCAAGCGGACTCCCTGTATATTTATAATGATTGTATATAAGAGACTGTAACTCGCGCTCGTCAGCGTTATCCTCAAGAAGAGAAAGTTCTACCATTTCCATATTGCAGAAATAATCGAAGTTTCCGAGCTCATTGAGTACGTATGCCACACCTCCACTCATTCCGGCAGCGAAGTTTCGTCCTGTTTGACCAAGAATAACCACACGGCCACCGGTCATATATTCACAACAATGGTCCCCAACGCCTTCTACCACAGCTATGGCGCCACTATTACGAACGCAGAAACGTTCTCCTACACATCCATTAATATATACTTGTCCCGAAGTTGCACCATACAACAAAGTATTACCTGCAATAATGTTTTTTTCGGGAGCATACATTGTTCCCGATGCCGGAACCAAAGCAATGTTTCCACCAGACAAACCTTTTCCAAGATAATCGTTAGAATCACCTTCTAGACGGAATGAGACTCCTTTACTTAAAAAAGCACCAAAACTTTGTCCAGCAGAACCTTTGAATGTTACCTTAATAGTATCCTCAGGCAAGCCCTTTTGTCCGTACGTAAGAGCTATCTTACCCGATAGCATAGAACCAACAGACCGATTAATATTCTCTATCGGGTACGCCAATTCTACAGGGATTGCTGATTCTATTGATTGTTTTGCATCGTCTACCATTGTTTGATCAAGTACACCTTCTACGGAATGAAGATGTGTTTTTACACAACGTAAAGGATTATCACTTGCTTCGGCAGGCATGTAAATCAACTTGGAAATATCGACTTTGCCGATTTTAGCGTTGCAATCAAAATTCTTTGGAACAATCAAATCTGCACGACCAACAATCTCGTCTATTGAACGGAAGCCCATTTCGGCTAAATGTTCGCGGACATCTTGAGCAAGGAAGTTGAAGAAATTCATTAGATATTCATATCGACCAATAAACCGTTTGCGCAATTCCGGGTCTTGCGTTGCCACACCCATCGGACAAGTATTCTTATGACATTTACGCATAAGCACACAACCAAGAACAACCAACACACTAGTAGCAAATCCGTATTCCTCGGCACCAAGCAAGGCCGAAAGAATAATATCGCGACCTGTTTTCAATTCGCCATCAGTTTGCAAACGAACTTGTCCACGAAGGTTATTCATAACCAATGTTTGTTGAGCTTCGGCAAGACCAATTTCTCCGGGCAATCCGGCATATTTTACCGAACTTACGGGACTCGCACCTGTTCCGCCCTCTGCTCCCGATATCAAAATCATATCGGCTTTTGCTTTTGCTACACCGGCTGCAATAGTACCAACACCAGTTTCAGAAACCAATTTCACACTGATACGAGCTTGTGGATTGACATTACGCAAATCGAAAATTAACTGAGCCAAGTCTTCGATAGAATAAATATCGTGGTGAGGCGGTGGCGAAATAAGCGAAATGCCCGGAATTGAGTGGCGAGTTTTTGCAATGATTTCATCTACTTTGAAACCTGGCAATTGTCCACCTTCTCCCGGTTTTGCACCTTGAGCCACTTTTATCTGAATTTCATCAGCATTTACAAGATATTCGGCTGTAACACCAAAACGACCGGAAGCAACCTGTTTGATAGCACTGCGAGTATTCAATCCGTCTTCACGAGAGTTGTAGCGTTCCGGATCTTCTCCACCTTCTCCTGTATTACTCATACCACCAAGTTTGTTCATCGCAATAGCAATAGCTTCATGTGCCTCCTTGCTTATTGCGCCAAACGACATAGCTCCGGTAACAAACCGTTTTACAATATTTTCTACCGGTTCTACTTCAGAAATATCTATAGGATTCTTTTTGTAATCCATAAAATCACGCAAAAGAATCGGATGGGACTTATCATCTACAGCATGAACAAAATCTTTGAATTTTGCATAATTACCAGTATGTGTAGCTATTTGCAATTTCGAGATAGTTTCAGGATTCCATGCATGTAATTCTCCGTCTTTACGATATGCATAACTACCAACATTTTCTATTTTCCACTCCTCATATACATTTGCATTAAAAGCCTTATTATGGTCATTCACGGCTTCCTTGTATATGTCGGACATGTCAATACCGCTGATTTTTGAATTTGTTCCTTTGAAATATTTATTCAACACATCAGCACCTATACCAACTGCTTCGAATATTTGTCCACCACGATAACTGCGTATTGTTGCAATACCCATTTTCGACATTATTTTGAGTAACCCTTTGCACACCGCTTTGATATAGTGTTGTTCCGCACTTTCATAATCAAGCGGGATTTTTTTCGCCTTAGTTTCAGAATCCAATACTGCGTATGCCATATATGGATTGATGATATTGGCCCCATAACCAAGCAATAGCGCAAAATGCATTACCTCACGCGGTTCGGCGCTTTCCACAACGATTGCTGTTTGCATACGTTTACGCTTATCTATCAAATAATGATGAACGGCAGAAACAGCCAACAAAGATGGTATTGCGGCATGATTTTCGTCAACACCTCTATCTGACAAAACAATGTAATTTTTGCCTGCGTCAACTGCAGATTCAACATCTTGGCAAAGTTTGTCAACTGCAGCTTCAAAACCAGAAGCGCCACACGAAACATCAAAAGTCATAGGAAACACTGCTGTTGAAAAACCTTTATACTGTAAATTCAAAAGCAAATCAAACTCAGTGTTGGTTAAAATTGGACGTTTGATTTTCACCATTTTACAAATTTCAGGAGCCGGTTCTAGCAAATTGTGATGTACAGAACCAATGTAACTAGTAAGCGACATTACCAACTCTTCACGTATCGGGTCGATAGGCGGGTTAGTAACTTGAGCAAACAACTGACGGAAATATGAAAACAATCGTTGTGGTTTATCTGATATAACCGCCAAGGGCGTATCATTCCCCATTGAGTTTACGGGTTCTTTGGCTTCTACTGCCATTGAATCTATAATAAACTCAATATCTTCCTTGGTATATCCAAACTCTTTAATGAATTGTTGATAGTTTGGCACCGTATAGTTAACCGTTCTTCCCGATGAAACAGAAGCAATATCTATACGATTTTTCTGCAACCATTCTTTAAATGGATATGCCTTAGCTAACGTTTCTTTTATTTCAGGATCATAATAAACTTCACCTTTTTTTGTATCTATAAGCATCATTTTCCCAGGACGCAAACGACCCTTTTCTCGTATTTCTGATGCATCAATTTTAAGAACCCCTGTTTCTGAAGCAACTATCATCACATCATCATTCGTAACAAGATAACGAGCAGGACGTAATCCGTTACGGTCAAGCATTCCGCCGGCATAGCGGCCATCGGTAAACAATAACGTAGCAGGACCGTCCCATGGTTCCATAAAAATGCTATGGTATTCATAGAAGGCTTTTAGGTCATCGGAAATAGGATTTTTGTCGTTCCAACTTTCCGGGACTAACATTGACAATGCATGTGGTAAAGATAAACCTGCCATCATCAAGAACTCGAACACGTTGTCAAGCGAAGCACTATCGCTCATATCAGGCTGAACAATAGGATACAACTCCTTCAAATCGCCCAACATCTCTGATTTAAAAATACTTTCACGAGCTGTCATCCACAAACGGTTTCCGCGAATAGTATTGATTTCACCATTGTGACCAAGCAAACGGAATGGTTGTGCCAAATCCCAAGTTGGAAAGGTGTTGGTACTGAATCGCGAATGAACCAATGCAATTGCACTGGTAAAATTATTGTCGGTTAAATCTTTATAATACTCCCGCAACTGCAATGATGTCAACATACCTTTGTATACGATGGTTTTTGTTGACAAACTATTTACATAGAAATCACGTTTCTGCGAAAGTTCGGTGTTCATCACAGCGTTTTCTATTTTCTTACGAGCAATGAATAACTTACGTTCCAAGATTTCTTGGTCGTTACATCCCGATACAAATATTTGTTTTATCCCCGGTTCATTAGCACGAGAAATGTTACCCAAAATATCACTATTTACAGGAACGTCACGCACCGCCAATATGGTAAGAGATTCATTTTGTATCGCATTTTTTACAATTGACATACAAATTGCCGCTTCATCCTCTTTTTGGGGAAAGAAAATAATACCGGTACCATAGCGACCTTTTTCAGGAACAGCTATTCCTTGTAACAAAATAAATTCGTGGGGAATTTGAACCAATATGCCGGCACCATCTCCTGTCTTGTCATCGGTTCCTTCAGCTCCTCGGTGATTCATGTGCTCCAATACTTGTAGACCTTTTTCTACAATATCGTGAGATTTTCCACCATGAATTTGAAGAACCAACCCCACGCCACAAGCATCATGCTCGTTCTCGGGAGAATATAAACCTTGTTGTGTTTGATGTGTTGTTTTCATACTCTTATTTTTTTCATTTCAAAGGCAGAGCGGACAAACCCACCCTACCTTCATATTTATGCAATTAACGAATGAACAATAATTCTCTATACTTCGGCAACGTCCACATCTCGTCGTCAACAATCATTTCAAGTTGATCGGCATGGTAACGGATTGTATCAAAAAACGGCAACACTGTTTCTTGATACGCAAATGCCTTTTGACGTTCATCAGTGATTTTGTTCGCAATCTTGCGAGCTTCTACCATTGCTTCAGCTAGTTTTTTAATAGACGAAATATGTTCTGACAACTCTTCTATAGTTGAATTGTCGTGAGCCGAAAGTTTTTCAGCTTTCTTAAACTCATACACTTGTGTCATTTTGTAGACATTGTCAAGCAAAACCGACTGATAACGAGTAGCGACAGGAAGCACGTGGTTCAATACCAAATCTCCTAAGACGCGAGCTTCTATCTGAATTTTCTTGGTATAGGTCTCCCATTTTACCTCGTTACGAGCTTCTAATTCTTTGGCGGTGAACACACCACAACTTTCAAACAATGCAACCGACTCCGGTTTGGTGTATTCACTATAAATCAAAGGAACGCTTGATTCGCAATCCAAACCGCGTTTTGCAGCTTCTTTCTTCCATTCCTCACTATAGCCGTTTCCATCAAAACGAATTGGCTTTGACTCTTTGATGTATTTTTTCAAAACATCAAAAATTGCTTTTTCTTTTACGATTCCCGTTGCAATCTTTGCATCAACTGAAGCCTTAAATTCTTTCAACTGAGATGCAACAACCGTATTTAATGCAATCATTGCAGAAGCACAGTTTGCCGACGAGCCAACAGCACGAAATTCGAAACGGTTTCCGGTAAAGGCAAAAGGTGATGTACGGTTTCTATCAGTATTGTCAATCAATACTTCCGGAATTTGTGCGATACCAAGACGCATTTTACGCTTACTATCAACTACAATAGCATCATCACTTTTGCTTGATTCCAATTTATCAAGAATAGCAGATAACTGAGAACCAAGGAAAATTGAAATAATAGCAGGAGGTGCTTCATTTGCGCCCAAACGGTGTGCGTTTTGTGCCGTCATAATTGATGCTTTAAGCAAACCATTATTTTTATACACTGCCATCAATATGTTTACAATGAAAGTAACAAACTGTAAATTTTCAGTAGGGGTTTTGCCCGGTGTAAGCAAACCAATACCTGTGTCTGTTCCCAACGACCAGTTGTTGTGTTTGCCGGAGCCATTGATTCCTGCAAAAGGTTTTTCATGAAGCAACACACGGAAACCATGTTTGCGAGCGATACGTTTCATAATTGACATTATCAACAAGTTCTGGTCGTTAGCCAAGTTTGTTTCTCCAAAAATTGGAGCCAACTCAAACTGATTTGGTGCAACTTCGTTGTGACGAGTTTTACAAGGAATACCATATTTATATGCTTCAAATTCAATCTCTTTCATGCACGCTTGCACTCGTTCTGGAATTGAACCAAAATAATGGTCCTCCAGCTGTTGGTTTTTAGCAGATTCATGTCCTATCAATGTTCTTTCTGTAAGTAACAAATCAGGACGAGCGCCATACAAACCTTCATCAACCAAGAAATATTCCTGTTCCCAACCAAGGTATGAGAATACTTTTTTTATCGATGTATCAAAATAATGACAAACATCAGTTGCTGCATTATCAACTGCATTTAAAGATTTAAGAAGCGGAGCTTTATAGTCAAGAGCCTCACCGGTGTACGAAATAAAAACCGTTGGGATACACAATGTGTCATCTACAATAAAAGCCGGAGATGATGGGTCCCATGCGGAATATCCACGCGCCTCAAACGTATTTCGCAACCCTCCATTTGGAAAACTTGAAGCATCAGGCTCTTGCTGGGCTAACAATTTGCCAGAAAATTCCTCAATAATACCTTCGCCCGGAGCTCCTAAATATTCAATAAAAGAATCGTGTTTTTCTGCAGTACCTTCTGTTAAAGGTTGAAACCAGTGTGTATAATGAGTTGCGCCCATTTCCATCGCCCACATTTTCATACCAGCCGCCACGTGATTTGCTATCTCACGGTCCAACGTTGCGCCGTTTTCTATAACGTCACGAATTTTTTTCATTGTTTCTTTCGACAAATACTTAGCCATTTGTTCACGACCAAATACATACTTGCCAAAATACTCTGAAGTTAAGCCTTTTGGCGCTTCTACAAGCAAAGGTTTCTTTTTGAAGGCCTCTGCAACTACCTGAAATCTTAAGTTTGACATAGTTTTTGGTTTTTATAAATTTATACTCATTCAATATTTACATTTTCTTAAATCTCTCCATAGCTTCCTCCGTATCTTCTCGAGAACCTAAGGACGAAAGACGTACATACCCTTCCCCACCAGGGCCAAAACCAATACCTGGCGTTACGACAACATTGCATTTTGTAAGCAAATAATTGAAAAATCCCCAAGAACTCACACCTTGTGGCGTTTTTACCCATACATACGGAGCATTTTTGCCTCCATACGCAGCAAATCCCATTTCCGTAAGTCCTTTGTATAGGATTTCAGCATTGCGAAGATAATATGCAATATTTGCCATCACTTCTTTATGGCCTTGTGGCGAATACACTGCTTCAGCCGCACGTTGTATGATATATGATGTGCCATTAAACTTGGTACTCTGACGACGATTCCACAAATGATTTAATGGGATGTTGACTCCATTTGATCCACTTGCACAAACACCTTTGGGAACTACTGTATATCCACATCGCAAACCAGTAAATCCGGCCGTTTTTGAAAAACTGCGAAATTCTATTGCAACTTTCTCCGCTCCACTAATTTCATATATACTATGTGGCACATTTTTCTCTGTAATAAATGCCTCATATGCCGAATCAAAGAAAATAACAACATTATTCGCCAAAGCATAATCAACCCAGACTTTCAACTCGGCCTTGGTCAACGTAGTGCCGGTTGGATTGTTAGGATAACAGAGATAAATAATATCCGGGCAAAAGTTCTTTGGCAATGCAGGCACAAAATTGTTTGCGTCAGAACATGGCAAGTACACAATATTATTCCAATACCCGGCTGCGCCCAATGTACCAGCACGTCCTGCCATCACATTGGTTTCTACATATACCGGATACACCGGATCCGTTACAGCAATTAAATTTCCGAGATCAAATAAATCAACAATATTGCCCACATCGCTTTTTGCACCATCACTTATAAAAACTTCATCAGCAGTAATTGCAATGCCTCGTGAACGATAATCATGCTCTACGATTTTTTCTCGCAAAAATCCATACCCTTGCTCCGGCCCGTAACCACGAAAAGTATCTTTTTGTGCCATCTCATCAACCGCACTATGCAAAGCCTCTATAATTGTAGGAGCTATAGGCAATGTAACATCTCCTATACCAAGGCTTATAATATGAGCTTGTGGATGCTCCGCCTTATATTGATTCACCTTATGCGCTATTTCCGAAAATAAATAATTCTCTTGCAGCTTTGTGAAATTATCATTAATAATACCCATATGTTTTATTTTGTTAGTTCTAACGCTCGTTTTTCAGTTTTTTGACGATGCAAAATAAAAAAAATATTTCAATTTGAAACATTTTTCAAAGAAAAGCTTTCATTTTATAACTTTTTACGTGATTTTCGTACAAAAGCGTAACTAATTATTATGTATATTTGTACATCAAAATTTTTCTAATATGGAACCTATAAAACACGAATGCGGCATAGCCATTGTACGACTGTTAAAACCACTCGAATACTATCATAAGAAATACGGCACGTGGATGTATGGACTTAACAAATTGTATTTACTAATGGAAAAACAACGCAATCGCGGACAAGAAGGAGCCGGCATTGCGTGTGTAAAACTTAATGTAAATCCAGGTGAAGAGTTTATGTTTCGTGAACGTGCCGAAGGGAACAATGCAATTAGTGATGTTTTCGCACAAGTTCATTCCCAATATGGTCAATATACGGCAGAGCAATTGAATGATCCTGAATTTGCAACAGCTATGCTGCCTTTTGCAGGAAACTCATATCTCGGTCACTTACGATATAGCACTACCGGTCGTTCAGGAATATCATACGTTCATCCTTTTATGCGGAGAAGCAATTGGCGTTCAAAAAACCTCGCCATTTGTGGTAATTTCAACTTCACAAATGTCAATGAAGTATTTGATATGATGCATCAATCGGGGCAACATCCTCGCCGCTATGCCGACACCTTCATTCTGTTGGAACAACTTGGTTATCAGCTCGATTGCGAAGTTGAAAAAATATATCATTCCATAAATAAAAAAGAAAAAAACGGATATGATATCACCGAAGAAATAGAAGCAAACCTCAAAATAGAAAATGTACTCAAATCAACCATGAAATATTGGGATGGAGGGTATGTAATTTGCGGACTCACCGGCAGTGGTGAAACATTTGCCATGCGTGACCCGTGGGGAATTCGTCCAACATTTTATTACACTGATGATGAAATAGTGATAGTGGCCTCAGAACGTCCCGTAATTCAAACCGTCATGGATCTTGAGGTTGCAGATGTTAAAGAACTACTACCCGGACAATCAATTATCATTACGAAAGACGGACAAATAGAGACAAAACAAATCCTACATCAGCACAAAAAAAGTGCGTGCTCGTTTGAACGTATTTATTTTTCACGTGGTAGCGATGCCGACATTTATAAAGAACGAAAAGAGTTGGGAGAAAATCTTGTTACTGCCATTCTTCATGCCATTGACAATGATATAGACAACACGGTAATCTCATTTGTTCCAAACACTGCCGAAGTAGCATTTTTCGGCATGATTGAAGGATTTGAAAAATATCTCAACAAAGCAAAAGAAGATACCATTATAAAGAAAGGTGCGCATATGACAGCCGATGAATTACATCAGATACTCTCACGTCGTATTCGTTCCGAGAAGGTCGCAATCAAAGACATAAAACTGCGTACGTTTATCACTGAAAGTAATAGCCGAAAAGACCTTGCCACTCACGTGTATGACATTACGTACGGAAGCATTATACCATACAAAGATAATCTAGTTGTAATAGACGACAGCATAGTACGAGGAACAACACTCAAACAAAGTATTATCCACATTCTAAATCGATTACACCCTAAAAAGATTGTCATAGTTTCTTCATCTCCACAAATTCGCTACCCTGACTGTTACGGTATTGACATGTCACGTATGGGCGAATTTATTGCGTTTAAGGCAGCCATTGCATTGCTTCATGAAAAAGGATTAGAACACATTATAGAAGAGACGTATCAGAAAGCAAAAGCTCAAGAATCGCAACCGAAAGAAAAAATCATAAACTACGTCAAAGAGATTTACCAACCTTTCACCGACGAACAAATAGCAAAGAAAATAGCAGAACTACTCACCCCAAGTGATGTTTCAACTCCAATTGAAATTGTTTTTCAAAAAATTACAGGCCTACACAATGCTTGTCCGAATTTTCGTGGCGATTGGTATTTTACTGGCAACTATCCAACTCCAGGAGGAAACAAGCTTGTAAACTCCGCTTTCATCAATTTCATAGAGGGGAATGACGAGAAACGGGCGTTGTAAATAAAAAAAGTATTTTGCTATAAAAAGTATACATTATAGTCATACTAGTTTTATGGAAGAAAAAACAAACCCCTGTAAATTGTTATTCAACAGACTTACAGGGGTTTATAGAGTGACCTCGGTGGGGCTCGAACCCACGACCCATTGATTAAGAGTCAATTGCTCTACCAGCTGAGCTACGAAGTCAAACTTTTGGGCAAAAGTATTATTTTTGGCAATCAATACAAGGAAAAACAAAAAATTTCTTTTACTAAGTTGTAAAAAAATCCCATAAAGAAATAAAAAGGTCAGTTTACGTTTGGAAAATCAAAATTATTCTTATTTTTGCGTCCCGAATAATGGGAAAGGTATATATTAAAAATTAACGTCAAGTGGATACTTTAAGTTATAAGACGAAATCAGCCAACAAGGCTACTGTTCAGAAAGAATGGTTCGTTGTAGATGCAACCGACCAGGTAGTAGGAAGAATGTGTTCTCAGATTGCAAAAATCATAAGAGGGAAACACAAAACATCATTCACTCCTAATGTAAATTGTGGAGACGGAGTAATCGTAATTAACGCTGAGAAAGTGAAATTTACGGGTAACAAAATGTCAGACAAGGTGTACATTCATCACACAATGTATCCTGGTGGACAAAGATTTGCAACTCCAGAGGATTTGATGGCAAAAGACCCTACAAAAATCATTAAGAATGCTGTAGCAGGTATGCTTCCAAAAAATTCTTTAGGAAGAGACTGCTTAAAGAATTTGTTTGTGTATGTAGGTCCTAACCACAATCAAGAAGCACAACAACCAAAAGAGTTAAAGTTTTAAGATAGATAGAAAATGGAAGTAATAAACGCCTTAGGTAGAAGAAAAACAGCTATCGCTCGCATTTACGTTAAAGAAGGTAAAGGCCAAATCACTATAAACGATCGTGATATTGAAAAATATTTCGGCGAAGAACGTCTTCGTTTTATCGTTAAACAACCTCTTACTCTACTTGAGAAAGACGGTAATTTCGACATCAAAGTAAATCTTGTAGGTGGTGGAATCAAAGGACAAGCAGAAGCAGCTCGTTTAGCTATTGCAAGAGCATTAGTAAAGATGGACGAAGAAAATAAATCACCACTTAGAAAACAAGGTTTCTTAACACGTGACCAACGTGAAGTTGAACGTAAGAAACCAGGTCAAAAGAAAGCACGTAAAAGATTTCAATTTAGTAAACGTTAATATTAACCTATTCGAATTAGAGCGTTGTTTAGACTCAAAATTCACAAGACTATCAGTAATGGTGCTACTTGTGAATTGCTTTAACATAGAATGCAAACAACAAAACAAATGGCAAGAGCAGAATTTGAAGAATTGCTAGAAGCAGGTGTACATTTTGGTCACCTCAAAAGAAAATGGCATCCAGCCATGGCTCCATACATCTTCATGGAGAAAAACGGTATCCACATCATTGATCTTCACAAAACAGTAGCAAAGATTGATGAATCAGCCGATGCACTTAAAAAAATCGCTAAATCAGGACGTAAAATCTTGTTTGTTGGAACAAAAAAACAAGCAAAAGAGATTATTGCTACAAAAGTACAAAGCGTAGGAATGCCTTACATTACTGAACGCTGGAGTGGCGGTATGCTTACCAACTTCCCTACTATTAGAAAAGCGGTTAAAAAAATGTCTTCAATAGACAAAATGGAAAGCGATGGAACGTTTACTTCACTTTCTAAACGCGAAATATTACAAATCAATCGTCAACGTGAAAAGCTTCAAAAGAACTTAGGTAGCATTGTAAGCCTTACTCGTCTTCCTGCTGCTTTATTCGTTGTTGATGTTGTTCGCGAACATATCGCAATAAAAGAAGCTACTCGTTTAGGTATTCCAGTATTTGCTATCGTTGATACAAATGCCAATCCTAACCTTGTTGATTTTGTTATCCCAGGAAATGATGATGCTGCAAAATCAGTAGACGTTATTCTTTCTAAAATTTGTGGTGCAATTCAAGAAGGCTTAGACGAAAGAAAAGCTGAAAAAGATAAAGAAGTTGAAACAGCTGCAAAAGCAGAGAAAACAGCAAAACCTGCTGCAGAAGCAACAGAAGAAGCTCCAGCAGAAAAAGCAAAACCTGCAAGAAAAACAGCTGCAAGAAAAACAACAAAAAAATAATTTACACAAATGGCAAACATTACAACCGCTGATATCGCTAAACTTCGTGCTATGACTGCAGCAGGACTTATGGACTGCAAAAAAGCATTGACCGAATCAGATGGCGATTTCGACAAAGCAATTGAAATTTTAAGAAAAAAAGGACAAAAAATAGCAAGCAACCGTCAAGATCGTGAGGCAAAAGAAGGATGTGTACTTTGCGGTACTACTACCGATGGAAAAAGCGCTTGTATTGTTGTTGTAAACTGCGAAACCGACTTTGTTGCTCAAAATACCGATTTCATTGAATTTACGAAATCAATTCTTGACAAGGCTATTGAAAAACTTCCTGCATCTGTTGACGAATTAAAAGATTTAGAACTTAATGGTCGCAAAATTGCAGACTTATTGACAGACCAAATGGGTAAAATTGGTGAAAAAATTGATGTTGGCTACTACACTAAAGTAACAGCTGCTCAATCATTCGCATACACTCATCCTGGAAATAGACTTGCAAGCATTGTTGCTTTTAACTCTACAGTGTCAGATGCTCACGCAGGAAAAGACGTTGCAATGCAAATTGCTGCAATGAATCCAATCGCTATTGACAAAGAAGATTGTCCAGAATCTGTTATCAACACAGAAATTGAAATTGCAAAAGAAAAAACAGTAAAAGAGCAAATTCAAAAAGCAGTAGAAGTAGCTTTGAAAAAAGCAGGGATCAATCCTAATTTAGTTGATTCTGAAGAACATATATCTTCTAACATTGCAAAAGGTTGGTTAACAGAAGAAGAAGGCACAAAAGCTCGTGAAATTCAAGCAACTATTACAGAAGAGAAAAAGAATAACATCCCTGCTGCTATGGTTGAAAATATTGCAAAAGGTCGTCTTAACAAATTCTTCAAAGAATCCACATTGATGAACCAAGAATTTGTAAAAGATTCAAGCGTTACCATTGCTCAATATCTTGAATCAATTCAAAAAGGTTTGAAAGTTACTGAATTTAAACGTTTCGGACTTTCTAACTAAAATTACAGAAATCTATACAAAAAGGAGAGTTTTACATATCAAACTCTCCTTTTTTTTGTCTATATTAGTCGCTCAATATTTACATATCTTATGCTACAATACAAAAAAATATTACTCAAATTTAGTGGAGAATCATTGCTCGCCGAAGATGGTTACTGCATTGACTCAGAAAAATTGATGAAATATGCACAACAAGTTAAAGACGTCACTGATATGGGCGTCAAATTAGCTATTGTTATAGGTGGTGGCAATATTTATCGTGGATTGAATAGTAAGAACCAAGGATTTGACAGAGTTAAAGGAGATTACATGGGAATGATGGCAACAATTATCAATGCTATGGCTCTTCAATCGGGATTGGAAACAATTAATATAAAATCAAGAGTTCTCACCAGCATCAAAATGGAACCAATTGGAGAAGCCTACTCACAAAAAAAAGTACAAGAAGCCTTTGCAAACAATGAGGTGGTAATATTTGGTGGTGGAACCGGAAATCCATTTTTCACGACAGACACGGCTGCTGCACTTCGCGCTGTTGAAATTGGTGCCGACGTTCTTCTTAAAGCCACGAGAGTTGATGGTGTATATGACTCCGACCCTGAAAAAAATCCTCAGGCAAAGAAATTTTCCGAAATCACATTTACTGAAGCATATTCCAAAAATTTAAAAATAATGGACCTTACAGCTTTCACAATGTGCAAAGAGAACAATCTTCCTATTATTGTTTTTAATGTAGGAGATGAAACTTCTTTGATGAAACTTGTGTCTGGCAATAAAATAGGAACACTCATAAAAAACTAAAACTATACCAAATGAAACCAATCATCTTCATTGCTATCGGGTCTTCTCTCATTCTATCTATGTCTTGTCATAGAAATAAACCATCTGAAACTCCAGATGGATATATAGAATATCAAGGAGAATTGCTAAAAGTAACAGAGCCAGTGCGCTATGATTCAAACGGCGATGGTGTGATTGATGACCAAGACAAGACAATCTGTATATTGGGCACAAACTTAAACATCACACAAGCACCCGATGGTGGACCATTCTATGGAGGAACGGAACAAACAGGCTCTCCGTCAGACGAAGGCGTGATTGTTGGTGAAAAATTATGCTACCGCAATTTAGAGAAATATTGCTCACGGAATGGCGGTCTATACGCATTTGAAACAAGTATCAATACCTCTCAGGAATCAATTTCTTCATCAAGCAGTTCTAACACAAGTATTGATGTAAACAACAACAACATTCCTGACTATATTGAAGACATACGAAGCTCTTCTAGCATAGAATCCTATGCTACAATATATTCCAACAAATACGCACAAGAAACAGAAACTGCTATAGAAACGGCAGCAAACAAACAAATTGGAGAGAGTTTTGTTGTCACAAGCATAAAAGACGCAATTGTAGAAGCATTGGGAAAAGCTCTTTACGAATCAGATGAAGGCATAAACATTACAGACGTTGAATTGCTCCTAAAAACAAGCGTAGCTACTGCCATTGCAAAAGCAGTTAGTGATGCAGGTTTATATGACAAAATATCAGCCTATGATTTAACAAGTATTGCCGAGTCAACATCGCAAAAAATTGCTTCTGAATTATCTGCTGAAATAGCTTCTTCGGTTTCAAAAACAATACTTACACAATATGATGCACTCGTAGCAAGTGGAAAAATTCAAAATGTGCAAGGAATATGCCCCAATGGATATCACATTCCTTCAGACGTTGAATGGATGATTTTTGAGAAATCGTTAGGTATGTCGGCCACAGACCTTACCAAAAGCGGAGAATCAGAAACAACAAGAGGCGCTGATGCAAACATTGTAAAAAAATTAGTTGACAACTACGGATTTGATTTCGGAGGATATGCAAGTATTAATGGAACCTATGCTCAGTTAGGAGAAGCTGGTGTATATTGGTCTTCTACTACCGGCACCGACTCAAAAGGAGATTACGTTTGGGTTCGTCAAATTGATACAAGCTACACCGGTATTGTTCGTTTTAAAATGTACGAAAAATCAGGATTAAGCATTCGATGCTTTAAAGACTAAACATAACCATAAGGAATTGACAACCACAATCAATTCCTTATTTTTTTTATTGCCGCAACATAATGGAATACACCTCAATTAAAAATTGGGCGGAAGAAGACCGTCCACGAGAAAAAGCGCTCCTAAAAGGATGCTCTGCTCTCACAGAAACAGAACTTATCGCTATCATATTAGGAAGCGGTACTCAGAACACATCTGCCATTGACTTAGCAAAGAAAATTTTTGCGTTGGCTCACAATGATCTCAACGAACTTGGGAAATTTTCTCTTGACCAATTTAAACAAATCAAAGGCATTGGCGATGCAAAAGCAATATCACTCCTAGCCGCCTTTGAATTAGGAAGACGAAGAAATTCTGCCGAAATAAAACAAAAGAAATCGATATGCTCTAGTAGCGATATTTTCAAACTGATGTACCCTCGAATAGGAGACATTAAACATGAAGAATTTTGGGCTATTTATCTCAACAACAAAAATATCATTATCGGCGAAAAACAAATAAGTTCAGGCGGGATAACACGTACGGTGGTTGACACAAAAATCATTGCCCGCCATGCAATATCGCTATTTGCTACAGGACTTGTAGTTTCTCACAATCACCCTGCAGAAAACAAAAATCCGAGCCCCGAAGACATTCGTTTAACAAAACAAATTGCTGAAACTATGAAACTCATTGACTGCCGATTTCTTGACCATGTAATTATTTCAGGGAATGACTATTATAGTTTCTGCGATGAAGGGGTATTGTAGTAGTCTGCCAATCTTATAAACATAGCGCTCCCTTTCATTGTTGCACAAAATATTGAGCCATCACTTAAAGAGATAGGAGAAGAAAATATTCGGCCTCCTACTGGCACAGAATCAAGCACGTTGCCCTTTGCATCAATAATATAGAGATTTCCATCGCAGGAGCCTACTACGGCGTATTTCCCATCAATTATTGCAGCCGAAGAAATTACTTTATCGCCGGTTTGAACCCTACCCACTTCGTGCCCGTTTTTATCAAGCACATAAATATTTTTATCGAATGAACCACAAATTATATTTCCATTGGAAAACTGTTGCGGCGAAGCATGTATTTTGCCATTAGTTTTAAATGCCCACATCAAACGCCCTCTTGAAGAAACTGAGTAAATATTATTGTCATATGAACCAACAACAACAACCGAATCGCACTGCGCCATTGGCTTCGAATGCATAATCCATCCACCAGTTTTATACGATGACAATATATTTCCAACTTTGTCAAAGAAATACAATGTTTTATCATTACTGCCCACGCAAACTTCTTTATCTCCCAATACCATAGGGCTTCCATGGGTTAAATGGTTTATTTTGGAAGAAAACAAGCTATCGGTGGCAAGATTATAATAGCAAAGACCCTTTAGACCTGTAGCAAAGACCATCCAAAGAGAGTCAAGCTGCACCGGATTAGTAAAAATTCTTCCACCGGGACGCACTTTTTTCTTTAAGTCCCCTCTCTGGTTGAAGAAATACATATTTCCATCATACGAACCTATAGAAACCAATGAATCATACACTATGGCCGGAGTAGCATGAACCCAAAATTTGGTTCGGAACATATTCATAATGGAATCAGGAGTCAAAAAATAAATAGAACGACGATGAGTTCCAAGCACAACGCTATTGTACCCTACCTGTATTGGTGATGAAAATACGGCGCCTTTTAATTGTATTGTTGTAATTTGGAATTTTCCACTACTCGACATAGATATCAAACCTTCATGCGTTACGCAAGAAGACAAAATCAAAAAAACAACGACTACTATGTAATGCCAAGTTTTCATATTAGAAACAAAGATAGCTAATTTCCATAGAGATTGTGCCGAAGTTTTTATATTTCTTGGGTTGCAAGAGACATAAATATGTGTAATTTTGCTAAAAAATTAAAGGAATGGAATTCACAGCATTACGTATAGCACAAGCACTTAATGGTGTAGTGGACGGCGATGAAAATGCAAAAATCGTCAGAGTTTCAAAAATTGAAGAAGGAAAAGAAGGTTCAATAACCTTTTTGGCTAATCCCAAATACACTCCATATATTTACACAACAAATGCTACGGCAATAGTTTGTAGTAAAACGTTTGTACCGGAACATCCTATTTCATCAACACTCATTAGAGTAGACGACCCATACTCTTCTTTTACAAAATTGTTGGTTTTCTATGCAAAAGAAAAACAAGATAAAAATCTGAAAGGAGTTTCTCGTAAAGCTCGCATACACCGCAAAGCAAAAATTGGGAAAAATGTATATATCGGTGATTTTGTGTCTGTTGGAGAAAATGTTGAAATTGGTGAAGGCACTAAAATATATCCTAACGTAACCATTTATCCTTTTGCAAAAATTGGAAAGAATTGTCTTATTCACGCAGGCTCTATCATACTTGATTCCTGCGAAATTGGGGACAATTGCATTCTTCAACCCGGATCAATAGTTGGTTCTGATGGTTTTGGTTTTGCTCCTATAGAAGACGGCTCATATATGAAAATACCACAAACCGGTAACGTTATTCTTAAAGAGAACGTAGAAATTGGCGCAAATGCCACTATTGATAGAGCTACAATGGGTTCAACAATTATTGAAAAAGGAACAAAAATTGACAATTTGATTCAAATAGGTCACAACTGTCAAATTGGCTCCGACTGCGTAATTGCAGGACAATCTGGTATTGCTGGTTCTACAAAAGTTGGGAACAATTGCATGATTGGCGGCCAAACTGGTGTTGCCGGACATTTAAAAATTGGCAATAACGTACATATGGCGGCAAAAACAGGTGTGGTAAACGATATTCCGGATAATAGCCAACAAATGGGTGCTCCAAGTTTTGACGGACACGAATACAAACGCGCCTACATTCATTTCCGCAACCTCAACAAAATTGTTCAAGAGTTGAGAACACTCGAGAAACAAGTAGCTGAATTAAAATCACAACTTAACAAGTAATTTTCATCGACTATGAAATTGGACCTAGGAACACCGGAAAAATTCTCGTTCACGCATACATTTATTCGGAACACATGGTTTCTCCCTTGGTTCAAATTTTGGTACAAAGACATTACGATTGTCGGGAAACAGAATATTGATAGGAAAACACCAACAATTCTTGCAATAAACCACCAAAATACGGCCATGGACCCGTTAATATTGTGTGGTACAGTGTTTCGCCAAATTTCATGGTTAGCAAGAGCCGATCTTTACAATAAGAAGTTTCTTATTCCTATACTCCACTGGTTCAAAATATTACCTATTTTTCGCAAACGTGATGGGGTGAAAAACCTTGGCGAAAATGATATAATCTTTGAAAAAGTAGTTGAAATTATTTCGAACAAAAAACTTGTAGGAATCTTTCCTGAAGGTACGCACTGGGGGTTTCGCCGACTACGTCCTACACGCAAAGCTATCCCTAGAATTGTTTGTCTTGCCGAAGAGAAAAATAACTACGACATGGATATCAATGTCAACCCGGTAGGCATATATTATGATGATTACCAAGACATTCGTACGAATATCTTTATTAAGATAGGCGAACCAATTCCTATGCGACAATTCTTTAATTCACTCCAAGAAAATCCACAAGTAGCTGAAAACGAAATTAAAGATGCGATTGAAAAAGGAATGCGAGAGACAATGATAGACATTCCTCAAACCGATGAGACATATTACACGGCAGAAGGCCTTCGCATTATATGCAGAAAAAAGACGTCAGAAAAATTCTCTTTCTCAGGGAACAAACAAGAACGGGAATTCCTTGCTGATAAAAAAACGGTTGAGATTATAGAAAAGGAGACTGAGAAAAATCCATCATTCCTTTCAGATATAAAACGAATTGTAGATGAATACGAAAAGGCTCTTATACGCACTGATTTTTCAAATACACTTGTTGAACAAAAAGGATCTGATGCTTTCAATGTCATATGGAATTGCATGAAATTAATCGCCTTGTTCCCTCTCTTCATCATAGGCACCGCGGTTCACATAATTAATTATGCGGCAATGGTAAAACTAGGAAAAACTCTCACAAAAGATCCTCAGTTCAAAAACTCAATAATGTTTGTCTGCGGAGCTCTCATTAAAACAATCATTCATGGTCTCTATATTGCACTTTGGCTCATATTCGTGCCGCTTCCATGGTGGACAGTGTTCTTTATGATTGCTTCTTTGTATTTCCTTTGGACTATCTTTATAGACTATCCTCGTCTTTTGAAAAGAACGATACAAGCATTCCGCTTCAACTTTGGGTATGCCTCAAAAAATGCGGATATTCAAAAACTTATAGAGCAACACGATGCTATAGAAAACGCATACACAAAGTGTATTGACTAACGACGTGCTAACACATATTCCACGGCATCTTTCATTAAAATCACGGCACGCTCTAACTCGGAAATATCTTCGTAGCCATAGGAAATACGCAACTGATATTTGCCCATTTGCTGTGCAGCATCCGACACACAGAATTCTCCCGGTACATAAATCAAACGTGGGTTTTTAGTAGGATTGCCATCAATCTCTTGATTGCCGGTTGTTCGCGATAAATACTGAAAAAACATTGATTTTACATCTGTCTCGATGTTGGCAAACGTCAAGTAAAAATAAAAACCGGCTTGACCACCAGAATAGTGAGAAAGGTATTTCCCCAAATGCTTGTCTATCAATTCCTTTAACTTGATTGCTTTTGCCCTATATCCTTGTTGTACTTCACGAGCATGACCTACAATATAGGCATCAATAAAGCGAGCGGCCATTTCTTCATTCATGAGTGATGCGCTAAAACCGATATCGCTCGTTTTTTGTATCAACGACTGCATTAATTCAGAATCTTCGCCTATAGCGTATCCGATGCGCAAAGCAGGAGCGATAATTTTTGACAGTGTTCCTAGCTCTATCACAAGTCCCTCTTTATCGTACACTAAACCGGAAACAGGTGATGGTATGGTAGTGTCAAAAATAATATCTTCATATGCTTTATCAAAAATGATTGGAATCTTTCGACCTATTCGATGCGATAAATCTGTTATTATTGATACTACGGCTTCCCTTCGATCATTGGGTAAAATAATGGAAGAAGGATTATTTACAGTTACTATATACACGAAACTAATGTTTGTAACGTCTATTTCTGTAAGCTTTTCTTGAAGCACATCAATTCGCATACCATGTGAATCTTCAGGAATTGCACACAAGGTAAATCCATTGCGAACCAATGTTTCTGTATATATGTAGTAATTAGGATCGGTAGTAATTACAATACCTTTGGGCATAATAGCGGCAAAGGCATCCAATATACTTGTAGCACCATTGGCACCAATACAAAACTTCTTTTTCTCTAATAAAGACGGTGGAATACTTCCAATGTTGTTTTCTCTGTAATAGTTACGAAGCGCATGTATTAAGTTAGCAGAACCTTCTGCGGAACCATAATTTAGCGCATTTTTGTATAGCTCTGTATAGTTCAACACATACTGCAGACATTGTTGTAGTTTTTCATGGGGAATTGTTTCATCGTTTACATATCCAACGCCTAAATTAATATCAACTCCTTGTCTAAAATCTTTTGAGAACGATGCCGTCATTTGATTTATAGGAGACGGTATCAACGATTTTGTTCCAAATTCTGATAAAGAAAACGTATTCATAGATATAAAAAATGCCGAGCGCAAACTCGGCATTTATATTAATTTAAATATTGTATTAATAGTTAAGGTATTGCAAGAATGAAATGGTTAAACCAACTGTTTTCCAATCATAGATTGTTCCATACAATGACTGACCATTATTATTTGTATTGATTGTAGTTTGGTTATCGAGTTCTCCCATTGAGCAAAAAGAAGCTTTAAAATTCAACTCTCTACATAAATAATGTTTTCCGAAAAATTTAACTCCTACTACAGCAACAGGTTGCCACCAAGCTGCTTTCATATTAATATAACGACCGGTATTAGTATTTACTCCGGTTGCGTCTTTTTCAGCAGCAACATCTACAGCATTTCCTAATGGATATTTTATAAACTCAGCTCCTACGCCAAATGAAAAACCTGTTTTTGCACGAGTAGAAACTGTTGCAGCAGCACCTGAATTAAAATCCAACGTAAATGGCAAACGAATCATAGTAGTAGTTCCACCACCGTCTCCATAAGCACGACCGAAACTAATATTTGGTCTCATTGCTAATGACAATGATGCATTGTTTGATATTTCCAAGAAATTTACTCGGCCAACACCCATCAATGTTGCATAATTCACATTGGTTGCAGAAAATGGAATTGGTTGGATATTAGATGCCATACTATTTTTACAAAAGATACCTTCGTAACGCATCACATCAGCGCCAATGGTACCGCCTAGTTGGAAGTACAATTTACTCGCAAAACCTTTGCCACCTCCAGCTAATGCAGTTGATGTAATAACCAACGAACAAATCAATAATTGAATAAAACGTCTCATATATTTCTCAATTTTGTAAAACTTACTATCCTTTTTCTAATAATTTATTATTTTTAAAAACGATACACCAACATGTATAGGTTTATATTGTTTTATAAACTTGCCAAAGTTATAAAAATCTTCTTGCTTTTCACCAAATCCAACCTTTAAAATGACTTCTTTCACTTTATTTTTTTTCGACCAATAGCGTACACCTACTTTTGCCATTGGTAACCACCATGATTTTTGGAACTGTTTATTGGTATAATTCATATTTGATAAATCGTATGAAACTACCGGAGAATAGCAATACTCTGCCCCTGCACCCAATACTATACCCCAATCTTTTGAAGCTACATACCGAGACGCAGCTCCAATATTCAAATCTAAAAATAATGGAACGCATACATTCATACCATAACGCGTTCCCAAACTTTGTGTTGAATAAATTGCGCCAAAATTTATTGTTGGAGTAGCAGAAACCGACAATGAAGAATTTAACGTTATTGGTATCAACATAAATCGTGTTGACATCATGAGACTCACAAAATTGTATTGCAACGTTTGAAACGACTCACCATTATTGCCATCGTTGTTTATTACGGTGTCATTCCAATTAGGTGCACTCATATTTACATCGGTTAAAAAACTAAAACCGCTCGACACGAATACGAAACGTGAAGACTGCGACATAGAAACATAACCAATTAATAAAAAAATTAATAGTAATAGATGTTTTTTCATTTTAATTAATTTTATGCTAAGATACAATAAATATCAGTGCTTCGCAAATGTTACTATGCTTTTCTCACTTCTATTTCCCATTCACAGCTTTGCTTATCAGTTTTTGATATCCTTTAATTACCTCTTGGTAATATCTAATCTTATCATTTTCAGCCTGTTTAATACTTTTTCGATAATCCATGTATTCCTTATGACGACGATTTTCCATTGAATTATCATTTTGTAACATTTTCACAATATCTTGATAAATTGAGACGTCATTATCGAGACAAGAAGTCAATTTCTCATTAAATTGAGCAATATCAGACATTTGGGTTGAAATTTTTTGCAACTGAGCATTAAATGCCAATGCCGTCTTTTCATACAAATCATCTTCGCCGTAGTCTATTGACAATTTACTTTTTGCCGATTTCAACAAATTCAAAGCTGTGGATATTTCTGTCACGTAATTTTGAATTAGTTGAAACACTTGAGGTTCACGTTCTACCATCAAATCAACCAACGGATCGGTAAATGACTCGTTGATATTACCCACTTTTTCAAAAGCCTTAAAATATCCTCGTTTAAACACATATTTGTCGGAATAATACACCAATGATAAATTATTTTCCTTTCTGTCTAAATAACGTGAAAGGCTTGATAATTCTTCATTACATAGTTTTGAAGCCTTTTGTTGTTGCTCATAGGACGAATCCATAGTCGATTTTCCTAATCCTAATAACAAAGAGTTGTATTCTTGCAAATAAGATTGACTTCGTGCAATAGCAGCTTTGCTTTCGGCTAATAATGCTTCACCTTCTTTTTTGCTTTCGTTATTTTGAATCATAGGACGTGGTAAATCAACAATATCACGCAAAGCATACTTATTTTGATATTTTGCAATGTATGATTGGATATTCTTTTCTTCTCCGGTTACCGTTGCCACCGAGCGAACTTGCTGCTGATTTACTTTAATTTGCAATGACAAACTAGAAGAAAGTACCTTGTTTGATTCTATAAGATTGCTTCTCCAATATTCACTTTTTGCCTCTTTTTTTGAAAATTCTTTGTTGTTATTTTCCGTTGCCTTTAGGAATAGAGAATTTGCCGTTTTTGCATATTCTAATGCTTTTTCCGATTCCTCCAATGGAGCAAAAATCTTCCCTTTTTCTGCGATGTAATAGGAGTTGTAGAATTCTTTCAAATTATAGTAATAATACAACCCTTGTGTATAGTAATTTATTGGGTTTTGTTTTTTACATTCTTCTATAAGCAATATATTTTTTTGAGCTTGAGGCAAACCATTAAAATGTAATAACTGTTCGTTTTGTTCATCTTTTTCCAGATTTGCCGCCAAATAAGCATGTACGAGCGAATCGCTCATCATAAAGGATGACATTGGCATAGGATTCTGCACCAATTGAAACATATCAGAAACAGGTATTAGTCGTGACAGATTTTTAGTCGGATCGATATATAAATATTGCGGATCATAGCTCATAACAGCCTTTAAATGAGACGCATATGGAATTCGTAGCAATGCCCAAGACACACGAGAGAGAGGATTTACCGCTGCTATTATTTTACACGAAGCTGCTGTTAAATCCATAACGTACCATTTACCGGAAAGCATGACAATGGTCCACGCGTATTCAGCTCTATACAACGTGTCGCCCGGCATATAGTCGTAATCTTTTATGTATCCCGGCACGTATATAGCAGGTATATTTTGCGCATCACACAATTCAACGAACAGTTTTGAATACCCATCGGATAGTGCTTTGTGTGTACGTAATATTTTTTTGATTGATTTATTTTCGGCACGACGTTTCTCATATTCCGGATAATCAAACCGAATATTTTTACAAATCCAATAAGAAAAAGCGAAAACAGTTTCTTCGTCGGTTTCACAATCTTTTGAAAGTGTAGCTGCGAGTTTTTTTACGTCACGTGAATTCCAAAACGGAATATGGCGAACTTTTTGAGCAATTCTCGCAGAATCAATCTGCGCGTAGAGCCCCATCGGTTCACACAAACCCACCAAGATGACAAAAAAACAAGCCAACCATTTTTTCATTACACCTAACATAAGAAATTCTGCGCAATATAAACAACTTTTAAACAAATTGCAAACATTTTGCAAAAGCAGTAAACCCTTTATGTACCTGAATTCTTTTGATACATAGATAAGTTATCAACTACTCTACCAAATATGAAATTTCTTCTTGTGAGAAAGGTATGGTGTGTTCATCGGGGACAAAGCTCGAAACTAGCATTGTTTTTCGTTGTTGCAACTTTTGGATTTTCTCCTCAATGGTGTTTTCTGAAATAAACCGATAGACGGTCACATTGTTGGTCTGCCCAATACGGTGAGCACGGCTTACCGCCTGATTTTCAACCGCCGGGTTCCACCATGGATCTAGGATAAAAACGTAATCGGCTTGCGTAAGATTCAAACCAACGCCACCGGCCTTTATTGAGATTAAAAACAATTTACAATCCTCGTCTTCCTGGAATTTTCGGATAACTTCTTCACGATTGGATGTACTTCCAACCAAATACGCATATTTTAAGCCTTCTTTCTTAAAATGCTCCTTGAACAAATCCAGGTGACGGACAAATGATGAGAATATTAACACCTTATGATGGTGAATAATATTGGGCAACATACGCAAAACCTCATCAAACTTTCCGGAACTACCGTGCGTGCCTTGTACCAATTGCGGGTGATTAGCCAACAATCGCAATCGCATAAGTGCTTGTAATACGTTTATGGTAGCTTTTTGGAACGTTTCCTGCTCAATTGACTCAAAAATCATATTGCGAACCTTCGATTTTTCAGTTTCATACAATTTTGCTTGAGGTTCCGACATTTTACAATAACGAACCTGCTCGGTCAATGGTGGTAAATCGTTTGCAACCTCTTGTTTTTCACGTCTGAAAATAAATGGTTTTATAATTCTTCGCAGTTGCGTTGCTACATTTTCATCTTGACGCTCAATGCCTTTCACAAAATAATCCTTGAAGAATTTCAAGCTCCCCAACATATCGCGGTTCACAAAATTCAATTGTGTCCACAAATCTATCAACGTATTCTCTATTGGCGTTCCGGTAAGTAGTAACTTCCTATCGGACTGCAATTTAAGCACGCTGCTATATATTTTTGAGCCGGGGTTTTTTACCATTTGACTTTCGTCGAGCACGATATAGTAAAATTGATATTTTTCAAAACTACTAATGTCGTTACGCAACAAGCCATAGGTTGTCAATATTACATCGTAATTGTCGAAATATGAGAATTCCCTATTTCGTTCATTTCCTATGTATTTAAACACCTTGATTGACGGCGCAAATTTTTCAAACTCATTATACCAGTTATAGACAATAGATGCCGGTGAAACAATCAAATTCGGTTTATGCTGACCCGCTTCTTTTTGATTGTTCAATACCTTTTGAATAAGTGCAATAGTTTGCAACGTCTTTCCCAATCCCATATCATCGGCCAAGCAACCACCAAAATTGTTTGCATTCAAAAAGCAAAGCCAACGATAGCCTTCCACCTGATATGGACGCAATTGTGCATTGATTTCCGCAGGAACCTCATTGTCTTTTAAGCCGTTGGTTTCTATATGCAGTAGCCTGGTTTTCAATGCATCAGACAATTTTACCGGCAAGCGTTGTATTGTCTTATAATGAACAGAGCGAACTGAGAAATAATCCTGACTTCCGTTTTTGGAAGAGAAAAGGAACAATTCTTTATATTTCGCGAACCACTCCGTTGGTATTATGCCTATTTGATTATTAGGCAATTGCACCACAGGATCTTCGTTCAAAATATTTTTCCTCAGTTTTTTGAACGGAATTTTATATTCGCCAAAAATAATTACTGCATGTACATCGAACCAATCTATAGAATCGGAATGGACTTCCATTTCGAGTTTTGCTTGCAAATTTTGAATTTTCTGATCTGATTCGTTGAAGACCTCAACTTTATATGTCTCAAGCAATTGCTTATTGGTTTGTATCCATTGCAAAAGCGCAAAATAATCGTCTCCTTCAACATTCGCCAAGTGCCATAACCCATTTTCCTCGACCAATCCGGCATCGGTAATGTCGGCCACAAACATTTGCTCAAAAACCTTGTTGCGCAACAATCGTGTGTAGTGGGCATTTCCGCCTATCCATTTGTAGTCAACTTCAAACTCACGAGCATTAAATAAATCGGTAAACTGCCATGATTTATATGTAAATACGAACTCAATGTTTGCAACGCCTTTTGTATTTCGGATTACATTAGCCGAAATTGCTGGCTTAATGCACTCATCAACCAGTTCGAAGCCTTTTACTGCTACTTTATAGTTTCGTATACAATTCAAAACAAAGCCATCAAACATTTGCTGCAAGTACGCCTGGCTTGTTACGGGTTTTTCTACAGAAAAATAAATCTGGAGTTTGCTTGCATCAATGTTTGGAAAATGATAGAACGTTTTGCCTATTTTGATGACACTCGGCGAATTAGACAAGACCACGTATGGCTGTTTGTATAATTTCAATTCCTCCGAACCAATCACAACTCGCACGCCACGCTCCAAGCCATTAGGAACCTTATTAAACAAAAATGTTACTTCCGGATTCTTTTCACATACGTCAACTTTGTCTTCAGGGTAAAAATTTGCCCCTACCACTTTATTGTAAATAGGAACATTATGTTTACGAGCCAACAAGAATGCTTCTGCCAGATTCTTTTCAACGTATGGTCGAATTATATTATCAAAATGTTTGTCCTTGTCGGGCAAACGTTTGTCTCGTTCTTTAATTTTAAAAAGGAATTCCTTGAGTTCATCTTTTTTATGCACCAACTTCTTTACCGTAGCTACTTCTTTCGGATTAGAATTATAACGCTGATACAAAGCACTTTCCTCACAATTTGCTAAAAGATCTACAATTTTTTTCTCATGAGGTGCTAAATATTTTTTATTGGTTTCGGGAGTTAAGTATTCCGAGATTTGAAAAAACACTCTTCCCTCCTCCTTCATGATTTCGAAAGAAGACAATATCCAACCTAAAGAGTCAGTCTCTTGTAATATTAACGCGAATTGAAATTCCATAAGACTTTGCAAGAGACAAAAGTAAAACTTTTGATTGAAATAAAAAAAAGACAAATTTGATTTTTTCAACAAAATGCAAAAAGGCAGAAATTGTAATGTATTTTTGCAAACGAAATGAGATACTTTATTCATCTAGCATATAATGGAACTCGCTTTTCCGGATGGCAAATACAGCCAAACGCAACTACCATACAGGGTGTTGTTACACAAGTGTTGCAGCAACTTTTGCAAGAAGAAACATCGGTAGTAGGCGCCGGAAGAACCGATTCGGGTGTTCACGCAGCAAACTATTTTGCACACTTTGAAACCGACAAAGAAATTGCAACCACCGACCTTTGTTATAAGTTAAACCGAATGTTGCCTCCCGACATTGTGGTATTCGATATTAAACCCGTAGATGATACCATGCATGCTAGGTTCTCTGCTACTTCACGAACATACACATACACTATTACCCAAGAAAAAAATCCGTTTGCACTCGAAACTGAATATTATTTTCCTCTCAATTTGAATATTGAGAGCATGAACAATGCATGCAAACTACTTATTGGCACACAAGATTTTACCAGTTTCAGCAAACTCCACACCGACGTGAACAACAATATTTGCACAATTACTTTTGCACAATGGGAACAAAAAGGCAAAAAACTTATTTTCACCATTACCGCGAATCGCTTTTTGCGCAACATGGTTCGTTCCATTGTAGGCACAATGCTCGACGTGGGGCAAAACAAAATTTCGCTTGCTGATTTTTCTGCCATTATTGAAAGCAAAAATCGCCAAATGGCTGGCATGTCTATCCCTGCTTGTGGTTTGTGCCTTTGCAATATTCAATACACGGAACAATAAACACACTCAATTTATTCACATAGAATAAATTATCCACTTGTTCTGTGTTGTTTTTAAATCTTATCAACATCCATTTTTTTTGATAATTATTTTAGCTTAATTTGCTAAGGTGATACCCTAATAAATAACAACAATACATCTAAACAGACTTAAAACAAGAGGAAAAAAATGAAATTCACACACTTACATGTTCACTCGCACTATTCTATTCTTGATGGAATGTCAAAAGTTCCCGACTTAGTAGATAAAGCTATGCGCGACGGCATGTATTCTCTTGCTTTGACCGACCATGGCAACATGTACGGCATCAAAGATTTTATGGATTATGTTGGAAAAGTCAATGACAAAACAAAAGGGAAAATCAAAGAACAAGAGGGTATTCTAAAAAAAGGAGATGCTACCGATGAAGAAAAAGCAAATGCCTCTAAAGAAATTGAAAGACTAAAACAAACAATTTTCAAACCTATTATCGGTATAGAAGCATATTGCGCCCGCAGAACGCTTTACGACCAAGACAAAGATGTAAAAGAATTTTCCGTTGAAAGAGGAAAAGAACGCATTGTTGACCGAAGTGGGTGGCACCTTATTCTCTTGGCAAAAAACTTTCAAGGCTATCGCAATCTTTGCAAACTCTCATCTATTGGATTCACCGATGGATTCTATGATTCCCCACGTATTGACAAAAATGTGCTTAAACAATATCACGAAGGACTTATAGTCAGTTCGGCTTGTTTGGGAGGAGAAGTTCCCCAACACATTATGGAAGGGAAGATTGACGAGGCAGAAAAAACAATTCTTTGGTTCAAAGAAATATTTGGAGACGATTATTACATAGAACTGCAACGGCATAAAACAAATAAACCCAATGCAGCAACCGACACCTATCTTAAACAAGAAAAAGTAAACAAGGTATTGTTGGAACTTGCAAAAAAAACTCACACCAAAATAATTGCAACCAACGATGTTCACTTTGTCGAAGAAGAACATGGCGAAGCGCACGACAGACTTATTTGCCTAAGTACCGGCTCGGATTTCGACAGTCCAAATCGTATGCACTACACCAAACAAGAATGGCTAAAGTCACCCGAAGAAATGGAAGAGATTTTTGGCGACATTCCCGATGCCTTGCTAAACACCCAAGAAATTGTTTCTAAGGTAGAAACATACTCTATTGATTCCGGTCCTATTATGCCAATTTTCGACATTCCAAAAGAATTTGGAACTGTTGAAGAATACAAAAAGAAAGTCTCCGAAAAACAATTGTTTGATGAGTTTACTCAAGACTATAAAGGCACGGTAATTCTTTCAGAAGAAGAAGCTCACAAGAAAATTGAAAAACTGGGTGGCTATGAAAAATTGTATCGTATAAAATTGGAAGCCGACTATTTGGCAAAACTCGCATGGGATGGTGCAAAAAAACGATATGGCGAGGTCCTTACCGACGACCAAACCGATCGCATCAACTTTGAATTGCACACCATGAAAGCCATGGGTTTTCCCGGTTATTTCTTGATTGTGCAAGACTACATTAGAGGCGCTCGTGAAGAATTAGGCGTCTCCGTAGGACCCGGACGTGGTTCAGCTGCGGGCTCCGTTGTCGCCTATTGTCTCCGCATTACCGACCTCGACCCACTCAAGTACGACTTGCTGTTCGAACGTTTCCTTAACCCCGACCGTATCTCTCTCCCCGATATTGACGTGGACTTTGACGACGAAGGTCGTGGTAAGGTTTTGGATTGGGTGACCGAAAAATACGGAAAAGAAAAAGTTGCGCACATCATTACCTATGGCACTATGGCCACAAAATCTGCCATACAAGATGTAAGCCGAATACAAAAAATACCTCTTACAACCGTAAAAGACATTAAAAGCCTTATTCCCGAAAAAGATTTTGAGGATAGTGCGCTCATGGCTGTTGATGGAAAAGTTCCGGACAAGAAGCCAAAAGTGAATATGAAAAACTGCTTCAAGTACGTACCTGAATTGAAGTCAATGCACGAAGGTCCCGACGAAAATATTGCTTCCATGCTTACATATGCTGAAGAATTGGAAGATACCAATCGGCAAGTAGGTATCCACGCTTGCGGTGTGATTATTGGAGCTGACGACCTAACGAACTACGCTCCAATTGCCACGGTTGAAGACAAGGCATCGAAAACACGCGTGCCGGTAACGCAATACGATGGCCACGTGATAGAAACAGTGGGTCTTATAAAGATGGACTTTCTCGGACTTAAGACCCTTTCTATTATAAAAGAGGCGGTAAAAAACGTGAAACGACATACCGGAATAGACCTTGACATTGATACTATTTCTATTGACGATGAACTGACATACAAATTGTATTGTGCCGGACAAACCGTTGGCGTGTTTCAGTTTGAATCGCCGGGAATGCAAAAATACCTAAAGGAACTTAAGCCAAACGTAATCGGCGACTTGATAGCCATGAACGCCCTCTATCGTCCGGGACCAATGGACAACATACCATCGTTCATCAATAGAAAACAAGGCAAAGAGCAAATAAAATACGTGTTGCCTTGCATGGAAAAATATTTAAAGGATACGTATGGTATAACCGTATATCAAGAACAGGTGATGCTTCTCTCACGAGAAATTGCAGATTTTACCCGTGGCGAATCAGATACTCTCCGTAAAGCAATGGGTAAAAAGCAAATTGCAAAAATGGAGGAACTCTACGGCAAATTCATGAAGCAAGGTATTGCCAAACAATGCAAAAATACCGGTAAGTCGGAAGCAGAAATTACAAAGATTTTGAATGATATTTGGGACGAATGGAAAAAGTTCGCCTCATACGCATTCAACAAATCCCATGCGGCTTGCTATGCATGGGTATCCTACCAAACGGCATACTTAAAAGCACACTATCCGGCAGAATACATGGCAAGTTTGCTCTCAAATAGCATGGACACCCCAACTGATGTTGCAAAGTTTATGGGCGAATGCAAAAGCATGGGAGTAAACGTATTGTGTCCGAGTGTGAACGATAGTGAACTTTCGTTCTCAGTAAACGAAAAAGAAGACATCCACTTTGGATTAAAGGCAATCAAAGGATTTGGAGAAACAGTTTCTCTCAGTATCATTAATGAACGAGAGAACAATGGCAAATACAAAGATGTGTTTGACTTAGCAAAGAGAGTTTCGCTCACTAGCAAAGATTTTGAATTGCTCACATACAGCGGCGGACTTGATTGTTTTGGCCTTCCAAGAGAAACGTTCATTAGCCCATCAGATAACGGGTCGCTATTCATTGACGTTCTTGCAAACTATTCAGCGTCATCACACAAGAAAACTGATTCGTCTATGATGTCACTCTTTGGTGACGAACAAATAGACGTGGGACATCCTGATACTCCTAAACCGATTAAAATTGACCCAATGATTTTGTTACAAAAAGAATGTGACTTAATCGGAATTTACTTATCTTCACATCCACTAGAGAAGTACCAGTTTCTTCTTAAAGGATTAGGGAAACTTCAATTAAGTGATATTGACGAATTGGGTATCCACAAAAATTTAATTGGAAAAGAAATAAAATTCATGGGGATGATTAGTAACATAAAATTCAGAATGACGAAGAATGGTACCCCCATGGCCTCATTTAACATGACCGACTTCACCAGCCAGCATGATTTCGTACTTTGGGGACAAAAAGACGAATCAAGGCGTGCAAGTATATACACCATTTTTAAAGAGCGAAATTTCAAAGAAAATGAAGTCATTGTACTCACCGGCCACTTGGGAAATCGTTGGTCATCAAAACCAGGGCCCAATGACAAATTGGAATATGTAGTTGATGATATTCAGTCGGCTAAAAACATGATAAACAAGCTAAATAACGTTCTTATTAAAATAAAAGTTGACGATATTACGAATGAATTTATAGAATCTTTAGAAAAATGGGTGGGGAAATCAAATAATGGGACGCCAATTTCGTTCTATATAACAAATAACACAATTCACAGTGAATTAAAAACCGAAACGCAGCGGATACAACTAGAAGATGCGTTTTTCAAACGAATGCAAGATTTTCCAGTAGAAATTAAGTTAAACTAAAAAATATTAAAACTATGGCACTTAAAGTAACAGACGCGAACTACGACACTGTCGTTGCAACAGACAAATTAGTAGTTGTTGATTTTTGGGCAGAATGGTGTGGCCCCTGTCAAATGATAGCTCCTGTCATCAGTCAATTAGCTGATGAATACGAAGGGAAAGTAGTGATAGGCAAATGTGATGTAGAAGAAAACACAATCATTACATCGAAATTCGCCATCCGCAACATTCCTACGTTGTTATTCATAAAAAATAAAGTAGTTGTTGACAAATTAGTTGGAGCTGTTCCTGCTGATAGAATCAAAGAGAAAATAGAAGCTTACCGCTAATTTTCTTTGATGAAATAATAGTAAAGACAGTGTTCTCAGAACATTGTCTTTATTTTTATTGAGTATGGAAGACATCGACTTACAGAAAATCAAAGAAATTCAATCGTTTGACAATTTTGAGTTTATTGCTCAGCAAATTGTCGAAGGATTCATTACAGGACTACATCGTAGCCCTTTTCATGGCTTTTCGGTAGAATTCGCAGAACATCGGTTATACAACACCGGCGAATCAACCAAAAACATTGACTGGAAACTCTATGCCCGCACCGATAAACTTTTTACGAAGCGATACGAAGAGGAAACAAATCTTCGCTGCCAAATCGTAATTGACACGTCGTCGTCAATGCTCTTCCCGTTTGAAGAACATTCCATTCAAAACAAATTGGCATTCTCGCTCTATTCTGCGGCGGCGTTAATTCATTTGCTCCGCAAACAACGCGATGCGGTTGGTTTGTCATTTATTGCCGACGAAATAGAACTAAACACTCCTGCTCGCTTGTCTGATGCACACATACAAATGCTCTATGCAAACCTCAACAATTGTTTGCACCAAAGCCAAAACCGTTCACTCTTTGAGCACAAAACTTCGCTTTCAAAAACGCTCAATCTCCTTGCAGAAACCATTCACAAACGTTCGTTGGTGATTATTTTCAGCGACTTTTTTCAAGACGGAAGTTATCATGAATTGTATGATGCGTTGCAGCACATTCGCTACAACAAAAACGAAGTGATTGTATTTCACGTAACAGAACCACAACGAGAAGAAAACTTTGCGTTTGAAAATCGTCCGACGGAAATGATAGACATGGAAACACAAGAAATGGTGAGAATAAATCCAAATGCTATTCGCGAAGCATATTCTCGCACAATAAATCAAATTTCAGAAGACCTACACCTCACGTGCGACAAATTTCACATTACCTACGTGAAAGCTGACATCAATAAAGGATTCAACCAGATTTTAACCAATTATCTCATCAAAAGAGATAAACTAATGTAACAAAGCAAGAATCTACACTGCTTGGTTTTGCTTTTTCAGTTGCTTTCTCCACAATATAAAACCTGTGACTGCCATGACTACATAGGCCGTATACAACAAGGTTGTTGGATATAAGCCGCGGCTGAAAAACACTCCCACCGAAATTACGTCGGCAATAAACCACGCTCCCCACTGCTCTATGTATTTTTTTGCCAACATCCATGTAGCTATAATGCTCAACGTAGAAATAACGGCATCGAAAAAAGCATAGGTAGAATTTTCATTCACGGTAAGTAACACTCGCCATAAACCAAAAGTCAATACCACTGCGAGCACCAAAAGTATAACAAACAATCGCAACGAAATGCGCGAGATAGGCATTTCCTCTCCTGTAGCTTTTTCCGATTTTTTCCACTGCGTCAAACCATAGATACTGGTCGCTATAAAATAGACCTGAAACAACGCATAGGCATAGAAACTTTGATGAAAAAAGACGAGCAAGAACAACGCTGCCGAAATGATGCCAAAATACCACAGCGCAATTTTTTGTTTTATCTCAAAGAAAACGCAACAGAAACCGGTGATAGTGGCAAGTATTTCGGCTATTCTAAAAAAAATATCCTCCATGATTACTTGCGCTGACTCATTTCTACAGTCAAGTCTTCGCCTGTCTTTAACGAATACACCGTTCCATAAAGTTCCAAGTTGGTAATATATCCTGACGACACATGCAACGTTACTTTTTTCTTCGTTACCGTTATGCTAAACACCGCACCACGATAGGTAATAGAAAACGAATACGACTTCCAACCTTGTGGAATATAAGGGTTAAACACTATGGAATTTATTGTATTTCTCATACCCGCAAACCCTTTCACAATAGCCAACCACGAACCCGACATGCTGGTAATGTGCAATCCTTCGTGAGCTTCTTTGTTATAATCGTCCAAATCAAGGCGAGCGGTGCGCAGATACAATTCGTAGGCTTTCTTCTCGTTACCAATTTTTGAAGCTACAACCGAATGGATACAAGGCGATAACGAAGATTCATGTACGCATCGAGCTTCATAGAAATCGAAATTTCGTTGAATGGTATCAAGATAAAAATCAGACTCGAACACATACAAACCTTGCACTACATCGGCTTGCTTAATGTACGGCGAGCGCAAAATTCTGTCCCATGACCAATGTTGATTTATCGGACGCTGATCAGCAGGCAAGTCAGCAACAGTAACGGGTTCTTTGTCTAGATAGCCGTCTTGTTGCAAAATAATGCCGTAGGTCTCATCTGACGGCAAATACATGTTTTTCACAATGTCGGTCCAGCGAAGTGCTTCCAATTCTTCGAAAGAAAGTTTCTGTGCTAATGTTTGGAATTGCTCACCGGCTACTCGTTTTGTCCAACTGACCATTTCTAACGTATATTGCAAACACCACCGTGCATAGTAGTTTGTAAACCAGTTGTTCGAAACATTATTTTCGTACTCATTCGGACCGGTTACACCAAGTATCATGTATTTCCGTTTGGTTGGAGACAGCGTAACGCGTTGTGCCCAAAAACGAGCAATGCCTATCAACACTTCCAATCCGTATTCAACAAGATAGGTTTTGTCGCCGGTGTAGGTCACATATTCGTATATGGCATGAGCTATTGCACCATTGCGGTGAATTTCCTCAAACGTTATTTCCCATTCATTGTGGCACTCATCGCCGGTCATGGTTACCATTGGATACAAGGCTGCACCTTTGGTGTATCCGAGTTTCTCGCCGTTTTTAATTGCTCGTGGCAACTGTTTGTATCGATAGAGCAACAAATTGCGGGCAACCGATTCAGGAGCCGTAGCCATATAGAACGGGAAACAGAATGCTTCGGTATCCCAATAGGTTACGCCACCATATTTTTCGCCGGTAAATCCTTTTGGTCCAATGTTTAGTCGGCTATCATCGCCGGTGTATGTTTGCTGCAATTGGAAAATATTGAAACGAATACCTTGCTGAGCTTTTACGTCGCCTTTAATCACCACATCGCTCAATTTCCATCTTTCGGCCCACGCCTTTTTCTGCTCTGCATAGAGCTTTACAAAGCCTTTCTTCTGTGCTTGCAATGCGCGCTCTACAACCACGCTCGGCAATTCTTCCGCTTTGTAATTGAGCGTAGAAACCTGCGCTGCATATTTTTCTATACTAAAGGTTTCGCCTTTCTTCAATTTTAAACCCACTACCTCATTGAGCTGTAAATCATCTATCGTGTGTGCTTTACTAACCTCGTGCGAATAGGTATGAGCAATTGCCGTAGCTATCGTAAACTGTGGCACACCGTACGGATTGGGAATGGTTCTATCTACGGCCACAATTGCCTCGTCGTCGTTTTGTTGAGAAACAGATTCCCAGAAACATTCATCGTAATTGGAATCTTGGTTGTAAACACGCGACTGAATATGCGACTTTACGCACAACGAGCAATCGGCATTTTCTGCGGTAATGGCATAGTGAATGGTTCCAATTTCTACCGAAACCATGCTCACCAATCGTTTGCTTTCTATTCGAAGTCGAACGCCATCGGGCATTTCTACCACGCAGGTTTTCGAAAGCGTGCCTTCTTTCATATTCAATTGGCGGTCGAAAGAAATGATGGTAACCTTTGCCAAATCAAGCACGTGTCCGTTTACCCACGTATGTATGCCGGTCCACGACGGCGCATTGATTACCTTTGCAAAATAATCAGGATAGCCGTTTTTCCACCATCCCACACGGGTTTTGTCGGGGAAAAACACACCGCCTATATAGTTTCCCGGCATTGTTTTGCCGGTGTACACTTCTTCGAAATTGGCACGTTGCCCCATGTGTCCGTTTCCAATGCTGAACACACTTTCGGCAATCATTTGACGATTTGGGTCGAAGCTATTTTCAACAACGTTCCACTCGTCCACAACAAAATTTAATGATTCCATACAATCTTATTTGCTATAGATGTACAAAGGAAACAATTATTATAGTTTCACAATTCAAGATTGTGCAGTTGTTATTAAAATTTATTAACGGATTTTGAGAGATTCTAGCCAAAAAGCTCTTCCCTTTATAAGAAAAATCTACTCAAATTTCTATATTTGCAACAAATAAGTGGTTACTATGAATAAAACTGTTCACACCCTTGATTTTGAAAAAATCCTGCGTATCCTCAAAGATTCCGAAGACAAATACGTATTTGAGAAAGTTAATCTTATCCCAAAAGAAGATGAATTATTAGATAAACTTCAAAAGTACATCAACTACGGACAGGTCAACAGGAAAGCTGTATTAGGTATAGATATATACAAATACAGTTCGTACGAAGAATTTGCACAAACGCTCGTTCCTTGCATGTTCAAATTATTGTTTCGCGAAACAATAGACATGTGCTTCAAAAATCACACATATCTTTTTCAGAAATACACAAAAACTGAATTCGAGGAAAACTTCATCAGTACGGGTGACGGCGGATACGTCTTTTTTGACAATCCAATGCACGCCATGCTTTTTGCATGCAAC
Organism: Bacteroidales bacterium; assembly: GCA_036752345.1. Taxonomy (GTDB): domain Bacteria; phylum Bacteroidota; class Bacteroidia; order Bacteroidales; family UBA1715; genus UBA1715. The sequence continues at coordinate 2,661 of DAIOSV010000010.1, read as the reverse complement.
TTTGCCATAGTTCTACGAACGTACAACTCATTCCACCTATATCCAAAACTGCGTAAAATTGTGGGTGGAGCAAGTGTTAGATACGCTATCACGTACGACAAATTGTATTATTTTGACCATAGCCACTACGGACGTGCCATTATAAACAATGCGCGTATTTTGAACAAAGACACCCTAAACCGTTGCATCATTGACCAAAACGTATATGATTGGTTTACGCTCAACATTGATGGTATGGAGAATCTCCAGCTTATCACGATTGACGACATTACCAACATTTATGAAATGCAAGGAAGCTACGACACCCAGATTTTGGAAGAACACGAAGACGCAATGTTTGGACATAAAATTTCACGAGAAACAGGTATAATCAACTCCGATGTGCTGAAAATTGGTGAAATTCACTCAAAGGAATCGAATATAAGCGTTTACAACATTCACCTTCAGGTAGTGAGCCGCTGGAAACGGAGCGATTCAGATAGGATGATTACAGTTAGTTTAGGAAATTTAAATACAACATCATTAGCATAATGGATACAGTTTTAAGTGGAATTCGCCCCACAGGAAATCTTCATTTAGGAAATTATTTTGGCGCTCTGAAAAATTTCATCGCCATGCAAAACGAATATAATTGCTACTTTTTTATAGCTGACTTACATTCACTCACAACCCATCCCACTCCTTCTGATATACAAGGGAATGTTCGCCAAATACTTGCCGAATATCTTGCTGCAGGTTTGGACCCAGAAAAAGCTACACTTTACATTCAAAGTGACGTGAAAGAGGTAATTGAACTGTATTTGTACCTCAACATGAACGCATACATAGGAGAATTGGAACGCTGCACTTCGTTTAAAGATAAAATTCGCCAACAACCGCAAAACGTAAATGCGGGACTATTGACCTACCCTACTCTTATGGCTGCCGATATTCTTATACACCGCGCCACAAAAGTACCCGTAGGAAAAGACCAAGAGCAACATTTGGAAATGACAAGAACCTTTGCTGCACGCTTCAATAGAATGTACAAGGTTGATTATTTCCCCGAACCACAAGCGTTTAACTTCGGGAAACAATTGATTAAAATTCCGGGATTGAACGGCAACGGCAAAATGGGAAAATCGGAAGGTGAAGGCAATGCAATTTTCTTGGCCGACACACCCGAAGCCATTCGCAAAAAAGTGATGCGCGCCAAAACCGACTGCGGCCCTACTGAACCAAATCAGACAAAACCCGAAGAGATTGAAAACTTATTCCAACTAATGCGTGTGGTTTCAAAACCCGAAACCGTGCAACATTTTGATGACTTATACAACACCTGCCAAATTCGTTACGGCGACCTTAAAAAACAATTGGCCGAAGATATGGTTGAGTTTGTTGCTCCTTTCAGCGAGAAAATCAAAATGTATGTGAACGACAAAGACTACCTTGCAAAGGTGGCAAAACTCGGTGCCGACAAAGCACGCGAAAGCGCACTAAAAACAATCAGAGACGTGCGTGAAATTATAGGATTTAAAGCATAGCAAAACAAAAACATTTTTGTTGAATATCTGTAGAGACGCACCATGGTGCGTCTCTATACCTTCGGAATCGGTGCCGTATAAACGTGGTGTGGTGCGTCTCTACAGATACGGAAAATATTCCCTTCCCCTTTCATTTTCTGAAAATCTCTATCTTTACAAAACGAATCAATTGAAAAAAAGAAATCCATGAAACGTTTATTTTACATATTGCTATTTAGCATTCTCACGCTTTCGGGCTTTGCTCAAAAAGAGAAAGGTTTGATGAGCAGATTGCGTTTGAGATTCGAACCGATGTATATTTTACAAGAGAGTGATGCCGACAATTTTAAGCTCTACGGAAAGATTCCTTATTGTATAGTACTTACTGAAAATGTAAATCCGGATAAGGTATATCGATTGTTTATAAAAGATACCACGTTTCCCATTGCCAAATATTCGTTTCCCAATCTTCAGCAATTAATAATATCTAATTGTTTCATTCCAAAAGATTTGTCGCAATTTAAAAAATTGCAATATTTAGGCATTAGTGGTCTTGGAACAGAGGGTTGCGGCAGGTTGACTGACACTACATTGGGTTTTTATGCACCACCCACAATTCCGGAAGAAATCTACGATTTACAACATCTGAAAGTATTTTATTACTTAATTGATGAACGCTATGGCTATCCTTATTGCTACATACATTTATCAGAACGATTATTTAATAAAAAAAAGATACAACGAATTGCATTTAGTTATGATCATGATTACGGCAAAGAATCAATTAATGATTTTTTTGGGATAATAAATTATTTTCATGATCCGATTTTTAATTTGCTACAAGATAATATTAATAGGGGGTGGGGTACTTATAAAAGAAATTTCATAAAAACGGGAGTTTCACCAAAAAGAACAAATCGGGTATTGTCATTCACGGTAATTTTTATAGAAACAAAGCCGAAGGAGAATGGCGGATAGAATTTCCTACTGGATGGCGTTCAACTTCTGGGGGATATGATTCTCTTTCTGAAAATGATGCATACACCGAAGTACGGTATTATAAAAACGGATTGGAAGATTCCGTTTGGTCAATAATCAATGCACAAGGCGATACTCTTCGACGGGATTCCTTTTCAAATGGCGTTTGGAAAAAAATGGA
>DAIOSV010000009.1:16766-51963 GCA_036752345.1 Bacteroidales bacterium | reverse complement strand
TCCAAAATTGATATATGTTCTTTTTCAGAAGATTCACCAAGTTCAAACATCTCACCTAAAATGGCGCATTTATTCGGAGCTTCCATGTTTACGAATGTTTCCAACGATGCTCGCATACTTGTTGGATTGGCATTGTACGCATCTAAAATCAAAGTATTCTTCGCCGTTTTTTGCAATTGCGAACGATTATTTGAGGGGACATACCCTTCTATCGCAGATTTTATTTGCTCCATTGATACCCCAAAATACGTTCCCACAGTGGCTGCGGCCAACATATTTTTAGCATTATATTCGCCATACAATGAAGAATGAATTGCAACAGATTGTCCACCTTGCGTGAAGGTAAACGCTGCATAGATAGCTTTGTCTATCATAGTTCCGCGATACGGAGTATTTAGACCAAATGAATACTGTTCTAGTTTTTTCACTCCTCGCAGATTATTCATTAGATGCGTGTTTTCAGCATCAATAAAAGCTGTGCCATCAACACTTGCTAAATATTCGTATAACTCTGTTTTGGTCTTGATAATATTTTCATAACTGCCAAAGCCAAGCAAATGAGCCTTCCCAACATTTGTAATCAAACCAAAAGTTGGTGATGCTATATTTACCAAAGTTTTTATTTCTCCAGGATGATTTGCACCCATTTCTACTACAGCAATGTCAATATCTTTGGTAATAGACAATAACGTCAAAGGAACACCAATGTGGTTGTTCAAATTACCACGTGTATACTGCACTTTATATTTTTGCATCAACACCGCAGAAACCAATTCTTTCGTGGTGGTTTTACCATTTGTCCCTGTAATTCCTATCACCGGAATCTGCAGCTGCATTCTATGATAATGAGCTAAATCTTGCAGAAATTGCAATGAATTTTCAACATGGATACAATTTTCTGCTTGAACTGAATCATCGTCAACAACAGCACAAGCTGCTCCTAATTCTAATGCTTTTTCAGCATATGTATTACCATCAAAGGTCTCTCCTTTTAAGGCAATAAATATTGAATTTTTTGTGATTGTTCTGGTATCGGTTGATACATTAGGAAACCTTACAAAATAGGTCTCATAAAATTCTTGCACATTCATAATACCTTAGTTATATTCAAAAAAAAAAGCCCCTCAAATGGGGGCTTTTAATATTCTTTTATTTCTATTTATAAGAAACTGGACTTCCAACGCGAGTCATTGCACAACGGAAACCAATATCATCTGTAGATTTTGCTTCGTCTAAGAATCTACGTGAACCTGGAGCTAAGTAATAAGCTCTATCACGCCAGCTACCACCTTTGTATACACGACTATGATCGTTTACCAAAGTATACCAACCTGTTTCTGCATACAAATCTTTATCAGATGTATTCTTTTGTTGATACATTAAATTAGAGCCGTACGTTCTGGTTGAATCTTCGATGCTTGTTTCTTGGAAATCAATACTTGACATTTGATCACCATCCAAATAGTTGATGTTATCAGCTTTACGATAGTTCATACGACCATATGCGTCTGATTCTGTGATTTCTTCTTTAACCATATGACCTAAAGAGTCTTTTTGTTCAAATACACCTTGATCAACTTCTGTATATTTTTGGAACACGTTACCTCTGAAAGGTCTGAATTCATCCACATCAGCAGATGAGTTTGCACGATATACGTCAAGAACCCATTCGTTTACGTTACCTGCCATGCCATACAATCCGTAATCATTTGGCCAGTATGACAAAACTGGAGCTGTAATATCAGCCATATCATTTAAACGACCGGCAACACCCATTTGATCACCACGTCCACGAGTGTAGTTCGCCATCATTTGACCACGATCATTTACACTTGCATTACGTAATTGATGACCATTCCATGGATATATTCTGCGTTCATAAATACGTTCATCAACTGAGTTTCCAATTGTTGCTAGAGCTGCAAATTCCCACTCTGCTTCTGTTGGGAGTCGATATTTTGGAAGAATAATACCATCTTCCTCACGAACTATACGAGTACCATCTGTATTTGATGGGTTGTAGTCATGCAAATTTTGATTTACAGAACCTTCATATAAATGATTCATGTATGCTTCAACATTGAAGTTATCGTCTGCACGTTGATCAATATTTTCGTTAAGTACACCTTCACGAATTAAAATTCGTTCGTTTACACGGTCAGTACGCCAAACGCAATAGTCATTTGCTTGTAACCAGCTAACACCTACAACTGGATAGTTTTGGAATGCTGGGTGACGCAAATAGTGTTGAACATAAGGCTCGTTATAGCTCAAACGACTTCTCCATACTAATGTATCAGGCAAAGCTGACCAATATACATATGGATTGTCTTGGTATACACGAGTCAACCAATATAAATATTCACGATAGTCAATATTTCTAACTTCGGTTTCGTCCATGTAGAAAGAAGACACACTCACTTTACGAGCGATATTGTTCCAATCATACATAACATCTTGCTGAACAGCTCCCATTGTAAAAGAACCTCCTTCAACTAAAACGAGTCCAGGACCAGTCTCCTGTTCATAAAAGTCATCATACTTTTGGAAACCTCCGTTGTCTGAATCATTGTAGTTCCATGCCGTAGAGGTAGAAACTTCATCAGCACAAGAACTCATAAAGAAAAGTCCTACAACTGCTGAATACATCAAAAGATTCTTAATATTCATAATACTTTGTTTTTAATTGCACATTATATTAAAAAGTTGGCGCTTTTACCGCCTCATATTTTTTCTTTTTTTCTCGACAATCAAATTGATAGCTTAAGGATACCTCATGCGTACCAATTAGTTTTGTTGAGTTATTTGTCATAACACAATTGTAGGCAAATCTAAACTTTTTTTCAACAATACCAATAAAAATTGCGAAAGAATTTGCGTTCATAGGTATATTTTGTCGGTATGCACCACCAAATTGAACCATCCACTTTTGTAAAATTAACCCTAACTGCGCATATGACGACGTGCCCCCAACTACCACATTTACATGAGGATAGAACCAAATTAAGTATTTTTGAGTAAAGGCCTTTGTGGTGGAAAATTTAGCCATACTATGGAACGAAAAAATTCTTGGAAATAAATTCTCGTTTTTATTATTTTCAGTAATATTTCCCTGTAAATTTTTGATAGTAATCCCCGAATAAAACATGTCGTTGTATACCAAAGCACCCATTTCTGAATTAAAATTATGACGTACTTTTTTTGTCAAATCTTCTCCGGTTGGAGTTACTCCATCTTGAAACACATTGAGCATGTCTGAAAAAACTAAGTTGGAATAATCAGTCGAAGCATATGAATAACCAGCCGCCATCGAAAGTGCTACATATAAACGCTTTTGTACTTGAAACATATGAGCATACATTGTGAGCAGTTGTGTCTGGTTAAAAACATTGTCTTGCATATCATGCAAAAGAGAGACGCCAATAGCACTATTGCTTTTGTTTAACTCCATATCAAACGAAACATACTCCGAATTGTATCCTCCCGACAACGAGTTCTTTGTACGAAATGAGGTGTACACATTCGGACAGGAATAGACACCAACAAACGCAGGATTTAGATATACATAATTGGTATAAACTTGAGAGAAATCTACTATTTGAGCAGACGACTCTGTTACACAAATTACAATGTATAACAAAAAAAGTAGCGTTCTTTTGGCTATATGTTTCAAGTTTTAAATAATTTTACAAGCAAAAATACTATAAGGTATTTAAATTACGTATTCTTTTATATTTTATTTTATTTCGAGTGCGAATACTTAAAACACCATCACTAACAATATTTCTACTATGTTGTTTTCTTGTTTTTTCTTCAAAAGAAAGCAATGCTCATTCTGTGTTGTCCAATGGTACATGGGTTCAAATTTCTGTTACGGAATCTGGCGTTTACAAAATCACATATGACGATTTAGTATCGTGGGGATTCAAAGATATCAAATCTGTTGCCCTATTTGGCAATGGTGCAGGAGAATTATCGTTAATGAATGACACACTTCTTCCCGACACTCTTCACGAAATTGCTATTTGGATGGAAAAAGGGAGCGACAATGTATTTAACTCGGGAGACTATATTCTATTTTATGGACAATCGCCACATGTATGGTCATACAACGAAACGAACAAAACATTTTCGCATCAAACTCATAGCTACAGCGACAAAAACTATTATTTCATAACAACAAGCCGTACTCCGACTATAATACTATCCGCTAGCACGGCTCCTACGTCTCCAGAAACAACCTCTATGTCTTCTTACGACAACATACAAGTATATGAAAAAAACGAAACGAACTTTTTAAATTCCGGACGAGAACTATATGAACTAATTCCTTCTTCAAAAACAATCTCGTTCAATGTTAAGAATATACTCACCAACAATGAAGCAGACGTTACGTTCTCAATTGCCGGCCGACATACCTCGACAGGAACTATAAGCATTACAGCTAACGGTTCTTCATTGGGTACTCTGAGTTTTAATGCATGCTTGGGGAATAATCCTTATGCAAGAGTAAAAACCCAAACCTTCAAAATTCTTCCTTCGTCAGAAAATCTATCGTTTTCTATCACCCAAAACTTTAGTGGTGCCAATAGTAAATCCTGCATTGATTATTGCATTCTTCACTCTCGTTGTGCTCTCAAAATTGACAATAACGAACAACTGATTTTTCGCGATGCATCTAGCATTGCCACAAATGGTGTAGGTAAATTCATACTTACCTCTAAGTCCCAAAATTCAATTTGGGATATTACTGATCCTGAAAATCCATGTATTGTGGCTACTCAATTCAGTAATGGCACTACCACATTCAAAGCAAATATTGACAATCTACACGAATACATTGCTTTTTCATCTGATTTTAAATCTGCAAAATTAGAGAAGACTATTGCAAACCAAGATATTCTATCCGGCACAACTCCCGACATGATTATTGTTGCTAATGATGTATTTTCAGACTATGCACAACAAATAGCGGATTTACACAAAACCATTGACCATTTTTCGGTAAAGGTAGTTTCGCAAGAATTGATTTGCAACGAATTTTCGGCAGGCAGAAAAGATGTTGCTGCTATTAGAAACTACCTTCGATATGTGTATAAAAAAGGAAATAAGAATTTAAAATATGTCTTGCTTTTTGGCGACGGCACTTATTCCAATAAAACCATTGACCTTAATGGAGCGTACATTTTTACATTAGAATCTAAAGAAAGTCTCAATATTGATGGTTCATACTGCTCTGATGACTTCTTTGGCATTCTTGATGACAATTCGGGCATAAAGCCTAATGATGACTTTTCCGGTGAACTATCTATTGCTGTTGGGAGAATTCCTGTTTCAAATGAAACACAAGCAAAAAGCTATACGAACAAACTGATTCAGTATGCGACAAATCCTTCTTATCGTGGTGACTGGCAAAACTATTTATGTTTCGTTGCTGACGATGCTGACGAAGGACAAATGATTCACATGACCGATGCTGATTTGCTTTGCAAGACAATTAGTCAGACATATCCCCAATTCAATTTTGATAAAATTTATGCTGATGCATACCAACAAGTAAGCAGTAGTGCCGGTCAACGATATCCAGGAGTTGTCTCAGCCATATACGATAGAATTCAAAAAGGTTGTTTAATTTTCAACTATACCGGTCACGGAAATGAAACGCGAATGATGGCTGAATATGCCGTAGAAGCAACTTCTATTGAATCGTGGAAGAACACCACAAAATTGCCATTCTTCATTGGTGCAGCCTGCAACATAGCTCACTATGACTACGATGGAACATCTATTGGCGAACAAATATTACTACAAAAAGATGGTGGAGGCATTGGTATTATAAGTGCTACTCGATATTCATATGCGTCATCAAACTATGCTTTGTGCAACAATTTGTATAAAACTATTTTCACATTAGATTCACTCAAACAAATTAGAACAATTGGAGAGTCGTTAAAAATTGCGAAAGCTTATACATCAAATGACTTTTACCAAAACAAACGCTTGTACACCTTGTTGGGAGACCCTGCACTACGAATTGCAATTCCTCAATATTCCATTGCTCTTGATTCAATTAATGGTAAAAACACAGAAGAGTTTGCAGATACCATTAAATCATTATCAACATTGAGGATTGTGGGACATATAGCAGATGTTACGAATCAAATAGATTCTTCGTACAACGGGAAACTTTTTATAAAACTTTTTGACAAAGAACAAACTATTACAACTCTAGGGAACGAAGGTGGTGATACTTTTACCTTCAATTCATACACTAACGTGCTTTTCCAAGGATTAGCAGACATAGCAAATGGCATATTCTCTTTTCAAGCAAACATTCCCCAAGACATTCTTTACTACAACGGCAAAGGGAAATTAAGCCTATATGCTACGAACGACACCACTCAAGCATCAGGTGCATATTATGATTTAATCATAAATGGAAGTGAAAGTTTAACCAACGACGACTATACCGGACCTCAGGTTTCTCTCTTTTTAAACGATAGTTCGTTTACTTCCGGTTCTATGACCAACCAAAATCCACAACTTCTAATCTACGTTACCGATTCATCGGGCATTAACATTTCCAATGCCGCTATTGGCCATAACATAGTGCTCACAATTGACGATGACGAATCTAATCAGATTATACTCAACGACTTTTACTATGCCGACATTAACACATACGTTTCGGGAAGCATTTTGTACCAACTCAAAGATTTAGAAGAAGGCAACCACACTCTCACTCTCACCATCTGGGATGCATACAATAATGTTACAGAAACAAGTATTGATTTTTACGTAACGAATTCCGGCAATATAACTATCTCAGAATTATACAATTATCCTAACCCAATGAATAACATAACTCGTTTTCACTTTGAGCACAATCAAGCAGGAAACGAGATTACCGTTACCATAAAAATATATGACATTTCCGGAAACGTTGTAAAAACAATACAGCAGGAAAATACGCCGGGAGGCTTCACCGATGAAACCCTCACATGGGATGGACGTTCTTCCAATGGAGCAACAATGCAATCGGGAATTTATCCATACACAATTGAAATACAAACACAAGATAGAAAGAAGTTGTATGGGAAGCAAAAAATCCTCCTTGTTAAATAATTTTATAATCAAATACTAAACTCTACAAATTAAAGTTTATAAAAAATGTATATTTGCCGAAATAAAGTTGAATCTAAAACAATAACAATGCGACACATAATTGCTACATCTTGTGCTCTTATTATTAGTGCATCACTCTTTGCTCAACTTACTCAACAAGTGAACGACAATACTTATAGCACTGGTCAAGACCGTGAAAATCAATATAATGTAATAACAACGGCTGTTTCGTTTTTAACCATTACTCCGGACTCTCGTAGTGGAGCTATGGGTGATGCAGGAGTAGCCACAAGCACTGATGCTTGGTCTCAACATTCAAATGCATCAAAATATGCACTAGCAGATGAAGATATGGGTGTTGGACTTTCATACACTCCATGGTTGTCAAATCTTGGAATTAAAGACATCAACTTAATTTATTTAGCAGGATACAAAAAGCTTTCTTCAAAAAAAGAAGCTGTTGGCGCATCGCTTTGCTATTTTTCATTAGGTGATATTCCTGCATATGATGACAATGGAAGTGCAATGGGCTACACAATTTCTCCTCAGGAATATTCTTTTGATCTATCCTACTCTCGCTATCTTGCAGATAATTTTGTAATGGGCATGACCGGTCGTTTTATATACTCAAACTTAACAGGTGGCGCGGTAGAAAACTTCCATGCGGGGAAAGCTCTTGCAGTAGATGTTTCGGGAACCTATTTCAAAAAACTCAAAGTAATAATGCCAGGATTATTAACCTTAGGTTTTAATCTTTCAAATATGGGTTCAAAAATTTCATATTCTGAAGACAATAAAGACTTTATCCCTGCCAATATGAAACTTGGAGCAGGTTACACTATGCAAATTGACCAATACAATAAAGTTGGTGTGTACGTTGATTTCAATAAATTACTTGTGCCTACTCCTCCTATTTATGAGAAAGACACAACAGGAAAAGATGTATTAATAGCAGGAAAAGACGATGATGTATCAGTACCACAAGGAATTTTCCAATCATTCTATGATGCACCCGGTGGATTTAAAGAAGAAATGAAAGAATACACCTTAAGCATAGGTGCTGAATATTGGTACAACGAACAATTTGCGATTCGCGCCGGATACTTCAATGAAGCAGAGACAAAAGGTGATCGCAAATATTTTACTGCCGGTGCAGGACTTCGCCTTAATGTTTTCGGACTTGACTTTTCATATCTAATTCCTGTCAATGGCAAAAACTCCCCATTGGCTAATACGTTCCGATTCTCTTTGATTTTCAATTTTGACGGAGCAAAATCATGAGAATTAGAATAGGTCAAGGATACGATGTTCATCAATTAGCAGAAGGTTTACCATTTATTTTAGGTGGCGTTTCAATACCACACTCTCACGGCATGGTTGCTCATTCCGACGGAGATGTTTTACTTCATAGCATATGCGATGCATTGCTTGGCGCTGCTGCATTACGCGACATTGGATTTCATTTCCCTGACAATAGCAACGATTACAAGAACATTGATAGCAGAATCCTTCTTCGCAAAACAAAAGACTTATTGAGCAACGATGGTTGGACCATCGGAAACATCGATGCTACCGTATGCTTACAAAAGCCTAAATTACTCAACTATATACCTCAAATGTGCGAGAACATTGCAAACGATCTAAATATTGATATTCGTGATGTTTCTATAAAAGCAACAACTACAGAAAAACTTGGTTTTGTAGGAAGAGAAGAAGGAATTGCGGTTTTTGCTGTTGCTTTAATCCAAAAATAATTATTCCTCCCTAAAAAAAAAATTGATTATTCTACCTCAATTTTATCTCATTTTACCACTTTTGCTTCCAATATTGATATAGTTTCACCCCTAAAATCGAACTATTATACCAAAGAACCTGATTTAACGAAATTCTATTGACACAAAACCCATTTATTTTAGTGTGCTCGTTTTTACCCCTACTTTTGATTCGTCAAACAAAAAGAAATTGTCATGATTATCTTAAACTCAAAAAACAAAAATGCCATTATCTATAAAGATAAGACATTTACATTTAATGAAGTACTACAATATTCAGATCTTTATGCGGATTTTTTCAAAGAAAAAGGTCATACTTCCAAAATACTCATATTTGCTGAAAATTCACCAGAATGGATTATTACATTTTATAGTATACTACGTGTAGGAGCTATTGCTATTCCCGTTGATTCACAATGTACGCCGCACGAATTGGCTTACATTATAGATGATTGTCAACCAGACTGTATTTTTACATCGAATGAAAAAAACGCTACGGTAAATGCAGCGCTTGCAACTACGAAACACAAATGTAATACATACACGACAGAAGACATACCCATTCTAGAGAACACCAAAATCACTGAAATCAGTGTTTCCGACATGGAAAAAACAATGGTGATTATATACACTTCTGGAACAACTGGTTCGCCTAAAGGTGTAATGCTTTCCTACAAAAACATATTCTTCAATGTAAATGCAGTTTCCCATGATGTTGAAATATACAATGAAGATAGAAACGTCATGATTCTTCTTCCATTACACCATATACTTCCTCTTCTTGGGTCGGTTATAGCTCCTTTATATGTTGGAGCTACCGTTGCCATTTCAGAAAACCTTACTGCTGATAGCATTCTTTCTACGCTCAAACGAGGAGAAGTTGCTATTTTTATTGGAGTTCCTCGATTGTATGAAATATTGGCAAAAGGAATTATGGCAAAAATCAATAGTTCCGCTGTTACTCGCCTACTCTACAAATTTGCGAAGTTTGTAAATAGCAAAACCTTTTCTAAAATACTATTCAGCAGTGTTCACAAAAAATTTGGTGGACATATTGAATATCTCGTATCTGGAGGTGCCGCACTTCCCGTTGAAATCGGTACAATATACAAAGTATTAGGTTTCACCGTTTTGGAAGGTTATGGAATGACTGAAGCAGCTCCTATGATTACCTTCACACGTCCAACAAACGTTCGTGTAGGATACGCTGGTGAACCTCTTTCTGGTATTGAAGTAAAAATTGACGAACAAGGCGAAGTTTGCATAAAAGGAGATAACATAATGCAAGGCTACTACAATTGCCCTGAAGAAACAGCACATATTCTTCGTGACGGGTGGCTTCACACCGGAGATAGAGGTGAATTTGACGCGAACTGCCTTAAATTAACCGGACGTATCAAAGATATTATTGTTACGGCAAATGGAAAAAAAATCAATCCTGAAGAACTAGAAGCCGAAGTATTGAGCCAATGTGCTTTCATTAAAGAAATAGGTATTTTCCTTAAAGATTCCGTTTTACAGTGCATCATTGTTCCTCAAATGTCAGAAATTCGAGAAAACACGGAGAAAGACATTGAAGCAACATTAAAAGATGAGATAGCAAAATTCAATCTTACCGTTGCACAATACAAACGAATCAAACGCATTCACATTTATTCAGGAGAATTGCCTAAAACTCGTTTGATGAAAATTCAACGATTTAAATTGGCTGATCTCGTTTCTCAAGAAAACAGAAAACAAAACGCAGAAGACAAACCAAGAAGCGAAGTATACACCATGCTCAAAACATTTATTGATGCAGAAAATGAATGTAATGCAGGTGAAAACGACCATATTGAAATTGATCTTGCAATGGATTCACTCAATAAAGTTGCATTACTTACATTTATTGAATCATCTTTTGGCATTTTGTTGAACGAAAGTCAACTAGAAGAACTTAATACCCTTGGTAAATTAAGCTCTTACATTGAAGAAAGAGAAACCACAATACAAAACGCAACAAATATTTCGTGGAAAGAAATCCTATCTACAAAATTACAAGGCGTTACAATTCCCAAAGCAGGTATTCTACAAACAATTTGTAGTCGATCAGCACAAATAGCAATGCACATAGTGTATCGCTATCGTAAGAGTGGCAATGCAGAACTGCCAAACCATCCTTGCATTATAGTTGCAAACCACCGCAGTGCGCTAGACGGATACTTCATTACGTCAAAATTGAAAGGCAAAACGGTTCGCAATACATTCTTCTTTGCAAAAGAGAAACACTTACATTCTAAATTTGCGCACTTCATGGCCAGCAAAAACAATGTAATACTCATGGACATTAACAAAAACGTACGCGAATCATTACAACAAATGGCCATGGTACTCCGTTCAGGCAAAAACATTATTATCTTCCCTGAAGGAACTCGCTCTCACGATGAGAAATTGTTGGCTTTCAAAGACAGTTTTGCAATTTTGAGTACCGAACTTAACGTACCAGTTATACCAGTTGCTATAAAAGGTTCGGAACGCGCTGTATTTGAAAAAATACACATACCACGTCCATTTGCCAAAATCTCAGTTGATTTCTTGGCTCCGGTATATCCATCCGGCGAACCCGCAAGCGCGCTTCGAAACAATGTGGTATCAAGAATTTCTAATAGACTATACAACAAATTCTAAAAACTAATACTTCAAACAACACACCGACGCCCCTAAAACGCAATATTTAGGGGCGTTTTTTTTGCAATAGAGATAAGAAAATTTCAGGGTCGCAATCAAAACGAACATCTACTATAAACAAAAAGCCAAAATAGAATTCAATCCATTTTGGCTCTTCTGTAAAAAAAAACCCTGCTTAATTTCTAAATTTCTCCTGCTTTCAAACGTTCTGCGTTTTCAGCCACAATCAATCCATCAATAATTTCTTGAATTTCGCCTCCCATAATTGATTGCAAGTTATAAAGCGTTAAACCAATGCGATGATCTGTAACACGTCCTTGTGGATAATTATAGGTACGTATTTTTGCAGAACGGTCACCTGTTGATACCATGGTTTTACGTTTTGAGGCAATGTTGTCAAGATATTTTTGATACTCCATATTGTAAATACGAGTACGCAACTCTATCATGGCTTTTGCCTTATTTTTCAACTGAGACTTTTCATCTTGACATTGCACAGTAATTCCGGTTGGAATATGTACCAAACGAATAGCCGAATATGTGGTATTTACACTCTGGCCACCATGACCCGAAGCACAGAAAATATCAGTACGAATATCTGATTCCTTCAAATCGATATCAAATTCTTGAGCCTCAGGCAGAACTGCTACAGTTGCTGCAGAAGTATGCACGCGACCTTGCGTTTCAGTTGCCGGTACTCGTTGCACACGATGTACACCCGATTCATATTTCAACGTACCGTACACATTATTTCCGGTTACCGAAAATACAATCTCTTTATATCCACCCGAAGTACCTTCGTTAAAACTCGTGAGTTGCGTCTTCCACCCTTTTGATTCGCAGTATTTAGAATACATACGGTATAAGTCACCTGCGAAAATTGCAGCCTCGTCACCACCGGTTCCTCCACGAATTTCAACTATGGCGTTTTTCCCATCTTCAGGATCGGCAGGAATCAGCAAAAGACGAATTTCTTCCTCCATTTTTGCAATTTTAGGCTCAGTTACGTCTATTTCCGCTTTAGCCATTTCGCGCATATCCTCATCGTTCTCAGTTTCGAGAATATTTTTTGCTTCCGACAAGTTTGCAAGCATATTTTTATAATCCTTGCGCGCTTTCATAAGCAATTCCAACTCGTGATATTCCTTGTTTAACTTAACAAACCGCTTCATGTCGGCTATTATAGCCGGATCGGTTATCATTGTAGAAATTTCCTCGAATTTATACTGTAAGCCGTCTAACTTTTCGACTAACGATTGTTCTGCCATAATCAATTATTTGCGTGCAAAAGTAGAAATTAATTTGTAAAATGAAATGATACGGCAACACAAAACAATGGTTACCTATTTTTTGACTAACTCAGTGACAATAATCGCTGAAATTCCATCATCCAAAAATCAGGAATGAATCCGTTGCGGAATGTTTCATAATCAGCTAACGAACAAGGAATTACACGCTTTTTCTGCGTCGTTTTCATAGGAACTTCAACCCAAAATGTTTGAGAAACAAGTGACTCGTAGAAACAAATATCCTGGGGAAATTTAGCATGTTTTAAATATCGTTTTAGATATGAATCATCTGAGTAGTCGCCACTTTCACGTTTTCGCTGCGAAATGCCATCTAGCACATGCCATAGAATTTCTGCTGATAATTGTGCTGAAATAGAATCGGTATCTTTTTGTGGATTGAATTCTGACAAGAAAAATATATTCATTCGTGGTGAATATCCGGCATTCCACGCGCACTGGCAAGCCGATTCGGCATACAAACCATTGACATTCAAACCTGCAGGATTATCGGAATAGCGAATTGCATTAATGTCAAATGACACAAGCTGCGCATCGCGTATAAATGATTCGGTTTGTTTAATGTCGGCATTGCACTCTCCCAAACGAAGCGTTGGGAAATAATGCTCTGTTAACCATGCAAATGCCTCACGAGAAGATAAATATTCTTGTGTACCTATCTGAGATATACGAATTTGCGGATTGTATGCTATTAAATGAGCAATGTAGTTTCGGTTTGAAAAATCTTCTGCGTTTTTTTCCCAATCTACACGAGCATCAATCATACAAACCGAAGGAAATTGCACTTGTTTGAAACTTGCTTCTGCCAAATAGCATGATGCTTCTTGCGTTCCGCCATATACAATGATAGGTTTATCATATTTAGCAAGTATCTCGACTGCCGACTGAAGATTTGCATACGACTGCGCAACGGTTTCGCCGTTTTTGCAATTACCCAAATCAAGTATTTTTAAGGATTTTGAGGTCTTGTGCAACGAATACAACTTCTCTCGCATTACCGAAGGAGCATTGTGAACGCCAATGTTATCAGAGTTTCTATCCTCAGAATAGCCAATAAAAAAGACATCTGCAGCCTTCAAAGAAGTGTTTGCATACGAATTGGTAGACAATACTCCCAAATTATTGGAAACATCAAGAGTAACCGGTTCGCAATATGCCTCTATTCCCATTCTTTATTTTTTCTTAACTTCAGCTATCTCGTAACATTGTTGCAATGTTAACGAAGCAGGATCAACGTTTTTGGCAATTCTGAAATATTTTTTCTTGTAGAAAACACATGGATGTCCCCATCTATCAAGGACAACCTTGATGTTTGCATCTTCATCGAACTCTTTAATGCGACGTTTTTCGTCTGTTTCAAGTTTACGTTTAATGATTTTTTCCGCATCGCTAATCGTAACCGAGAAAACATCTGGGTCATTTTTCTTTAACGAAATAAATTTGCCTTTGTGTGCGAGAAATGCTCCAAAACGTCCAATGTTAGCCACAACGGGTTCTCCGTCCAAAACACCAACTTGACGAGGCAAATCCAACAATGGTAAGGCATCTTGTAACGTGACAGTTTTTGCATCTTGTCCTTTCGGTAACGATGCGGTTTTCTTGTCTGGGTCCGATGCGTCTCCCATTTGTAAAAATTGACTAAAACGGCCATTTTTCACATAAATATTTTTGCCAGTTACGGGATGAACGCCCAACAATCTACCGTCATTTCTACTTTTGAGCAATGAAATTGCATCATCTAACGTAATTGTTTCTATTCTATGTCCTTTGTCTAAGGCAACATATACCGGTTTTTCTTCATCATCTTGTTTTCCCAACTGAACCATTGAGCCAAAACGACCGATTCGTACCGAAACTTGACGACCTGTCTCCGAATCTACTCCCAACACACGTTCGCCATTTCCACGTTCCGAAGTTTCCAACGTATCCTCAACATGAGCATGGAATGGTTTGTAGAACTTCGTGAGCATTTCTACCCAATCCATTTTACCAAGTGCTATCTCGTCAAATTCTTGTTCTACCGATGCGGTAAAGTTATAATCCATGATTCCTTCAAAATGTTTCATCAAGAAATCATTTACCACAATACCAATATCTGTTGGGAACAATTTATTCTTCTCTGTATCAACCGTTTCGGAAACTTTTACCGAAGTCAATTTTCCGTCTTTTAACTCTAACTGCGTATATTGACGCTTTTTGCCATTTCTATCTTCTTTTACGATATATCCACGTTTTTGAATGGTTGAAATTGTTGGCGCATACGTTGACGGACGGCCAATTCCCAAATCTTCCAATTTGCGAACGAGCGTTGCTTCAGTGTAACGTGGCGGATGTTGTGTAAAACGCTCACTTGATAGCATTTTTTTCAAAGAAACGGCGGTACCAACCTGTATATCAGGCAAAACCACATCTTTTTCATCAGAAGATTCTTCGTCTACCGATTCCATATACATTTTCAAGAAACCATCAAAGGTAATAACTTCCCCTTTTGCTGTGAAAACTGCTTTTTCAAGACTGTTGCTCACAATATTAAGCGTAGTACTTTCTATTTGTGCATCGACCATTTGCGAAGCGATTGTACGTTTGCGAATCAAATCGTATAATCGTTGTTCGTCAGCATTTGACGATACAAATTCATTTTCAACATATGTTGGACGAATTGCTTCATGCGCTTCTTGCGCACCTTTTGACGTAGTAGAGTATTTGCGAACTTTAGAATATTCTGCGCCAAAATTCTCTGTAATAAACTTCTTAGTAGTACCTACAGCCAATGCAGATAAATTTACAGAATCAGTTCTCATGTATGTTATGAAACCGGCTTCGTACAACTGTTGAGCTATTTGCATTGTTTTTGCCACAGGGAACGAAAATTTTCTACTCGCTTCCTGCTGTAATGTAGAAGTGGTAAATGGAGCGGCCGGATGTTTTGTGGTTGGCTTTTTCTCACAAGAAGCAACGGTAAACGAAGCATTTTTAGCTTTCTCCAAGAATGCTTCTGCCTCTTTTTGAGTTTCAAAACGCTTTGTTAATTCTGAAGAAATCACAAATTTCTTTCCTTTATAGTCAACAACGAAATCTGCGACAACTTTATATGACGATTCAGTTTTGAACGTATTAATTTCTCGTTCGCGTTCTACTATAATTCGTACCGCAACCGACTGCACACGGCCTGCCGACAATTGTGGCTTTACTTTTTTCCATAAAATTGGAGACAATTCAAAACCGACGAGTCTGTCTAAGATACGACGAGCCTGCTGAGCATCAACAAGACGAAGATTGATGGTACGCGGATGTTTCAAAGAATCAACAATTGCATCTTTTGTAATCTCATGAAATACAATACGCTTGGTTGAATCTACCGGTAATTTTAAAACTTCTGCCAAATGCCACGCAATAGCCTCTCCCTCACGGTCCTCATCGGAAGCAAGCCAAACGTTACTCGCGCTTTTCACTGCTTTACGCAATTCCGTTACTAATTTTTTCTTGTCCGGAGATATTTCATACAATGGAGTAAAAGAATGTTCTACTTCAATTCCCAATCCTTTCTTCTCCAAATCACGTATGTGTCCATAACTTGACATTACCGTGTAATCTTTACCTAAGAACTTTTCTATCGTTTTTGCCTTTGCAGGAGACTCCACGATTACCAAATTTTCCGTCATGCCGTATTTCGCCTTTTAAAAGATTTTGCAAAATTATAAAAAACAATTACAAACAACGGTTTTAAGAAAAAAAAACAAAAAGACTACTTTTTAATTACGGTAGATTCAATAACTTTGAAAACTAAATTTTTGAGACATGAAAGAATTTATAAAGGAACCTAAATCCCACAAGAAACTATACATAATACTATGGTGCTGTGCGGTTTTCCCCATTCTCTTTGCCATTATTTTATTTGCTCTTATTTCATCAGGAAAACTTGGTTTTATGCCAACATTCGAAGAATTAGAGAATCCGAAAACGAAATTAGCCACCAACATTATTTCGGCTGATGGAAAAACCATGGGTACCTTTTTTAAAGAAAATCGTATAGAGTGCAAATATGAAGATTTGCCTCCCTACTTAGTTGATGCGTTGGTTTGTACAGAAGATGCCCGATTTTACAAACATTCAGGTATTGATTACCGCGGTTTAATTCGTGTAGGTGTAAAAACAGTACTTGGTGGAGATAAAAACTCTGGAGGTGGTAGTACCATTACACAGCAGCTTGCTAAAATGTTGTTTCCCCGCGAAAAATTGGATAGCAAAACTGATTTGATATTCAGAAAACTTCGAGAATGGGCCATAGCGGTAAAATTGGAAAAATCATACACAAAAGAAGAAATCATAACATTATATTTAAACAAGTTTGACTTCCTTCACAATGCCGATGGTATTAAAATGGCATCACAAGTGTATTTCAGTAAAGAACCCAAAGAATTGACTATAGAAGAAGCTGCCATGCTGGTAGGTCAATTAAAAAATCCGGCTTTGTTTAATCCGCTTCGCAATGTTGACACCGTTACCGTTCGACGCAATGTGGTTTTAAGCCAAATGATGCGTTACGGCAAATTGAGTGAAGAAGCCTACGACTCTTTAAAGAATATTCCTATTACATTGAATTTCAAAAGAATAGACCACACCAATGGTATTGCTCCGTATTTTAGAGAATGGTTACGTATGACAATGACTGCACAAAAACCCGAAAAACAGAATTATTGGAGTTACGATATGTACCAACGCGACTCAACATTATGGGAAACAAGTGCGCTCTATGGCTGGTGTAACAAAAATGAAAAAACGCCCGGCGTTTATTACAATTTGTACAGTGATGGTTTAAAAATCTACACTACTATTGATTCTCGTATGCAAAAATATGGCGAAGATGCCATGCGCAAACATATGTCAGAAACCGTTCAGCCGGCTTTTTTCAGAGAGAACAAGAACAATTCTAAAGCTCCTTTTGCCTCAAATTTAAGCAAAGACGAATATGACACTCGCATAAAAGCCTCTATACAACAATCTGAACGATATCGTTCTATGGGCGGGAAATCAATGTCTTGGGACGAAGTTATGCAAATATTCAAGGAACCGGTTTCTACTACTATTTTTTCATGGAATGGTCCAATTGATACGATAATTTCTCCTCTTGATTCTCTCAAATGGATGAAAAGCTTTCTCCAATGTGGAATGCTATCTATGGAAGCCCATACCGGCTATGTTAGAGCGTTTGTTGGTGGTATTGATTACGAATATTTCCAATACGACCACATTATGCAACAAAAACGACAAGTTGGTTCAACCTTCAAACCATTCCTATACACACTTGCAATGCAAGAAGGTATGTCTCCTTGCAAACAATTTGCCAACGTACCCACATCATTCTACGTAAACGACCAAATGTGGACACCGAGCAACTCCGACAAAGCTCGAAACGGAGAAATGGTTTCGCTTGCATGGGGACTTGCAACATCGAACAACTGGATTTCGGCAAAACTTATGCAACTTCTAAAACCAGAACCTGTTGTAGCTCTTGCTCACGAAATGGGACTATATAGTCACATAGACCCAGTTCCATCTATTTGCCTTGGCGTTGCAGATTTAACACTACACGAAATGGTTGGCGCTTATAGTACTTTCCCCAACAAAGGAATTCACGTAGAACCAATTTTGGTTACCAAAATTGAAGATAAGTATGGTAATGTGATAGCAACTTTCTCTACCAAACAAAATGAAGCTATCAGCGAAGAAGTTGCCTACCAAATGGTTGGACTATTACAAAATGTTGTAAACATGGTTGACCGCGAGGCAAAAGCATATGGAACAGCAATTTCGCTCCGTACTCGCTACGACATACGAGTTCCTCTTGCTGGAAAAACCGGAACAACAAATGATCACGCCGATGGTTGGTTTATGGGATTCACACCTGAATTGGTTACCGGCGTTTGGGTTGGCGGTGACGAACCAAGCATTCGCTTCCGAAGTTTCGCCAACGGACAAGGTGCGAGAATGGCTATGCCTATTTTTGCATATTACATAAAAGATTGTATTGCTCACAAAGATGAACTTGGATATAAATTTGGGGACTTTGAAAAACCACTAAATTGGGTATCACCTTGCTATGGAGTGAGTCCTACACCAAAAAAATCAGACGTGAACGCCAATGATTTTGATGATTTTCTGTAATGGCAATGTCATCGTTTCAGTTTAAACAATTTAGTGTAGAGCAAAAACACTCTGCTCTAAAATTGGGAACTGATGCTATTTTGCTTGGTGCGTTAACAACCTTTCACAATCCTAACGCAATACTTGACATAGGAACCGGCATGGGCATTTTGGCACTTATGATGGCACAAAGATACGATTGTCCCATAACAGCCATTGACATTGATGATGGCGCTATTTGTGATGCCCAGAAAAATTGTACAGAAAGTCCATGGCATGAGAGAATTTCGGTGGAATGCCGTAGCCTACAAGATTTTTCAAACGAAACTGAACTCAAATTTGACGGAATTATTTGCAATCCACCTTTTTTTACAAATAGCTTGCCCAACCCCTCCATTGCTAAAACAATGGCACGGCACACGGTTTCGTTAACGCCTAACGACTTATTTTGTGCGATAGATTCACTTCTTACGGAAACCGGTATTGCCACTATAATCATTCCAACAAGTGAAAAACAACTTTTTATAGAGTCTACTCAGAAATATAAACTTCACTCTATAAAAGAGGTTGCAATCTATCCTTTCGCAACATCGGAAACGCCAAATAGAGCGGTACTCTCTTTTTCAAAAAAATGGTCTGGATTTCAAAAAACGCAAATTCACATTCGAGAAAACGACAATAAATATACGAGCGAATACAAAGATTTAACAAAGGATTTTTACATAAAACTATAACGATATGGCACTCATAAAATCAGTTCGCGGATTTACCCCAAAAATGGGAGAAAATTGTTTTTTGGCAGAAAATGCTACTATTATAGGTGATGTAACCATGGGCAACGACTGCAGTATTTGGTTCAACGCCGTTTTGCGCGGAGATGTAAATACTATCAAAATTGGAAACCTCGTAAACATTCAAGATGGTGCTGTAGTACACACATTGTATGAAAAATCAGTCACTGAAATTGGCGACAATGTTTCCATTGGCCACAATGCAACGATTCACGGAGCAAAAATTTGCAATAATGTTTTGATAGGCATGGGAGCTGTAATATTAGACCATGCTGTTATTGGCGAAAATTCAATAATTGCAGCAGGGGCTGTTGTTACGAGCGGAACAATCGTTGAGCCAAATAGTCTTTTTGCTGGCGTTCCTGCAAAAAAAATCAAAGATGTTTCTCCCGAACAAGCAAAAGAGATGATTTATAAATTTTCGCACAACTATAGAATGTACGCTGATTGGTACAAAGAGGAAGATTAATTTATAAATCGTCGGCCTATAAGCCACACGAAATATCCGGCAGTTGATCCCAAAATAGCTCCAACAAAAATATCGGCAGGATAATGCACACCTAAATACATTCGTGTATAACAAACTAACAATGACCACATTAGAACAAAAAACGTCCAAGTTTTTTTCTTTACTAATAAAGCCGTAGTAACAGAAAAGGCAAACATATTTGCCGCATGCGACGAAACAAATCCATACATTCCGCCCCGATATCCGTTTACGAGATGAAGAAGATTTTCAATTTCCAAATTGTGAGAAGGACGATACCGGCACACAACATTTTTAAAACAACTGACTGAAATTAAATCAGCAATACCTATTGCACTCGCAACAATAAGTATTGACAGCAACGTTTGCTTCATTCCATATTTTTTGTACAACAAAATAATAGCTAACAAAAAAACAGGAATTGACGCCCACGTTTGTGTAAGAGCATAGAAAAAGGTATCAAAAAAAGGAGAATGAAAGCCATTGATAGCCAACAATAATTGACGGTCGAATGCTTCAAGACTTTCTATCATAGGTGCAACAACGTCCAAAGTTTATCTTTTAACTCCGCAATGTTCAATTGAGCCACCGACGAAATAAACACATGATCAACTTCAGATGGCAAATGTTTCTCTATCATAGATTTGAGTTCGTCGTCGAGCATATCACATTTGGTAACAGCCAACAAACGAGGTTTGTCAAGTAATTCAGTGTTGTATAGCTTCAATTCATTCAGCAATACGGAATATTCTTTTGCAATATCATTGCTGTCGGCAGGAATCATAAAAAGCAACACCGCATTTCGCTCTATATGGCGAAGGAAACGAATTCCCAAGCCTTTGCCTTCATGCGCTCCTTCAATAATTCCGGGGATATCTGCCATTACAAATGAATTGTTATCGTGATACGAAACAATTCCCAATTGAGGAACCAACGTTGTAAACGGATAGTTCGCTATTTTAGGTTTTGCAGCCGAAACCACACTCAAAAGTGTTGATTTTCCTGCATTTGGAAAGCCTACAAGGCCAACGTCGGCAAGAACCTTTAATTCTAAAATGTACCAACCTTCAATACCCTGTTCTCCCGGTTGCGCATAGCGTGGAGTTTGATTTGTAGCTGACTTAAAATTGACATTTCCCAAACCTCCTCTACCACCACGAAGCAAGATTTTTTCTTCACCGTGTTCAGTTATTTCACAAAGAACTTCTTCGGTTTCGCTATCTTTCGCTATAGTTCCAAGTGGAACATCGATAATAATGTCTTTTCCGTCAGCTCCGGTACTTCCTGCACTACCGCCACAACCACCATCACCGGCAAACAAATGTTTTTGATAACGCAAAGCCAACAACGTCCACACGTTATTGCTTCCGCGCAATATAATGTGCCCTCCACGTCCACCATCGCCGCCGTCGGGACCACCTTTTGCTACATATTTTTCTCTATGTAAATGCGCAGAACCCGCACCTCCATTTCCAGAACGGAAATAAATTTTTATATAATCGACAAAATTTGACGTTGGCACAATGAGAGTATTAAATTGTTCTAAAAAAAACAATTCACAATGTACGTTTAGAATTGGTACATTGTGAATTACTAAAAATTATTATTTGCAAGCGTCACAAATTGCAGCAAAAATATCTTGAATAGAGCCTACGCCCTTTACTTCTTTCAATTTTCCTTGTTTTTTGTAATAATCTTTCACAGGTGCTGTTTCGCTATTATACACCTTGATACGATTCATAATCACATCTTGATTTTGATCATCGGCACGACCTGAAATTTTTCCGCGTTCCAACAAACGTTTTACAAGTTCTGGAGTTTCAACTTCCAACGAAACCATGCAAGACACGGCAATTGAATGCTTTGCCATTAATTCGTCAAGAGCAACTGCTTGAGCTGTAGTACGAGGAAAACCATCGAAAATGAAACCGTTTCCTTTTGCATTCTCTGCGATTTTATTAGCCATCATGCCAATAACGATATCGTCAGAAACAAGCTCTCCTTTTTCAATTTTTGCTTTTGCTTTTTTACCCAACTCAGTTTCTGCTTTCATTTCAGCACGCAACAAATCGCCGGTTGAAATGTGCACCAAGTTAAATTTTTCTACAATTAAATCTGATTGAGTTCCTTTTCCTGCTCCCGGAGGGCCAAATAATACAAGATTCAACATACGTTTCTATTAAAAAGTTAGTTACTAATTATGTTCAGAAAAGATTTGTTCTAAACGTTTGCAAAATTATGTTTTTTTTTCATCTTTGCGATAGGAATATGCGCATTTATTGTAAACAGAATGCGTGAAATAAAAAACACAATATGAAAGCACAAGTTAGCATAATAATGGGAAGCACGTCTGACATGCCGGTTATGGAAAAGGCAGCAAAAGTGCTCAACAATTTTAAGATTCCATTTGAAATTCTAGCATTATCGGCACACAGAACCCCTGAAGCTGTTGAAGAATTTGCAAAAAATGCGGAGAAAAACGGCATCAAAGTAATTATTGCTGCAGCCGGTATGGCAGCTCATTTGCCGGGTGTTATTGCTTCAATGACAACCGTTCCTGTTATTGGAGTTCCTATCAGTGCAAGTTTACAAGGAATTGATGCTCTTTTGGCTATTGTGCAAATGCCCTCAGGCATTCCTGTTGCTACCGTAGGTATCAATGGTGCCGAAAATGCCGGCATTTTAGCATCACAATTCATTGCAATGGCTGACCAACGGGTTGCAAAAGAATTGGCAGAATATAAAACATCATTAAAAAATAAAATAGAAAAAGCTAACGCTGATTTAAAAGAGATTAAATTTGAATTCAAAACGAATTAACCTAATTTGTTTCGTATTCGTAATCTTTTGTAGTTTTAAAACAAGTTATTGTCAAGAGTTCCGCCACACATCGGGACTATATAGTGGTTGTGCCGCAAACACCGCAATAACAGAAAAACATATGTGGGCAATTAAAGCCAATCCCGCCATGCTTCCGTTTATGGAGCAGAGCGAAATTGGTGTAGATTATTGTACCAACTACTCGATTGCGAATATTATGTGCAGTAGCATCAACGCCTGCGCCAAGGGAGACTTTCTATCTTGGGGAATGGCATATTCGATTTTCGGCAACAACTATTTCAGAATCAGCAACTACAAACTCTGCGCAGCACGCAAGCTAAACAGCAACAACGCATTAGGAATTTCTTTCAACGTTGAACGAACGTTTCAGGAAACATATAAAGCAACATATCTCATATTCCCAGAGATTGCCTATTTTGGGAATTTTGAAAAACTTTCTTATGGCGTACATGTGATAAATCCATTTCAAATCATCAGTAGTAAGGAAAACCATGGCGTAGCGCTGTTTAAGACAACCGCCACATATCAAATTACCGATGCGTCTGACATTGGTATTCTGCTAAGTCAAGACACCGAAGGAAATCAAACATTCGCAATTGCTACTTCTTATTCTATTCAAAATAAATATCGTTTTGGATTAGCATATAGCACATCCGAAACACCATTAACTATCACGATACAACTCCCTATTCGCGCCCTTCTAATCAACTATGAAACATCATGTAATCATTATTTAGGATTTTCCCATACGTTTTCCTTTTTATATATGTTTTGAACTTTCTTTTTTGTACATTTGCGGCAAAATAAACTCGTATGAAGAAGGAATTTATTTTCTGTATTGTCTGCCTTGGAATTTTACTTTTTTCGAACTGCGCTTCTCGGAAAAAAATGGTTTACATGAATGATCACCCCAAAGGTGACACCGTAATGACCTATCCACAAAACTATCTGAACGTTATACTACAACCGGGTGATGTTGTGTACGTAAAAGTTCTTAGTATAGACCAAGAAACAAGCGCACTTTTCAACATTGACGCAATGACAGGCGGAGGAAATACAACAGGTGAAGTTTCTACAACATTGAAAGGATATACGATTGATGAAAAAGGATACATTCGCCTTCCTGTTATTGACACCATAAAGGTTGCTGGAATGACAATCAGCCAAACAGAACAACTTGTACAACAAAAAATTAATGGGTATTTCAAAAATGCAACAGTTATTTTGAAACTTCTGAATACCAAAATTTCAGTCTTGGGTGAAGTAAATCGTCCCGGCACATACAGCATTTTACGTAACAGCATCAACCTATTTGAAGCGCTCGCTCTAGCAGGAGACATCTCCGATTACGGAAACAGAAAAAGTGTTATGATAATTCGCACCGTTAACAATGAAAACATTACCTTCCGCGTTGATTTAACAAAAGAAAATACCATAGCTACCGAACAGTTCTATTTACTTCCAAACGACATTGTGATTGTAGAACCCCTTCCTTTGCGGGCATTCCGTTTAAATACGGCTACAATTTCATTGGTATTTTCAGGTTTAACAACCTTAGTTACAACACTCACATTCTTCAACTCTGTACTTAAATAATTGCATATGACAACTATTGACCAAAACCAAGAATTAGAAGACGAAATAGATATCATTGCGTACATAAAACTTTTACTATCAAAGTGGCATTGGATAGCATTTTCTTGCATTATATGTGGTATTCTCGCATTTTTAATCTACCGATACACAACTAAAGAATACCAAGTTTCATCGTCAATCATTATAGTAGAAAAAGAAGATGCGTTGGGTAGCATGACATCGCTTCTTAAAGATTTTGGAGGAACGAGTACCGGTACCACAAATATAGACAACCAAATTGGTGTATTGCAATCATACTCATTGATTCGAAAAACATTGGAAAAACTTGATTTCCAAATTTCATATTTTGTAAACGGACGTGTACATGATGTTGAAATCTACGACAATTGCCCTTTCTACGTTGATTTAGACACTTCATACAATGACTACAACAACATAAAAGAATATACTCCGGAAAAAATCAATGTTGATATTGTTTCTGACAATGAATATATTTTGTCAATTAAACATAATTCTTGCAATGTTGAAGAAAAACTAGTTTGGGGTGAAGAGTACAAAGACTCTACGTATCGCTTTACACTACGTAAAACTGACAAATTTGATATAAAGGAAATACAAGAACACCAATCCTCATTTCGATTCGTCATCAACAATTACAACTTGCTGACAAAAAAATATCAGAAAAATCTTGTTGTTGAAGCTAACTCTCGAAAAGGAACTATCGTTAATCTTTCAATTACCGACAACGTTCCCGAAAAAGCAATGATTTTCTTGAACGGACTTGTTGATATGTGTATAGAACAAGATCTTGAAGATAAAAACCAAACATCAAAAAAATCGGAACAATTCATTAACGAACAACTTTTACAAATAACTGATTCACTTGTTTTTGTAGAATCAAACCTCGAAGAATTTCGTTCCAATAACAAGATTGTAAACTTGAGTGATGAAGGTTCTTTGCTCTACAAAAAGGCAGAACAACAAGAGAACGACAAATCGCAAATGGATATTCGACTTAAATACTACAACTATTTGCTGAAATCTCTAAGATCGGGAAATGGACTTGACAACATAAAAATGATGTCAATTACCGGGATTGAAGATCCGTTGCTGAATTCATTAATTTCACAATTAAACAAACTCTACACCGACAAGCAAGTTTTGACCTATAGCGCAACTCCTGACAACCCAAATCTACAAATCATTAACATGAAAATAGAGCAAACTGTTTCTGCTCTTATTGACAACATTAATAGTTTGATAGAATCAACCAAATTGGAATTGAATGAGGTAAAAAAAGAAATAGACAAAACTAATAGTCAAATACAACAGTTGCCAAGCACCGAACGTGAACTTATAAGTATTCAACGCAAATTCGATGTAAACAACTCAGTCTATAATTTTCTTCTTCAAAAACGTGCTGAAATTGGCTTAACAAAAGCAGCAAATATTTCTGATATTAAAATTGTTGATTCTGCTCGCCGTGAAAATGCAGAACAATCATTCCCTAACCTAAAACTATTATGCGTACTCGCCCTATTTTTAGGTATCTGCATTCCTTGTACTATCATTATTATCATTAATTCTTTAGACCAAACAATTAAAGGGAAATCATATATAGAAACAAAGACAACCCTCCCAATCATTGGTTCTGTTATCCATAATCGCTACACTGATGTAATTCCGGTAAAATCTAAACCAAAATCTTCTATCGCAGAATCGTTCCGAGGTATACGTTCAAATATACCTTTCTTCATAAAGAATACCGACAAAACGAACATTATTGCGTTAACATCAACTATTTCGGGCGAAGGAAAATCTTTCTGTGCTCTCAACACAGCTGCAATACTCTCGTTGCTCAACAAAAAAGTATTAATCATCGGATTGGATTTACGAAAACCTCGACTTGCAGAAATGCTCAACATTTCGAATAATATTGGTGTTACAACGCATCTTATCGGTCGTGATAGCCTTGACGATGTTACCATTCATACACAAATTCCCAACCTTGATGTAATTGTAGCAGGTCCTATACCTCCAAATCCGGCAGAGCTTATTGAAAGTCAAGAATTTACAGACTTTATAAATAACTGTAAACAAAAAGGTTACGATTACATCATTCTTGATACCCCACCGATTGGCTTGGTTGCTGATACTGTTGGTATCTCACAATTTGCCGATTGCAATATTTTCGTTATGAGAGAGAATTACACCAACATAGAATCAATCTCACTAGTTAATTTGTTAGCGAAAGAGAAACAAATCAAAAATCTTTGCATTCTCTTAAATGATGTAAAAAATAGCCATAACGGGTATGCCGGATATTGTAATTACAATACGAGCAACAATGGCTACTATACAGAAGATGAAGAGGCAGAACGCAATAATAAAAACATTTTAACAAGAATCCTTAGAAAACGTAGAAATGGGTAGGCCGCTGAGAATAATATATATGGGAAATCCCGACTTTGCGGTACGTCCTCTACAAGTTATGCTAGAGGAGCACTACAATATTGTGGCGGTCGTTACCGGACAAGATAAACCAGCAGGACGAGGGAAAAAGCTCAGTGAATCGGCAGTAAAACTATACGCTCAACAACAGAATCTACCAATACTACAACCCGAATCGTTAAAGTCAGAAGAATTCGTTGATACGCTACGCCAATACGACCCTGATTTAATTGTGGTAGTTGCATTCAAAATGTTACCAAAAGTAGTATGGCAAATTCCAAAAATCGGAACCATCAACATTCATGCATCACTATTGCCACAATATAGAGGAGCAGCTCCTATTAATTGGGCTATAATCAATGGAGAAAAGAAAACAGGCGTTACCAGTTTTCTCATCAATGAAGTGATTGACACGGGAAACATTTTGTTGCAAAAAGAAGTTGACATTACCGACGACGAAACAGCTGAAACACTTCATGACAAACTTCAAGAAAGCGGTTCTCAATTGTTATTAGAGACCCTCAAACTACTTGAAAACGGTTCTGTTAATGGTATTTCACAAGAGCAATTAATTTCTAACGAAACAAATTTAAAACCCGCTCCAAAAATTTTCAAAGACACCTGTAAAATCAATTGGAACAAGGACTCAAAAAGTATATACGACTTTATTCGGGGAATATCACCATACCCGGGAGCGTGGACTCTATTGCGCAAAAAAGAGACAAGCACTGTCTTTAAAATATTTTCTGCGAAATACACTATAGAAACGCATAATCATACTCCCGGACACATTGTTGAAAAAAATATTTCTATTGCAATTGCGACTTCTAATGGGTTCATTGAACCTACTGAAATTCAGCTAGAAGGCAAGAAAAGAATGACCATTCACGAGTTTATGAACGGTTTTTCGTTTTCAGATGCTACCATTGCGGATTAGAAGTCGTTTTAAACAAATACTCAACGATTGTTTGTTCATATTTTACTTTTGTAACCACAAAAGAGTTACCTATTTTTGCTTAAAATAATTACAACATGGCACAAAAAAATTTTGAAAGAGAAACGATTGTAAAAGTCGATTACGGAGGCCGAACAGCACCCCACTCTGAGCAATTAGAGGAAATAGTTCTGGGACAAATTCTCCTCAGTGAAGACGCGATTTCTGATGTAATGAACCTTCTTAAAAAAGAAGTTTTCTTTACACCTAAAAATCAGATTATTTTCGGAGCCATGGAGAATTTGGCCAAAAATAATAATCCTATCACCCTTATAACGGTGATAGAGAAATTACAAGGCGAAGAAAAACTTGAAGAAATAGGTGGTCCTGCCTGCATTAGCGACCTCACCATGAAAGTATCTTCTTCGGCTCACGTTGAACACAACGCAAAACTTCTCGTTCAAAAATTTATACAACGTGAACTTATCAAAGTTTCCGGTTTAATTTCCGAAAAAGCATTTGCTCCCGATTGCGAGCTTGCCGACCTTACCGATTATGCGGAACGCGAAGTTATGAATGTTACCGACCAAGGCTTCAATCGCCGTACGGTACAAGACATAAAACAAATTGCAGAAAGCGTTTTCCAGCATATTGTTGATATCAAAGGGAAAGACATAAAACTCACCGGTATTGCTTCAGGTTTTTCAGAGCTAGACCGCATCACATCAGGTTGGCAAAAAGGCAACATGATAGTTATAGCAGCCCGTCCGGGTATGGGAAAGACAGCATTTGTACTCACAATGCTTCGCAACATGGCTGTTGACTATAACGTTCCGGTAGCAATGTTTTCTCTTGAAATGAGTTGCGAACAATTAGCAACACGTTTGTTTGTGAGCGAAGCTCAAATTCAACAAAACGCCCTCCGCACAGGACAAATTGACGATACGCAACTCGATAAATTAGAGACAGCAAAAGAACGATTGATAAAAGCTCCTATATTTCTTGACGACACCCCTGGATTGTCAATCTACGACTTTAAATCAAAATGTAGGAAACTAGTAGAAAGGAAAGGCGTTCAATGCATCGTAGTCGATTACTTACAACTTATGAATGCTCGAGGTGGCAACTTTAGTCGTGAGCAAGAAGTAAGTACCATTTCTCGAAACATAAAGGAAATTGCAATGGATTTGCAAATTCCAATTATTGCCCTCTCGCAATTAAACCGTTCAGTAGAAGGACGACAAGGTGCACAAGGTGCAGAAAAAGAACCGAGACTTTCCGACTTGCGTGAATCTGGAGCCATTGAGCAAGATGCCGATATGGTTATATTCATTCACCGCCCTGCCAAAGCAATTCGCTCCGATGTAGATGCCGACGGGAATGATATTTCTAAAAAATCAATTATCATTGTGGAGAAAAACCGTCATGGAGCCGGTGGACGTGTTGAACTTGACTTTGAAGGAGAATTTATGAAATTCACAGACCATGCAAATACGGTGATACCTAACGCAAGCGATTATCACGCTAATAACCAAAGCATGATTTTTGATTCTCAAATGAACAATAGCAACAATAACGATCCGTTTAACTTTTCTGGATCGTTAAGTGACTCTCCATTTTAATATGAAAAAAACATTTGTTTTTGGTTTCTGTCTTATTCTGCATCAAATATGTGCAGCATTGGGATTTTTAATTCCAATGGATGAGACACAACAAAATCATCTAAAAGCATATGGCATTGCATATTGGGTTTTGCAAAACAATGTTACAGTAGATTGGCTGTTAAATTATAGAGGAGGCAGTTTTCTTATACAATATAGCCCAGAAATTAAAAGCGAGTGCGACATTCGTGGTGTTTCATACGAAATAATAGCTGATGTAAAAGTAGCCGCTATCATTAACGAAGTTACATCCGATGATGTAAACATGGACGATGTAAAACTTGAAAAAGCACCGAAAATGGCCGTGTATTCTCCAAAAGACAAACTTCCGTGGGACGATGCAGTTACGTTAGCCCTCACCTATGCTGAAATTCCATACACCGTAATTTATGATGGAGAAATAGTAAAAGGAGAATTGTCAAAATATGATTGGCTGCATCTGCACCACGAAGATTTCACAGGGCAATACGGGAAATTCTATGCCAGCTATAAAAATGCACAATGGTATCGCGACCAACAAAAAAATGCCGAAGCAGAAGCTGCCTCATTTGGTTTTTCAAAAGTTTCGGACCTCAAACTATATGTAGCCAAAACTATTAAAGCATTTGTAGAAAATGGTGGATTCCTTTTTGCCATGTGTTCAGGCACTGACTCCTTTGACATTGCACTTTCGGCCGATGGTGTTGACATATGCGAAAGCATGTTTGATGGTGACCCGGCCGACCCTCAAGCACAAAAAAAAATAGATTTTTCAAAATGCTTTGCATTTCAAAATTTCACTCTGCACCAAAATCCTCTTGAATACGAATACTCCGATATAGATGTGACAGACACTCGCAAAATCAATGAGAATGCCGACTTTTTTACCCTCTTTGAGTTTTCTGCCAAATGGGACCCCGTTCCTACCATGCTGTGTCAAAATCATACCATGATAATCAAAGGTTTCATGGGACAAACCACTGCATTCAACGAGTCACTCATAAAGCCAACCGTGGTAATTATGGGAGAAACCAAATCAGCTAATGAAGCGAAATACATTCATGGTTCGTATGGCAAAGGCACATGGACGTTTTACGGCGGACACGACCCCGAAGATTACCGACACTATGTAGGCGACCAGCCAACAAATCTCGACTATCATAAAAATTCGCCAGGATACCGATTAATTCTTAATAATGTACTATTTCCGGCAGCTAAGAAGAAAAAACAAAAAACTTAATCTCAAAATGTCGTATTGACGTTGTTCAAAAGAGAAAAATTGTATCTTTGTAATGTTATGGAAAATTTCTTAGTTTCTGCTCGAAAATATAGACCCTCAACGTTTACTTCTGTCGTAGGACAAGAATCAATTACCCGTACACTAAAAAATTCTATTGCTTCTAAGCATCTTGGACATGCGTATCTTTTCTGCGGTCCGCGTGGCGTAGGAAAAACAACGTGTGCTCGTATTTTTGCAAAAACTATCAATTGCCAAAATTTAACACCAGAAATTGAAGCGTGCAACGAATGCGATTCGTGCCAATCGTTCAATGCCTCTGCCTCATTCAATGTTGTAGAGCTTGATGCAGCTTCAAACAACTCGGTTGACGACATTAGACAACTGATTGACCAAGTGCGCATACCGCCACAAGTTGGAAAATATAGCGTTTACATTATAGACGAGGTTCATATGCTTTCACAACAAGCATTCAATGCATTTCTTAAAACATTGGAAGAACCACCTGCACACGCCATTTTTATTTTAGCGACAACAGAAAAACATAAAATTTTACCAACGATTCTTTCTCGTTGCCAAATTTTTGATTTCAATCGTATCAAAATAGACGACATGGTGAAACACCTTGAATTTGTTGCAAAACAAGAAGGTATTACCATAGAACCGGAAGCACTCAATGTCATTGCCACAAAAGCTCGTGGTGGTTTGCGTGATGCATTGTCTATTTTTGACCAAATAGTAAGTTTTTCAGGTAAAAACGTTACCTACCAAAACACCATTGAAAACTTGAACGTACTCGACTATGAGTATTTCTTTAGAATGACGGACTTTTTCCTCAATTCTGATTATGCTTCAACATTGGTGCTTTTTGATGAAATTCTTAACAAAGGATTTGATGAACGTAACTTCCTTCTTGGCTTGTGTAGCCACTTTAGAGATTTACTTGTAAGTAAAGTTGCTCAAACATTGCCACTATTAGAAGTAAGTGAAAAAACAAAAACACGCTATACCGAACAAGCGCAAAAATGTCCACCAGAATTTCTTTTCAATGCATTAAGCATTGCTCAAAAGTTTGATGAAAACTATAAAGAAAGCAATAACAAACGACTTCACGTTGAATTAGCATTGTTGCAATTGAGCAACATATTAAAAAAAAAACTAACGTAACTCCAACAACGACGGAACAACCAATAGTTGCACAACCAGTTGTAAAACAACAAAATCAAAATGCTAAACCTACTATACCTCCACAGGCAAAACCTGAACCGGTAATAGTTCCCAAAAAAGAAGAACCAAAACCTGTTAATCCGGTAAAACAAGAAGTTGCCCCGGAAAAAGGACAACCCGCCGAAGAAAAAACTTCTCAACCGAATACAGTAAAGCAAATATTGAGCAACAAAGATAGTTTTGATGAATTGTCAAAAGAAAATCCTCTACTAAACAAGCTCAAAGATACTTTTGACCTTCAAATCTAAATGGTATGATCTGTTTCCCAAATGCAAAAATCAATATAGGGCTTCACATTACCGAAAAGCGCCAAGATGGGTATCACAATATCGAAACAATATTTTACCCCATTCATGGTCTTTGCGATTGTTTGGAATTTTTAGAATCATCAGAATTAATCTTTGAAAACGAAGGTATACAAATAGACACACCGCTCGAAAAAAATATCTGCGTAAAAGCTTGGAACACATTCAAATCGCACTTCAACATACCTCCTATTCATATTATACTTTACAAAAACATTCCTTTTGGCGGAGGATTAGGCGGAGGCTCTGCCGATGCGGCTTTTATGCTTTCAGCGCTCAATTCCTATTTCTCGGTAGGTGCAACCACCGAACAACTTGAGCAGATGGCATTGGAATTGGGTAGCGACTGCCCATACTTTATACACAATAAGCCTATGTTTGCCGAAGGTCGAGGTGAATTATTGAAACCAATACAACTTTCATTGAAAGGCTATTGGATTTTACTTGCAAAACCAAACATAGCGGTAAGTACCGCAAAAGCATACGAAGGAATTGTTCCCGTAAAACCAGAAAAAAAACTAATTGAAGTATTACCACAAAATCCCAAAGAATGGAATGGTATAGTACAAAATGATTTTGAAAGAACTATCTTTGCTGCTCATCCTGAAATTGGACAATTAAAAGAAACTATGTATCAACTTGGGGCTGTATATGCTTCTATGAGTGGCAGTGGCGCTACAGTCTATGGAATTTTTGATAAAGAAATAACAGTCCCAAAAACCATTCCTACCGTTTGGTTCGGACTAATACAATAAAAAACAATCTCTAAAATAAAATCATAATGAAAAAAATCACAATCCTTTTAATGTCGGTATTGTTCACAACAATTGCTTCGGCACAAACACTCAAAACAGAAAAAGATAGTGCTTCGTATGCTATGGGAATTCTCAATGCTCAAAATTTACAAAAGCAGAACAACGGAGAACTTTCAGTAGAAAGTTATGCTCTTGGATTATACCAATTCATCAACGCAAACAACAAAACTTTAATTCCCGTTGATTCAGCAATGAGCATCATGCAACGATATGCAACAAAATTAAAAGCTCAAGAAGAAAAACAAACACAAGAATTTTGTTTGAAAAACTCTGATTTTTTATTGAAAAATAAAGAAAACAAAGACGTTGTAACCCTCGAAAACGGATTACAATACAAAGTCATTGAAATAGGCAAAGGAAAGATCCACCCAACAGACAACGATAAAGTTACTATTCATTATAAAGGTTCTCTCATTGACGGAACAGTATTTGACTCATCAATAGAGAGAGGCGAACCTGCTACTTTCCCGGTAAATGCGGTAATCCCCGGATTTTCACAAGTTTTAAAACTAATGACTGAAGGTTCAAAATATATTGCCTACATACCTTCTGACTTAGGCTACGGGATGTCAGATATGCACACAATAAAACCTTGTTCAACGTTGATTTTTGAAATTCAACTTATCAAAATTGAACCTTCAACTGACAACACAACCGTAGATTCAGCAAAACCTGAATCTTCAGATAAAGCAACTAAAGACAAAAGCAAAAAGAAAAGTAAAAAAGAGAATAAAGACTAACAATATTCTTCCGCTAAAAAGTAAAGGCAGTTCCAATTTGAACTGCCTTTTTTTGTTGTTGACGTAAAAAATATAATTGAAAGATTGTATCCTTATTCAAAAACGAACAAAAGGGTAAATATATGAAGTTTTTGTAAAAAAGTTTGATTTAATAAAAAAAAACATACCTTTGCCTAGCTTTTAAAGAAGATATTATGCGTAAAACATTGAATATCAGGAACTCAAAGGCGGTACTTACAACGATTATGTTCTCCCTACTATTAATGATACCAACATTAATCGGAGAAAACAGCAAAGACATAAGTGATACAGACAGTCTTGAAGAAATTGAATTGGATTATATTGAGTACAGAGACCTTTACAAAAAAATAGCTCACATTGAATCTCGTCAAAAATACGATGTTGCTAATAAGACCAAAACGGTAGGTAAATACCAGGCAAGTCGTTCAGCCCTATTGGAATTTGGATATAGCGAGGAACAAGTTCAAGCTATTTATGAGTCGTTTGACACAACATATACCGAAAATGGATATGCTCGTTATCACTTTGATTTGGAAACATTTCCTCCCCAAGATCAAGAACGATTTATTCGCTGGTATATGCAACAAATGGAAACTGTGTATCTCAAACAAGTAATAGATAAATACGTTGGTACCACTATAAACAACGTATATATTACTCGTGCTGGAATTCTTAATGCCTCCATGCTTGGATTCAACCACGTTGTGGAATACTTAGAATCCGACGGCAGAATCAATTACACGCCACGCAAAGGTTATTCCGTACAGCACCGTCTTGCACAATTTGAAAGAACTGAAATTCTTTCGTAAAAAGAGATTCTTTTTTATATTTGTGCGTCTTAAGCCGACGCACAATGAAAAAATTACTACTATTATTCCTCTGGGAATATTGTTGCCTTGACGTATTTTGTCAAACACCAATCTTCTATGAAACTCCCCAAAGGTTTCAAAAGTTTACAATTGCCGAAGACTCTGAGGTTGTAAACAACACTACTCTTACCATTGACGATACACTTTTTGTATATGGAAAACTCACAAACAATGGTGCTATTCAGGCTAAAACCTGCATTGTTGACGGAGGTACACTTATCTGTTCAG